>NZ_JADOTW010000005.1 GCF_015645095.1 Halomonas sp. 328
AGGCCTTTCTTATCCAGCTCGTTGAAATGCTCCCAGTTGGCCCAGGCCGGCACCAGGTTGGAGTTGGCGATCAGCACGCGCGGCGCGTCCTTGTGGGTCTCGAAGACCCCCACCGGCTTGCCGGACTGCACCAGCAGGGTCTGGGTGTCTTCCAGGCGGCGGAGGGTCTCGACGATGGTGTCGTAGCACTGCCAGTCACGGGCGGCACGGCCGATGCCGCCATAGACCACCAGGTCCTCGGGGCGCTCGGCCACGTCCGGGTGAAGGTTGTTCATCAGCATGCGCAGCGGCGCCTCGGTGAGCCAGCTCTTGCAGCTGAGCTCGGTGCCGGTGGGGGCGCCGATCTGGCGGGACGGGTCGTGACGGGGATCGCGTTGAGTCATGGGAGTTGCCTCGTGGTTCGGTCGTTCGGTGATGGGGTGTCGTGACGATCAGAGCGTTAGGTGATGAATCAGCCGCGCCGCCGCCCGGGCGGTGCGGTTATCGATATCGACGTCGGGGTTGAGCTCGGCCAGGTCGATCAGCGCCAGCTTGCCGCTGTCGCGCACCCGGGTGAGCAGCGGCTCGATCAGGGCCAGCGGCACGCCGTGGGCGGCGGGGGCGCTGACGCCGGGGGCCTCGCAGGCCGGCAGCACGTCGATATCGATGCTCAGGTAGAGGAGGTCGCACTGGCCGATAAAGGCGGTGAGCTCCTCGGCGAGGCTGTCCAGGCGGGCCGCGGTGATCTCGTGGTCCTCGCGGACCAGCACGTCGAGCTCGGCGGCCCGGTTGAACAGCGCCCGGGTGTTGGCGGCCCGGCTGACGCCCAGGCAGGCGTAGCGGAAGGGCCAGCCGCGGGCCTCGCAGGCCTCGGCGATCTGGGCGAAGGGCGTGCCGGAGGAGCGCACATGACGCGGGTCGCGCAGGTCGAAGTGGGCATCGAAGTTGATGATGCCGACCGTCGGTGCCGGGCCATCGCCGGCTTCCAGGTGGCGGGCCAGGCCCGACCAGCTGCCGAAGGCCACCTCGTGGCCGCCGCCCAGCACGATGGGCAGGTGACCCTGGGCCATTAGCCCGGCGACTCGCTCGGCCAGCCGCGCCTGGGCGGTTTCCATGTCGCTGTCGCCATGGCAGGCGATATCGCCGGCATCATAGGCCGGAGCGCGACGGTGCCAGGACAGCGGCGCCAGGGCCTTGCGCAGGGCCCGGGGGCCCTTGGCGGCGCCGATACGCCCCTGGTTGCGGGCTACGCCGGCATCGCAGGCGAAGCCCACCAGGGCCACGCCCGGGGCGGCGCTGGCCTCGAGCGGCTCGATCACCTGGTGCCAGCGCAGGCTATCCGCCTCGGGATCCTCGCGGCCGGCCCAGGGGGACATATCGATGGGCTTAGTCATGGGTCACCTCGCCGTTAACGACCCGCTGGCGCAGGCGCCCGGGCTGGACCGCATAGGCCAGGGCCGCCGGGGTGTCGACGCTCCACAGGCAGAGGTCCGCCGGGGCGCCGGCCTCGATACGGCCGAGGCCGCGTTGGGCGAGTCCCAGGGCTCGGGCGCCATGGGCGGTCATGCCGGCCAGGGCCTCCTGGGGCGTCAGGCGGAAGAGGGTGCAAGCGAAGTTGAGCATCAGGGTCGGATCGAAGATCGGCGAGCTGCCCGGGTTGGCATCGGTGGCCACGGCCATGGGCACGCCGGCGTTACGCAGCGCCTCGATGGGTGGCAGCTTGGTCTCGCGCAGGGTGTGGAAGGCGCCGGGCAGCAGCACGGCGACGCTGCCGGCCTGCTTCAGGGCGGCCACGCCGGCGTCGTCCAGGTACTCGATATGGTCGGCGGAGAGCGCCCCATGACGGGCCGCCATGGCGCTGCCCCCCAGGTTGGAGAGCTGCTCGGCGTGGGCCTTGATGGGCAGGCCGTGAGTCTCGGCGGCCTCGAAGACCCGCTCGCACTGGGCCACCGAGAAGGCGATGCGCTCGCAGAACACATCCACCGCATCCGCCAGGCCCTCGGCGGCGGCGGCCGGGATCATCTCCTCGCAGACCAGTCGGATGTAGCCGTCGCTGTCGCCCTGGAACTCCGGGGGCAGGGCATGGGCGCCGAGCAGGGTGGTGACCACCCGCACCGGCAGGGCCTCGCCCAGGCGCCGGGCGACCCGCAGCATCTTCAGTTCGTCGGCGACCGTCAGGCCATAGCCGGACTTGATCTCCACCGTGGTGGCGCCCTCGGCCATCAATGCCTCGAGGCGCGGGCGGGCGGCGGCGAAGAGCGCCTCCTCGCTGGCCTCGCGGGTGGCGGTAACGGTGCTGATGATGCCGCCGCCACGGCGGGCGATCTCCTCGTAGCTGACGCCTTCCAGGCGCTGCTCGAATTCGTCGGCCCGGGAGCCGCCGAAGACCAGGTGGGTATGGCAGTCCACCAGGCCGGGGGTCATGACGCCGCCGCTGGCCATCAGCTCGCAGCCGGCGAGGGTCTCGGCGTCGAGCTCGCTCATCGGCGCGACCCGCTCGATGCGCTCGCCGGCCACGATCACCCCCATGGGGGCGGGCTGGGTCTGCAGGCCATCGAAGAGAGTGATATCGCGCCAGAGGCGGCGAGTGGCTTGGGATGGCATAACGGCCTCCTCACTGGGCTGGGTTATGTATATACAATTAGCCTAGCCCGAAAAGCCCGTCAAGTCATCCCGTCGCGGCGGAGCAAACAGGACCTGGTCTCTTTGGGCGAGACTGTCTTTAATTTTACCAAATACAATAGCTTATGTTTCTATCGGCGCGATGTGGAGGCATCGGAAGGGGAGGGGTTAAGACCAAAGTCTAAAGGGTTGGGGTGGGCGGTTGGGCGGGGTTTTGTCTATTGTATTGTATATACATGGCAAGGACGCCTTTCCCTGCCCCGAGGCTCTTTGCCCAGAGACCCGGGCCAACAATCACAAGCGAGGCTTCACCCGTGGACACTTCTCCCCCCAAGGCAACACCGGCGCGGCGAGGCTCCGTCGCCACCATTCTCAAGCTCTTCGTGCCCAGCCTGCTGGGTATCCTGATCTTCTTCGTGCCCATCGAACTCGGCGGACGCAGCACCATCCTGCTCGACCATATGGTCGGCGGGGCGCGCAGCCTGCTCGGGGACTTCAGCGGCTTCTACGCCCTGGCGCTGATCGTGGCCGGGGCCGCCTACCCGCTGCTCAAGGGGTACTGGCGGCGCAACCTCACCGAGCGCATCTTTACCGTCCTGAAGATCGCCGGGGTGGCCGCGGCGCTGATGGCACTGACCGGCTGGGGGCCGGCCTTCCTCCACGAGCCGGACATGCTGCCCTTCCTGTTCGACAAGCTGGTGATCCCGGTAGGCCTGATCGTGCCCATTGGTGCGATCTTCCTGGCGCTGTTGATCAGCTATGGCCTGCTGGAGCTGATCGGCGTGCTGGTTCAGCCGGTGATGCGCCCCATCTGGCGCACGCCGGGGCGTAGCGCCATCGATGCGGTGGCCTCCTTCGTGGGCAGCTACTCCATCGGCCTGCTGATCACCAATCGGGTCTATCAGGCGGGGCAGTACTCGGCCCGGGAGGCGGCGATCATCGCCACCGGCTTCTCCACCGTCTCTGCCACCTTCATGATCATCGTCGCCCGCACCCTCGATCTGATGGGTGTGTGGAACTTCTACTTCTGGCTGACGCTACTGATCACCTTCATCGTCACCGCCATCACCGTGCGCCTGCCGCCCCTCGCCGGCATGAGTGACGACAAGCGCGATGGCGAGCCGGAGTCCGTGCCCGGCAAGCGCCTGGCCACCGCCTGGCGGACCGGCCTGGCGGTCGCCGAGAAGGCCCCGGGCCTGCATCGCAGCGTGGCGCTCAACTTCAAGGAGGGGCTGGTAATGGCCATCAGCATCCTGCCGTCGATCATGTCGGTGGGCCTGGCCGGCCTGCTGGTGGCCAAGTACACCCCGCTGTTCGCCTGGCTGGGCTGGCTCTTCTATCCCTTCGTGGCGGTCTGGGGGCTGGCCGATGCGCCGGCCCTGGCCCAGGCGGCCGCCTCGGGGCTCGCCGAGATGTTCTTGCCGGCGCTGCTGATGGCGGAGGCGGAGTTCGTGGCGCGCTTCGCCGCCGGGGTGGTCTCGGTCTCGGCGGTGCTGTTCTTCTCCGCCTCGATCCCCTGCATCCTCTCCACCTCTATTCCGCTCTCGGTGGGGCGCATGCTGGTGATCTGGTTTATCCGTGTGGCGCTGAGCCTGACCCTGGCGATCCCCACCGGCTATCTGGTGCAGGCGCTGGCTGGCGTGTAGCGCCCGCGCTTTCGGCACAACGAAAAACGCCTCCCCGGCCTGGCCGGGGAGGCGTTTGCGTTTCCAGCGCCCGCCTAGTCGCGGCGGCTACTGACCGTGGAGCGCAGCTTGTAACGGTCGCCGGGGTGAATCAGCCGCGCATAGCTGATCAGCTGTTCGCCGGACCAGGTGCGGCGCACCATGCTCAAACAGGGGGTGGCGGTATCGATGGCCAGCCAGTCGGCGGTCTGGGCATCCACCAGCACCGCCTCGACGATATGCTCGATATCGGTGATCGGGCAGGCCGCCACCAGCACCTCGTTGGGGGTCTGGCGGTCGAAGTCGCTGGCCAGGTAATCGGGCACCCAGCGCGGGTTGACGTAGCGGTTCTCCAGCTGGATGGGCACCTCTTCCTCGTAGTGCACCAGCAGGGTATGGAAGACCCGGCTGCCCAGGCGCATGCCCAGGCGCAGGGCCACCTCGTCGTCCGCCTCGATCGCTTCCCGGGTCAGCACCTCGTTGCGGTAGGCGTGGCCCCGGCCACGTACCTCCTCGGCAATGTTGTGCACGTCGAGCAGCGGCGACTCCGCCTTGCGATCGGTGACGAAGGTGCCGAGGCCCGGCTGGCGGGTCAGGTAGCCCTTCTGCACCAGGTCGCGGATCGCCTTGTTGGCGGTCATGCGGCTGACCCCGAAGTCCCGGGCCAGTTGCTCCTCCGGGGGAATCTGGTGGTGGGCCGGCCAGTCGCCGCCGTGGATCTTCTCCAGCAGGTGTTGCTGGATCTGCAGGTAGAGCGGGGGAGAGCTACCCATGGGGTCGGTGTCCTTGCGCCTCGGGCGAATGTCTATACAGCTAGTCTACCCGCTGTGTCTTCGCCAGGCATCCCCGCCGGTTGCCGGTGCGGATGCCTGGCCTACACTGGATGAGTCATGCCTGATAAAAGGACCTTATGGATGGTCGCTCCCGCTTGTCATCATCATCTCCATGCCGGTGGGCATGGCCCCTGCTGCTGCGGGTCACCGCTCTTGCAGCGCTTTCACCAGCGCATCATGGCAGACCTCTCCCGCCGTCACTTCCTGGGCGGCAGCGCCGCCGTGCTGGCACTCTTCACCGGCCTGCGGGCGCCCCAACTGGTGGCCGAGTCCGACCGCCAGCCTCGGGGACCGCTGCTGTTGACCGGGTTGCGCCTCTTCGATGGCAGTGGCGGGGCGCTGCGCGACGGCCTGGCGTTGCGAATCGAGGAGGGGCGCATCACGGCGATCCTCTCGGCGGAGGAGGGCGCCCGACTCGAGCTGGAGGGGGAGCGCATCGATTGCGGCGGCCGGGTGGTGATGCCGGGGCTGATCGATGCCCATTGGCACAGCACCCTGGCGGCGATCACCCAGGCCGCCGCCATGACCGCCGACGTGGGCTATATCCACCTGGTCGCGGCCCGGGAGGCGGAACGCACCCTGTTGCGGGGGGTGACCACGGTGCGCGATGCGGGCGGTCCTTCCTTCGCCCTGAAGCGGGCCATCGACGAGGGACTGGTGGCCGGGCCGCGCATCTTCCCCTCCGGGGCGATGATCTCCCAGACCTCGGGGCACGGGGATTTTCGCATGCGCCACGAGGTGCCCCGGGGAAGCACCACGCCGCTCAACGAGATCGAGCGCCAGGGGGTGGCGACCATCGCCGATGGGCCGGCCGAGGTGCTGCGCCGGACCCGGGAGCAACTGATGCTGGGGGCCTCCCAGATCAAGCTGATGGCCGGTGGCGGGGTCGCCTCCACCTATGATCCCCTGGACAGCACCCAGTACCGGGAAGAGGAGTTGCGGGCGGCGGTGGAGGCGGCCGAGGACTGGGGCACCTATGTGATGACCCATGTCTATACGCCGCGAGGCATCCAGCGGGCGATCCGCGCCGGGGTGCGCTGCATCGAGCATGGCCAGCTCGCCGACGAGGAGAGCGTGCGCATGATGGCGGGGGAGGGGGTCTGGTGGAGCCTGCAGCCTTTCCTGATGGACGAGGACGCCAATGTCTATCCGGACGAGGCGCGCCGGGAGAGTCAGCGGCTGGTTTCCGAGGGTACCGTCAGGGCCTATGCCCTGGCCGAGCGCTTCGGCGTCAAGACCGCCTGGGGTACGGATATCCTCTTCAGCCCCCAGAATACGCCCAGCCAGGGGCGCCAACTGGCCAAGTTGACCCGCTTCTACGACCCCCTGACGGTGCTGGCCATGGCCACCGGCAACAATGGCGACCTGCTGGGGCTCTCCGGGCCCCGTAGCCCCTACCCGGGGCGCCTGGGACGGATCGAGGAGGGGGCCCTGGCGGACTTGCTGGTGGTGGATGGCGACCCGAGCCAGGGCCTCGATTTCCTGGCCGACCCGGACACCCACCTGCGCCTGATCATAAAGGGCGGGCGGATCTACAAGGACAGCCTGGGGCAAGCCAGGGCCTGAGGTCATATCTTCGACGTCAGCCCACCTTGTAGGCGTAGGGGGACTCGGCCAGCGGGCCGCGTCCTCCGGCCAGGGTCAGCGCCAGGTCGTGGAGGCCATCCCATAACGGCACCGGGCTTGCGCCCTTGATGGCCAGGTCGAGGCGCTGGGCGAACAGCAGCAGCTTGTGCAGCCGCCTGGTGGGCAGGCGGTTCAAGGCCTGCTGGTAGGCGGGGCGGCGCTTGTCGAAGATCGGCGGCTTCTGGGCCTTGCAGGCGTGCTCGAAACTCTGCCCCTGGTCCAGGTGCTGGTAGAGGGAGAGCAGGGTGCGCAGCTCGCGGGTCAGCACCCAGAGCACCAGGGTCGCCTCCACCCCTTCGCCGCGCAGCCCGGCGAGGATCCGCGAGGCGCGCTCCCGCTCGCCGCGCAGGCAGGCGTCGCTCAGGGTGAAGATATCGTAGCGGGCGCTCTCCTCGACGCCGCCGGCGATGGCCGCGGCATCCAGGCGCGCCCCGGGCGGCATCAGCAGGGCCAGTTTCTGCAGCTCCTGGTCGGCGGCCAGGAGGTTGCCCTCGGTGCGCTCGCCGAGCAGGCGGGCGGCCTCCATGTCCAGGCTCAGGCCATGGTGGGCGGCCCGGTCGCGCAACCAGAAGCCCAGGCGCTGATGATCCACCGGCCACACCGGGACGAACAGGCCGAGCTTGTCGAGGGCCTTGAACCAGGCGCTCTTCTGCTCGCGGAAGTCGAGCTTGCCCATGCTCAGCAGGAGGATATTGTCGCTGCCCGCGAGCCCCTCGGCATAGGCCTTGAGGGCCTTGGCGCCCTCCTGGCCCAGCTTGGCGCCGCCCAGGCGTAGCTCGATCAGCTTGGAGGAGGCGAACAGCGACAGGCTGGCACTGGCCTCCAGCAGCTGGCTCCACTGGAAGCCGTTCTCCACATGCAGCACCTCCCGCTCCTCCACGCCCCGGGCACGGGCGGCGCCGCGCACGGCGTCGCAGGCCTCCTGGTGCAGCAGGGGCTCCTCGCCGGCGACGATCACCACCGGTGGCAGGCGCTTGGCCAGCGCCTCGGGAAGCTTGTCGGGAAAGACCTTCATCTCACCTCACCGCTGGGCCAGGGGACGCAGGCGATCGAGCAGCCGCGAGGCGGCCTCGCGGCGCAGGTTGGCCTCGGCCTCGCGACGCTGGTCGTCCGCGGCCAGCAGGTTGGCCTCGTTGATATGCAGGCGCTGGCTGACGCTGAGGGTCTCCTGGGGCAGCAGGTAGGCGCCGTCCTCGACCCGCTGCACCGAGAAGGGCGCCTCGAGGGTCAGCTCGACCTCCCGGTTGCCGCTCTCCACCAGGCCCAGGGCGCGTTCGCGCAGGCGCTCGGCTCCCAGGTTGAGGCGTAGCGGCGCCGTGTCGTCCAGGCGGGTGCCGCCGCGCTCGAGGCGCTGACGCACCGCCTCGGCCAGGTCGTCATTGGCGGCGGCCAGGTGCAGGGCTTCCGGGCCGCTGGCCGCATCGAGGCCGCGCAGTTGGAAGCCGCAGCCACCCAGGCCGAGGCCGGCGACGCCGGCCAGGGTCAGGCGCAGAAAGTGACGCCGTTGCATCTTGGCTCTCCTTGGCCCATGGGAGGGGTGGGCCCTAGCCCACCACGATATTGACCAGCTTGCCGGGCACCACGATCACCTTGCGGATCGTCTTGCCCTCCAGGTGGCGCTGGACGTTTTCGGCGCCCAGGGCCTCGGCCTCCACCGCCGACTTGTCGGCGTCCGGGGCCACCTCGATGCGTGCCCGCAGCTTGCCGTTGACCTGCACGACGAGCTCGATGCTGTCGCGGGCCAGGGCGGACTCGTCGAGGCGCGGCCAGGCGGCGTCGATGGCCGGCCCGTCGTGGCCCAGCTCGGCCCAGAGGGCGTGGCTGATATGCGGGGTGATGGGGGCCAGCAGCAGCACGCAGGCCTCCACCGCTTCCCGGGCCACGGCCAGGCCCTGGGGCGACGAGTCATCGAACTTGCCGAGGGCGTTGGTCAGCTCCATCACCGCGGCGATGGCGGTATTGAAGGTGGTGCGGCGACCGATGTCGTCGCTGGCCTTCTTGATGGTCTCGTGGGTCTTGCGGCGCAGGTCGCGCTGGGCATCGCTGAGGTTGGCGGTATCCAGGGGCGCCGGCTCGCCGGCGGCCAGGTGCTCGCTGGCCAGGCGCCACAGGCGCTTGAGGAAACGGTTGGCGCCCTCGACGCCGGAGTCGGACCACTCGAGGGACTGCTCGGGCGGGGCGGCGAACATCATGAACAGGCGCACGGTATCGGCGCCGAAGCGCTCGATCATCGACTGGGGGTCGACGCCGTTGTTCTTCGACTTGGACATCTTCTCGATGCCACCCATCTGCACCGGCTGGCCATCGGCGATCAGCACCGCGCTCACCGGGCGGCCCTTGTCGTCGCGCTTGACCTCCACGTCGGCGGGGTTGAACCAGGTCTTGGCGCCGTTGGCCTCCTCCCGGTAGAAGGTCTCGGCGATTACCATGCCCTGGGTCAGCAGGCGCTGGAAGGGCTCGTCGGAGTCGACCAGGCCGAAGTCGCGCATCAGCTTGTGGAAGAAGCGCGCATAGAGCAGGTGCAGGATGGCGTGCTCGATGCCGCCGATATAGAGGTCCACCGGCAGCCAGTAGTTGGCGCGCTCGTCGAGCATGGCGTCCGGGTTGTCGGCGCAGCAGAAGCGCGCGTAGTACCAGGAGGACTCCATGAAGGTGTCGAAGGTGTCGGTCTCGCGCACCCAGCCATCGCCCAGGTCGGAGAATTCCGGCATCTTCTTCAGCGGCGAGCCGGAGGCGTCGACGGTGACTTCCTGGGGCAGGGCCACCGGCAGCTCGTCGTCGGAGAGCGGCACGGTCTGGCCCTCGGGGCCGTACTTGACCGGAATCGGCGCGCCCCAGTAGCGCTGGCGGGCCACGCCCCAGTCGCGCAGGCGGAAATTGGTCTTGACCTCGCCGACGCCCTTCTCGGCGAGCCTGGCGGCGATGGCATCGAAGGCCGCCTCGAAGTCGAGGCCGTCGAACTCGCCGGAGTGGATCAGGCGGCCGTACTCCACGTAGGCGCCCTCGGAGAGGTCCGGGGCCTGGCCGTTCTCGTCGGCAATGACCGCCTCGATGGGCAGGCCGTACTTGGTGGCGAACTCCCAGTCGCGCTGGTCATGGCCGGGCACCGCCATCACCGCGCCGGTGCCGAACTCCATCAGCACGAAGTTGGCCACATAGACGGGGACCTTGCGGCCGGTCAGCGGGTGCACCGCCACCTGTCCGGTGGCCATGCCCTTCTTCTCCTTGGTGGCCAGCTCCGCCTCGGAGGTGCCGCCCCGGGCGCACTCCTCGCAGAAGGCGGCAAGCGCCGGGTTGCCCTCGGCGGCGGCCTTGGCCAGCGGATGACCCGCGGCCACCGCCACATAGGTGACCCCCAGCAGGGTATCGGGGCGGGTGGTATAGACGGACAGCGGCTCGGCGGGAGAGCCATCGGCGGCCTGGATGGCAAAGCTCAGTTCCACGCCCCGGGACTTGCCGATCCAGTTGCGCTGCATGGTCTTGACCTGCTCGGGCCACTCGACCTTATCGAGGTCGGCCAGCAGCTCCTCGGCATAGTCGGTGATCTTGAGGAACCACAGCGGGATCTCCTTGCGCTCCACCAGGGCGCCGGAACGCCAGCCGCGGCCCTCGATCACCTGCTCGTTGGCCAGCACGGTCTGGTCCACCGGGTCCCAGTTGACGGTGGACATCTTCTTGTAGACCAGTCCCTTCTCCACCAGCTTGGTGAAGAACCACTGCTCCCAGCGGTAGTAGTCGCTGTCGCAGGTGGCGAACTCGCGGCTCCAGTCGTAGGCGAAGCCCAGGGCCTGGAGCTGGTTGCGCATGTAATCGATGTTTTCGTAGGTCCACTTGGCCGGCGGTACCTGGTTCTTGATGGCGGCGTTCTCCGCCGGCATGCCGAAGGCGTCCCAGCCCATGGGCTGCAGGACGTTCTTGCCCTGCATGCGCTGGTAGCGGGAGACCACGTCGCCGATGGTGTAGTTGCGCACGTGACCCATGTGTAGCTTGCCGCTGGGGTAGGGGAACATCGACAAGCAGTAGAACTTCTCGCGATTGGCGTCCTCGACGGCCTTGAAGCACTCGTTCTTCACCCAGAACTGCTGGGCATCGCGTTCGATCTCATGGGGGTTGTACTGTGCGTCCATCGGTTCGGTCTGTCACCTTGTGGAGGGGGATGGCGTAAGCGTTGGCGCGGTCCGGGCGCCGCCGTGCGTAGACTGTGTTACAACTGGTGTAACGGCGGCTTGGCACCATCGAATGGGGCACAAGCATACCTTAGTAAGGTCCTGTCAGGTAAGGGCCTGGCCCGGCGCCAGGCCGGTGGAACCAAGGAGCGCACCATGAGCGAGCAGAAAGAGCGGGAACATCGGCTGCGGGAAGGTTATGAGCGCATGCTGGCGTGCCTTCAGCATGGCGCCGACGAACTCTCCTGGGAGGCCCTGCAGCAGGAGCTGGACGAGGCGGTGGAGTTCGAGGCGGAGCTCGAGGAGTTCACCAAGGACGAGCTCTCCCTGCTGCGGGCCTGGGTGGAGCGCGACCTGCGCGAGATGCGCCGCTACCTGGCGGCGAGCGGCAAGGGGGTGGCCAGTTGGCTGGGCATCGACCTCTCGGTGCTGTCGCGCAAGGTCACCGATGCGCTCTTCTCCATCGCCGACCGCTCGGTGATCGAACGCGAGCGGCTCACTGACGACCTGGAGGCGGCCCGGGCCGATTATGTCGAGGGAGAAATCGCCGCCCCCGGGCGCATGGCCTGCGTGCACTGCGGTGCCACCGTGGAGCTGGAGAGCGTGACCCGCATCGAGCCCTGCCATCAATGTGGGCACCGCTACTTCGCCCGGGCCTCGGAAGCGTAGGAGGACGGCTAGGGGGGGCACCCGGTCATGTGGGGAGTAGCCGATCCAGGACCAGGATAATGCCCACCACCAGTAGCGACATCAGTGCCGCATAGGTCAGGTTGTGGCGCATCATGGTGTAGCCACTGGTGCCGTAGCGCCCCTGCAGGGAGAGGTTGATTCCCGACAGGGGCCCCACGGCGGTACCCACCCCCCAGGCCGCCAGGGCCACGAAGCCCAGCAGGGTCAGGCGGCTGCCCTCCAGGTCGAGCAGCGAGGCCAGGGTCGAGACCCCGATGATGGGGTGCAACCCGGCGATGGCGCTGGCGATGATCGCCAGGTAGCTGAGTGCCGCCTCCCTGGCGCCGAAGTGGGCGAAGAGCACCCAGTCCCCGCCGCTGGCGGCACGCACCCAGGTGGAGAGCCCCTGGGTGAAGAGGCCGGCACACAGGAACAGCGAGATCTCCCCGCGCATCGCCGGCAGTCGCTGGCGGGCATGATCCAGGGTGCGTCGGGCGGTCCAGCGAGGCCCCCGGGGCAGGTTGCTGGCCAGGGCCACCGCCGGCAGCAGGAAGGTGATCAGGCTGACGATGGAGAGCCCCGGGGTCAGCCCGTAGTGGAAGAGCAGCACCAGGGCCGCCATGGCGCCGGGCATCAGCAGGTTGGTGGGCGTCAGGGCGTGGCCCGGGGTCTCGGTGAGGTCGAAGCGTCGCCCCAGCTCCAGGCAGGTGAGCAGCCCCGAGAAGAGCGCCAGGGGCAGGCCGAAGGCAAGGATCCAGCCGTAGCTCATGCCGGGAGCCACGGTGAGCACCACCCCCATGGAGGCGAAGAAGGGCGACCAGAGGGCGGCGCTGGAGAGGCCGCGGTTGAGGGTCAAGAGTTGTGGCGTGGTCAGCTCGCCCCGGGCGCGCAGGCGATCCCCCACCATAAAGACCGTGGAGAGGTTGAGGATGGCGCCGAGCAGATGCACGCTGAGCCAGGTATGGGCGATGCCCCGGCGGCCGGTGACCCGCCGCCGGGGCGCCGCCGGTGGCCGGGTGCCGAGCAGGCCGAGGAAGCTCACTCCCACCAGCATGGCCACCACATAGACATTGCCCTCCAGGCTGCGGGCCCAGTCGATGGTCGCCCCATGGCGGAGCTGGCTGAACAGCAGGAAGCCGCCCCCCAGCAGGGCCAGGGCACCGGCCTGGAGTCGGTTGCGCCGGGGAATATCCCGCCACAGCAGCAAGGTCGCGGCCCAGAACAGATAGCTGATCCCGGCGGCCGGCATCGGCAGCGGCGTGAAGTAGAGGATCTGGGTGATCAGGCCCAGCAGCAACAGCAGGCCGGCGATCACCCGGCGCGGCGTGGGGCGGGGTGGGGTGGCCTGGGGGGCGGGAGCCGGTCGTGACACGGGGCCTCACTTGTACAAGAACATCGGACAACGGGAAGGTCGATGCAAAGGTTAGCATCCTAGGGAAGTCCCTCTGAGGCGGCAAGTACCGGCTTGACTCGCCGCAGCGGAAGGAAGAGAGTGTTATAAAACGCTGTTCGATTACTCTCTGTCGCCACTCGCCGGCCAAGCACCTGCCCGATATCGAAGGAGCGAGTCATGTCGTCAGCACGAGCCCCCAGTGACGCCACCTCCCGGGACCGCTATCCCGACGCCCTGCGTGCCGGTGCCCTGCTGGTGGTGGTCTTCGGCCACTGGCTGGCGACCCTGCCGCGCCTCGAGGAGGGACTGATGGTGGCCACCGACCACCTGCTGGTGGCCTGGGCCGGCGCCGGGGCGCTGACCTGGGTGTTGCAGGTGGTGCCGCTGTTCGTCTTCGTCTCGGCGGCGGTCAGCGCCGAGGGGGCCCAGCGGCGGCTGAGTCAGGGCGATCGACAGCTCCACTGGTGGGCGGGGCGCGCCCTGGGGCTGGCGCGGCCCACCGTCACCTACCTGGCGGTGTTGGCGGCGTTGAGCCTGGTGGCCCTCGTGACCGGCGGGCGCTTCCTGGGCCTGCTCAACCACTCCCTGACCATTCACCTGTGGTTTCTGATGATGCTGCTGGGGGTGCAGGCGCTGCTGCCCCTGGGCGTCTGGGCCGATAACCGCTGGGGCCTCAAGGCGGTGGTGGCCCTGGTGGTGATCGCCGCCAGCATCGACCTGCTGCGTGCCGGGATCACCGCCCCCGGGCAGCTCCTGAGCCTGGGCGAGCGGGTCACCGCCAGCGCCGGCGGTATCGGCTGGCTCAGCGTGGTGGCGGTGTGGCTGCTGCCCCAGCAGTTGGGCATCGCCTGGCGGCGCGGGCGCTTCGCGGGGGCCGGTGTGGGGGCCGGCCTGCTGCTGCTCGGCCTGGGGTGGCTGGCCGCCGCCGTGGCCAGTGGCTATCCCCTGGCGATGGTCGACGGTCGCGTCGGCGACCCCAGCAACCTGTTGCCGCCGACCCTGGCCCTGGTGGGGGTGATGTGGCTCCAGGTGGGGGCGGTGCTGCTCTTCGAGTCGCCGGCGCGGCGCTTGCTGGCCCGGCGTCCCATCGACCGCCTGGTCACCCTCCTCGGCGCCCTGGGCATGCCGCTCTATCTCTGGCACAAGCTCGCCGAGTTGCCGGCGGCCTGGGTGGGGGAACGCCTGGGACTGCCCATCGATGCCGGGGTGCCCGGGGAGGCCGGTTTCTGGCTGGGGCGTCTCTGGTGGCTGCTGCTGTGTGCCCTGACGGTGGCCCCGGTGATGGTGGCGGTGGTGAGCTTCGAGGTGCGGCGCAAGCGGGGCCTGGTCCAGGCCGGCGCCACGCCGGTGATCCTCGCCGGCGGCGCGGCCCTGCTGGGCGGGCTCCTGCTGAGCCTGGCCCTGGGCGCCATGCCCGGTGCCCTGTTCGGCCTGGCGGGGGTGGCCGCCGCCTCCTGGCTGCTGCGGGTGCATCCGCAGCCGGCGGAGGCATCGGGCTAGCCCCAGCGCCTGGCCTCGGGGCTGCGGGCGTCCTCCAGCATCGCCAGCATGGAGCGGGCGGCATTGGAGAGGGTGCGGCTCTTGTGCATCAGGTAGCCCAGGGGGCGCTGGATGGGCCGGTGGTCGATGGGCAGCACCTCGATCTCGTCGTCGATCAGGCTCTCCGGCAGCACGCTCCAGCCCAGGCCGATGGCCACCATCATCTTGAGGGTCTCCAGGTAGTTGGTGGAGAGCGCCACCTGCACCTTGAGCCCTTCCCGGGCGAAGGTGTCGACGACGATGCCGCGGGTAAAGGTCAGGTGCCCCGGCAGCACCGCATCGAAGGTGGAGAGGGCCGCGAGAGGCAACTGCTTGCGCCCGGCCAGGGGGTGGTCGCGGCCGCAGACGAAGCGCAACTGGTCGACCCAGACCGGTACCACGGTGAGGTCGGGGGCGGGGGAGGGGGCCAGGGTCACCACCGCCAGTTCCAGTTCGCCGTCGAGCACGTCCTGGTAGGCCTGCTCCGAATCGAGGAAGCGCATGTCCAGGCGCACCTCCGGATGGGCCTGGGTATAGGCCTTGAGGATCGGCGGCAGGCGGTGCAGGCCGATATGGTGGCTGGTGGCCATGGTCAGGCTGCCGCCCACGTCGCCGCTGAGGTTGCCGATGGCGCGGCGGCTGTCGTCCACCATCACCAGGATCTGGCGGGCCCGGGGCAGCAGCAGGCGACCCGCCTCGGTGAGGCTGACCCGGCGACCGATGCGGTCGAAGAGGCGGGCGCCGACCTGATCCTCCAGGCCGGCGATGCGCTTGCTTACCGCCGGCTGGGTGAGGTGCAGGTGTTCGCCGGCCAGGGAGAAGGAGCCGTGGTCGGCCACGGCGAGAAAGGCCTGAAGGCTCTGGGTATCCATTGCAAGGCTCCGAACGGTGTAGAGCGTGGATAAGTGCTTTCTTGAGGGGCGGGGCTACTCTGGGTAAGGCCATCGCAAAGACGCTGTGAACCCTTCCCTGGGCGCTCGACTTTTTCCTGCGGCGCTTCGCTATCCTGCTCCGCTTGCAGGGCCGGGGTAGGCCCTCCATGGCCTACCCGTTCGGAGGCATGCTCCTCACCCCTGAAAAAGACGCTTTGCTTTGGCCTTCCCCAGCGCCCCTTGTGCAACAATTCATTATATTCCATGTTGGAATCCAAAGGATAAAGAACATGAATTGATTTTATGGGTGGCGCCCCCTAGTCTCGAGGCATCAGAGAAGCGCGGGCAACGAGCCCGCCCCTGGAGGAGACCCCCATGGCAGGCCAGACGCTCTACGACAAGTTGTGGTCACAGCACCTGGTAAAGGAACGTGACGACGGTACCGCCCTGATCTATATCGATCGCCACCTGCTCCACGAGGTGACCTCGCCCCAGGCCTTCGAAGGCCTGCGCCTGGCGGGCCGCAAGCCCTGGCGCCTGGACGCCAACCTGGCCACCCCGGACCATAACGTGCCCACCACCGTGGTGGAGCGGGCCCGGGGCAACGCCGGCATTCAGGACCCGGTGTCGCTGATCCAGGTGCAGACCCTGGACGACAACTGCGAAGCCTTCGGCATCGAGGAGTTCAAGATCAACGACGCCCGCCAGGGCATCGTCCATGTGGTGGGCCCGGAGCAGGGCGCCACCCTGCCGGGCATGACCGTGGTGTGCGGCGACTCCCACACCGCCACCCATGGCGCCTTCGCGGCCCTGGCCCACGGTATCGGCACCTCCGAGGTGGAGCATGTGCTGGCCACCCAGTGCCTGCTGGCCCAGAAGATGAAGAACATGCTGGTGCGGGTCGAAGGCGAGCTGGGCCTCGGCGTCACCGCCAAGGACATCGTGCTGGCGGTGATCGGCGAGATCGGCACCGCCGGCGGCACCGGCTATGCTATCGAGTTCGCCGGCAGCGCCATCCGCGGCCTCTCCATGGAAGGCCGCATGACGGTCTGCAACATGGCCATCGAGGCGGGGGCCCGGGTCGGGCTGATCGCGGTGGATGACACCACCATCGACTACCTCAAGGATCGCCCCTATGCCCCCAGCGCTGCCCAGCGGGAGGCCGCCGTGGCCGACTGGCGTGGCCTGGTCTCCGACGAGGATGCGGCCTTCGACAAGGTGGTGGAGCTGGATGCCGCCGCCATCGAGCCCCAGGTGACCTGGGGCACCAGCCCGGAGATGGTCACCGGCGTCTCCGGCGAGGTGCCCGACCCCGAGGCCGAGGCGGATGCCACCGTGAAGAGCGGCTACCAGCGCGCCCTCGAGTACATGGGCCTGGCCCCCAGGCAGAAGATCACCGACATCAAGCTCGACAAGGTGTTTATCGGCTCCTGCACCAACTCGCGCATCGAGGACCTGCGCGAGGCCGCCAAGGTGGCCAAGGGCAAGAAGGTCGCCGACTCCGTCCAACTGGCTATGGTGGTGCCGGGTTCCGGCCTGGTGAAGCGCCAGGCCGAGGCCGAGGGACTCGACAAGATCTTCGTCGAGGCGGGCTTCGAATGGCGCGAGCCGGGCTGCTCCATGTGCCTGGCCATGAACGCCGACAAGCTGGGCGCCGGCGAGCATTGCGCCTCCACCTCGAACCGCAACTTCGAGGGCCGCCAGGGCTACGGCGGGCGCACCCACCTGGTGAGCCCGGCCATGGCCGCCGCCGCCGCCATCGCCGGTCACTTCGTCGATGTGCGTACCCTCGAATCGAACCGCGCCGCCCAGGAGGCCTGAGTCATGCAGAAATTCGAACGTCAGCAGGGGCTGGTGGCGCCCCTCGATCGGGCCAACGTGGACACCGACCTGATCATTCCCAAGCAATTCCTCAAGTCGATCCAGCGCAGCGGCTTCGGCGTCAACCTCTTCGACGAGCTGCGCTACCTGGATGAGGGCCAGCCGGGCCAGGACTGCTCGCAGCGTCCCCTCAACCCCGACTTCGTGCTGAATCAGGCGCGCTACCAGGGGGCCAGCGTGCTGCTGGCGCGGCGCAACTTCGGTTGCGGCAGCTCCCGGGAGCACGCCCCCTGGGCCCTGGCCGACTTCGGCTTCCGGGTGGTGATCGCGCCGAGCTTCGCCGATATCTTCTACAACAACGCCTTCAAGAACGGCATCCTGCTGATCACCCTGCCGGAGGAGGCCGTCGGCCGGCTGTTCCGGGAGGTGGAGGCCAGCGAGGGCTATCGCCTCGACGTGGACCTGGAGCAGCAGCGCATCACCACCCCGGGTGGCGAGATTCTCGAGTTCGCGGTGGACGCCTTCCGCAAGCACTGCCTGCTCGAGGGGCTCGACGATATCGGCATCACCCTGCAGGACGAGGACGCCATCCGCGCCTTCGAAGAGAAACACCGCGCCGCCCGCCCCTGGCTGTTCCGCCAGGCCGGTTGAGCCGCCCATTCATCGATGCAAGGGAAGAGACACCTGATGAGCCGCAAGATTCTCGTTCTGCCGGGCGACGGTATCGGTCCGGAAATCACCCGCGAGGCGGTCAAGGTCCTCAAGGCCTGCCAAGCCAAGGGCCTGGACGTGACCCTGGAAGAGGGCCTGGTGGGGGGCGCCGGCTACGACGCCCACGGCGAGCCGCTGCCCGCCGTGACCCTCGACAAGGCCAGGGCCGCCGACGCCATCCTGCTGGGGGCCGTGGGTGGCCCCAAGTGGGACACCCTGGAGGACCTCTCCAAGCGTCCCGAGAAGGGGCTGCTGGGCCTGCGCAAGAACCTGGGGCTGTTCGGCAACCTGCGCCCGGCGCTGCTCTATCCGCAGCTGGCCGAGGCCTCGACCCTCAAGCCCGAGGTGGTCTCCGGCCTGGATATCCTGATCGTCCGCGAGCTCACCGGCGGCATCTACTTCGGTCAGCCCCGGGGCATCGAGGAGCGTGACGGCGAGCGGGTCGGCTTCAACACCTATGTCTACTCGGAGTCGGAGATCGAGCGCATCGGTCGCCTGGCCTTCGAGATGGCCCAGAAGCGTGGCAAGAAGCTGTGCAGCGTCGACAAGGCCAACGTGCTGGAGGTGACCATCCTGTGGCGCGAGATCATGGAGCGCCTGGCGCCGGAGTACCCGGACGTGGAGCTCTCGCACATGTACGTGGATAACGCCGCCATGCAGCTGGTGCGCGCCCCCAAGCAGTTCGATGTCATCGTCACCGGCAACATGTTCGGCGATATCCTCTCGGATGCCGCCGCCATGCTCACCGGCTCCATCGGCATGCTGCCGTCCGCGTCCCTCAACGAGAGCGGCCAGGGCATGTACGAGCCCTGCCACGGCAGCGCCCCGGACATCGCCGGCCAGAACATCGCCAATCCGCTGGCCACCATCCTCTCGGTGGCCATGATGCTGCGCTACTCTCTGGGGGAGACCGTCCTGGCCGAGCGGATCGAGACCGCCGTGGGGCAGGTGCTCGACCAGGGCCTGCGTACCGCCGATATCGCCTATCCGGGCACCCGCCAGGTTTCCACCACCGAGATGGGCGACGCCGTACTGGCCGCCTTCGAAGCGCTTTAATCGCGCCCTCGGTATCGTTGCGCCCGTGGCACCCGCGGGCGCTTCCTCCCCCTGAGCGGGGAGGCACACTTATTTTCAGGAGGACATTCACATGTTGAAAGTCGGTTTTGTCGGTTGGCGTGGCATGGTCGGTTCCGTGCTGATGCAGCGCATGGTGGAAGACGGAGACTTCCAGGGCATCGAGCCCATCTTCTTCACCACCTCCCAGGTCGGCCAGCCGGGGCCGGATGTCGGCGTGGAAGTGCCCCCCCTCAAGGATGCCTTCGACCAGGCGGCCCTCAAGGCCCTGGATGTGGTCATCACCTGCCAGGGTGGCGACTACACCCAGGCGGTCTACCAGGACCTGCGCCAGGCCGGCTGGAAGGGCTACTGGATCGATGCCGCCAGCACCCTGCGCATGGCCGACGAGGCGACCATCGTCCTCGACCCGGTCAATCGCCATGTGATCGATGCCCAGCTGGCCAAGGGCGCCAAGACCTTCGTCGGCGGCAACTGCACCGTATCGCTGATGCTGATGGGTCTGGGCGGGCTCTTCGAGGCCAATATGGTCGAGTGGATGACCTCCATGACCTACCAGGCCGCCTCCGGCTCCGGCGCCAAGCACATGCGCGAGCTGCTCAACCAGATGGGCGCCCTGCGCGACAGCGTGGCCGACGAGCTGAGTGATCCGGCCAGCGCCATCCTGGATATCGACCGCAAGGTCACCGCGGCCATGCGCGGCGGCGACTTCCCCACCGAGAACTTCACCGCGCCCCTGGCCGGCAGCCTCTTGCCGTGGATCGACGTCAAGCGGGACAACGGCCAGAGCAAGGAAGAGTGGAAGGGCAGCGTCGAGACCAACAAGATCCTCGGCCTCGACAACAACCCCATCCCCATCGATGGCCTCTGCGTGCGTATCGGCGCCATGCGCTCCCATAGCCAGGCCTTCACCATCAAGCTGAAGCAGGACGTGCCCCTGGACGAGATCGAGGAGCGCATCGCCAAGCACAACGACTGGGTCAAGGTGGTGCCCAATGACAAGGAGGCGACCATCGCCGACCTGACCCCGGCGGCCGCCACCGGCACCCTGACCATTCCGGTGGGGCGCCTGCGCAAGCTGGCCATGGGCGGCGACTATCTCTCCGCCTTCAGCGTCGGTGACCAGCTGCTGTGGGGCGCCGCCGAGCCCCTCAAGCGGATGCTCAAGATCCTCCGCGAGCAGCAGTAAGCACGGGGATCACCAAGATCGCAAAACGCCTCCTTCGGGAGGCGTTTTGCATCATGGCTTTCTTGTACAGCGGCCGTTGAAAGGCGTCGGCAGGGGCGAAGCGGGGCGATGTATCCCAAGTGTTACACTGACAAACAGTGACGCTTCAGCCATAGGTGGGCCGCCATGAAACGCAAGCTCAAGGGTGCCGTGCTGCTCGGTCTCTCCCTGGCCACTCCCCAGGCCCTGGCCCTGGGGGTCGGGGCCCTGGAGGTGCACTCCCATCTGGGGGCGCCGCTGGAGGCCAGCCTTCCCCTCTATGACACCCAGGGCCTCGACCCGGCGGCCTTCCAGGCGCGCCTCGCCGACGCCCAGACCTATGCCCGGGCCGGCCTGGCCCGGACCCCGCCGCTCAGCAGTCTCGACTTCCGGGTCGAGCGTCGCGGCGCCCGCCTGGTGCTGGTGCTCGACTCGCGCCAGCCGATCAACGAGCCCTACCTGGACCTGCTGATCGACCTGGAGTGGCCGGGCGGCCAGCAGTTGCGCCAGATCACCCTGCTGCTGGACCCCCCGGACTATCGCCCGCTGATGGAGCCTTCCGTCCCCCGGGTACCTGCGGCGCCGTCTCCCGCCGTCGTGCCGCCGTCACCGCCCTCGGCGGCAGTCTCGCCGACGACGCCATCCCCGGCGGCCCAGGCCCAGGGCGATCCTGCCTTCGTGCGCTCCGGGGATACCCTCTGGGCGGTGGCCAGCCGACTGCGCCCGGATAGCGGCATCGATATGCAGCAGATGATGCTGGCCCTGGTGGCGGCCAACCCGGAGGTATTTCCCCACGGCAATATCAATCAGATGCGCGCCGGCTTCACCCTGAGGGTGCCGGAGCGCGAGGCCCTGGTGGCGATCTCGCCGGCCGAGGCCAGCCGCCTGGTGCAGGCCCATCACCAGGCCTGGGCCAATCGCAGCGGCGGGGTACCGGCGCCGGTGGCCATGCCGGCACTGGCCGCGGCGGTGGCGCCGGCTGCGGGGGACGATGCCTTGGATACCGAGGCCGTGGAGAGCGAGGCGAGCGTGCCTGAGGAGGCCGGAGCCCCCGCCGTGCCGGCGCCTTCCGTGAGTCAGGAAGAGGAGGCGCCGCCGACACCGGAGCCAGCGGAGTCGCCGGCGGCAGAGCCGACACCGCCCGCCTTCCAGGAGGACGAGGAGGTGGTGGCGCCGCGCCTGGTGCTGTTGAGTGATGCCGAGCTGGCGGCGGAGCAGGCGGCTCGGCAGGGGGATGAGGCGGAGGCCGTCGAGCCGGCCTTCGGCGATGCCGCCGGGGAAGTCGAGGAGCCGGCCCTGGCCGAGGTGTCGGAGGAGGCGCCGCTGGCCGGGGAGGAGAGCCCCGGCCCGGCCCAGGTCGACGAGCCGCTGCTGGCCCAGGTGATCGCGGAGGAGGGGGGCGGGAGTGCCGGGGCGCTGGCCGAGTTGCGCGACGAGCGCGATGAACTGCGCGACGAGATCGGTGCCCTGCGCGACGAGATGGCCGCCCTGCGTGAGCAGCTGGCGGCCCTGGCCGCCGGCAGCGGCGGGGCCGATGGGCCCGGTCTCGGCGGCGTCGTGCCTCCCGATAGCGCCACGCCCACCGAGGGCGCGGTCGCGACCGGCAACGAGCCCTGGTGGGGGGCGCTCTGGGCCGGGGCCCGGGATCATACCCTGGCCCTCGGCGGTGCCGCCCTGGCGCTGCTGCTGGCGCTCTGGGCGCTGCTGCGCCGGCGTCGTGAGGAGGATGAGGGGCAAAGCTTCGCCGAACTCTATGCGGCGAGCCCGGCACCGCAGCCTTCGCCCGCCCCGGCGGTCACCGGCCAGGCCCAGCCCGGACGCCACGCCATGCCGGAGACACAGGCGATCAGCGAGGCGGATATCTTTATTGCCTATGGTCGTTACGACCAGGCCCGGGAGCTGCTGGAGGCAAGCCTGGCCAGGGACCCGGGTCGCGATGACCTGCGCCTGAAGCTGATGACGGTGCTGGTGGAGCAGCGTGACTGGGTGGCGGCGCGCTGCGAGGGCGACCGGCTGGAGGCCCATGGTGACCCGGCCCTGGCTCCCGAACTGGCCCGCCTGCAGGCCCGTATCGGCATGGAGGAGGGCGAGGACGGTGCCGCGTCGGCGGGATCTCGAGCCCCCGGCGCCCCGGACGCCGAGGCGCCCCGGTCCGAATCGTCGGAGCGCAGCGTCGATGAGGCTCCCGCCCAGGATGGGGGGAGCGAGTCCGTTGCCCCGGAGGACGAGGCGGTAGAGCGAGTCATCGATTATCGGCCCCCGGAGATCGAGCCGGTCGAGCCCCGGCCCGAGACGCCTCGGCAGCCCGAGGTGGCCTTTACCCCCGAGGCGTCGGAGAGGGGGCCGGCCAATGGGGAGATTCCCCATGACTGGGAGGTGGAGGAACTGGCGTTACCGGCCGCGGATCTGGATAATGGAGACTCCGCCGCTGCCCCGGCAGCGCAGCGGCTCCTGGCCGAGGCCCACGCCTTGCTCGAGACGGGCGAGCGCGAGCGGGCCGCCGAGCTGCTGGCCCGCGTCGTGGCCGACGGCGATGACCAACGACGGGAGCAGGCGCGGGCCCTGATCGCCCAGCACAACCTCTGATGAGCCGATGCCCCTGTTCGAGCCCCTAGACGAGACCCGCCCCCTGACCGGACGCCTGGCCCTGGGCGTGGAATACGATGGCAGCGCCTACTGCGGCTGGCAGCGCCTCAAGCATGCCGCCTCGGTGCAGGCCTCCCTGGAGGAGGCCCTGTCGCGGGTCGCCGCGGCCCCGGTCAAGGTGCTGTGCAGCGGCCGCACCGACAGCGGCGTGCACGCCACCCGCCAGGTGGTGCACTTCGACCCGCCGGCACCCCGCTCCCAGAAGGCCTGGGTGTTCGGCGTCAATGCCAACCTGCCGCGGGATATCGCCGTGCGCTGGGTGCATGCGGTCCCCGACGACTTCCATGCCCGCTTCAAGGCCCTGGCACGGCGCTACCGCTACGTGATCCTCAACCAGCCGAGCCGCCCGGTGCTGGAGCGTGCCAACGTCACCTGGTGCCGCGACCCCCTGGACGCCGAGGCCATGCACCGCGCCGCCCAGGTGCTGGTGGGCGAGCACGATTTCTCCAGCTTTCGCGCCGCCGGCTGCCAGTCGAAGAGCCCCTGGCGCCATCTGCACTTTATCGAGGTGCACCGCCATGGCCCCCTGGTGGTGATCGACGTCCAGGGCAACGCCTTCCTGCACCATATGATTCGCAATATCGCCGGTGCCCTGGTGGCGGTGGGGCGCGGCGAGCAGGGCGAGGGCTACCTGGCCGAGCTGCTGACCCTCAAGGATCGCGCCCAGGGCGCCGTGACCGCCCCGGCCTGCGGCCTGCACTTCGTCGACTCCCTCTATGACGAGGCCTATGGGCTGCCCCGGGAGCCTCTGGGCCCCAGCCTGCTGGCCTTCCTGGGCGAGTGGACCGGCGAGCGTCCCCTGCCCGACTGTCCCATGGTCGAGTACCGCCGCGGCCGTCCGGTCGCGGCCCTGAGCAGCGAGGAGTGATGCCCATGTGGCAACGTACCCGGGTCAAGATCTGCGGGCTGACCCGCGAGGCGGACGTGGACGCCGCCGTGGCCGCCGGCGCCGATGCCCTGGGCTTCGTGATGTGGCCGGGCAGCAAGCGCGGCATCGATCTCGAGCGCCTGGCCGCCCTGAGCGCCCGGGTGCCGGCCTTCGTCACCCGGGTGGGGCTCTTCGTCGACCAGGACCCCGAGTGGATCGCCCGCTGCGCCGAGCACCTGGACCTGCTGCAGCTCCACGGCAAGGAAACCCCGGCCTTCTGCGCGGCCCTGCCGCGGCCCTGGATCAAGGCGCTGCGCATGCGCGAGGGGCTCGACCTGCATCAGGCGGCGGCGGATTACGCCGGTGCCCGGGCCCTGCTGCTGGACGCCTACAAGCCCGGCGTGCCGGGGGGTACCGGCGAGACCTTCGACTGGTCGCGGATCCCCGCAAGCCTGGCAAAACCTGTTATTCTCGCGGGAGGCTTGAGCGCCGACAATGTCGGCCAGGCGATCGCCGCGGTGCAGCCCTTCGCCGTCGATGTCTCCGGCGGGGTGGAGAGTGCCCCCGGGGTCAAGGACCCCGCCAAGATCGCAGCCTTCCTGCGCCAGGTATTCCTGAGCCATCCCATCCAAGCCCAAGCGACCCTGTGAGGTGTCTTTCGTGACCAAGTTCAGCGACCTGACCCGACTGCCCGACGCCCGCGGCCACTTCGGCCCCTACGGCGGCCGGTTCGTCTCGGAAACGTTGAGCTTCGCCCTGGAGGAGTTGGAGAGCATCTACGCGAGCCTTCGCGACGATCCCGACTTCCAGGCCGAATTCGACCGTGACCTGGCCCACTATGTGGGTCGTCCCTCGCCGCTCTATCACGCCGAGCGATGGTCACGGGAGCTGGGGGGCGCGCAGATCTGGCTGAAGCGGGAAGACCTCAACCACACCGGCGCCCACAAGGTGAACAACACCATCGGCCAGGCCCTGCTGGCCAAGAAGAGCGGCAAGCCGCGGGTCATCGCCGAGACCGGCGCCGGTCAACACGGCGTGGCCACCGCCACGGTGGCGGCGCGCCTGGGCCTCGAGTGCGAGGTCTACATGGGCGCCGAGGACGTGGAGCGCCAGAAGCTCAATGTCTACCGCATGCAGTTGCTGGGGGCCAAGGTGATTCCGGTGGAGTCCGGCACCCGCACCCTCAAGGACGCCATGAACGAGGCGCTGCGCGACTGGGTCACCAACGTCGACAACACCTTCTATATCATCGGCACCGTGGCCGGTCCGCACCCCTACCCGATGCTGGTACGCGACTTCAACGCCGTGGTGGGCCGCGAGGCGCGCCGCCAGTCCCTCGAGCAGATCGGCCGCCTGCCGGATGCCCTGGTGGCCTGCGTGGGCGGCGGCTCCAACGCCATGGGCCTCTTCTACCCCTTCGTCGAGGACGACGAGGTGAAGATGTACGGGGTCGAGGCGGGAGGCGATGGCCTCGAGACCGGGCGCCACGCCGCGCCGCTCGCCTCCAACGCGCCCCGGGGCGTGTTGCATGGCAACCGTACCTACCTGATGTCCGACGAGGCGGGGCAGGTCAGCGATACCCACTCCATCTCCGCGGGTCTCGATTATCCGGGCGTTGGCCCCGAGCACGCCCTGTGGAAGGACGTGGGCCGGGTCGAGTACGTGACCGCCAACGACGATGCCGTGCTCGAGGCGTTCCGCGAGCTGACCCGGGTCGAGGGCATCATGCCGGCGCTGGAGTCCGCCCACGCCCTGGCCCATGCCAAGGTGCTGGCGCCGACCCTGCGCCCCGACCAGCATATCGTGGTCAACCTCTCCGGCCGCGGTGACAAGGACATCATGACCGTCGCCAAGCTCGACGGCATCGTACTCTAAGGACGCCCCGATGAATCGTATCGACCAACGTTTCGCCGATCTCAAGGCACAGGGCCGCAAGGCCCTGATTCCCTACCTGACCGCCGGGGACCCGGGGCCCGAGCACACCGTGGGCTTCATGCATGCCCTGGTGGAGGCGGGGGCCGACGTGATCGAGCTGGGGGTTCCCTTCTCCGACCCCATGGCCGACGGCCCGGTGATCCAGAAGGCCTGCGAGCGGGCCCTGGCCAAGGGCGTGCGGCTGAGTCACCTGTTCGAGATGGTCGCCGAGTTCCGTCGCCAGGACGCCACCACCCCGGTGGTGCTGATGGGGTACCTCAACCCCATCGAGCGGCTGGGCTATGCGGCCTTCGCCGATGCCGCCGCCGAGGCCGGCGTCGATGGCGTGCTGATCGTCGACATGCCGCCGGAGGAGGCCGAGGAGCTGGGGCCGATTCTCAAGGCCCGCGGCCTGGCGATGATCTTCCTGGTCGCCCCTACCACCTCCGAGGCTCGGGCCGCTACAATATGCGCCCATGGCGAGGGCTACCTCTACTATGTCTCCCTCAAGGGGGTGACGGGGTCGGCCAATGTGGATGCCGGCGACGTGGCCAGCCACCTCGCGCCGCTGCGCGGCCTGACCGAGCTGCCGCTGTGCGTCGGCTTCGGGATTCGCGATGGCGCCTCGGCGGCGGCGGTGGGCGGGGTCTCCGACGGGGTGATCGTCGGCAGCGCCCTGGTCAGCCGGATCGCCGAAGGGGCCGCGGCCCCGGAGCGCATCGCCCCGGTTTTGAAGAAGGTGCTCGGCGAGATGCGTCAGGCCCTGGATGCCTGAGCCGCCGCGGCGCTCGTATTGACTCACTGCAGGCCCGGCGATTGCCGGGCCGCCTATGATGGAACTCTTCTGTTATGAGCTGGCTTGACAAGATCGTGCCGTCCATGGGGCGCATTCAGCGCAAGGATCGCCGTGCGAGCATTCCCGATGGCCTGTGGCGCAAGTGCCCGAAGTGCGAGGCGGTGCTCTACCTCCCCGAGCTCGAGAAGCATCACAACGTCTGTCCCAAGTGTGACCACCACCTGCGCCTGACCGCCCGCAAGCGGCTGCAGTGGTTCCTCGACAAGGAAGGCCGCGAAGAGATCGCCGCCGACCTGGAACCGGTGGATCGCCTCAAGTTCCGCGACTCCAAGAAGTACAAGGATCGCCTCACCGCGGCCCAGAAGAGCACCGACGAGAAGGATGCCCTGGTGGCCATGCGCGGTAGCCTGGATGGCCTGCCGGTGGTGGCGGTGGCCTTCGAGTTCACCTTCATGGGGGGCTCCATGGGCGCCGTGGTGGGCGAGAAGTTCGTGCGCGCCGCCAGCGTGGCCCTGGAGGAGGGCATCCCGCTGGTCTGCTTCTCCGCCTCCGGCGGGGCGCGGATGCAGGAGGCGCTCTTCTCGCTGATGCAGATGGCCAAGACCTCGGCGGCCCTGGAGAAGCTCAAGCAGGCCGGCGTGCCCTATATCTCGGTGCTCACCGACCCGGTCTATGGCGGCGTCTCCGCTTCCCTGGCGATGCTTGGTGACCTCAACGTGGCCGAGCCCAATGCGCTGATCGGCTTCGCCGGTCCGCGGGTCATCGAGCAGACCGTGCGCGAGAAGCTGCCGGAAGGCTTCCAGCGCAGCGAGTTCCTCCTCGAGCATGGTGCCGTGGACATGATCGTCCATCGTAACGAGATGCGTGTCCGCCTGGGCGGCGTGTTGCGCAAGCTGACCGCCCAGCCGTCGCTGGCCGAGGCCGAGGCGGCCCCGGTCGTCGAGGCGGCCCCGCTGGCCGCCGAGCCGGAGGCCGATGCCGGCGACGACAGCGCCCAGGACGCCCGCTAAGCAATGAGCGACTGCCCCGCGACCCTCGACGCCTGGCTGACGCGCCTCGAGCGCCAGCATCCGGTCAGCATCGACCTGGGCCTGGAGCGGGTGGCTCGGGTCGCCCGCCGCCTGGGCCTCGACGCTGGCCCCATCGCCGAGCGGGTGATCACCGTGGCCGGCACCAACGGCAAGGGCTCCACCGTGGCCATGCTGGAGGCCCTGGCGCGTGCCCATGGGCTGACTACTGTCAGCTACACCTCGCCGCACCTGCTGCGCTACAACGAGCGGCTGCGCTTCGACGGCGCGGAGGCCGATGACACCACCCTGATCGCCGGCTTCGCGGCGGTGGAGGCGGCGCGCCTCGATGGCGAGGCGGTGAGCCTCACCTATTTCGAGGCGGGCACCCTGGCCGCGCTCTGGGCCATTGCCCGGCGCCGTCCGGCGATGGCCATCCTCGAGGTGGGCCTGGGCGGACGCCTGGATGCGGTCAATGTGATCGACCCGGACGTGGCGGTGGTCACCACCGTGGCCCAGGACCATGCCGCCTTCCTGGGCGATGACCTGGAGGGCATCGGCCGTGAGAAGGCCGGCATCCTGCGCGCGGGGCGTCCGGCGGTGCTGGGCAGTCCCCGCCTGCCGGCCAGCGTCGCCGAGGTGGCCGATGGACTGGGCGCACCCCGCTATACCCTGGGCGAGCGCTACCACCGCGAGGCCAGCGGTGACGGCTGGGCCTGGCAGGGCCTGAACGCCGCCGGCGAGGTCCTGCGACTCGAGGCGCTGCCCGATCCGGGCCTGCCCCTGGACAATGCCGCCACGGCGCTGCAGGCGCTGAGCCTGGCCGGCGTGGCCCTCGAGGCCGCGGCCTGTCGGCAGGCCCTGGCCGGCGTGACCCTGGCCGGGCGGATGCAGTGGCGGGGCCAATGGTGCCTGGACGTGGGGCATAACCCCCATGCCGCGGCCTATCTCGCGGCGCGCCTCGCCGAGCGCACCCTGGCCCCGGGCGCCAGGCGTTATGCCCTGCTGGGCATGCTCGGTGACAAGGACGCCGAGGGAGTCGTCGCGGCCCTGGCGCCGGTGATCGATGGCTGGGTCTGTGCCACCCTGGAAGGAGAGCGGGCTCGCTCGGCCGCCGCCCTGGCCGAGGTGGTGCGGGGCGCCGGCGGCGAGGTGCTTGCCGAGCTCGACTCGCCCCGGGTCGCCGCCGACTGGCTCGCGGCGCGGCTGGACGAGGCCGATGAGGTGCTGGTCTGCGGCTCCTTCTTTACCGTGGCCGACGTCTTGGCCGGCTGGCAGTCATGATCGTTACCCGGGTCGAGGGGCTGGCCGGCTGGGCCGCCACAAGGATCCAGGATCGGGGGAGGTTCCGATGAAGTATGGAATGCGTGAGCGCCTGAGCGGTGGCTTGATCCTGATCGCCCTGGGGGTGATCTTCGTGCCCATGCTGTTCGATGAACCCGCGCCCCGGGAGGAGCGCCCGCGGCCGGTACTGACCATCGAGCAGCCCATCGAGGTGGATCGCACCCCGGTGGCGGAGCCCGCGCCCCCGGCGAGCCTCGCGGGGAGCGGCGAGGCCGGCGGCGATGCCGATGAACCGAGCGCATCGACGGGGTTGACGGCACTGCCCGAGGCGCCGGCGGTCGATGCGCCCGCGGTGGACGAGTCCGCCGCCGCGCCGGAGGTGGCCTCCACCCCCGAGCCCCAGGCCGTCCCGGAGTCCGAGCCCGAAATGGCCTCGGCGCCCAGCGAGCCGGCATCGGATCCCATCGCCGAGCTGGCCCAGGCCGCCCAGAGTGGCGGTGGGTCCCCGGCTCCGGCGGCGGGCGACTGGGCGGTGCAGGCGGGCAGTTTCGGTGAGCCGGCCAATGCCGAGCGCCTGGAGCGTCAGCTCGGTGAACAGGGCTTCAACGCCTATCGGCGGCCCCGGGACAACGGCCTGACCACCGTCTATGTGGGGCCCTTCGAGAGTTCCGAGGCGGGGGAGCGGGCCCGTGGCGAGCTCAAGGAGAAGGCCAATATCCAGGGGCTGCTGATCCGGGTGAGGGAGTAACGCCATGACGCTGACCTGGCTCGACTGGGCCTTCCTGGCGGTGCTGGCCATCACCATGCTGACCGGCTTCATGCGCGGCCTGGTGCGCGAGGCCCTGGGCCTGGGGGCCTGGATCCTGGCGCTGCTGGCGGCGCGTTTCCTGGCCGAACCGGTGGCGGAGCTGCTCAGCGGGCTGATCGACAGCGCCGATGCCCGCCTGGTGCTGGCCTTTATCCTGGTGATTCTCGGCGTGGTGATCGCCAGCGGTATCGTCATTCGCCTAGTGCACGCCGCCGTGGAATGGGTCGGCATGGGCTTCTTCAACCGGCTGATGGGGGCCGCCTTCGGTACCCTCAAGGGCGGCGCCATCCTGGTGCTGGCCACCATCCTGATTTCCCTGACGCCCCTGGCCCAGCTCGAGGCCTGGCAGCAAGCCGAGCTGCGGCCGCCCTTCGAGGAGCTGCGCGACTGGGCGGTGAGTCAGTTCGAAGCCTGGGAATTCAACGAACCCGAGCGCCTGGAGCAGTGGCGCGAGCTCTCCCTGCCGGAGTCGCGGGGTGGGGAGACGGAGCCGACCGAGACCCCCTGAGGGCGGCGGCAAGAATTTACCGCCGTGGCCCCGGCCGCGGTGGGTCAATGCAAGCGAGTCAATGCAAGCGAGGTAAGGCGGAATGTGCGGTATCGTGGGCCTTATGGCCAATCAGGCAGTCAATCAGGCGCTCTATGATGCCCTGACGGTCCTCCAGCACCGAGGGCAGGATGCCGCCGGTATGATGACCTGGCATGAGGGCCGCTTCCTGCTGCGCAAGAGCAATGGCCTGGTGCGGGACGTCTTCCATACCCGCCATATGGCGCGCCTCAAGGGCAACCTGGGCATCGGCCATGTGCGCTATCCCACCGCCGGCTCCTCCAGCGAGGCGGAGTCGCAGCCCTTCTATGTCAACTCCCCCTACGGCATCACCCTGGCCCACAACGGTAACCTGACCAACTCGGACCAGCTCAAGCAGGAGCTCTTCTCCACCGACCTGCGCCATATCAACACCAGCTCCGACTCCGAGGTGCTGCTCAATGTCTTCGCCCATGAGCTGGGCAAGCAGGGGCTCTACCTGTCGCCGGAGGATGTCTTCGACGCGGTGCGTCGGGTGCATCGCCGCTGCCAGGGCGGCTATGCGGCGGTGGCGATCATCAACGGTTTCGGCATGGTGGCCTTCCGCGACCCCCACGGCATCCGCCCGGTGGTCTACGGCGCTCGCCAGGACGAGGGCGGTCACCAGGAGGTGATGATCGCCTCCGAGTCGGTGGCCCTCGATGTGGGCGGTTTCGAACTGCATCGCGACCTGGCCCCGGGCGAGGCGATCTTCGTCGACATGGCCGGTGAGATCCACACCCAGCAGTGCGCCGATGCCCCGACGCTGGCGCCCTGCATCTTCGAGCACGTCTACCTGGCGCGCCCCGACTCCATCCTCGACGGGGCCTATGTCTACGGCACTCGCATGCAGATGGGCCGCAAGCTGGGCGATCGCATCCTGCGCGACTGGCCGGAGCACGATATCGACGTGGTGATCCCGATCCCTGATACCTCGCGCACCTCGGCCCTGGAGCTGGCCCAGCACCTGGGGGTCACCTTCCGCGAAGGCTTCATGAAGAACCGCTATATCGGCCGGACCTTCATCATGCCGGGACAGACCCAGCGCAAGAAGTCGGTACGCCAGAAGCTCAACGCCATCGATATCGAGTTCAAGGGCAAGAACGTGCTGCTGGTGGACGACTCCATCGTGCGTGGTACCACCTGCAAGCAGATCATCCAGATGGCCCGGGAAGCCGGCGCCAACAAGGTCTACTTCGCCTCTGCCGCGCCGCCCGTGCGCTACCCCAATGTCTACGGCATCGACATGCCGGCGGCCAACGAGCTGATCGCTCACGGGCGCAGCGAGGCCGAGGTGGGCGAGCTGATCGGCGCCGACCGCATCTTCTATCAGGACCTCGAGGACCTGAAGAGCGCCTGTCGCGAAGTCAATCCGGCGATGCAGGAGTTCGATTGCTCGGTGTTCGACGGCAACTATGTGACCGGCGATATCGACGACGCCTACCTGGCGGCCCTGGAGGCCTCCCGCAATGACAGCGCCAAGCAGCAGAGCGCGGGGGACCATGCCCTGGTGGGGATGCATAACCAGGACGACGATATCGACGATTAAGGGGCAGGGCATGGATCACAATCAACCGTACGACGCCGACTGGGCGCTGGAGACCCTGGCGATTCGCGCCGGCCACCGGCGCACCGCGGAGCAGGAGCACGGGGAGCCGATCTTCCCCACCTCCAGCTTCGTCTATGGCAGCGCCGCCGAGGCGGCGCGCAAGTTCGGCGGCGAGGAGCCGGGCAACGTCTACTCGCGCTTCACCAACCCCACGGTGCGTACCTTCGAGGAGCGCCTGGCGGCCCTGGAAGGCGGCGAGCGCTGCGTGGCCACCGCCTCCGGCATGGCGGCGATCCTCGCCACCGCCCTGGCGCTGCTGAAGGCGGGTGACGAGATCGTGGCGTCGCGCTCGTTGTTCGGCTCCACCGTCAGCCTGTTCGACAAGTACCTGGGCAAGTTCGGCATCACCACTCGCTATGTGGAGCTGGCCGACCTGGATGCCTGGGAGGCCGCCATCACCCCGGCCTCCCGGCTGCTGTTCGCCGAGACCCCGTCCAACCCCCTCTCCGAGCTGGTGGATATCGCCGCGCTCGCCGAGATCGCCCATCGCCATGGGGCGCTGTTGGCCATCGACAACTGCTTCCTGACTCCGGCGCTGCAGCAGCCCCTGGCGCTCGGTGCCGACCTGGTGATCCACTCCGCCACCAAGTACCTGGATGGCCAAGGGCGTGCCATCGGTGGCGCCGTGGTGGGGCGTCATGCCGAGCTGGAGGAGCTGTTCGGGGTGGTGCGCACCTGTGGTCCCTGCATGAGCCCCTTCAATGCCTGGGTCTTCACCAAGGGGCTGGAGACCCTGGGGCTGCGCATGCGCGCCCACTGCGACCAGGCCCTGGCCCTGGCCCAGTGGCTCGAAGCGCACCCGGCGGTGACCCGGGTCTACTACAGCGGCCTGGCGAGCCATCCCCAGCATGCCCTGGCGAGCCGCCAGCAGCAGGGCTATGGCGCCGTCCTGGGGGTCGAGGTCAAGGGCGGTCGCGAGGGCGCCTGGTCGGTGATCGATGCCACCCGGCTGCTCTCCATCACCGGCAACCTGGGCGACGTCAAGACCACCATCACCCATCCCGCCACCACCACCCATGGGCGCCTGAGCGATGCCCAGCGGGAGGCCGCCGGCATCAGCCAGGGACTGATCCGCATCGCCGTGGGGCTGGAGTCGCTGGAGGATATCAAGGCGGACCTGGCTCGCGGCCTGGATGCCCTTTAAGGCCTGTTAGCATGCCCTGAAACGACGCTCGCCCCGCCCCGCGGGGCGAGCGTCGTTTCGGGCAGCGAAGGAAAAGTTCCCCGATCACTGTTTCCTTGCGGGAAATAATCCCTTTACCCATCCTGGGGATGCATCCCGCTCCTCGAGTGATTAAGCTTCGCCTTATCATTTGTCGAGAGGACGCCGAGGATGTGGCGCAATCACCGTAGCGGCTGGGGCTGGATCACCATCGCCATGCACTGGGTCAGTGCCGTGGGGATCATCGGGCTCTTCGTGCTGGGCTGGTGGATGACCGACCTCGGCTACTATGACGCCTGGTATAACCTGGCGCCCTGGTGGCACCGCTCCCTGGGCATGTTGCTGCTGGGGCTGACCCTGGCCCGGTTGGTCTGGCGCCTGGTCCAGCCGGCGCCCCGGGTGCCCGGCGGCCGGCTCGAGCGCCTGGCCGCCCACCTCGGCCATATCGGCCTCTACGGGCTGATGCTCACGGTGATGGTCAGCGGCTACCTGATCTCCACCGCTCGTGGCCGGGGCATCGACGTCTTCGGCTGGTTCGAGGTGCCGGCGCTGATCAGCGGCCTGCCCAACCAGGCGGCCCTCGCCGGCGAGGTGCACTGGTATAGCGCCCTGGCGCTGATGATCCTGGCCGGCCTGCATGCCCTGGCCGCGCTCAAGCACCACTTCCTCGATCGCCATGATGTCCTGGCACGCATGCTGGTGGCGCGTTCTCGCTGACCTTCACCCCTCGAGATGGCGCCGTTCGGCGGCGCCGGATCGTTTCGTATCAAACCGCAAGGAGAGACCCATGCTGAAGAAGACCGCCCTGGCCACCCTGGCCGCCGCTTCCCTGATTCCCCTCAGCCAGGCCCAGGCCGCCGACTACGTGATCGATACCGAAGGGCAGCATGCCTTCGTGCAGTTCAAGATCAACCACCTGGGCTACTCCTATATCCTCGGCAACTTCGAGCGCTTCGAGGGTGAATTTCACTACGACGCCGATGCCCCCGAGGCGTCCAGCGTCGCCATGGAAGTGCAGGTGAACAGCCTCAACACCAACCATGCCGAACGCGATCGTCACTTCCTCAGCGATGACTTCCTGAGCGCCGACAGCTACCCCACCGCGACCTTCGTCTCCACCGGTTTCGAGCCCAATGGCGAGGGCGAGGGCGTGCTCAGCGGCGAACTGACCCTCAAGGGGCAGACCCAGGACATCGAGATGCCGGTGACCCTGATGGGCGAGGGCGAGGATCCCTGGGGCAATTACCGCGCCGGCTTCGAGGGCAGCACCACCCTGACCCTGGCCGATTACGGTATCGACATGAGCGCCTTCCCGGAGGTGATGCAGGAGCTCGAGCTCTACGTCACCTTCGAGGGCATTCGCCAGTAAGCGGGCATGCCCCCAGCAAAAAATTCGCCGGCTCCTTAGGGAGCCGGCGTTTTTTTATTGCTGACGGTTATTGGGGATCGAGCACGGCATCCGGGAAGAAGCGCTTGAGCATCTTGTTCTGGAAGGGATCCACGAAGCGACTGTTGATGATGACGATAAAGCGCTCGAAGGGGGCCTCAGGCGCCACCTGGTGCAGGGCATCGGCGCTATGGAAGAGCCGGTCGTCGCGCAGATGGAGGATCTCCCCCGGAGCCAGGGTATGTTCCATCAATACCCGGCTGCCCGCCTTGTCGGCATAGAGTCGGCTGGTGCCGCCGGCCACGTTGTCGCGATTGAGCACCAGGATGCTCAGGAAGCGGCAGCCGTCGGCATGGATGCCCTGGCCCTGGAGGGGGTCATGGGTGCCTTTGCCGCGCACCCCGGTGATCTGCATCAGGATCGGTTCCTTGGGGCCGAGGCCCCAGAGGCGTGCCCAGTGGCGCACGAAATCGTGCACATCGGCGCGTTCCAGGAACTCTTCCTCCAGGCTCGGGTAATAGCGCAGCTTGTCGGCCATGCTTTCGGCATCGTTGAAGCGGCCCCCCTGAGCCATGGGGCAGTCGCCCATGACCTCGACCTCGCCATCCTCGGCCACCGAGAGCCAGGCCATGCGCTTCCAGCGGCGGTTGACGTAGGGGTCCCGGGGCAGGGTGGCCAGGAAGGTCCCCCAGGCATCCAGGTCGAGGCGTGGCGAGAGGTCGGTGACGCACCAGTCCTGGTGAGACAGGGTCTGGGTGACCTCGGGCTGCCAGTAGGGGGTGGGGCTCTCGCTGATCAGGGTCGAGAGATCGAAGCCGTGCTTGAGGCTTTCCTGTTTCATGGGTCTATCCTCGCTGGGAAGTGCCGCCGGGTGGCGGCATCAGGGTGGGAGCCGTTGCCGTAGCAACAGCTAAAGCGTGAAAACAAGTGATACGAAATGTCAAAGAAATGTATCTAAGGAGTGGTTTCCCAGGAGGCGACCGGAGGATCCCATGGCCGATGTCGCTGCGTTGGAGAGGCGCCAGGCGAATGCTCGGCGACCTGCTAGGTTAAGTAAGAAGGAGTCCACGCGATCCGGGCGCAATGCGGTAGAATTGCGCTTTTCATTGACCCTGAGTGGATAAGACTCGTGCCGGAAAAGTCCCGCCCTTTCCACGGCCCTTCGGCCGGCTGGCTGTGCCTGGAATCCTTGCTGCTAGCGGGATTGCTGCTGGGGTTCCTGGCTCTCGGCGTCTATGCCTGGCCGGCGCCACTGATGAGCCTGGTGGCGGTGGCGGGCGTGCTGGGCTCGTCGCTGCTGCTATGTCGCTGGCAGGGCCGTCGCCGTCCTGTCGAGGCATCGCGGCAGCTGGTGGATGTGCAGCGTCGTCACAGCGAGAGCGAGCAGCGCTTTCGTGCCCTGCTGGAGAGCCTGCCCAAGGTGGCGGTGCAGGGCTATGACCGGCAGCGACGGGTGATCTACTGGAACGCCGCCAGCACCCGGCTCTACGGGTACCTGCCGGAGGAGGCCCAGGGGCAGCTACTGGAGGACCTGATCATCCCCGATGCGATGCGCGAGGGCGTGATCCAGGCCCACCATGCCTGGGTGGAGCGGGGCGTCGAGATCCCGGCCTCGGAGCTCGAGCTGCGCCACAAGTCCGGTGCTCCGGTGGCGGTCTTCTCCCACCATGTGATGCTCGGCGAGCAGACCGAGGACCCGCTGATGTTCTGCGTCGACGTCGATCTTTCGGTACAGAAGCAGGCCCACCGTGATCTGGAGTTCGTGACTCGCTTCGACACCCTGACCCTCTTGCCCAATCGCCGCGCCTTCGAGACCGAGCTGGAGGAGCAGCTGGAAGTCTGCCGCCGCCAGGCTCATGGCCTGGCGGTGCTGTTTATCGACCTGGACGGCTTCGCCGAGATCAATGACGCCCAGGGCTATGCCCAGGGGGACATGCTGCTGCGTCAGGTGGCGCGTCGGCTGCGCAACTGCCAGCGTAGCTCCGATCTCTTGTCGCGCTTCGGCAGCGACGAGTTCGTGATGGCCTTCGGGCAGCTGCGGGACGACAGCGATGCCATGCGCCTGGTGGACAAGGTGCTGCATGCCTTCCTGCTGCCCTTCCAGGTGGGGGAGCGAGAGGTGCATATCACCGCCAGCCTGGGAATCGGCCTGTTTCCCGATAACGGCACCACGGCCCTGGAGCTGATCCACAATGCCGACGTGGCCAAGAATCGTGCCAAGCTCTCCGCCACCCAGCACTACTGGTTCTTCAATCAGAAGTTGCAGGACGAGCTGGTTCACGAGCATCAGATGGTGGAACGCCTGCAGCAGGCGTTGCGCCTGGGCGAGTTGCAGCTCTTCTACCAGCCCCAGGTATCGGCGGTGAGCGGCCGGGTGGAGCAGGTGGAGGCGCTGCTGCGCTGGTTCCCCCGGGAGGGGGGCGTGGTATCACCGGCGGAGTTCATCCCGGTGGCGGAGCGCTCCCAGCTGATCGAGCGCATCGGCGACTGGGTGATCGAGGAGGCCTGCCGCCAGCGCGCCGAGTGGAAGGCCGAGGGCCTCGAGGAGTATCGCATCGATATCAACCTCTCCGGACGCCAGGTGGCCCATCCGGAGCTCTTTACCCGGCTGGAGGCGGCGCTGGAGCGCCATGGCCTGGAGCCCAGCGACATCGGCATCGAGCTCACCGAGAACGTGCTGATCAAGGCCAATACCGGCCTGCTCGACAACCTGCGGCGCCTCTATCATCGCGGCATGAAGATCGCCATCGATGACTTCGGCACCGGCTACTCCTCACTGAGCTACTTGAAGCTCTTCCCGGTGACCGCCCTCAAGGTGGATCGCAGCTTCGTCCACGATGCCCCGGATCAGCCCAGCGACCGGGCGATCATGGCCGCGGCGGTGTTCATCGGCCACCAACTGGGCCTGGAGGTAGTGGCCGAGGGGGTCGAGAACGAGGAGCAGCTGGAGCTGGTGCGGGAGCTGGGCTGTGACCTGGTGCAGGGCTACTACTGCTTCAAGCCGATGAGCGCCGACGATGCCCGCCGCCTGCTGGGGGCCCTGGTCATCGATGGGGATGGCCTGACCAACTGACGCGACCTGCCGCGGAGGGGGGAGAGGCGTTACACTAGCCGGCTAACGTTTCATCCCGGAGCCGACGTGTCCGTATCCACCACCGCCTCGCCGAGCCTGGCCCGCCAGCTCTGGCGCCAGACCTGGCCGATGACCCTCGGGGTGCTGGCCCTGCTGGGTTTCCAGCTCACCGACAGCGCCTTTATCGCCCGCCTGGGGACCGCCCCCCTGGCGGCCCAGGCCTATACCTTTCCCCTCAGCTTCCTGATCATCGGCATCCAGGTGGGCCTGGGTATCGCCATCGCCGCGCTGATCTCTCGTGCCCTGGGTGCCGGCGAGACCCAGCGGGCCCGCCGCCTGGGCAGCCTGGTGCTGCTACTGGGCGCCGCCGTGCTGGGGGGCCTGGCGCTGCTGCTGTGGTGGCTCCAGGTGCCGGTCTTCACCCTGCTGGGGGCCGATGACCTCACCCTGGGGTTGATCCGCGCCTACTGGGCGCCGCAACTGCTGGCCGCCTGGCTGGGGGCCCTGCTCTATTTCGGCTATAGCCTCTTCCGCGCCCATGGCGACACCCGCCTGCCCGGCAAGCTGATGGTGGTGACCAGCCTGGCCAACCTGGTGCTGGATCCGTTGCTGATCTTCGGCCTAGGCCCCTGGGAGGGCTGGGGCCTGCCCGGGGCCGCCTGGGCCTCGGTGCTGGCCTTCGCCCTGGGCCTGGTCATCGTGGCGCGCCGCTTGACCGGCCGGGCCTGGCTCACCGTCGAGGGGTTGGTCGAGGAGGCGCGGCGCTCGATCCGACCCTTCCTGGGGATCGCCGGGCCGGCCATGGTCGGGCAGATGATGCCGCCCCTGGCGGCCATGCTGGCGATCGCCGTGGTGGCCACCCTGGGGGAGGCCAGCGTGGCCGCCTGGGGCCTGGCCAGTCGCCTGGAGACCCTCTCCCTGGTAGTGGTGCTGGCGCTGACCATGTCGCTGCCCCCCTGGCTAGGGCGTTGCTATGGTGCCGGCGACTGGGCCCAGGTCGATCGTCTGATCCGCCTGGCGGTGCGGGTGGTGGTGGGCTGGCAACTGGTCCTGGGTGGCCTGCTGGCCCTGCTCGCGCCCTGGGTGGCGGCGGGCCTCTCCGGCAACCCCGAGGTCCAGGAGGACCTGGCCCTGCTGATTCGCTTCTTGCTGCCCAGCTATGCGCTGCTGGGACTGTGCATGCTGATGGTCTCGGCGGGCAATGCCCTGGGCTGGCCGCTGCGTTCCATGCTGATGTCGGCGGCACGTCTCTTTCTCTGCTATCTGCCCTGCCTGTGGCTGGGGGCACGGCTGGGGGATCTGGTGGGCCTGGCGGCGGGGGCCGCCCTGGGCAACCTGCTGGCCGGGGCCCTGGCCTGGCAGTGGAGTCGGCGCCTGCTGCGGGCTCGCATGAATCGTCTGGTGGAAACTATTTAAAAACACTGTTCTATAAAAATATTAAACCGGATTGTCTTGGATATTTAACGTTAAGGCATAATGAAAGATTAATATTTGGAATATTTTTCTGTCTTCATCGACCTATACTGCGGCCATTGCGCCGGCAGTCGCCGGCCAACCCGAACAATGGCATGACAAGAGGGGTAGGCGATGAAGGTCCTGATTCTCGGCAGCGGCGTCGTAGGTGTTACCAGCGCATACTATCTGGCCCGTCAGGGGCATGAGGTCACGGTGGTCGACCGCCAGGAGGCGCCGGCCATGGAGACCAGCTACGGCAACGCCGGTCAGGTCTCCTTCGGCTTCTCTTCCCCCTGGGCCGCGCCGGGGATTCCCCAGAAGGCGGTGAAGTGGATGTTCCAGGAGCACGCCCCGCTGAAGATCCAGCCCAAGATGGATCCGGCCATGGCGCGCTTCATGATGCAGATGTTCAACAACTGCACCGCCGACCGCTATGCGGTGAACAAGGAGCGCATGGTGCGGGTGGCGGAGTACAGCCGCCACTGCATCGATACCCTGCGTGCCGAGACGGGCATCCGCTACGAGGATCGCCAGCGTGGCCTGCTGCAGCTGTTCCGCCATGACTATCAGGTGGAGGCCGTGGCCAAGGACATGAAGGTGCTCGAGCAGTGCGGCGTGCGTCACGACCTGCTCGACGCCGAGCAGATCAAGGCGGTGGAGCCGGCCCTCAACCGGGTGCCGGGTAAGTTCGTTGGCGGCCTGCACCTGCCCGATGACCAGACCGGCGATTGCCACCTCTTCACCAACCGCCTGGCCGACTACTGTCGCGACCAGCTCGGTGTCGAGTTCCGCTTCGGTGTGACCATCGAGCGTATCAAGCGCAGCGCCGGCCGGGTGGAGAGCGTGGTGACCAGCGCCGGCGAGCTCACCGCCGACGCCTATGTGGTCTGCCTGGGCAGCTTCTCACCGATGCTGGTCAAGGACCTGGACATTCGCCTGCCCATCTACCCGGTCAAGGGCTACAGCCTGACCATCCCGGTGGTGGACGATGGCGGCGCCCCCCAGTCCACGGTGATGGACGAGACCTTCAAGGTGGCGATCTCGCGCTTCGACGACCGCATCCGGGTCGGCGGCACCGCCGAGCTGGCCTCCTACGACCTGAGCCTGCTGGAGAAGCGCCGCGCCACCATCAGCATGGTGGTGAAGGACGTCTTCCCCGAGGGCGGCGACATGGCCCGGGCGGAATTCTGGACCGGCCTGCGCCCCATGACCCCGGACTCCACGCCGATCATCGGCGGCACCCGGTACGACAACCTGTGGCTCAACACCGGCCATGGCACCCTGGGCTGGACCATGAGTTGCGGCTCCGGCCAGCTGCTCGCCGACCTGATGGGCGGGCGCAGCCCCGGCATTGACCCCAAGGGACTGGACGTGGCCCGCTACGCGGCCTGATCACCACTCCGAATAGCCGCTGTCCCGAAACACGAACGGCCCCGCCAAATTTGGCGGGGCCGTTTGCGTTGGGGCATTTGCCCAAGGGTTAGTCGCCGGAGGGCAGGGGACGCTCCTGCTTGGCGCCCTGGAAGGCGAAGTAAGCAAAGAAGGCCGCCATCACCACATAGCCCAGGGCGAAGTCCGGGGCGGCATTGAAGGCCAGCTTGGGAGCGTGCATCAGCCCCACGAAGGAGAAGCCCGCCGCCACCAGGGCGAAGGCCGCGGCGCGGCGGAACTGCTGGTCGATCACCGAGACGGTCATGGCGCCGAGCATGATGGCGGTGAACATGGCGCCCTGGCCCAGGGGCACGATGCCGCTGGAGATGCCGGCCACCGTCTCCTCGGCGGCGCGGCCGAAGCGGGTCATCACGTAGTTGGCGAAGTAGGGCAGCATGGCCAGGGCCACCGCCGGATAGTAGCGGGTGTCGTTGGTCTGGAAGGCAGTGGCGATCATCGACATGCCGACGAAGACCAGGATCGGCGCCACCACCGAGACCGGGATGATGGCCGCCAGGACGGCGATCAGGCCGAACATGGTGGCGATGGCATAGACGGCCCCATTGAGGATGCTGTAGCCACGCCCGGCCCCCATCCACTTGGCCCCCACGGTGGCGATATAGACCGTGGTGGGGAAGACCCCACCGAACAGGGCGCCGAGCATGGTGCCCACGCCATCCACCGCCTGACACTCGCGGACGTCATAGCGGTCACCGGCGGCCTCCATCGCCTCCACGTTGTTCATGGTCTCGATGGCGTTGTAGAGGGTGATCGGCAGTACCACGGTGAGGATCGCCAGCATGCTGGTGAAGAGCAGTCCCAGCCCCTCGAACCAGGCCATGTTGGGCAGCAGCGGATAGAAGCCCAGGTGGGTGAAGGCGTCGCTGAACTGGCCCTCCTCGGTGGCGCCGATCAGGTAGGCCAGCACCGAGCCGATGATGATGGCGAACAGCGAGGTGGGCAGCCGGAAGGGCATGGCCACCCGGGCCACCAGGCCGACGATGATGATCGCCAGCACCAGCAGGCCCACCACCGGTATCTCCAGGGTCTTGAAGAGCATCTCGCCGGCGATAAAGGTCAATGCCACCCCGGCCACGGCGCCCAGCATGGCGGCCCGCGGCAGGTTGCGCTGCACCCAGCGGCCGACCAGGCTGATCACCGCCTCGATGGCGCCACTGATAAAGCAGGCCGCCACGGCCACTTTCCAGGCCAGCTCGGCGTCGCCGGTCAACTGCTTGGCGGGTAGCAGCACGCCGAACAGGAAGACGAACATCACCGGAGTGGAGATGCCGTAGGAGAGGGCGGTGACGTCGGCGCGGTTCTCCTTGCGAGCCAGGCGCGCGGCGCTATAGGCGTAGTAGAAGTTGCCCACCATCACCGCCACGGCGGCACCGGGCAGCACCTGGCCGAAGACGATGGAGGCCGGGAAGCCCAGGCCCAACATGGTGATGGCGATGATCACGAAGTTGGCAATATTGTTCTGGAAGAGGGCGAAGAAGGCATCGGTGTCCTCCTTCTTGTACCAGGGGTAATGCACGGCGGGGGTGGTCATAGTGGCCTCGTTTTATTGGACGTTGTGCAAGGCAAAGGCTTGATTAGCGGAGTCAGTCTGACCTAGAACTGACCGCTTGGTCAATTTCTGCTTGCCTGGGGCGTCCGGCGATGGTAGGCGGCGGATTCTAACCCACTGATAAACCAGCGCAAGCTATGCCGCTTATCATCCTGGCGAGGAGTAAGGAGTAAGGCGTGAGGCGTAAGGCGTGAAAACACCCAGCCCGGGCCAAGGCCCAGGCTGGGGAGGTCTCTGGAGGGCTGGCGGCTTAGTTGACCGCGGCGATGGCCTTGGCCAGATACTCCAGGTTCTCGGTGGAGAAGCCCGCCACATTGGCGCGGCCGGAGCGCACCATGTAGATGCCGAACTCGTCGCGCAGGCGGTCCACCTGCTCCGGGGCGAGGCCGGTGTAGGAGAACATGCCGCGCTGCTCGCCCACGCAGGCGTATTTCTCGGCCAGGCCATGGGGCTTGAGGGCCGCCACGAAGTCCTGGCGCAGGCCGTTGATGCGGTCGCGCATCTCGGTGAGCTCCGTGCGCCACTGGGCGGCCAGTTCGGCGGACTCGAGGATCTCGGTGACGATGGCGCCGCCGTGGGAGGGCGGGTTGGAGTAGTTCTCCCGGGCCACGATGGCCATCTGGGAGCGTACGTTCTCCATCTGCTCGTTGGTCTTGGCCACGGCGATCATGGCGCCGGTGCGTTCGCTGTAGATGCCGAAGTTCTTGGAACAGGAGCTGGTGATCAGCACCTCGTCCAGGTTCTCGGCCAGCAGGCGCACGCCGAAGGCGTCCTCGTCGAGGCCCTCGCCGAAGCCCTGGTAGGCGAAGTCGACCAGCGGCAGCAGCTCGCGCTCCTGGACCACCGCCAGCACCTGACGCCACTGGTCCTGGGAGAGGTCGAAGCCGGAGGGGTTGTGGCAGCAGGCGTGGAGCACCACCACGTCACCCACCGGGATCTCCTTGAGGGCGGCCAGCATGCCGGCGAAGTCGAGGCGGTTCTCGGCATCCACGTAGGGGTACTTGCCGAGCTTGAGGCCGGCGGCCTCGAAGATGCCCAGGTGGTTCGGCCAGGTCGGGTCGCTGACCCAGATGCCCTTGCCGGGCAGCTGGCTCTTGATGAAGTCGGCGGCCAGGCGCAGGGCGCCGGTGCCGCCCGGGGACTGGGTGGCGCTGGCGCGGCCGGCGTCCAGCACCGGGGAGTCGGCACCGAAGATCAGCGGCAGGATCACCTTGCCATAGCGGGGGTCGCCATGGGAGCCGATATAGGTCTTGGTGGTCTCGTTCTTCAGCAGCAGCGCCTCGGCCTCCTTGACGGCGCGCATTACCGGGGTGTTGCCCTTGGCATCACGATAGACCCCGACCCCCAGGTCCACCTTGTTGGGGTTGGTGTCCTTGTTGAAGGCCTCGATGAGCCCGAGGATGGCATCCCCGGGCACCCGCTGAATCTGCTCGAACATTTACGCTGCTACCTCGTCGGTTCTGGCGGCTAGGATGAAGTCGTTCTTGTGCAGGCCCTTCATCTCGTGGGACCACCAGGTCACCGTGACCTTGCCCCACTCGGTGAGCAGGGCCGGATGGTGACCGGCGGCCTCGGCGATCTCCCCCACGCGATTGGTGAAGGCCAGGGCCTGCTGGAAGTTGCGGAAGGTGAAGACCCGCTCCAGCTGCATGATGCCATCGCGCTCGATGATCTGCCACTGGGGCAGGTCGGCCAGGTAGGTGTCGCGCTCCTCCGGGGTCACATGGGGGGCATCCCAGCGGCAGGCCTCGCAGTGTTGCCGGGCAAGTTCGCTCATGGCGTGGCTCCTGATCGGTCGGAAGGTGGCTTAATGGGTGGCCTGAGACTCGCTCGCCGCCTCCTCCTTGGGGGGAAAGCGGGGCGGGTAGAGGCCCAGCGCCATGGCCTGATGGACCAGCGCCATGATGTCACGCCGGGCCAGTTCCTGCAGGCTTTCCAGGCTATCGAGAACATAGTAGAGGGGCTGGAGAATATCGATGCGATAGGGGGTGCGCAGGGCGTCCAGGGCATCGAAGGGATAGTGCTCGGGGACCGCCGAGAGGGCGTAGCGGGTCTCCCTGGGGGAGGAGAGGATGCCGCCGCCGTAGATGCGCCGCCCCTGGGGCGTTTCCACCAGGCCGAACTCCACCGTCATCCAGTAGAGGCGTGCCAGGTAGACTCGCTCGGCGGGGCCCGCCGCCAGGCCCAACCGGCCATAGGTGGCGGTGAAATCGGCGAAGCCCGGGTGGGTGAGCATGGGGCAGTGGCCGAAGAGCTCGTGGAAGATGTCCGGCTCCTGCAGGTAGTCCATCTCCTCGGGGGTGCGGATAAAGGTGGCCACCGGGAAGCGCCGGTCGGCCAGCAGCTCGAAGAAGGTATCGAAGGGGATCAGCGCCGGCACCGGGGCGGTGCGCCAGCCGGTGGCGGCCTCCAGCACGCGATCCACCTCGGCCAGCTGGGGGATGCGCTCCCGGGGTAGGGCGAGTCGCTCCAGGCCGTCCAGGTAGGCCTGGCAGGCGCGCCCGGGGAGTAGTTCGAGCTGGCGCCGGATCAGGGCCTGCCAGGTGGCGTTTTCCACCTCGCTGTAGGCGATATGGCCGCGGGCATCGGGTTGGTGGGCCTGATACTGGGTCGTCATGGGGCACCTCCGGCCTGGCCGTGGACGCACTTGCAGTGTAGACGGGCGCTGGCGGGGCCCGGTGGCGTACCGCCCCGGGGCGGCCATGGCACCGGGGCCCGTACCGTCAACCTACCCTTACGACCGGCGCCGCCGCCGGGGCGTTCCTCTTCGTGGGATGGCGGCGGCGGAAGTGGCTTGCCAGGTGCCTGGGGCGGTGTCACGATATCTTTACAAACCGGTCAGGCAGGCGTGACGCCAAAAGCGCGTCAGGGGCCGCTTTTTACGACAAGTGCTTGATGAGAGCGTTATGCGATTAAAGTTTCACTGCCAGAACCGCATCGGCATCCTGCGGGATATCGTCGCCCAGTTCGCCGACTATGGGGTCAACGTGGCCCGGGGCGAGGTGGGGGGCGACCACGGCAACACCATCTATCTCTACCTGCCGCAACTGCTCAATGCCCAGCTGGCGACCCTCAAACCGGCGCTGGAGCAGATCCCCGGGGTTTTCGGCGTCAAGCGGGTCAGCCTGATGCCCAGCGAGCGCCGCCACCTGGAGCTGGATGCGCTCTTGTCGTCGCTCTCCGACCCGGTGATGTCCATCGACATGGAGGGCCATATCGTCGCCGCCAACCGCGCCGCGGGGCAGATGCTGGGAGTGCGGGTGGACGAGGTGCCGGGGCTCTCCCTGGACCGCTACCTGCCGGATCTCGACCTGCCGGCGCTGATCCGCCGCAACAACGCCCGGGTCAATGGCCTGCGCCTCAAGCTCGGCGAGGCCACCTACCTGGCAGATATCTCGCCGCTGCACAGCGACAAGGACGACGACGTGGCCTCCCTGGCCGGCGCCGTGGTGACCCTGCATCGGGCCGACCGCATCGGCGAGCGCATCTACCAGGTGCAGCGCCAGGAGCTGCGCGGCTTCGATGCGCTCTTCCAGGCCAGCCCGCGGCTCGCCGCGGTAATCCGCGAGGCGCGGCGCATGGCGCCCCTCGATGCCCCCCTGCTGATCCAGGGCGAGACCGGTACCGGCAAGGAGCTGCTGGCCCGGGCCTGTCACCTGGCCAGCCCCCGCGGCCAGGCGCCCTTTATGGCGTTGAACTGCGCCGGCCTGCCGGAGTCGATGGCCGAGACAGAGCTGTTCGGCTATGCCCCCGGCGCCTTCGAGGGCGCCCGCCCGGAGGGCAAGCTGGGGCTGCTGGAGCTGACCGCCGGCGGCACCATCTTCCTCGACGAGGTGGGGGAGATGAGCCCGCGGCTGCAGGTGAAGCTGCTGCGTTTCCTGCAGGACGGCGGCTTTCGCCGCGTGGGCAGCGACGAGGAGACCTACCTGGACGTGCGGGTGATCTGCGCCACCCAGCAGGACCTGCCGGCGCTATGCGCCGAGGGGCGCTTCCGGGAAGACCTTTACCACCGCCTCAACGTGCTCTCCCTGACGGTGCCGCCGCTGCGCGACTGCCTGGACGGCATCGAGCCCCTGGCCGAGCACTTCCTCGACCGCGCCGCCCGCCAGATCGGCTGCCCCCTGCCGCGGCTCTCCGTCGAGGCCCTGGCGCGGCTGGCCGGCTACCACTGGCCGGGCAATGTGCGTCAACTGGAGAACGTGCTCTTCCAGGCGGCCTCCCTCTGCGAGGGCGAGGTGATCGAGGCGGGGCACCTGCGCCTGCCGGCGGTGGGCAGGCGCCAGGGACTGGACGGCATCGACCTGGAGGGTCCGCTCGCCGATATCCTCGGCGAGGTGGAGCGCCGGGTGCTGGCGGCCCTCTACCCCCAGTACCCGTCGAGCCGCCAGTTGGGCAAGCGCCTGGGGGTCTCGCATACCACCATCGCCAACAAGCTCAAGCGCCACGGCATCGGGGGGGAGGAGCCGGGAAGCACGAAAGAGGGAAGCCAGTAGAAGGAAGACAGACGACAGAAGGAGGCCGCCGATGAAGCTACCGCGCTGGCTGAAGCTGACCTTTAGCCTCTGGATCCTGGGTTGGGCGCCGGCCTATGCCTGGCTGCTGGGGCCCCAGAACTTCTTCTGGCTATGCAACCTGGCCAGTTTCCTGCTGCTGGTCGGCCTGTGGCGGGAGAGCCGCCTGCTCTGTTCCATGCAGTGGCTGGCGGTGGCCCTGGTGGGGCTGCTGTGGGGCCTGGACGTGGCGGGGGCGGCGCTGTTCGGTGTTCACCCCATCGGCGGCACCGAGTACATGTTCGACCCGGACCATCCCGCCCTGGCCAAGGCGCTCTCCTTCTATCACCTGGTGTTGCCGGCGGTGGCGGGGTTCGCCGTCTGGCGGCTGGGCTACGATCGCCGCGCCCTGGGTGGCCAGGCCCTGCTGACGGCGCTGGTGATCCCGCTGACCTATCTCCTTACCGAGGCCGAGCGCAATATCAACTGGGTGGAGGGGCCCTTCGGGGTGCCCCAGGAGACCCTGGCCCCCATCCTCTACCTGCCGCTGTTGATGATCCTGTGGCCCCTGGCCCTCTATCTGCCCGTGCACCTGGCCACCCTCTGGGCAGGCCGACGGCGTTAAGGTTTGTGGGCCAGGCCCGGTGCCTTCACTCTGCCCGTGCACCTGGCCACGCTCTGGGCAGGCCGACGGCGTTAAGGTTTGTGGGCCAGGCCCGGCGCCTTCACCCTGCCCGTGCATCTATTGACCCTGGCGGCCGCCGCTTGCGGCGGTATTAATGCTCCTGGGCCAGGCCCAGCGCCGCCACCGCCTCGCGGGCCCGGCCATAGGGCTGGGCCTCGAGGGCGGCGAAGCCGTCCAGGCGGCGCGCCTTGAGGCGGGTCAGCCAGGGGCTGGTCAGGCCGCACAGGAAGCGGGTCAGCAGCGCCGCCGTGGCCGGCAGGCCGGCCTCGTCCAGGGCCGCGAGCAGCGGTCGGCAGAGCGCTGCCAGGGCCTCGCCGGAGGGCGGGGGCGGGGTGTCTGGTGCCGGCAGCCGGGCCGGCTGGCCCGCACAGGCGGAGCAGTGGCCGCACTGCTCGGGGGCCCGGGTGTCGCCGAAGTAGGCGGCCAGGCGCCGGCTCAGGCAGCCGTCGCTCTCGAACAGCGTCAGCATGGCGCCCAGCCGCTCCAGTTCCGCCCGCTCCTTGTTCAGGAAGTGGGCGTGGAGCTCGTCACTCAGGGCCTCGATCGCCACTTCGCCGGTCACCGCATAGACCTCGGTGAGTCCCTTGCTCTCCAGGCGAATCCAGCCCTGCTCCTGGAAGTACTCCAGGGCCTTGAGAACCCGCTCGCGACGCACGTCGAGGCCCCGCTCGGCGCCCAGGCGCGCCAGGGTCTCGAGGTTCAGGGCGTGCCAGCGGCGCGCCTTGGGGGCGGCCTCCAGCAGCGCCTCGACGAAGGCCCGGCGCTCCCCCTGGAAGCGCTCGGCCAGCGCCGCCGACTCGGTCAGGCACTCGAAGCGGTAGTCGGCGAAGTAGCTGTAGCGGGGGGCGATCACTCCGCGCAGCTCCAGCTGCACCAGCAGGGTCTTCAGCGGCAGGGGGCGAATATCGCTCTCCTGGGCCAGGGCGTTCAGGGTCAGCTCCCACTGGGGGCCGGCGGCGGCGATCTCGCCCAGCACCCGGCGGATCCCCAGGCGGGTGGGGGTGTCGCCGTAGACGAAGTTCTCGAGCACGGTGAGGGCGCTGCGATCGCCCAGCATCAGACAGCGGGAGGGGCCGCCGTCGCGGCCGGCGCGGCCGATCTCCTGGCTGTAGTTCTCGATCGACTTGGGCAGGTCGAAGTGCACCACGTTGCGGATATCGGCCTTGTCGATGCCCATGCCGAAGGCGATGGTGGCGACGATGCAGTTAAGCTCGCCGCCCATGAAGGCGGCCTGGATGGCGTCGCGGCGCTCATGATCCAGGCCGGCATGGTAGGCCCGGGCGGCCAGGCCGGCCTTGTCCAGGTAGGCGGCCAGGCGTTCGGCGCCCTGCTGCAGGGTCACGTAGACGATGGTGGGCTCGGGGGCGGGGCCGGTCAGCCGCGGCGTCAGCCAGCTCGCCAGCCGCCGGGCGCGTTCCGCCTCGGGGGTGGGATGCACACCGAGATGCAGGTTGGGGCGATAGAAACCGGTGGTGGTGACGTCCTCGGCGGCGATGCCGAAGGCGTCGCGCATGTCCTCGATGACCCGCGGCGTGGCGGTGGCGGTGAGCAGCAGCACCTGGGGAATGGCGAACTCCCGCTGGTAGGCGGGCAGCTTCAGGTAGTCGGGGCGGAAGTTGTGTCCCCACTCCGAGAGGCAGTGGGCCTCGTCCACCACCAGCAGCGAAATCGGCAGGCCGCGGATAAAGGCGCGGAAGCGCTCGTTCTTGAGGCGCTCCACCGAGACCATCAGGATGCGGATCTCGCCCTGGCGTACCCCCGCCATCACCCGCGCCGCCTCCTCGCGGCTCTGGGTGGAGTCGAGGCTCGCCGCGGCGATGCCGTGGCGGGTCAGGAAGGCGAGCTGGTCCTGCATCAGTGCCAGCAGCGGCGAGACCACCAGGGTCAGGTGAGGCAGGTGCAGGGCGGGCAGCTGGTAGCAGAGCGACTTGCCGGCGCCGGTGGGGAAGATCGCCGCCGCCGAGCGACCGGCGACGATGGCCTCGATCACCGGGCGCTGGCCGGGGCGCAGGCTGTCGTAGCCGAACACCCGCTTCAGGGTACTGTCGACGGGGTCCATGGCGAGGCTCCTCATCCTTGACGTGACTGAACCTCTTATCTTACACGCCTGGCCATGACCCGACCCGGCAGCCTTGGCATAATGGCCGTTTTGGCCTCAGGGAAGACCCATGACCGCCTGGAGCAAGTTGCTGGTCGCCACCACCCGGCTGATCGATCTGCACGACAGCGCCCACGAGCCCGGCTCGCCCTTTATCCAGGTGACCCAGGAGCAGCGCCGCGGCCTGCGCGACGGCTACTGGCTCGACCTGGGCTGCCTGCTGCTGGATTACCTGCTGGAGATGGACTTCGCCACCAACAGCGCCTTCGTCACCCAGGGACGTTGCCTGGCCCACCTGCGCACCGCCTACCCGGCGCAGTATGGAGAACTCGCCCAGGACGACCTGGGCTTCGTCATCAATCTGCTCGCGACCCCCAGCGAGCTGCACTTCCGCCAGCCGGGGGAGGCCGAGGCGCGGCGCCGGCGCAGCACCAAGCGCACCGCCCTGATCGAGAAGCAGGGCCAGACCGGCCAGGTGCGGCTCACCGCCAGCGGTCGCCAGGCGGTGACCCTGGCCGGCCAGGTGGAGGACCTGCTCTATTCCGAGTACGACGCCGCCAAGGTGCTGGCGGCCCTGGCCCGCGGTGACTTCGCGCGGATTCCCGATATCACCAACCAGATCCTGCTGGCGATCCGCGGCCTGACCCAGGAGCTGCGCCGGGTGCGCGAGAACCCCACCCGGGAGGGCAAGCTGGCGGCGCTGCTGGACAACCAGCGCCACTACCACCATGCCCTCTCCACCATCCAGCAGACCCTGCTCGATGCCCGTGCCCAACTGGTCAGCCCGCAGCTCGGCGAGCGCTTCGCCGCCTGGTGCGAGGCCCAGCCGGACGGGGAGGCCTGGGACCTGCGGGTGCTCTCCGGGGCCATCGGCCGGGTGCTCACCGCCATCGAGAACCTCTCCCGGCGCCTCGCCGAGCTGCTCGCCGATATCGCCGAGGGGCGCATCCAGTCCATGGGCGTGGTGGATTTCACCGACCTGGCCCGGGGCCTGCTGGCGGTGCCGCCGGCGCCGGCGCTGCGCGATGCCCTGGTGGCGCGGCTGATGCCGCGATCGCCGCGGGTGGCCATGCCTCGGCCGGTGAGCCTGATTCCCCTGCTGGAGAGCCGTCGCGCCGAGGTCAGTCATGCCGCCCTGGTGTTCGACGCCGAGCCCGGGGCCACCCCGGAGGATCCGCTGCTGGCCCGCTTCCTCGAGGCCCGTGGCCCGGCCCTCAGGGCGCGCCTGGCCAGGGCGCCGTTGGCGCTGCCGGAGGCCCTGGACGAGGGCTGGCATCGCTTCGAGGAGGGCGACTGCCTGGCCCAACTGCTCAACACCTTCGTCGATACCGCCCTGCTGGATGCCCGGCTGCGAGTGGGCATCGAGCCGACTCCCTTCGAGGTGACCCTGGAGGATGGCCGGGTGATCCGCGGCGAGGTGACCCCCTCGCTGCGCCTGGCTTCTGCGCCCCTCGATGTCGTTTCCCCGAGTGCCGCCACCGCCAAGGATGAATGCTGAATGAACATGACCGAGATGGGCGAAGTGGTCGCCTACCTGTTGCGCTACCGCAGCGCCGAACGCAGTCCCGCCGGACGCAAGCGGCGTGCCGCCCGGGAAGGCCAGGTCTCCGAGCGGGATGTCTGCGCCCTGCTCGACGATGCCAGCGACACCGAGCGCGAGGGGCTGCGCGACTTCCTGGCCGGCATGGGGCTGCGCCTCACCGCCTTCGAGGCCGGGGACTATCCCGGCATCGCCCCGGGGTCCCGCTATTATGCGCTGCTGGCGGATCCGCAGCTGGAGCAGCCGCCGCTGTTCTCCCGGGAGGCGATCTTCGAGGCCCTGCGCCTGCGCCAGGAGAGCCGCGGCGAACTGGCCCAGTGGTACCTGCAGCTGTGGCTGCTGATGCAGGCCCTGCTCTATACCCGCTACAACCGGGCACTCTCCGATGTCAGCCGTTACCAGGAGGCGACCTTCGCCAGCGGCGAGCTGCTGGAGCTGCTGCGCGACCAGCTCGAGGCCCTGCGCGACCTGGGCGAGGCGGCCCCGGAGACCAGTCGCGCCCTGCTCGAGGAGCGCGGCGAGGACCTCAGCCGCCGGGTGCGCGCCTTTATCGACCTGCAGGTGCGCGCCGGCCTGCTGGAGGCTCCCCGGGACGAGGCCGGGGAGGGCGATATCTGGCAGCAGACCCTGCTCGGGGCCCTGGAGGCGGAGCAGGTGGGCATCCACCAGTTGGCCCATCTGCAGGCCCTGGCCCGCGGCGCGGCGGGTGAGGCAGCGGAGAGCGACGGCGAGGAGAGGGACACCGAGGCGTCGGATGCCGAGGAAATGGATGCCGAGGAGGATCGGGCATGAGCGTGATCAATCGTATCGAGGTGGCCAACCTGCTGAACAAGCATGGCGATATCGCCTCGCCCTGGGACGCCAAGATGCGTCACCTGCTGCTCGACCTGCGCGGCCAGTCCAGCGCCATCAGCATGGAGAACGGCTTCGGCAAGACGACCCTGGCGGAGGCGCTGATCGGCCTGCTCTCCCGGGACAAGACGCTGCTGTCGCGCACCCGGCGCAAGTGTTCCCCGGCGGCGGTGAGCGGGGCGGGGCGCAGCTGGAGCCATCTGCGGGTGGAATTTCGCGCCCAGAGTGGCGCGCCCGGCCAGGGCGACATGCTGGCCGCCGCCGGCGACGAGGTGGCCGGCGAGACCTTTGTGTTCGGCTTCTACGGCTACAGCGACGGCAGCGGCCTCTCCTTCTATCACTACCCGGGGCGCCTGGAGGCGGTACCGGTGCACCATGTCACCGCCGACGGCAAGCTGGCCCTCTATGCCAACAGCGACGTCAAGGCGGCGATGGCCGCCCAGGGCGTGCGCCTGACCCACAACCGGGAGGAGTGGCTGGAGGCGGTGGGCGCCCATGTCTCGCGGCGCGAGCTGGCTCAACTGGCCGCCTTCCAGAAGGAGGGCGGCGCCGACAAGAGCCAGATCTTCAATGCCATCAAGCCCCGCGGCGGCGAGAAGGCGGACCAGGCCTTCTTCTTCGAGGTGCTGGCGCCGGAGATCCTCTCCGGCGCCATGCGTGGCGAGACCGACGAGAGCGAGGAGCTGATCGAGGAGGTGATCCTCAACTCGGGCACCAATATCGCCGAACTGCGCCATCGCCTGGAGGAGGCGGAGCGCGACCAGCGACGTGCCGCCGACAAGGTGGCGAGCCTGGCCGAACTCGACGATCAGGGGCGGGCCCTGGCCGAGGCGCGCCGCGAACTGGAGCGTCTGGACGCCGACCTGGCCGGTCTGGAGCGGCTGCTCGGGGGGCAGGCCCAGGGTGGCCTGCCGGGGCTGCCACGGCGCCCCGACGTGGCGGATGAGGCGGATGCGCTGACGCCCGAGATCGTCGCCGGCTGTGCCTGGGGCCTGGGCGATACCGGGCGGCCGCGCATCGCCACCGCCCTGCTGGCCCGGCTCAGCGGCGAGAGCGAACGCCGGGTGCGTCAGGCGCTCCAGGAGGGCGGGGCCCGCCTGGAGGGGCATCGACGCCTGATTCACCTGCCCGAGGCGGCCTGGCTGCAGGGGCGCGAGCCGACCCATGTGGACTTCGCCACGGCCCGGGGCTGGCTCGCCGAGACCCTCGCCTTCGCCGACGATGTGTCCCGCCAGCGCGCCCTGACCACGCTGGAGGCGGCGGCGGAGGCCTTCGAGGCCCTGGATGGCAACCTCTTCCGGGAGGAGGTGATCGCCGATCGCACCTACCAGGAAGAGCTGGGCCGGGAACTCCACGAGCTGGAGGCCCGGGGCGAGGCCCTGGAGGAGGAGGCGGAGCGGCTGGCCAACCAGCAGAAGGATTTCATCGACAACCAGAGCTTTTATGCCCAGGCCCTGGAGGAGGGGCTCTTCGCGGAGGCGGAGCTGGAGGCGCCCGAGCAGACCGCCGAGGCCAGCCGGCGAGAGGCCGAGGCGGCCCGTCGGGCCCTCAACGACCACCTGGGACGGGTCGGCGAACTCCGGCAGGTGGCGGCCTGGCATGCCGACTTCCGGCGCCAGCACCCGGATGCCTCCCCCGCCGAACGGCTGGAGGAGAAGCAGGCCCGGGAGGCGAGCCTGGAGGAGGCCGCCGAGGCGGAGCGCGAGGCCCTGGGCCCGCTGGTGGAGCGCTGTGACGACCTGCGCCGCCAGGCTGAGACGCTGCGCGACGAACAGCAGCGCCTCGGCGGCGAGCAGGGCCTGCTCGCCCAGGGCCAGGGACCCTGGCAGGCCTTCGTGGCGGGCTGGCCGGAGGCCTCGCCCCAGGGCTTCTGGACCCGTCGCAAGACCGAGCTGGCGGAGCTCGAGGCCGAGTGTCGCCAGGCCCGCCGTGACCTTGACGAGGCCCAGCGTGACCAGGCTCGCCTGGCGCCCCTGGCCGAGGCGGCGCGTCACTATGCCGAACTGCATGGCGACGAGGAGCCGGTGCACCTGCGTGGCCGCCTGCAGGCCCGAGCCCGGGAACTGGACGACGAGTCGCACCGCCTGGACCAGGAGGAGACGAGACTGCGCGCCTTGCATCAGGCGCGACTCGACTTCGCCGAGCGCAGCGATCTGGCCCCGGAAGCCTGGCTCAAGGATGCCCGGCGCCGGTACCCGCGGCTGCTGGGCGAGGCCGAGGCGCTGGATGCCGGCATCGCCCAGCGCGAGGCCTACCTGGCCAGCCTGGCCGGGGACCCGCTGGAGCGGCGGGCCGTGGAGGCCGAGGCCGAGCGCCGGCTGAGCGAGGCGGGGATCGCCTGGCGGCCCCTGCACGAGGTGCTCAACGATCCCCAGGCCGACCCGGCGCGGCGTCGCGACTGGCTGGTGCAGGCCGCCGGGGTGCTCTTCGCCCCGGTGGTGGAGGGTCAGGCCGCCGCCGAGGCCGCCGCCGGCGAGTTCGATGAGGCGGGCCTGGCCCTGCCGGTGCTGGAGGCCGGGCAACTGGCCCGGCGCTTGGCCGCTGGCGAGCCGCCCCTGGGTGCCGTGCAGGGCCTCGAAACGCTCGCGGTCAAGGCGGCCCTCGACCCGCGCTATCTCGACGAGCTGCGCGAGGCCACCGAACGGCGCCTGGCGGCGGATCGGGAGCGGCGGGCCGCCCTGGCCGAAGAGTGCGTGCGCCTCGACCCCCACGGCGAGACCTTCGCCCTGGCCCTGCAGGCCCAGGCCGCGGACGAGGCCGGCGTGGTGGAGGCCCTGGAGCGGCTGGCGACCCGGCGGGAAGCGCTCGACACCCAGCGGGCCGAGCTGGCGCCGCGCCTCACCGAGGCGGCCCTGGCGGCGATCGACGATTATCAACGCTATCTCCAGGAGGGCGGCGAGGTGGCCCTGGAGGCGGCCGCCGAGGCGCGCCTCACCGCCGAGGCGAGACTGGCCGACTCGCTACCCCGCCATAAGGCGGCGGAGGCCGAGTTGGCGGCCCATGGCAAGACCTGGCTGGCGGCGGAGCAGTTCGCCGATGCCGGTGGTGTCGAGCGCCTGGCGGCCCTGGAGGCACGACTCTCTGCCCTGGCGGCCGAGCGCGAGACCCTGCGGGCCCAACTGGCCGAGGTGGAGGCGCGGCGCGACGCCGGCGAGCGTCGCCTGGAGGAGCTGGTGGCGGCGCGGCGTGGCCTGTTCGGCGATGGCGAGCGGGATCGCCTGCGCGCCCTGGCCCGTTTCGAGGCCGAGGGTGGCGATGCCTTTATGGCCGGTGCCAGCGAGGCGCAGGCGCGTCTCGAGGACGAGCTGGCCCGGGCGACACGCCGCGCCGATTTCGACTTCGCGCGGATTCGCGCCTACCTGGCGGTGCGCGATGCCGGCGGTGGCGGCCAGCGGCTGACCCGCGAGCTGGCGCGGGTCAAGCGCGAGCGCAGCGAATTGCGCGAGACTCTCAAGGCAAAGCGCGACGAGCGCGAGGCCCTGGCGCAGCGCCTGAGCGCCCTGACCCAGGCCCTGGGTTGGGTCGATCAACTGGCCGGCGAGTGGCTCAGGGTGGTGCGTGAGTTGCCCGAGGGCTGGGCACGGCGCCTGGCGGCCCTGGAGGACCTGGACGAGGCCGCCCAGTGGCCGCCGGAGGCGGAGGCCTGGGAGGCGCGTCAGGCGGCCCTGGCGCGCTGGCGGCAGTTGGCGGTCGAGACCGAGGCCCTCGAGCTCCCGGCCCTGGAGGCCTGCCAGCAGGCCCTGCTGGATGCCCTCGGCGAGCTCAACCTCGGCGAGCGGGCGCGTAACCGGGAGCGCCAGGCGCGCGGCGTGGCACAACTGGCGGAGCGCCTGGCCGAGGCCCTGGATGCCGCCGCCCAGAGCCAGCGCTTCAGCGACACCGAGCGAGCCCGGCTGGCGGCCTTCCAGGACGCCGGCGCCGCCGCCCTGGAGGACCTGGCGGCGCTGCACGGGCAGCTCCAGGAGCAGCTCGCGTTGCACCAGGGCCGAGTGACGCGGCTGCAGGAGTCCCGCGAGCAGATCGAGGGCACCCTGGTGGAGCGCCTGAGCTCGATCATCGGCGATGCCGCCGGCAACCTGGATATTCTCAAGCGGGTGGCGCGCAGCCACGGTGAGGGGGGCGCCTTCTTCGAGGTCAAGGCGTCGCTGATCGGTCCCGAGGCCCTGAGCGAGCTGATCCGCGGCCTGCTGGTGGAGATCGACGAGCACCAGGCGCTGCTGCAGCGCCGCGCCGAGCGCGATGGCGGCGAGCCGCGGCGCCGCGACGAGGACTTGCTGCGACAGATCCGTCGGCGCATCTATCGGGGCCTCTTCCATGAGGTGTCGATCCGCCTCAAGCATGAGGCGATCCGCCCCCATGGGCGGCTCTTCTCCCTCAACGAGGACATGTCCGAGGGGCAGCGCGAGGCGGTGTCGCTGATGTGGCTGGTCAAGCTCTCCGAGTTCGCCATCGAGCGGGAGTTGCGGGAGCTGCCCGGCCACCACAAGCGCCGCGCCCGGGCCAGTCGCGAGAGTGTCATCCTGCTCGACGGCCTTTTCTCCAAGCTCTCCCATCGCCGCCTGATCCAGGACTCCCTGGAATCGCTGCGCAACACCCGGGGGCGCTTCCAGATGATCGGCCTGATCCACAACCCCAACTACGAGAACGACTCGGGCATCTTCCCCACCTACCTGGTGGGCAGCGTGATCGGCGGTGCCCAGGGGCAAGGGGGCCATGTGATGGTCCGCGACGGTCGCATCACCGAGCCCGAGGCCCTGGGGCGCTCCAGCGGCGAGGCCAGCCTGTTCGGTATCCATATCAGCGAGCCGGCCTCGTGAGCGAGGCCCGGCAACGATTGCTGTCAACGCTGGAGGCGCCGGCCCGGGAGCTGCTGGCGTGGATGGAGGCGGCCTGGCTTCGCCATTATCGGCGCCATGGGTCCGGCAAGCGCTGGCAGGCCACGACGCTGGTGGCGCGCCTGATGACACTGGAGGCCTGCCGGACCCAGCTGGAGGCGCGCCAGTACCTGGAACGTCTGCAGCGGGCTGGGATCCTGGCAGTCGCGGATGGGGTGAGCCTGGCACCTCGCTTGGGGCTGAACCCCCGGGTCGGGCTGGATCCCCACTGGACCGAGGCGCTGGTGCGAGGACTACCCCGGGCCGCGGTCGAACTGGGGCTGACGCCGGCGCAGGCTCGAGCTTGGGAGCGCGCCCTGGAAGGGGCTCTGGGTGGCTGGTCGGCTTCGGACCAGATGGCCTTGGTTGCGGGGTTGCGATCCCTGGCCGCGGCGCTGCCGGCCGCCTATGACCTGGGGGCCTATCGTGCCAGCGCCTGTTATTTGTTGGGCAGCAGCAAGCTGCTGACTGCGTTGCCCCAGGAGTTACTGATCGCTTTCGGCATTCAGGTGTCAGCGTTCCGTCTTCCGGTGACCTGGGTGCTGGCCAGTGGGCCCCGATCCCCTCGGGGACTCCTGTTGATCGAGAATCCCCAGAGTTTTTCCCAGGCTTGCGAGCTGGGCATCGATGATGAGCTGGCGTTGATTTGCAGCTTCGGTTATGGCCTCTCCCTGGGCGAGGCGCTGTCACGGCCTGAACGAATCCGGCTGGTGGGGCCTCGATTGCCCGGGGCCTCGCTGAAGGCCCTGCTGACCTTGCCGAATATGACCTACTGGGGAGACCTGGATCCCGAGGGGCTGCGGATTTATCGGGCCCTGAAGCGGCACCTGCCACGGCTCGCGCTATCGGCTCTCTATGAACCCATGATAACGACGTTGCAGGCGGCCCAGGGACATCCGCTGGATGCCTTGACCGGCAAGGCGGGGCAGGTGCCGGGGCAGGGGTGGCAGCGTGGTCTCGATCAGGAGTGGGTCGAGGATGCCACCCTTATGCGCTTGGCGGGACTGGCCCTGGATACTCGTGTGGAGGCCGCCTGGCTCGAAGCTATCGACACTAATGAGAAGAGCCAATGACGACGTTATTCGGGGTAGGCGATAGCACCCTGCGGGCCCTGGGGGGCGAGGCGGCGGTGGAGGAGCTGGTGGGGCGTTTCTATGCCGCCATGGAGCGCCTGCCGGAGGCGCGGCGCATTCGCGCCATGCACCCGGCATCGCTCGACGAATCCCGGGACAAGCTCGCCACCTTCCTGGTCGGCTGGATGGGCGGTCCTCGGCGTTATCGGGAGCGCTTCGGTCCCATTGCCATTCCCGCCGCCCATCGCCACCTGGATATCGGTCCCGAGGAGCGGGACGCCTGGCTGGCCTGCATGGCGGTGGCGCTTCGCGAGATGGGCGTGGCGGCGGATCTCGAGGCCTACCTGCTGGCGCAGCTGCACCATCCCGCGCAGATGTGCCGGACGCGCTAGTCGTCCGGGGCGTCGATGGCGCGATTGCGCCCCGATGCTGCGGAGATGTGCCGGACGCGCTAGTCGTCCGGTGCGTCGATGGCGCCCCGATGCTGCGGAGATGTGCCGGACGCGCTAGTCGTCCGGGGCGTCGATGGCGCGATTGCGCCCCGACTCCTTGGCGACATAGAGGTGGCGGTCGGCGCGGTCGATCAGCGCCTCGCGGCTTTCGCCGATACGATACTCGGCGATGCCCAGGCTGATGGTCACTCGCTGTGGAAAGAGCCCGAAATCGTGGTCGGCGACCCTTTCGCGCAGGCGCTGTGCCACCGCCAGGGCCTGGGGGCGCGGCGTCAGCGGCAGCAGGACGGCGAACTCTTCGCCACCCAGTCGGGCCAGGGTATCCTCGCCGCGCAGTTCCTCCTGGCAGAGGGCCGCCAGCCGGCACAGCACCTCGTCACCCCTGAGATGGCCCCAGCTGTCATTGACGCGCTTGAAGTGGTCCAGGTCGAAGAGGATCAGTGACAAGGGCGTGCCATGGCGGCAGCTCAGGGCGAGCTGGTAGTCGAGGCAGCTCATCAGCTTGCGCCGATTGGGCAGGCCGGTCAGCTCGTCGGTGTCGGAGAGCTCGCGAAGATGCGCCTGATGGGCGATCTGTTCGCTGATATCGACCATGACGCCGTGCCAGAGGGTACCGTCGCCATGGGGTTCCGGCTGGGCGCGCACGCCGAACCAGGCCTCGCCGCCCTTGGGGCGGTTGAGGCGAAACTGGGTCGCCATCAGGCTCAGGCTCTTGGCCGAGCGCTCCACCGCCACCATCAGGCGGGGAAAATCGTCGGGATGGACCCGATCGAAGGCGTGGCGGCCATCCTCGGCGAGTCGCAGCCGCTGTTGGGCATCGCCCAGCACCGGGCTGTCGGCGCCGGCGATATAGGGGAAGCGGATCCTTCCCTCGGCACTGCGATAGCATTGGAAGATCAGTCCCGGCAGGCGGGCACTCAGGATCGCCAGCCGCTGTGCGGCCTCCCCGGGGCGTTCCAGGGTGGTGGAATCGAAAGGCATGGGCCTTCCCTGCGTGTGATGTTCTTATTATCCATCGTTCATTGACGATGGGTTTATTAGTTTTTATCGAACCGAATATCCTACCCGTGGTAGGCGGCGAGGCTATCCTCTCTTGGAAGTAGGCTATCTTACACTATCCATGTAAGAGATTGGCCATGGTTGGTGGGTGCGCCAGTCCGGCTGCTATAGCGCTTTCAGCGGGGGCGTCGTAGTCGTAGCGGAACATGCGCCCCGGCGCAGGTCCTGTGTTCCTCGAATGAGCCAATCAGCGAGGGGCGTCGTAGCGGCCGGGGCGTCCGCGGGAGAAGACCACCTGCCAGAGTTGCATATGGCGGGCACGGAAGCCGCCGGCACAGGCCGACAGGGTCGTAGAGAGCCGGAACAGGCGCCCCGGCGCAAGTCCTGGGCTCCTTGAATGAGGTATCAGCGTGGAGCGTCGTAGCGGCCGAGGCGGCCCCGGGAGAAGACCACCTGCCAGAGTGGCATATGGCGGGCACGGAAGCCGCCGGCACAGGCCGACAGGGTCGTAGAGAGCCGGAACATGCGCCCCGGCGCAAGTCCTGTGCTTCTCGAATGAGCTGATCAGCGGGGGGCGTCGTAGCGGCCGAGGCGCTCGCGGGAGAAGACCACCTGCCAGAGTGGCATATGGCGGGCACGGAAGCCGCCGGCATAGACGGAGAGGCGTAGTAGAGAGCTGGAACAGGCGCCCCGGCGCAAGTCCTGGGCTCCTTGAATGAGGTATCAGCGTGGAGCGTCGTAGCGGCCGAGGCGTCCACGGGAGAAGACTACCTGCCAGAGTTGCATATGGCGGGCACGGAAGCCACCGGCACAGACTGACAGGTAGTACCGAAACATGCGCCGGGTGCGTTCGTTATAGTTGTCGGCGATCTCGTGCCAGTGCTCATCGACATTGGCCAGCCAGGCCATCAGGGTACGGTCGTAGTCGGGGCCGAAGTTCTGCCAGTCCTCCATCATCAGGTGCGCCTCGCTGGCCTTGGCGATGTGCATCGCCGAGGGCAGTATTCCGTTGGGGAAGATGTACTTGTTGATCCAGGGGTCGGTACTGATGTCGGAGTTGTTGGAGCCGATGGTGTGGAGCAGGAAGAGGCCCCCGGCATCCAGTAGCCGCTCCACGGTCTGGAAGTAGGTGGGGTAGTTGCGGTGGCCCACGTGCTCGAACATGCCGATGGAGACGATGCGGTCGTAGTGGCCCTCCAGGTCGCGGTAGTCCTGCAGGCGGATCTCCACCGGCAGGCCCTCGCAGCGCTCACGGGCCAGGGCGGCCTGCTCCTTCGAGATGGTGATGCCGGTGACCTCCACGCCGTGGTGGCGGGCGGCATGTTCGGCGAAGCTTCCCCAGCCGCAGCCGATATCCAGTACCCGCATGCCCGGCTGCAGGTCGAGCTTGCGACAGGCCAGCTCCAGTTTGGCCCGCTGGGCCTCGTGCAGATTCCTGGCCTCCTTCCAGTAGCCACAGGAGTAGCACATGGTGGGATCGAGCATGCGCTCGAAGAGGTCGTTGCCCAGGTCATAGTGGGCCTCGCCGACGATATAGGCGCGGGCCTTGCTCTGCAGGTTGAAGAAACCCGACTGCAGCCGATACATCAGCCGTTCGGTGGGCGTATGGGCGCGTTCGCCCAGGCCGTGCAGCAGCAGGCGACAGGTCATCTCGTCGATACGGTCGCACTCCCACCAGCCATCCATATAGGCTTCGCCCAGTCCCAGGGTGCCCTGATGAAGCACCCGGGAGAAGAAGTCGGGGTGATAGACCCGCAGGTCCCAGGGCTGGTCGCCGTTGAGGGTCACGCCGGAACCTGTCAGCAGCTGTTCGATAATGCGTCTGGCGCGAGTATCCGGCAGGGTAAGGGGGGCGATGTGGGTGTCACTGGTCATGGCGTCCTCCTGGGCCTGGTGGGAGCATGGGCTGGCTCCGCGGCTGCCGGCAACTTAGGATTGAGCATAGTTCAAGCGACTAATCCTTGGTAATCAAGGCATTTCCAACGATAAGGAGAGGCGTGATATGCAAGTCATGGTGGATCTCTGCGTGGTGCCCCTAGGCGTGGGCGTCTCGGTATCCCCCCAGGTGGCGGCCTGTCAGCGGGTCATTCAGGCCTCCGGGCTGAGTCATCGTATGCACGCCTATGGCACCAATATCGAGGGGCCCTGGGATGAGGTGATGGCGGTGGTGAAGCGCTGCCATGAGGTGGTGCACGAGATGGGGGCGCCGCGCATCACCTCGACCCTCAAGGTGGGCACCCGCATCGATCGGACGCAGTCCATGGATGACAAGGTGGCCAGCGTGGAGGCGTTACTTAAAGAGTAGACACCACTCCCCCAGGCTAGGCTCCGTACGAAAACTGGCTGCGCTCGCCGACGTCTCGTAGGCAACCTGATGATGCCCCGCCTAGCGCGGGGCATCGTCGTCTCTGGGCAGCGCTTCCAGCCAGTCGCCACTGTGTCTGAGCAGGTGGCCGGTCAGGGCCTCCAGGGTCTCGCCCCCTTGACGCCAGTGATGCCAGTAGAGGGGGACCTCGATGCGGCGCGTCGGGTCATCGGGGCCGGGCAGTTCCACCAGGCGACCCTCGGCCAGTTCCCGGGTCACCTGGCGCTCGGGGATCATGCCGTAGCCGAGCCCGGCGAGCGCCATGCCCACGAAGCCCTCCGAGGAGGGGCAGAGGTGGTGGGGAAAGGGCTCATGGAAGCCGTGACGGGCCAGGTAGCGATGCTGCAGGCGATCGTCCGGGCCATAGACGATGGCCGGGGCCCTTCGCAGGGCGTCATGGCTGAGCCCTGCGGTGAAGTGCCGTGCCACGAAGTCGGGGCTGGCCAGGGCGCGATAGCGCATCTGGCCCAGGGCATGGCTGCGGGCGCCCTGGACCGGGCGCGGGCTATCGCAGAGACAGCCCGCGACCTCGCCGTCGCGCATGCGTTTGAGGGCCACCTCCTGGTCCTCCACCAGCAACTCGAAGAGCAGCCGCCGTTCGCGGCAGAAGGTCGCCATGCTGGCGGGCCACCAGGTGGCCAGGCTGTCGGCATTGATCGCCAGGCGCAGGCGTGGCTCCGCTTCGCCCAGGGTCGGCACCTGGTCCAGCAGGTCATGTTCGAGCAGGCGTACCTGGCGAGCATGATTGAGCAGACGGCGCCCGACCGGAGTCGGGGCGAGGCGGGGACCGCGCACCAGTACCGGCTGGCCGAGGCGAGCCTCCAGCAGCTTGATGCGTTGGGAGACCGCCGACTGGGTCAGTCCCAGTCGCTGGGCGCCGCGTTCGAAGCCACCCTGGTCCACTACCGCGGTCAGGGCCTCGAGAAGCTTGTAGTCGAGCATTAGTTTTTCTTCTTTCTCATTCGGTGAATTAATTTTATTGATTCATGGTGTCACTCTAGCCTGGGCGCTCCAGTTTCGCATCGAGGAAAGGTGACGTGTGGAGTTCGCTGTTTCATGGGGTGGTGGTGGGGGCCGGGCTGATCATCGCCATCGGGGCCCAGAATGCCTTCGTGCTCAACCAGGGCTTGCGCCGGGAACACGCCTACCTGGTGGCCGCTATCTGTGCCCTCTGTGACTGGCTGTTGATCGGTTTCGGCGTGTTGGGGGTGGGGGCCCTGCTGGCCCAGCAGCCGGCCCTGATCGTCGTGGCGCGCTGGGGTGGGGCCCTGTTCCTGGCCTGGCAGGCGGGGCTGGCACTGCGTCGGGCCGCTGGGGCCCAGGGGTTGGTGGGACCTGGCACGACGCTACGCTCTCGCCGGGTGGTGGTCCTGACCACCCTGGCGGTGACCCTGCTCAATCCCCAGGTCTACCTCGACACCCTGCTCTTGCTGGGAACCATCGGTGCCCTCCAGCCCAGTCCGCTGGGGTTCATGATAGGGGCGGCCCTGGCCTCCTGTGCCTGGTTCTTCGGCCTGGTGGGGGCCGCTGCCTGGCTGGCGCCCCGCCTGGCCAGTCCCAGGACCTGGCGACTGATCGATCTGGGGATCGCCGCCATGCTGGGCTGGGTGGCCTGGCAACTGGCTAGCGGGAGCATGCTGGCATAACGTTGTCACGTTTTCTTTACGGCCTGTCAGGTCGTCGCACCACTCGGGGGGCGCTATCCGGCGGGGGGCGGGGGGTGTAAGAAGAAGTTTACGTCAGGTGCCGCTGGGCGCCGGGAATTGCTGGGCCTTGCCGGCGATGGTGCCATTCCCGGCGCGCCTCCCGGGCCCTAGCCTGTAGCCATCCCGCCCGGTGATGACCGGGTCAAGACGACACAACAACCGGAGGCTCACCATGAACGCCGTGGCACAGACCCAGACGACCGCCCAGGTCTCGCCCCATAACCCCATCGGCACCAATGGCTTTGAATTCGTCGAGTTCACCGCCCCGGATGCCGCAGGCATCGAGGCCCTGCGTGGGCTCTTCACCCAGCTGGGCTTCACCGAGACCCGCAAGCACCGCTCCAAGCAGGTGTTCCTCTTCCAGCAGGAGGGGGTGAACTTCGTCCTCAACGCCGAGCCGGGCAGCCATGCCGCCGAGTTCGCCCGCGTCCACGGCCCCAGCGCCTGCGCCATGGCCTGGAAGGTGGCCGACGCCAAGCAGGCCTACGAACACGCCCTGGCCAATGGCGCCGAGGCCATGGAGAACCCGGTGGGCCCCGGCGAGGTGGGGATTCCCGCGGTCAAGGGCATCGGTGGGTCGCTGCTCTACTTCGTCGACGACCAGCTCGACGACCAGGGGCGCACCATCTATGACATCGATTTCGAGGCCATCGACGGGCGTACCGCTCAGGATAACAGCGTCGGTCTCAAGGTCCTCGACCACCTGACTCACAACGTGGACCGCGGCCAGATGGACGTCTGGGCCGACTTCTACACCCGCATCGCCAATTTCCGCGAGATCCGCTACTTCGATATCGAAGGCAAGATGACCGGGCTCTTCTCCCGGGCCATGACCGCCCCCTGTGGCAAGATGCATATCCCCATCAACGAGTCCGCCGACGACAACTCCCAGATCGCCGAATTCCTGCGCGAGTACAACGGCGAGGGGATCCAGCACCTGGCCATGGCCACCGACGATATCTACGCCACCGTCAAGGCGCTCAAGGCCAAGGGTGTCACCTTCCTCACCACCCCGGACACCTACTACGAGAAGGTCGATGCCCGGGTCCCCAACCACGAGGAGAACCTCGAGGAGCTGCGCGAGCTGAGCCTGCTGGTGGACGGTGCGCCGGACCAGGGCGTGCTGCTGCAGATCTTCACCGAGACCGTGATTGGTCCGATCTTCTTCGAGATCATTCAGCGCAAGGGTAACGACGGCTTCGGCGAGGGCAATTTCAAGGCCCTGTTCGAATCCATCGAGGAGGATCAGATTCGCCGCGGCGTGCTCAAGGCCGACTAAGCGATACCGCCGTCCCGATTCGGGGCGGCGGTTTTGCTACAAGTCAGGCCTTAGTGTCAAGCTTGGTGGTATAAACAGATTTTCCATTTGGTCTAATGGCTAGATAGCGACAAATAACGCTAAAATCATCGACAACAACAAGTGCTGTAAGGTATCCCGATGACGACGACAAATGATGCACCCAAGACCCTCTGGCTTGGGCGATGGGGTTTCGTGCTGGCGGCCACCGGTTCCGCGGTGGGCCTGGGCAATATCTGGAAGTTTCCTTACATCACCGGCGAGTTCGGCGGTGGTGCCTTCGTGCTGGTCTACCTGGCCTGCATCCTGGCGGTGGGCGTGCCCATCATGATGGCGGAGATCAGCTTCGGTCGGCGTGGCCGTGGCAGCCCCATCGATGCGATTCGCCGGGTGGTGCAGGAGTCCGGCGGCGGCAGCTTCTGGTCGCTCTTCGGCTGGATGGCCATGCTCTGCGGCTTCATGATCCTGACCTTCTATGTGGTGGTGGCCGGCTGGTCCTTCTCCTACCTGTGGAAGATGCTCAGCGGTGGCCTGGCGGGCTCCAGCGTCGGTGACATGGCGGCCATCTTCGAGGCCAATAACGCCAACCCCTTCAGCCTGGGCGCCTGGAGCACCCTGGTCACCGTGCTGACCATGGTGATCGTCGGCAAGGGCGTGCAGGCGGGCATCGAGCGCAGCGTCAGCTGGATGATGCCCGGCATGGTGGTGATGCTGGCGATCCTGATCGTCTACGGCATCTTCTCCGGTGGCTTCGGCGAGGCCTTCGCCTTCCTGTTCTCCTTCAATACCGACGGCCTGACCAGCGAAGGGCTGCTGGCGGCCCTGGGCCATGCCTTCTTCACCCTCTCCCTGGCCTCCGGTGCCATCCTCACCTATGGCTCCTACCTGCCCAAGGGACACTCCATCGCGCGCACCACCTTCAGCGTGGCCATCGCCGATACCGTGGTGGCGCTGATGGCAGGCCTGGCGATCTTCCCGATCATCTTCGCCAACGGCATGAGCCCGGGGGGCGGCCCGGGGCTGATCTTCATGAGCCTGCCGCTGGCCTTCCAGGCCATGCCGCTGGGCACCCTGTTCGGCATCCTCTTCTTCCTGATGCTCTCTATGGCGGCGTTGACTTCCTCCATCTCGATGATCGAGGCCACCGTGGCCTGGCTCACCGACAACAAGGGGCTGTCCCGCAAGCAGGCTTCCTGGGGCGTGGGGATCGTGCTGTGGCTGGTCAGCACCCTGGCGATGCTCTCGTTCAACTGGGGCGCCGACTGGACCCTGGCCGGGCGTAACTTCTTCGACTGGCTCGACTACCTCACCTCGCGCTGGATGATGCCCCTGGGTGGCCTGGGTACCGCCTTGATGGCCGGCTTCCTGCTGCGCAACGAGCTGTTCAAGGAGGAGCTGGGACTCTCCAACGTTCAGCACGCCCTCTGGCTGTTCATGATCCGCTACGTCAGCCCGCTGGGCATCGTGCTGATCTTCGTCGATGCCCTGGGCCTGGCCAGCCTCAACCTGGCCGCCCAGTGGCCCTGGCTGCTGGCCCTGTTGATCGCCTTCACCGCGGTGGGCGAGCTGGCCAGCCCACGGCTCAAGCGCCAGTTCTCCTGAGTCGCGACGACTCTGCTGGTCCTGCGACCCCCGCCTGGTGCGGGGGTCGTCTTTTTTGGCTAAGCTGCGGCGCCATGGTGATTGGCCGGATAGGGCACAAGACCTTATATTTGGCTATAAGAAATCCTTTCTATCGATTAAAATAGAATATATCGACCCGCGCGCCCCAGGAGCCCGACCATGATCGCCAGCGATGCCCCCGCCACCGATGCCCAGCGCCTGGCGCTGCTGCGCGACTTCCCCCGCGGCCAGGTGACCCTGGTGGGGGCGGGGCCCGGTGATCCGGAGCTGCTGACCCTCAAGGCCCTCAAGCGACTCCAGGTGGCGGAGGTGATCCTCCACGATCGCCTGGTCAGTGCCGAGATCCTGGCCCTGGCCAATCCCCAGGCGCGCTGCCTCTATGTGGGCAAGGCGCGCTCGCAACATAGCCTGCCTCAGGAGGGCATCAACCAGGCCCTGGTGGAGTGGGCCCAGCAGGGCAAGCGGGTGGTGCGCCTCAAGGGCGGCGATCCCTTTATCTTCGGCCGCGGCGGCGAGGAGCTGGAGACCCTGGCCGCGGCCGGCGTGGCCTTCGAGGTGATCCCCGGGGTGACCGCCGCCGCCGGCTGCGGCGCCTATGCGGGCATTCCCTTGACCCATCGCGATCACGCCCAGTCGGTGCGCTTCGTCACCGGCCATCTCAAGGACGGCAGTTGCGACCTGGACTGGCCGGCCCTGGCCCGGCCGGGACAGACCCTGGTCTTCTATATGGGCCTGGGCAGCCTGGAGATTATCCGCACCCAGCTGCAGGCCCATGGCATGGCCGCCGAGACACCGCTGGCGCTGGTGGAGCAGGGCACCACGGCGCGCCAGCGGGTGCACCGGGGGACCCTGGCCGCGTTGCCCGAGGCGCTGCGCTCGGGGGCGGTGCGGCCGCCGACCCTGATCATCGTCGGCAGCGTGGTGAACCTCCATGACCGCCTGGCCTGGTTTCGTGGCGACAGTGCCAGCCAGGGCTGGGAGGAGGGCAAGCACCCCACCCCCCAGGCCAACAGTCGCAGCGCCTGAGCCGCACCCTCGGCCCTTGATACCCGGCCGCCGCAGCCCCCGATCTGGCCCCGGCGCTTGATACCCCGCGGCCGCATGCGACAATGTCCGCACCCTCGATGCGGACTCTGCTATGGCCACTCCACTCCCAGATGCCCTGTCATGGCGCCGGCGCGGTCAGCGTCGGCGTCGCCTGCGCAGCTTTCGCCTGCAGGTGATGCTGCTGGTGGGAGCCCTGCTGGCGGGCATGCTGCTGGCCCAGGGCGCCTACCTCAATCACCGCAAGGCGGAGATCATCGCCGATCAGATGGGGCAGCGGGCCCTGGCGGTGGCGCTGAGCGTGGCGGCGATTCCCGAAGTGATCGCCGCCTTCGATCGCGCCGATCCCAGCGTCACCATCCAGCCCATCGCCGAACGTATCCGTCGCGAGACCGGCGCCCGCTACGTGGTGGTGGGGGACCGGCAGGGCATTCGGCTGGCCCATCCGCTGCCGGAGCGCCTGGGGCTACCCATGGTGGGTGGCGACAACGACCGGGCGCTGGTTCACGGCGAGTCCTATGTCTCCGAGGCCACCGGCTCCCTGGGCGAGGCGATCCGCGGCAAGACCCCGGTGGTCGATGGCCAGGGCAATATCGTCGGCATCGTCTCGGTGGGCTTCATGCTCAACCGGGTGGCCATGGACGTGGGGCGCTACACCGGCCTGAGCTGGGCACTGGTGGCACTGATGGTGGTGCTGGGTTTCGCCGGGGCCTATGGGCTGTCGCGTCACCTCAAAAAGGTGATCCTGGGGCTCGAGCCCCACGAGATCGCCCGCCTGGCCATGGAGAAGGAGGCGATCCTGCAGTCGATTCACGAGGGCATCCTGGCCATCAATCGGGAGGGGCGCATCACCCTGGTCAACCAGCAGGCGCGGCGTTTCCTGGGCCTGCCCGACGAGCGTCAGGTGCTCGGCGAGCCGGTGCAGGAGGTGGTGCCCAACTCGCGGCTGCTGGAGGTGCTGGAGCGGGGCGAGCAGCAGTTCGACCAGCAGATGTGGCTGGGCGATCACCCCGTGGTGGTCAACCGGGTGCCGGTGCGCTACGACGGCCAGATCGAGGGGGCCGTGGCCACCTTCCGCAGCCGCCGCGAGATCGTCGAGCTCTCCCAGGCCCTGAGCCAGGCGAGTCGCGACGTGGACATGCTGCGTGCCCAGGCCCATGAGTTCTCCAACAAGCTCTACACCATCGCCGGTCTGCTGCAACTGGAGCGGGTCCGCGAGGCCCTGGCGCTGATTCACCAGGAGAGCGCCCAGCAGCAGGCGCGGATGAGCTTCCTGCGCGACCATGTGGCGGATCCGGTGCTCAGCGGTACCCTGCTGGGCAAGCTGACCCGAGCCCGGGAGCTGGGGGTGACGTTGGAGATCGATCCCGACAGTTCCCTGGGGGCGCCCCTTACCGCCACCGGCCAGGAGGTGCTGATGAGCGTGATCGGCAACCTGCTCGACAACGCCTGCGATGCGGCCCTGCAGAAGGGGGGGCAGGGCGGTGATGGCGAGCCGGGCGAGGGGGCTCGGGTGCGACTCTTCTTCACCGACCTGGGCGAACAACTGCTGATCGAGGTGGAGGATAACGGCCCCGGGGTGCCCGTCGAGCGGGCCGCGACGATCTTCGAAGAGGGTTTCTCCACCAAGCCCGGCAAGCACCGCGGCATTGGCCTGGCCCTGGTGGCCCGGTTGTGCCGCCAGCACGGTGGCGAGATCACCCTGGAGGAGAGCGAGCTGGGCGGCGCCGCCTTTACCGCGGTGCTCGACAAGTCGCTGTGCCAGGCCCCGGCCGCCAGCGATCCCCCGTCGATAGCACAAGGATACGTCGATGAGTGAACCCGAGTACGGCATCCTGATCATCGAAGATGATTTCCGTATTGCCGAGATCCATCGCGCCTTCGTGGAGCGCAGTCCCGGCTTCCGCGTCATGGGCGTGGCCAAGAGCGCCGCCGAGGCCCGCACCCTGCTGGCCGAGGTCGGTGACGCCATCCAGCTGGTGCTGCTGGACGCCTATATTCCCGATGTCCGGGGGCTGGAGCTGCTGTGGGAGCTCAGGCGCGATCATGGTCACCTGGATATCGTCATGATCACCGCCGCCAAGGAGGTGGAGACCATTCAGGAGGCGCTGCGGGGCGGGGTCTTCGACTACCTGATCAAGCCCAGCGAGGAGTCGCGCATGGCCCAGATGCTGGCGCGCTTTCGCGACGAGCGCTCGGCCCTGGCCGGCAAGGCGGAGATGAGCCAGGAGGAACTCGACCGGGTGATGGGCCGGGGGCGCGCCGCGAGCGAGGTGGCGGGGGGCTCCCGGGGACTGCCCAAGGGCATCGATCGCCTGACCCTGGCCAAGGTGGTGGAAGGGCTCGAGGCCCTCGGCGAGCCCGCCACCGCCATGCAGGCCGCCCGACAGATCGGTGCCAGCCGTTCCACGGCGCGGCGTTACCTGGAGTTCCTGGTCTCGGTGGGCGTGGCAGCGGCGGAACTGGGCTATGGTGATGTGGGGAGGCCCGAGCGGCGCTATCGCCTGGTGGGCAGCGCCATACCCTGGCTGGAGGCGCCTTGAGCGCCGGGGTCAGGGTGCCGTGAACAGAATGGACAAAATGGCCAGAATGCTCGTTTTGTCCTTTATGGTCACAAGCTTGTTGAGGTAAAGGGGCTCTCCTAAGGTTCGGTGGTACGCCCAAGGGCGACTCACAACAACAGACCTAACGTCGGAGAACGCCATGACCGCCACGCCCCTCACTTCTCGCAAGCCCGGCCTCAAGCGCCTCGCCCTGCTGGCCCTGCCGCTGGCCGCTCTGGCCGGAACCTCTACCGCCCAGGCCGACTGGGAGCCGACCCGCCCGGTGGAGTTTATCGCCCCCGCCAACCCCGGCGGTGGCTGGGACACCCTGGTGCGCACCGTTTCCCGGGTGCTCCAGGAGGAGGGCCTGGCCGAACGCAACTTCGCCCCCATCAATGTGCCGGGGGGCGGCGGTGCCGTGGCCTGGGCGCAGATCGCCCGGGACGGCGGCAACCCCCATAAGCTGTTCGCCACCAGCCCGCCCATCATCCTGGTGCCCCTGGCCGGCACCTCGCGCTTCGACCACAGCGACTTCACCCCCATCGCCCGGCTGATCACCGATTACTCCATCGTGCTGGTGCCGGCGGACTCCGAGTACCAGGACCTCAACGACCTGCTCGAGGCGGTGCGCGAGAACCCCAGCCTGAGCATCGGTGGCGGAAGCGCCCCGGGTTCCATGGATCATATCTCCATGGCCGGCCTGGCCGCCGCCGCGGGCCTGGAGGCGGCCAGCGTCAACTATATCGCCTTCTCCGGCGGGGGCGAGGCCATGACCAACCTGATGGGCGGCCATGTGGCGGCGGTGATCACCGGCGCCGGCGAGGCCGCCGGCCAGCTGGGCGAGGGCAGCGGGATTCGCGCCCTGGGGGTCTCTTCCCCCGAGCGCCTGAGCGGCGTGCTCGCCGAGGTGCCCACCTACCAGGAGCAGGGCATCGACTACGGCTTCGATATCTGGCGTGGCGTCATGGGCACCCCGGACATGCCGGAAGAGGCGGTGGCCTACTACGAGGCGCTGTTCGTCGAGATGCTCGAGACCGAGGGCTGGCAGCAGGCCCGCGATCAACTGGGCTGGCTCGATGCCTACCAGGATGGCGAGACCTTCGGCGCCTTCCTCGATGCCCAGCGCGAGCAGTTCAGCGAGATCCTCGGCGACCTGGGCCTGCTGGGCCGCTGATCCCTCGCCTCTCCTTCCCGACTCAAGCCGCGCCGGCGGGGCCTCGTCCCGCCGGCGCGAGGTGGCACTCCCATGACACGACTCAATACCAATCAGATCCTGGCGATCCTGATCGCCCTGCTGGCCCTGGGCTACCTGGCCATGGCCTTCCAGATCCCCAGCTTCCCGCTACCACGGCCGGTGGATTCCGACCTCTTTCCCAAGGTGCTGGGCTTCGTGTTGCTGGGCCTGGCGGGGCTGCTGTTCCTGGAGCGCCCCGGCGTCGATGAGGTGCCCCATGAGCCCAGCGCCGAGGAACGGGCGCTGCCGCTGTTGCTGCGGCCCTGGTCGCGGGTGGTGATCACCGCCCTGGCGATCGCCGCCTATGCGCTGCTGCTGGTGCCCCTGGGCTTCGTGCTGACCTCCACGGCACTGGTCTTCGGCCTGGCTCGTTACTACGGCTACCGCCGCTACGGCGTCAACCTGGCGACCGCCCTGGGCGTGGTACTGGTGCTCTACCTGCTGATGACCCGGGTCATGGACGTCTACCTGCCTACCGGCCCGCTGCCCCTGTGAGCCCCAGCCCGAGAGAGCCTGCCCATGGAATCCTTGAATAACCTGATGTATGGCTTCGGCATCGCGCTGGAGCCGATGAACCTGGTCTATGTCTTCGCCGGGGTCTTCGCCGGCACCATCATCGGCATGTTGCCGGGGCTCGGCCCCATCAGCGCCCTGGCGCTGATGATCCCGCTGACCTTCGCCATGGAGCCCTCCTCGGGACTGATCCTGATGGCGGGGGTCTACTATGGCGCCATCTTCGGTGGCTCCACCTCCTCGATCCTGCTCAATGCCCCCGGCGTGGCGGGTACCGTCGCCACCTCCTTCGACGGCTACCCCCTGGCCAAGCAGGGGCTGGCCGGCAAGGCCCTGGCCATCGCCGCCTACGCCTCCTTCGTCGGTGGCACCATCTCCATCGTCTTCCTGATGTTGGTGGCGCCGCTGCTCGGCAAGGTGGCGGTCAGCTTCGGCCCCGCCGAGTACTTCGCGCTGATGGTGCTGGGCCTGACCGCGGTGGTCTCGCTCTCCGACAAGTCCCTGGTCAAGGGGCTGATCGCCGCCGTGGTCGGGGTGATGATCTCGATCATCGGTATCGACCTGCAGACCGGCACCGAGCGCTATACCCTCGGCACCCTGCACCTGCTCGACGGCATCGACTTCCTGGTGGTGGCGCTGGGCATCTTCGCCCTGGCCGAGGTCTTCTACATGCTGCTGCGGGGCGGGGGTGGCAAGGAGCAGCCACGCAACGCCATCGGCTCCCTGAAGCTGTCGAAGTCCGAGGTCAAGGACATCGCCCCGCCCATCGGGCGTAGCTCGGTGCTGGGCTTCTTCACCGGGGTACTGCCCGGGGCCGGGGCCACCATCGGCTCCTTCCTCGGCTACAGCATGGAGAAGCGCCTGGCCAAGGACGGTGACACCTTCGGCAAGGGCAATATCAAGGGGGTGGCCGCCCCCGAGGCCGCCAACAATGCCGCCTGCACCGGCTCCTTCGTGCCGCTGCTGACCCTCGGCGTACCGGGGTCCGGCACCACGGCGGTGCTGCTCGGCGCCCTGCTGGTGATGGGCGTGACTCCGGGGCCGGCGATGCTGGTGGACCGTCCGGACGTCTTCTGGGGGGTGATCGCCAGCATGTACATCGGCAATATCTTCCTGCTGGTGCTCAACCTGCCGCTGATCCCACTGATCGCCAAGATCCTCGATATGCCGCGGCCGCTGCTGCTGGCGCTGATCCTGATCTTCTGCATGGTGGGGGTCTACGGCATGAGCTTCAGCATCTTCGACTTGCTGCTGCTGCTCGGCTTCGGCCTGATTGGCCTGGGCATGCGGTTGTTCGGCTTCCCCACCGCGCCGCTGATCCTGGCGCTGATCCTCGGCGATATCATGGAGGAGTCGATGCGCCGCGCCCTGCAGATCTCCGGCGGCGACTGGATGACCTTTATCGACAAGCCGATCTCCCTGGCGCTGCTGGTGGTGGCGGCCCTGTCGCTGACCCTGCCGCTGATCAAGAAACTGGTGGTGGCGCGCCGCGCCCGGGTCTGAGCCAGCTCGACTCTGCCTGCCCATCGACGGGGCCGCGCCTGGCGCGGCCCCGTCGTCGTCTGCGCCCAAGGTCGGTATGACAGGGCGGGCCTGGGGCGCTATGATTGAAACAAGTGTTTTAATTTTCCATCGCTTTCAATCGCCACTCCAAGGAGAGCCCCATGGCCAGCTACCGCGCCCCGCTCCGTGACATGCGCTTCATCCTCAACGAGGTCTGCCAGGCCCCCGAGGCCTGGGCCGCCATGCCTGCCACCCAGGCCCTGGATGCCGGCCTGGCTGAGGCGATCCTCGAGGAGGGGGCCCGGGTCACCGGCGCCGAGCTCTTCCCCCTCAACCAGAGCGGCGACGCCGAGGGGTGTCGCTTCGAGGGCGGTGAGGTGCGCACCCCGGCGGGTTTCCAGGCCGCCTTCGCGACCCTGGCCGAGGGCGGCTGGTTCGGCCTGGGGGGCAACCCGGAGCATGACGGCCAGGGCATGCCCAAGCTGCTCACCGTGGCCTTCGAGGAGATGCTCTACGCTACCAATACCGGCTTCGCCCTCTATCCGGCGCTGAACAGCGGCGCCACCCTGCTGCTCGACAGCCACGCCGATGCGGCCACCAAGGCGTGCTATCTGCCGAGGATGTATGCCGGCCAGTGGCTGGGCACCATGTGCCTCACCGAACCCCACTGCGGCACCGACCTGGGGCTGATCAAGACCCGCGCCGAACCGCTGGATGAGGGGCGCTATGCGATCACCGGCACCAAGATCTGGATCACCGGCGGCGAGCACGATATGGCCGAGAACATCGTTCACCTGGTGTTGGCCAAGTTGCCGGACGCCCCGGCGGGCTCCCGGGGTATCTCGCTGTTCCTGGTGCCCAAGTTCAAGGTCGACGACCAGGGCGAGCTCGGCGAGCGCAATGCCCTGAGCTGCGGTGGCCTGGAACACAAGATGGGCATCAAGGGCAGCGCCACCTGCGTGATGAACTTCGACGGCGCCGAGGGCATCCTGATCGGTGAGCCCCACCAGGGCCTGGCGGCCATGTTCACCATGATGAACTACGAGCGCCTCTCCATCGGCATCCAGGGCCTCGGCCTCGGCGAGGTGGCCTACCAGAGCGCCATGGACTTCGCTCGGGAGCGGCGCCAGAGCCGCGCCCCGAGCGGGCCGGCCGAGCCCGAGGCCGCCGCCGATCCCATCCTGGTGCATCCCGATGTGCGCCGCATGGCCCTTGATGTGCGGGCCTGGAACGAAGGCGGTCGCGCCTTCACCGCCTTCGTCGCCGGTCAGCTCGACCTGGCCAAGTTCCACCCCGAGGCGGCGGTGCGGGAGGAGGCCGATGCGCTGGTGGCGCTGCTCACCCCGGTGGCCAAGGCCTTCCTCACCGATCGTGGCTTCGAGGCCACGGTCACCGCCCAGCAGCTCTATGGCGGCAACGGCTACTGCGTGGAGTGGGGCGCCGAGCAGTACGTGCGCGATGCGCGCATCGCCATGATCTACGAGGGCACCAACGGCATCCAGGCCATGGACCTGGTGGGACGCAAGCTGGCCCGCAACCGCGGCGCCTACCTGACCCGCTTCGCCGCGGCCATGCGCGCCGACCTGGCCGCGGGGGGCGACGCCGAGATCGCCGATTTCCGCGATGCCGCCGGCCAGGCCCTGGCCCGCCTCGAGGCGGTCAGCGATGGCCTGCTGGCACGCGGAGCCACGGATCCCAACGAGCTGGGGGCCGCCGCCACCGACTATCTGGAGCTGCTGGGCCTGGTCGCCTACGCCTGGATGTGGTGGAAGATGGCTCGGGCCGCCCGCCACGGCCTGGCCGCGGACGGCGCCAGCGGCGAGGCCTTCTATCGCGCCAAGCTGGCGGTGGGGCGGTATTTCCTGAGCCGCCAGCTGCCCAAGACGCTGACCCTGGAGGCACGCATCCAGGGCGGTGTCGAGCCACTGATGCACCTGGCCGAGGAGGCCTTCTACCCGGTCGATTGATTCACGGCCCGAGCGCCCCGGTGGGGCGCTCTTTATTCGGCCTTAGCCGCCAGCTGCCCAAGACGCTGACCCTGGAGGCACGCATCCAGGGCGGCGCCGGGCCGCTGATGGGCCTGGCCGAGGAGGCCTTCTATCCGATCGATTGATGGATCGATTCCCCCATGATGCAGCCGCCAGGGCGTCCGAGAGGACGCCCTGCTGCGTTCTCGGCGCTACTCGGCCGATGGTGGTGCAATGCCACCGGGTCATGCACCCCGATGGTGGGGTGGGGCCATGGCACCGGGGGTGCCTGAGGTCGGGGCGCCTGCTTAATCCATTGATTTTAAATATTTAATTTTCTGTCCGCCCGTCTTGGCGCGATTCATGCCCTTCTCCTTGTATACCAGTTGGCATACCACAAGGAGGCGTGATGTTACCGCAGCTAGAGGGCATCGGTTGGACCCTGGGACGTTGGCAGAAGGCGCAGCGGGACGGGCGGGGACTGGAGCGACTGCAACGGCTCTCCCTGGCGCTCGATGCCGAGGACCCGGCATGGATCGAGCGGGTGGATGCCGAGCGTCTGGAGGCGCAGTGGGTCGCCCTCGCGGCCCGGGAGGCGAAGGGAGAGGCGCTGCCGCTCTATGGCGTGCCCTTCGCCATCAAGGACAACATCGATGCACGGGGCTGGCCGACCACTGCGGCCTGCCCGGCGTTCGCCTATCGGGCCGAGCAGGATGCCGGCGTGGTGGCACGGCTGCGTGAGGCCGGGGCGATCCTGATTGGCAAGACCAACCTCGATCAGTTCGCCACCGGCCTGGTGGGAACTCGCTCACCCTATGGCGCGGTGCCCAACACCTTCGATGCCCGCTATGTCTCCGGGGGCTCCAGCTCGGGGTCGGCCTCGGTGGTGGCTCGAGGGCTGGTGCCCTTCGCCCTGGGCACCGATACCGCGGGGTCGGGACGGGTGCCCGCCGGCTTCAACAACATCGTCGGCCTCAAGCCGACCCGTGGCTGGTTGTCGACCTCGGGCGTGGTGCCGGCTTGCCGCTCCCTGGACTGCGTCTCGATCTTCGCCCTGAGCGTCGAGGATGCCGCCTGGGTGGCGGCATTGATCGGGGAGGGCGGCGAGGATGCCCGTGACCCTTATGCGCGCCTCGATCCCCGAACCGCCCCGGCGGCCATGCCCCGGCGCCCGAGGCTGGCGATTCCCGACACCCTGATCTTCTTCGGTGACCGGCAGATGCAGGCCGCCTTCGCCCGGGCCCGGGAGACGCTCGGGGAGCTGGCGGAATTGGTCGAGATCGATTTTCGTCCCTTCGCCGAGCTGGCCGAGCTGCTCTATCGGGGACCCTGGGTCGCCGAGCGCACCCATGCGGTCGGCGAACGCCTGCTGGCGCACCCCGAGTGCCTGGATCCGACGGTGGCCGCCATCGTTCGCCAGGGCCACGACTACGATGCCCTGGCCACCTTCGAGGCCGACTATCGACGCATGGCCCTGAGCCGGGAGATTCGCCAGGCGCTGGCCGAGGTGGACGCCCTGGTGGTGCCGACCTCGCCGACGCTGCGCACCCTCGCCGAGATGGCGGAGGAGCCGATTCACTACAACAGTCAATTCGGTACCTACACCAACTTCACCAACCTGGCCGACCTCTGTGCCCTGGCGCTGCCCGCGCCCTGGCGCGACGACGGCCTGCCCGCAGGCATTACCCTGATCGCCCCGGCCTGGCACGACCGTGCCCTGGCCGATTTCGGGTGCCGCTGGCAGGCGCACTGCGCCTTGCCTCTGGGCGCCACCGGGCTGGCCTGGCACGAGGCCGCCGAGTCGCCGGTGGCTCGGCCCTCGCCAGCGGCCGGCTGGGTGCGCCTGGCGGTGGTCGGCGCCCATCTCACCGGCATGCCTCTCAATCACCAGCTCACCAGCCGGCGGGCCAGCCTGGTCGAGGCCACTCACACCGCCCCGGAGTATCGGCTCTACGCCCTGGCCGGCACCGTGCCGCCCAAGCCGGGGCTGGCGCGCGACCCGCGCCATGGCGCTGCCATCGCGGTGGAGCTCTGGGACCTTCCCTTGGCGAATTTCGGTGAATTCGTCGCCGAGATCCCGGCGCCGCTGGGCATCGGGACCCTGCGCCTGGCCGATGGCCGCGAGGTCAAGGGCTTCATCTGTGAGCCCTGGGCGCTGGAGGAGGCCACCGATATCACCCATTTCCAGGGGTGGCGTGCCTACATGGCCCACCGTCAAGCCGAGCCGGAGGTGCTGTCATGAGTCCGCTGTCGTCGCCCCGCTTCACCAAGGTGCTGGTCGCCAACCGTGGCGAGATCGCCTGTCGCGCCTTGCGTACCCTGCAACGGCTCGGCATCACCGGGGTGGCGGTCTATGCCGAGGATGACCGCGATGCCCTGCATGTGCGTCAGGCCGACGAGGCGATCTCTCTGGAGGGGCGCCGGGCCGAGGAGAGCTACCTCGCTATCGATAAGATCCTCGCCGCGGCGCATCGCAGCGGTGCCCAGGCGATCTATCCCGGCTATGGCTTCCTCTCCGAGAGTGCGGAGTTCGCCCGGCGCTGCGAGCAGGAGGGCATCGCCTTCGTCGGCCCGACTCCCCGACAGATCCAGGATTTCGGCCTCAAGCACCGTGCCCGCGAGCTGGCCGAAGGGGCCGGGGTGCCGTTGCCGCCGGGCAGTGGCCTGCTCGATGACGTCGAGCAGGCGCTCGAGGCGGCCCGCGAGATCGGCTACCCCGTGATGCTCAAGAGCACCGCCGGTGGTGGCGGTATCGGCATGACCCGCTGTGTCGACCCGGCGGCACTGCGCGAGGCCTTCGATGGCGTGGCGCGCCAGGGCCAGCAGTATTTCGGTGACGGCGGCGTCTTCCTGGAGCGCTGTATCGATCGCGCCCGGCACGTGGAGGTGCAACTGCTCGGCGATGGCCAGGGGCGGGTGGTGGCCCTCGGCGAGCGTGACTGCTCGCTGCAGCGCCGCCATCAGAAGGTGGTCGAGGAAACGCCGGCGCCGCGCCTGCCGGCGGCGACCCGTCAGGCACTCCTGGCCGCCGCGGTGCGGCTGGGCGAGAGCGTGGCCTATCGCAGTGCCGGCACGGTGGAGTTTATCTATGACGAGGCCGCCAACGCCTTCTACTTCCTCGAGGTCAATACCCGCTTGCAGGTGGAGCATCCGATCACCGAGGCCGTGACCGGTCTCGACCTGATCGAGCAGATGCTGCGTGTCGCCGCCGGCCAGCCCCTGGGGGCGGAGCTCGACACGATCGCTCCCCAGGGGGCGGCCATCGAGGTGCGCCTCTATGCGGAGAATCCGCTCAAGGCCTTCCTGCCTAGCCCGGGCACCCTGGATGAGGTGCACTTCCCGCGCTTGCCGGGGGTGCGTATCGACGGCTGCGTGGAGAGCGGCAGCGAGGTGCCGTCGGGCTTCGATCCGATGATCGCCAAGCTGATCGCCCATGGGGCGGATCGCGATGAGGCCCTGGCTCGCCTGGAGGCGGCCCTGGATGCCACCCGGCTCTATGGCATACCCACCAACCTCGACTACCTGCGCGCCGTGGTACGCGACCCGGCCTTCCGGCGTGGGGAGGTCTCGACCCGGGCCCTGGATGCCTTCCATTTCCATGGCCGCAGTCTCGAGGTGGTGGTGCCCGGCACTTACACCAGCGTCCAGGACGTGCCCGGCCGGCTCGGTTACTGGGATATCGGAGTACCGCCCTCCGGCGCCATGGATGATCGCGCCCTGCGGCTGGCCAATCGTATCGTCGGTAACCGGCCCGAGGCGGCGGGGCTCGAGTGCACCCTGGAGGGACCGACCCTGCGCTTCCATAGCGATGCCATGATCGCCCTGACCGGGGCCCCGGCCCCGGCGACCCTGGATGGCGTGCCGGTGGCCTTCCATGCCCCGGTGGCGGTCGCCGCCGGCCAGACCCTGGCGGTGGGGCGGGCGGAGGCGGGGTGTCGTACCTACCTGGCGCTGCGCGGGGGGCTGGACGTTCCGCTCTACCTGGGCAGTCGTTCCACCTTCGCCCTGGGGCACTTCGGGGGGCATGGCGGCCGGGTGCTGCGTGCCGGCGACTTCCTCGACCTGATGCGCGAGCCCCTGGTGGCCTGTGAGCCGATGGCCGCCCCCGAGGGTCTGGTGCCCGACTATGGCCGAACCTGGCAGATCGGGGTGCTGCTCGGCCCTCATGGGGCGCCGGACTTCTTCACCGAGCCGGCCATGGCGACCTTCTTCGCCAGCGAGTGGGAGGTCCACTACAACGCCAATCGGCTCGGGGTGCGCCTGGTCGGGCCGACCCTGGAGTGGGCGCGACGCGATGGTGGCGAGGCCGGCCTGCACCCCTCCAATGTCCACGACTGCGAGTATGCCATCGGCGCCATCAACTTCACGGGCGATAGCCCGGTGATCCTGATGAAGGACGGCCCTAGCCTGGGAGGCTTCGTCTGCCCGGTGACCATCGCCCGGGCGGAGTTGTGGAAGGTCGGGCAGGTCAAGCCGGGCGATCGGATCCGCTTCGTGGCCATCGATGTGGCCCGGGCCGTGGCACTGGAGCGCGCCTGGGACCGGGCGCTGGCGACACTCACTCCCCCCGCCGCCGAGTGGCGGGCGCCGCTGCCCCATGAGCCGGCCCTGCTGGCGGTGTCGGACGACGGCGGCTCGCCCTGCGTGCTGGCATCGCTGGCGGCCCGCGACGGCCGGCCGGCGGTGGCGTACCGCCAGGCCGGGGATGGCTATGTGCTGCTGGAGTACGGGGAGAATCGCCTCGACCTGGTCAATCGGGTGCGGGTGCATCTGCTGATGGAGGCGATCCAGGCGGCGGCCCTCGATGGCGTCCTGGAGCTAGCCCCCGGGGTGCGCTCCTTGCAGATCCGCTACGACGGCCAGCGGCTGCACCAGGCGACCCTGATCGAAGCGCTGCTGCGCCTGGAGGAGGCGTTGCCGGATCCGCGGACGGTCAGTCTGCCCAGCCGGGTGCTGCACCTGCCCATGGCCTTCGAGGACTCGGCGACCCTGGAAGCGGTCCAGCGCTACCGTGAAACGGTGAAGGACACCGCCCCCTGGCTGCCCAATAACGTCGACTTCCTGGCTCGCATCAATGGCGTCAGCCGGGAGCAGGTGCGGCGCACCCTGCACGAGGCCCGTTATCTGGTGCTGGGGCTGGGAGACGTCTATCTGGGGGCGCCTTGTGCCGTGCCCCTCGACCCCCGGCATCGCCTGCTCAGCTCCAAGTACAACCCGGCCCGCACCCATACCGCCGAGGGAACCGTGGGGATCGGCGGCATGTACCTGTGTATCTATGGCATGGATTCGCCGGGGGGCTACCAACTGGTCGGGCGTACCGTGCCGATCTGGAACACCCACTGCCGCAACCCGCAGTTCGCGGAGGGGGCACCCTGGTTGCTGCGTTTCTTCGACCAGGTGTGCTTCTACCCGGTCGATGAGGCCGAGCTGGCCACCCTGCGCGAGGACTTTCGCGAGGGACGCCTGGCGCTGCGCATCGAGGCGTCGACCTTCGACGTGGGCGAGTACCTGCGCTTCCTCGATGACCAGGCGCAGAGCATCGCCGATTTCCAGGCCAATCAGCAGCGGGCATACCGCCAGGAGGTGGGACGCTGGAGTGCCGAGGACATCGCCCCTAAGGCGCTGTCGAGCGTCCCCGTCGTCGCCGAGGATGCCCTGGAGGAAGGGGCCGAGGCGGTGACGGCCGAGATCGCCGGTACCGTCTGGAAGTGCCTGGTCGCACCCGGCGCCCGAGTGGTCGAGGGCGAGCCATTGATGGTGCTGGAGGCGATGAAGATGGAGGTGGTGGTGACGGCCCGCGCCACCGGCCGCCTGGGCAGCGTCGACTGCACGCCGGGCATGGCGGTACGCCCCGGGGATCGCCTGGCGGTGATCGAGCCCCTGGAGAGCGAGGTGCAGGCCTGATGGCGGCGATGCATACCCGGCGCCGGGCGGGAGCGTCCCCGACCCTCTCCGAGCGGATCTATGCGCAGCTCAAGCAGATGATCTTCGACTTCGAGCTGCTGCCCGGTGACCTGTTCAGTGAGGCCGATATCGTCGCACGCGTCGGGGCCAGCCGGACCCCGGTGCGCGAGGCCCTCCAGCGGCTGCGCCGCGAAGGCTACCTGGAGGTGCACCTGCGCAGCGGCTGGCAGGTCCGGCCGCTCGACTTCCGCACCCTGGAACAGCTCTATGACGTGCGCATCGTGCTGGAGTGCGCGGCCCTGGAGCGGCTCTGTGCCATGGCCGAGCCGCCACCGGCGATCGTCGCCCTGTGTGGCGTCTGGGACGTGCCACTGGCCCGGCGGCGTGGCGACGAGGCGCTGAGCGAGGAGGACCGGGCGTTCCATACGAGCCTGGTGGCGGCCGCCGGGAACGACGAGATGGCACGGATCCATCGCGACGTCAGCGAGCGGATCCATATCGTGCGGCGCCTGGACTTCACCCAGGCGGCGCGCATCTCGGCCACCTATGACGAGCACGCGGCGATCCTCGAGGCCATCGTCCGGCGCCGTGCCGATCTCGCCAAGCGCTTGATGAGTGACCATATCGCGGTCAGCCGCGACGAGGTCCGCAAGATCACCCTGCATATGCTGCACGAAGCCCGTGAGCGGCATGCCAGGGAGGAAAAGGCGTGGGGAACCCCATGACCCCGCGCTCCGACAGCCAAGCGCAGGCCCCGTGCCTGTCGACAACACCCATGACCCTCAGGAGAGTCCCATGACCCCGAGTCACAACAACAAGATTCTGGCCGCTTCGGCCCTGGCCCTGTCGATCGCTGGCGCGAGTGCCGCCCAGGCCCAGGACGCGGATCCCATCCGGATCGGTATCCTGCACTCCCTCTCCGGCACCATGGCGATCAGCGAATCGACCCTCAAGGACACCGTGGAGATGCTGATCGATCAGCAGAACGCCGAGGGTGGCCTACTGGGCCGGCCCCTCGAGGCGGTGGTGGTGGATCCGGCCTCCAATTGGCCGCTGTTCGCCGAGCGCGCCCGGGAGCTGCTCGCCCAGCACGAGGTGGACGTGGTCTTCGGCAACTGGACCTCGGTGTCGCGCAAGGCGGTGCTGCCGGTCTTCGAGGAGCTCAATGGCCTGCTCTTCTATCCGGTGCAATACGAGGGCGAGGAGTCCTCGGAGAACGTCTTCTACACCGGGGCGGCGCCCAACCAGCAGGCCATTCCGGCAGTGGAGTACCTGATCAACGAGGTGGGCATCGAGCGCTTCGCCCTGTTGGGTACCGACTATGTCTACCCGCGCACCACCAATCGCATCCTCGAGGCCTACCTCCAGGAGGAGCATGGGGTGGCGGACGACGACATCCTCGTCGACTACACCCCCTTCGGCCACTCCGACTGGCAGAACATCGTCGCCGAGGTACGCCGTTTCGGCGCCGAAGGCAAGCCCACAGCGGTCATTTCCACCATCAACGGCGACGCCAACGTGCCCTTCTACCGGGAACTGGCCAACCAGGGCATCGATGCCGCCGACATCCCGGTGATCGCCTTCTCGGTAGGCGAGCAGGAACTGACCGGCATCGACACCGCTCCGCTGGTGGGTCACCTGGCCGCCTGGAACTACTTCATGAGCGTCGACACCGACACCAACTACGACTTCATCGACGCCTGGATCGACTGGACCGGCGACGAGGAGGCGGTCACCAACGATCCCATGGAGGCTCACTATATCGGCTTCAACATGTGGGCGGAGGCGGTGCGCAAGGCCGGCACCACCGATGTCGACGCCGTCAAGGACGCCATCATCGGGGTCACCGTGCCCAACCTCTCCGGCGGCTATGCGGCGATGATGCCCAACCACCACATCACCAAGCCGGTGCTGATCGGCGAGGTGCAGGACAATGGCCAGTTCGACATCGTCTGGCAGACGCCTTCCTCCGTGGCCGGCGACGCCTGGTCCGACTACCTGCCCGGCTCCCGGGACCTGATCAGCGATTGGCGCGCCCCGCTGCGCTGCGGCAACTTCAACGTGGCCACCGGCAGCTGTGGTGGCAGCAACGCCGCCGCCGAGGCCGAGGCGGCGCTGGCCGAGTGAGCCCCATCCCCCGCCGGCCCGGCGGGGGAGCACGCCTGCCCATGAATTCCGACTACCGAGGAAAGCCCCGATGAGCAATGTCCCCCGGTCACGGCCGGTCGAGGCAAGGGGTGGCGCGGCCAGCGGCCCGATCCACCACGCCTTGCTGCTTCTGCTGTTATGCCTGCTGATGCTACCCGTCGGCGCCCAGGCCCAGGGCGAACGGGATGCCGAGGCCATCGCCCTGCTGGAGGCGCTGGACGTGCGTGCCTATGCCGACAAGGCCCGCGCCATCGAGGCCATCGTCGGCAGCGACGATCCCCGCGCCCTGGACTGGCTCCAGGCGCTGCTCGATGGCCGCCTGCAGCGCACCGAAGCGGGGCGCTTCGTGGTGGTGCTCGACAACCGCGGCCGCGACTGGCCGGTAGCGGATGCCCTGAGCGGCGAGGCGTTGGGCGAGATGTCACGCCGCGAGCTGGACCGCATCGGCATCAACAACGCCCTGCGCAACCAGCTGCGCAGCGCCATCGCCGTGGTCGACCTCTACTCCCCGGATCTCGACCTGCGGCGCGCCTCCGCCGAGCGGCTGCTCGGCGAGGTGGACGCCGACCTGGCCGTGCCCCTGGCCACGGTGATCGAGGCCGAAACGGATAGCGGGGTGCGCCAGCGGCTGGTCCAGGCCCTGGCCATCTACCGCCTGGAACAGGGCGAGGTGGCCGCCGTGGCCGACCTGGAGGGCAGCCTGCACCCCCGGGTCCGCGTCGCCCTCAACGGCGCTGCCAATGGCGACGACCCGGTGCTGGCCGATGCCGCCCGCCATGCCCTGAATGGCATCGAGCAGATGCTCAAGCTCAACCGCGCTGCCGAGACCCTCTACTTCGGCCTGTCGCTGGGCTCGGTACTGGTGCTGGCAGCGATCGGCCTGGCCATCACCTTCGGGGTGATGGGGGTGATCAACATGGCTCACGGCGAGCTGATCATGCTCGGCGCCTACACCACCTGGGCCATGCAGCAGCTGCTCCCCGGCCAGCCCGGCCTGGCGCTGCTCTTGGCGATTCCCGCCGGTTTCCTGGTGGCGGCGCTGGCGGGGGTGGCCATCGAGCGCGGGGTGATCCAGTTCCTCAAGGGGCGACCCCTGGAGACCCTGCTGGCCACCTTCGGTATCAGCCTGATCCTCCAGCAACTGGTGCGCACCGTAATCTCGCCGCTCAACCGCACCGTGGTGACCCCGGAGTGGATGAGTGGCTCCCTCGCCATCAACGATGCCCTGTCGCTGACCCTCAACCGCCTCTATGTGCTCGGCTTCGCCCTGCTGGTGTTCGCCGCCCTGATGCTGATCATGCGCCGCAGCCGGCTCGGGCTCGAGGTGCGCGCCGTGACCCAGAACCGTGCCATGGCGCGGGCCATGGGGATCCGCGCCACCCGCGTCGATATCCTCACCTTCGCCCTGGGCTCCGGGGTGGCGGGACTCGCCGGGGTGGCGCTCTCCCAGCTCACCAACGTCGGCCCCAACCTGGGCCAGAACTACATCATCGACTCCTTCATGGTGGTGGTGTTCGGCGGGGTGGGGAACCTCTGGGGCACCCTGGTGGCGGGCCTCTCGCTGGGCGTCATCAACCAGGTGCTGGAGCCCTGGGCCGGTGCCGTGCTGGCCAAGATCATCGTGCTCGTCTTCATCATCCTGTTTATCCAGAAGCGCCCCCGCGGACTCTTTCCGCAGAAGGGCCGGGCGGCGGAGGGCTAACCGATGCATTCATCAACGTCGTGGCTGACACGACCCTTTCATGAGCGCTCGACGCGCCTCTTCCTCGGCGTGCTGCTGGCGGCCCTGGTGCTGGTCACGGTGCTGCATGTCGCCGTGCCCCAGGGGCACCCGCTGCACGTCAATGCCTATACCGTCAATCTCTTCGGCAAGTACCTGAGCTATGCGCTGCTGGCGGTGGCGGTGGACCTGGTGTGGGGCTACCTGGGGATCCTCAGCCTCGGCCATGGCGCCTTCTTCGCCCTCGGCGGCTACGCCATGGGCATGTACCTGATGCGCCAGATCGGTGACCGCGGCGTCTACGGGCACCCGGAGCTGCCGGATTTCATGGTCTTCCTCGACTGGCAGAGCCTGCCCTGGTACTGGGCCGGTTTCGACATGGCCTGGTTCGCCTTCCTGATGGTGCTGCTGGCGCCGGGGGCCCTGGCCCTGGTGTTCGGCTTCCTGGCCTTCCGCTCCCGGGTCACCGGGGTCTACCTCTCCATCATCACCCAGGCGCTCACCTTCGCCCTGATGCTGGCCTTCTTTCGCAACGAGATGGGCTTCGGTGGCAACAACGGCCTCACCGACTTCCGCGAGATCCTCGGCTTCAACCTGAGAAGCGACGCCACCCGCCTGGGGCTCTTCATCGCCAGCGGCGTGGCGTTGGCCCTCGGCTATGTGCTGTGCCGGGCCATCGTCGGCAGCAAGCTCGGCCGGGTCTGCGTGGCCACCCGCGACGCCGAGGCGCGCACCCGCTTCCTCGGTTATCGGGTCGAGCGCGTGCAGCTGTTCGTCTTCGTGGTCTCGGCGATGCTGGCGGGGCTGGCCGGCGCCCTCTATGTCCCCCAGGTGGGGATCATCAACCCCAGCGAGTTCTCGCCGCTGTTCTCCATCGAGATCGTGCTCTGGGTGGCACTCGGCGGCCGGGCGACCCTCTACGGGGCGGTGATCGGGGCGATCCTGGTCAACTACGCCAAGACGGTGTTCACCGGGGTGATGCCCGACGCCTGGCTGTTTGCCCTGGGTGGGCTCTTCGTGCTGGTCACCGTCCTGTTGCCCAAGGGCGTGGCGGGGCTGCTCGCCTATCGCGTCCAGGGCCGGCGTCGCCGGCATGACGAGGGAACGGCCGGCAAGGAGGTCTCCGCATGAAACTGCTGCAACAACTGGCCGATCGCGATCGCGTCTTCGATTTCCTGGTTCCCGCCGCCTCCCCGGTGGACGTGCGCCATGGTCCCATCCTCTACCTGGAAGACGTCACGGTGAGCTTCGATGGTTTCAAGGCCATCGACAACCTCAACCTGACCATCGATGACGGGGAATTGCGCTGCATCATCGGCCCCAATGGCGCCGGCAAGACCACCATGATGGACATCATCACCGGCAAGACCTGTCCCGACCAGGGCTCGGTGTGGTTCGGCAGCCGCCATGATCTGCTGACCCTGAACGAGCCGGAGATCGCCAGCCTCGGCATCGGCCGCAAGTTCCAGAAGCCCACGGTCTTCGAGGCGCTCAGCGTCTTCGAGAACCTGGAGCTGGCGATGGCCGCCGACAAGCGCATCCTGCCGACCCTCACCGCCCGCCTGAGCGGTGAGATTCGCGACCGTATCGACGAGGTGCTGGCCACCATCGGCCTGGGCGAGCTGCGCCAGCGGCCGGCGGGGATCCTCTCCCATGGCCAGAAGCAGTGGCTGGAGATCGGCATGCTGCTGATGCAGCGGCCGCGCCTGCTGCTGGTGGATGAGCCGGTGGCCGGCATGACCGAGCAGGAGATGGAGCGTACCGCCGAGCTCCTGACCGGGCTCGCCGGCGAGCAGTCGGTGGTGGTGGTGGAGCACGATATGGGCTTCGTGCGCTCCATCGCCCGCACCGTCACGGTCCTGCACCAGGGCAGCGTGCTGGCGGAGGGAACCATGGACCAGGTGTCCAGCGACCCCAGAGTCATCGAGGTCTACCTGGGTGCCGAGGAGGAGATCGCCTGATGCTCGAGATCGACCAACTGAACCAGTACTACGGCGAGAGCCACACCCTCTGGGACCTGGACCTGGCGGTGCCGGCGGGGCAGTGCACCTGCGTGATGGGCCGCAACGGCGTCGGCAAGACCACCCTGATGAAGGCGATCATGGGGGAGGTGGCGGTGGCCTCCGGCAGCCTCCGCTACGCCGATGACGTGGAGCTGACCCACCAGCGCGTCGAGGCGCGCTCGCGGCTCGGCATCGGCTACGTGCCCCAGGGCCGCCAGATCTTCCCGCTGCTGACGGTGGAGGAGAACCTGCGCACCGGCCTGGCCGCCCGCGGCGACGGCCGCCGCACCATTCCGGAGCGTATCTACGAGCTCTTCCCGGTGCTCGAGGAGATGCGCCACCGCCGCGGTGGTGACCTCTCCGGGGGCCAGCAGCAGCAACTGGCCATCGGCCGGGGGCTCGTCATCGAGCCGCGCCTGCTGATCCTCGACGAGCCGGGGGAGGGCATCCAGCCCAATATCGTCACCCTGATCGGCGAGGTGATCCGCCGGCTGATCGCCGAGGATGGCCTCACCGTGCTGCTGGTGGAGCAGAAGCTGCCCTTCGCCCGCAAGTATGCCGATCGCTTCGTGATCCTGGATCGCGGTCGGCCGGTGGCCAAGGGTGAGATCGGCGAGCTCAGCGATGGCCTGATCAAGGCGCACCTGACCGTCTAGCCACTCGCCTGGAGCGGGAATGCACCTCGACAGTGCCTGTCGGCCTGGTTGGTGCGCCATATTGGTGCTTGCTGGGAGCCGTCATGGCCTCTTCGTGGTGCGGCGCGATGTTTGAATACCGTCGTGTATACAATATAGGGTTTTGATTCTTATGAATAAAAACAGAAATTCACCAGATTGGTACGAGGCTTGCTGAGTGTCTGCGAAACGCCAGCCAATAGGATGCTTGCCGATGACGGCTTCCTTGCCAGTCACCTCGCCAGGCCTCGACTCCGGCCACCGCTTCGATGCCGGCCGCCGCTGGGTGGCATCGCTGGAGCTCGGCTTCGCGGCGCGCCAGGGGGCCACGCGAATGGTCAGGGCGCGTCATCAGGGGCCGCTGCGGGTCCAGCGTCCCTTCTATCCGGAGGGGCGCGACGAGGCCTGCCATGTCTACCTGCTGCACCCCCCCGGTGGCCTGGTCAGCGGGGATGCGCTGACCATCCGGGCCGAGGTCGGGGCGGGGGCCCGGGCGCTGCTGACTACGCCGGCCGCCAACAAGCTCTACCGGGCCGATAGCCTGGGCGTGGCCTGGCAGCAGCATACCGAGCTCGAGGTGGCCGATGGCGGGGTCCTCGAATGGCTGCCCCAGGAGACGCTCGCCTTCGACGGTTCCCGGGGCGAACAGCGCACCCATATTGCCCTCGAGGGTAACGCTCGCTGCCTGGGCTGGGAGGTGCTGGCCCTGGGGCGACCGGCGAGCCGCCTGCCCTATGTCACCGGTTGCATCGAGCAGCGCTTTGCCCTGCATCGTGACGGCCGACCCCTCTGGCTGGAGCGCCAGCCGCTGGACCCGAGGCATCCGCGCTTCCGCGGGCGCTGGGGGCAGGGCGGCGCCAGCGTCCAGGCGACCCTCTGGGCGGTGGGGCTGAATGATGAGCCCGAGGCCATCGAGGCGCTGCGCGAGGCCTTGCCGGCCGGCCCATGCTGGGCGGTGACGCTGCGCCACGGGGTGCTGCTGCTGCGCTACCTGGGCCAGGAGCGCAACGCGGCCTGGGCGCTGTGCGAGGCCGCCTGGCGAGTGCTGCGGCCTCGGCTTATCGGACGTGAGGCGCATCCGCCACGCATCTGGTTTACCTGACACTTGCCTGGAGAGGCCCATGGAACTGACCCCGAGAGACAAAGACAAGCTGATGCTCTTCCTGGCCGCCCAACTGGCCGAGCGCCGCCGCGGCCGTGGCCTGAAGCTCAACTACCCCGAGGCGGTGGCGCTGATCAGCTTCGAGATCATGGAGGGCGCCCGGGACGGGCGCAGCGTGGCCGAGCTGATGAGCCATGGACGCGAGATCCTCGGCCGCGACGACGTCATGGAGGGGGTGGCCGAGATGGTCCACGAGGTGCAGGTCGAAGCCACCTTTCCCGATGGAACCAAGTTGGTCACCGTTCATAGCCCCATTGTGTAGCGCAGGACGAAATGGCTGCGCTCGGCCATACGGCGTTGAACATCGGCTCGCCATGCTCATTGAGCACCCAGTCAACTCCGCTGGCTCGCCGCTGTTCGCCTTGTCTGGCCATCGCTCGCTCATTTCAGCAACGTTGTAAGGAGGCGTAATGATTCCGGGTGAGTATCAATTGCAGGGCGGCGAGATCGAACTCTGCCCGGGGCGCGAGCGGCTCGCCCTCGAGGTCGCCAATACCGGGGATCGGCCGATCCAGGTCGGCTCCCACTACCACTTCGCCGAGACCAATCCGGCGTTGCTCTTCGATCGCGCCAAGGCGCGTGGCTATCGCCTGGACGTGGCCGCCGGTACGGCGATCCGCTTCGAGCCGGGGCAGACCCGCGAGGTGACCCTGATTCCCTTCGCCGGACGCCGCCATATCTATGGCTTTCTTGGCCAGGTCATGGGACGCCTGGAGGAGGACGCGCAATGAAGATCTCGAGACAGGCCTATGCGGAGATGTACGGCCCCACGGTGGGCGACCGGGTGCGTCTGGGGGATACCGAGCTATGGATCCAGGTGGAGCGCGATGCCACTCACTATGGCGAGGAGGTGAAGTTCGGCGGTGGCAAGGTGATCCGCGACGGCATGGGCCAGAGCCAGCGCCACGATGACGCCGTGATGGATACGGTGATCACCAATGCCCTGATCCTCGACTGGTGGGGTATCGTCAAGGCCGATGTGGGGCTCCAGGGCGGCCGTATCGCGGCCATCGGCAAGGCCGGCAACCCCGATACCCAGCCTGGGGTGGAGATCGTGATTGGCCCGGGCACCGAGGTGATCGCCGGCGAGGGCATGATCCTTACCGCCGGGGGCATCGATTCCCATGTCCACTTTATCTGCCCCCAGCAGGTAGAGGAGGCGCTCGCCAGTGGCATTACCACCCTGCTCGGCGGCGGCACCGGGCCCGCCACCGGCTCCAAGGCCACCACCTGCACGCCGGGGGAGTGGCATCTCGGCAAGATGCTCCAGGCCGTCGATGAGCTGCCGATGAATATCGGCCTGCTGGGCAAGGGCAATGCAAGCCTGCCGGAGGCCCTGGAGGCCCAGCTGGAGGCGGGGGCCATGGGGCTCAAACTGCACGAGGACTGGGGTACCACCCCGGCGGCCATCGATTGCTGCCTCTCCGTGGCCGAGCGCTATGACGTCCAGATCGCTATTCATTCGGATACCCTGAACGAGTCGGGCTTCGTGGAGGAGATGCTGGCTGCCTTCAAGGAGCGTTGCATCCACACCTACCATACCGAGGGTGCCGGGGGCGGCCATGCGCCGGATATCCTCACCGCCTGCGCCAAGCCCTATGTGTTGCCGTCCTCCACCAATCCGACCCGGCCCTACACGGTCAACACCGTCGATGAGCACCTCGACATGCTGATGGTGTGCCACCACCTGGACCCCAAGATTCCCGAGGACGTGGCCTTCGCCGACTCGCGGATCCGCCGCGAGACCATCGCCGCCGAGGACATCCTCCAGGACCTGGGGGTGATCTCGATGATCTCTTCCGACTCCCAGGCCATGGGGCGGGTCGGCGAGGTGATCTGCCGCACCTGGCAGACCGCCCACAAGATGAAGGTGCAGCGCGGCCTGCTACCGGAGGACCAGGCGCTTGGCGCCGACAACTTCCGGGCCCGGCGCTATATCGCCAAGGTCACCATCAACCCGGCCATCACCCATGGCATCGCCCATGAGGTGGGCTCCATCGAGGTGGGTAAGCTCGCCGACCTGGTGCTCTGGAGCCCGGCCTTCTTCGGCGTCAAGCCGGCGCTGATCCTCAAGGGGGGCATGATCGCCATGGCGCCCATGGGCGACCCCAATGGTTCGATCCCCACGCCCCAGCCGGTGCACTACCGGCCGATGTTCGGCGCCTTCGGCCGGGCCGCCAGCGAGACCCGGGTCAGCTTCGTCAGCCAGGCGGCGCTGGATGCCGGGATCAAAGAGCGTCTGGGCCTCGCGAGCCGGCTGGTGGCCTGCCGCGATGTCAGGGGGGTAAGGAAAGGGGATATGAAGCTTAACGACGCCTGCCCGGAGCTTAGCGTCGACCCCCAGACCTACGAGGTGCGCTGTGACGGCGAGTTGTTGACCTGTGAGCCGGCCACGGAGCTGCCGCTGGCTCAGCGCTATCACCTGTTCTGATGACCATGGTGAAGCGGACGCCTATGCATGAGGGCCAGCCTGTCGGCGCGAAACCTCGCGTGGCCGCTGGTGACCCGGACGAAGCGACGCGGGCGATCTTCAGGGATGAAGATCGAGGAAAGCCGGCACAGGGATGTGCCGTCTTTCCGACCGCGGGAGTCCGTCCGGGGCGCCAGGGTTTCGGACACGTGGCGTTGAGTGAGACAGGGCTGGCTCGTCTCGAGATACCAGAGGAGCGGTTATCAATGCTGAAACTGATTGAACGGCTGGGGCCCATCGCGGCGGACCGGGCCACCGATACCCTGACGCTGCCCTATGAGCGGCGCGTGCTGGGCCGCCTCAAGGCAGAAAGCGATAGCGGCCGCGAGCTGGGGCTGTTCCTCGACCGTGGGCCGGTGCTGCGCGACGGCGAGGGGCTGCGCGGTGAGGGCGGCGAGATCGTGCGGGTGAGCGCGGCCGACGAGCCGGTGGTCACCGCCCGGGTGGCCGCCGGCCTGCCGTTGGCGCGGCTCGCCTACCATCTGGGCAACCGCCATGTGCAGCTGGCCCTGGGCGGGGACGCGCGGGGCGGTTACGTGCGCTTTCCGCCGGACCATGTGCTGGAGGCGCTGGCCGAGCGGCTGGGCGCGAGCCTGGAGCGGCACGAGGCCCCCTTCGATCCGGAGCCCGGGGCTTACCAGCAGTCAGGCGGGCATGAGCACTCCCATGGGCATGGACATCAGCACCATGATCATGACCACGAGCATCGGCACCCCCATGCCCACTGAGTCGGGCGGAGGGCAGGGCGATGATCTGGCGCTGCTGGGCCTGCTGCAGCTGGTTAGCCCGGCGCTGCCCATCGGTGCCTTCGCCTTCTCCCAGGGGCTGGAGAGCGCCTTCGAGCTGGGCTGGGTGACGGACGAGGCGAGCCTCGGCGATTGGCTGGAAGGCGTGCTCGACGATGGCCTGACCCGCTGCGAGCTGCCGGTGCTGGCGCGTCTGCAATCGGCCTGGGCCGAGGGCGATCACGACGCCCTGGTGGCGTGGGACCGGTGGCTGGCCGCCAATCGCGAGACGGCGGAGTTGGCCGCCGAGGATAGGCGGCTCGGGGCGTCGCTCACGCGGCTGCTGAACAGCCTGGGGCTCACGCCAGACGAGCCGGGGCTCCCCACGGAGGCGGGCTATGTGACGGTCTTCGCCTGGGCGGCCCGGGTGCGTGGCATCGCCCCGCGCCAGGCGCTGCTCGGCTTCGCCTGGGCCTGGCTGGAGAATCAGCTGGCGGTGGCCTGCAAGGCGCTGCCGCTTGGCCATACCGCCGCTCAACGTCTGGTGGAGCGGCTGCGTCCGGCCCTGGTTCACGCGGTGGACGAGGCGCTCTCGCTCGGTGACGACGAGCTCGGCCCGGCGCTGCCCGGCCTGGCACTGGCCAGCGCCCAGCACGAGACCCAGTATTCGCGGCTGTTCAGAAGTTAGCGCCGAGCGCCAAGTTAGGCCGGGGCGTCAGGGTTTCGGACGCGTGCGTGGTGAGTCCAGTGAGTCGCTCATGCCGAAAGGCCGACAGGAAGACGACGAAAGAGTGCATAAGGAGACACGATATGACCCATTGTTTACGCGTTGGCGTCGGCGGCCCGGTGGGCTCCGGCAAGACGGCCCTGCTCAAGCAGCTCTGCCTGGCGCTACGCGACCACTACGATATCGCCGTGGTCACCAACGATATCTATACCCGCGAGGACGCCGACTTCCTGCTCAAGCACGAGGCGCTCGCCGCGGATCGCATCCTCGGCGTGGAAACCGGCGGCTGTCCGCATACCGCCATCCGCGAGGACGCCTCCATGAACCTCGCCGCCATCGACGAGCTGCAGGGGCGCCACCCCAACCTTGAGCTGGTGCTGGTGGAGTCCGGCGGCGACAACCTCTCGGCCACCTTCAGCCCCGAGCTCTCCGACCTGACCCTCTACGTGATCGACGTCTCCGCCGGTGACAAGATCCCTCGCAAGGGAGGACCCGGCATCACCAAGTCGGATCTGTTGATCATCAACAAGATCGATATCGCCGAGCAGGTGCATGCGTCCCTCGAGGTGATGGAGCGCGACTCGAAAACGATGCGCGGCGAGCGCCCCTTCGTCTTTACCAATCTCTATGACGGCGTCGGCCTGGAGACGATCATCCAGTTCATCCTCGAGCGCGGCATGCTGCCGGAGCGCCGGCCGCCGGAGCGCCGGCCGCAGTCCGCCTGAGACGTATCATCGACACAGAACCCCCGGCAAGGAGATCGCCACCATGTTCCACACCCCGACCCGTCTCACGACCCCCGCCATGCGTGCCGCCCTGGCGGCTGCGCCCCTGCTGCTGTTCGCCGGGACCGCCCTGGCGCATCCGGGGCACCACCACCATGAGGGTGGCTTCGCCGCCGGCCTGGCCCACCCGCTGCTGGGGCTCGATCACCTCCTGGCGATGCTCGCCGTGGGTCTCTGGAGCCTGCGCCAGTCCCGGGCCCTGAGCCTGGGGGCGCCCCTGCTGGCCGCCGCCGGCATGCTGCTGGGGGCCGGCCTGGCCTGGGCCGGCATCGCCCTGCCCGGGGTGGAATTCGGCATCGCCCTGAGCGTGCTGCTGGCGGGCGTACTGATCGCCGCCCTGGTGCGGGTGCCTGCCCTCGTCGGTGCCGGGGTGATCCTGCTGTTCATGCTCTTCCACGGCCACGCCCACGGCAACGAGATGCCCCATGGTGCCTCCATGCTGGCGTATCTTGCGGGCTTTACTCTGGCGACCCTGGCAATCACCTTCGCCGGGCGCCTGGCCGGTGGCTGGCTGATGGCCCGTGATAACCGGATTCTGCGTGGGCTGGGCGTCGCCCTGGCCGGCCTCGGGGCGCTCTTCGCCTTCGGTTGACCGTGTCTTGGCATCGGTTGCGCGCCCGGCCTTGGCCGGGCGCGCTGCGTTTCGGCGCGGAAGCGGCTATGCTGGCGACGCGGCAGCGGGCCGCAGTTTATCGGGTAGGGAGACCGGGATGGCAACGCGGAGGCGGCCTATGTGGCCCTGGGTATTGGGAATGGTCCTGCTGGCCTGGGTGGCCATGGGCCTCTGGCAGAGCCTCAAGCCGCTGCCGGAAGGCCTTGGCCGAGCCTGGCCGGTGCGCGGCGTCGAGGAGGTGCATTTCCTCGCCGACCGCACCTGGTATGACGCCGAGGGACGGCGCCACCAGGAGCAGCAGATCTTCGACGAGGTGCTGGCGATGATCGGCCAGGCCCGGCGCCTGGTGGTGGTGGACATGTTCCTGTTCAATGACTTCGCCGGTGAGGCCGCGGGGGAGGGCTTCCGACCGCTTTCCGGCGAGTTGAGCCAGGCGCTGCTGGCCCAGAAACGCCGTTACCCCGAGCTCGAGGCGGTGGTGATCACCGACCCGCTCAATACCCTCTACGGGGGCCTGGCCCTGGAGCACCTGGAGGCGCTGCGCGAGGCAGGAGTTCGGGTGGTGGAGACCGACCTGACCCGGCTTCGGGCCTCCAACCCCCTGTGGTCCGGGGGCTGGCACCTGGGGCCCCGCTGGTTCGGCAACAGCAGTGAGGCGGGCTGGCTGCCCAATGCCATGGGGCCGGGCCGGGTCACCTTGCGCAGCTACTTGAGTCTGCTCAACTTCAACGCCAACCATCGCAAGACCCTGGTGGTGGATCGCGGCGACGACTGGGTGGGGCTGGTCACCTCCGCCAACCCCCATGATGCCAGCAGCCGGCATGGTAACGTGGCCCTGCGCTTCCGCGGCGCGGCGGCCCTCGACCTGCTGGCCAGCGAAGGGGTGGTCGCGGCCTGGGGTGGGGTGGCACTTCCCGAGCCGACGCCAGTCCCCGAGCCGGCGTCGGAACTGGCCCTGCAGCTATTGACCGAAGGCGCGATCCGCGACGCCCTGTTGGCCACCATCACCGCCGCCGAGGCGGGGGATCGCCTCGACCTGGCGGTCTTCTACCTCGCTCATCGCGGAGTGATCGAGGCCCTCGCGGCGGCCCAGGCCCGCGGGGTGGCGGTGCGGGTGCTGCTGGACCCCAATCGGGACGCCTTCGGCTTCGCCAAGAATGGTATCCCCAACCGGCCGGTGGCCGAGGAGCTGGCCGTGGCCGGGGTGGCGGTGCGCTGGTGCCTGACCCGCGGCGAGCAGTGCCACAGCAAGCTGCTGCTTCACCGCCCCGCCGGAGAGAGGGAAGCGACCCTGATCCTCGGCTCCGCCAACTTCACCCGGCGCAACCTGGACGATCTCAATCTGGAGACCAGCGTGCGCCTGGTCGGCTCGGCGCAGGCTCCGGCCCTGGTGGAGGCCGCCGCCTTCTTCGAGTCGCGCTGGGAGAACGGCCCCCGGGGCCAGACCAGCCAGCCGCTGAACGGGGAGGAGACGGTGGGGCCCTGGATGCGCTGGCGCTACCGTGTAATGGAGGCCACGGGGCTATCCACCTTCTAATTCGCCGGAAACGACGACGCCCCGCATCAGCGGGGCGTCGTCCGTATTCGAGTTCGCCGATCGTGCCATGGCGAGATGGCTAAGGCGTTGAAAACAGAGAAATATGGTGCGGATGGGGAGACTTGAACTCCCACGCCCGAAGGCACCAGAACCTAAATCTGGCGTGTCTACCAATTCCACCACATCCGCGGGGTGAACGGAGCCCGTTGGCTCGTCGACAGGGCCCCATATTCTAGGTGAATAGTGCCTCAAGTCAAGGCGTTATTGGCTTCCCCGGGGAGCCGCAGATGGGCCGCGGCGGCGCTCGCCAGGGCCTGGGGCGAGCCCCTCCCCAGGGGCGGCACCACCCCCAGGCAGGGCTCGGGCAGGTGGTGGCGCAGGCAGGCCAGGTTGGCGGCCTGCTCGGCCATGTCGGCATCGATGCCGTTGGCCACCCAGCCGGCTAGGGTCAGGCCATCGGTGCGGATCGCCTCGGCGCTGAGCCGGGCGTGATTGATGGCGCCCAGCTTGAGCCCCACCACCAGGATCACCGGCAGCCCCAGGCGCGCGGCCAGGCCGGCCAGGTCTTCCCGGTCGTTGAGGGGCACCCGCCAGCCCCCGGCGCCCTCCACCAGGATCAGGTCCCGGGGCAGCGCCAGGCTCGGGGCCAGGGCCCCGGCCAGGCCGGTCAGGGTCAGGCGCTCGCCGGCTTGCTCCGCCGCCAGGTGGGGAGCGATGGCGGGGGCATAGGCGTGGGGGTTGATGGCGGCATAGTCCATGGCCGGAGTGCTGACGGCCTGGAGGGCCAGGGCATCGGCGTTACGCAGGCCCTGCGGGGTCGCTTCGCAGCCGGAGGCCACCGGCTTGAGGCCCAGGGTGGTGAGGCCGGCGCCTCTCGCCCGGGCCAGCAGGCCGGTGGCCACCAGGGTCTTGCCAGCGTCGGTATCGGTTCCGGTAATAAAGTAGGTGTTCATTATCGGCTCATTTATCGAGGATCGAGCATTGGCCCGTGCGGGTCCGATTTATCTGTCGAGGATCAGGGTCAGGCGTTGGTAGCTGACCGGCAGACCCGCGGGCTCCCGCAGGCCCTCGAAGCGCTCTCGGGCCCGGGCCAGGTCGGCGCGGCCCAGGCGCGGCGCGTCCTTGTCCGGGGCCACCTGGGCGCCGACCCCCTTGATGGAAGCCATCACCGCCGCCAGGTCCGGGTAGAAGAAGCGCTCCCGGGCGCTCTCCAGGCGCACCCGGGCAAAGCCGGCTCGCCGGGCCGCTGCCTCGAGCCCCTCCGCATCGATGAAGTCGAGCAGGGCGGCGGGGCGGCCGGGTCGCGACCAGGCCATGGCCACTTCGGCCAGGGTGCCGGGGCCCAGGGTATTGATCAGGGCACGGCCACCGGGGCGAAGTACCCGTCGTGCCTCGGCGAGCACCGTCGTGACGTCCGGGCACCACTGGATCGCCAGGTTGGAGAAGAGCAGGTCCAGGCTGCCGTTGGCCAGGGGCAGGGCGGCGGCATCGCCGGGCACCCAGGCGATGGCCTCGCCGTGCCGGCGCCGGGCTTCGGTGAGCATGGCCGGGGCCAGGTCGAGGCCGATCACCCGGGCCATGGGGTAGTGAGCCGCCAGGCGAGCGCTCCAGTGGCCGGGGCCGCAGCCCAGATCGAGGATCGTCTCGGCATGTGCCGGCAGGTGGCGCCAGAGGTGCTCGCCGAGGGCGGCCTGGGCCGCGGCGCGTCGGCAGTAATGGGGGGCCGCGCGGCCGAAGGCCCGGGCCACCCGGCGCCGCCAGTCCGGCGGCTCGGCGCCTCGCTCGTCGGCCTGGGTGGGCAGGGGAGCGGTCATGCGCCGACCTCCAGGGCCAGGCCCTCGAGATGCTGAACCAGTACCGCCGGGTGGCTCAGGTGGGGGCAGTGGCCGGCCTCGGCGAGCAGCATCTCGTCCGCCAGTGGTGCCGGAAGCAGCGGATCCCGGGTGCCGCGCAGTCGTCGGATGGGACAGGGCGGGGCAGCCAGTGTCGCGCTGATATCCAGGCTTGCCAGTTGATCGAGGCCGGCCGCCAGGGTGGCCTGGCCGGCGCGGGGCGTCTCCCCGAGCAGGTCTCGGAGCCGCCGATGGGCCTGGCGAGGCCCCGGCTCGCCGCTCAGCTGATGGCGCAGGAAGTGGCGCCAGGTGGCGTGGGGGTCCCGTTGGAAGGCACGTTGGAAGCTGGCGAGCTCCGCCGGCGATACCGGTCCGGCGGTGAAGCGTGGGGCGCAGCCCAGCAGCACCAGGCCCCTGGGCGGGGGGAGGTGATCGAGCAGTGCGGCAGCCAGCAGGCCACCCAGGGACCAGCCGACCCAGAGCGCGTCGCGGGGCAGGGCCTCGGCCATGGCCGCGGCGAGCCTGTCGAGGGCGCCGGGCGTGGCCAGGGCGGGAGCCTCGCCGTAGCCGGGCCAATCGGGCGTCGAGACCTCTACCCCGGCGGACCAGTGGGGCGTCAGGGGCTGCCAGATACGCGCATCGCAACCCCAGCCGGAGAGTAGCACCAGGTGACTCACGGCAGTGGTTCCGGGTCGGCGGTGAGCAGTTCGGCGAGCCGCTCCAGCAGCTCGTCGATATCCTCCCGGCGGTGGCCGCTGGAGAGGGTGATGCGCAGCCGTCCCTGGCCCTGGGGGACCGTGGGTGGGCGAATGGCGCCGACCATGAAACCGGCTTCCCGCAACGCCAGGCTCCAGCGCATCACCCGGGCGCTGTCGCCCAGCAGCAGGGGCTGGATGGGGGTCGGCGAGGGCAGTAGCGGCAGCTTCAGCTCGGCGGCCCGGGTTCGGAAGTGGTCGAGATGCGCCTGCAGTCGCCGGCGACGTTCCGGTTCCGTCTCGAGGATATCCAGGGCGCGCAGGGTCGCCATGGCCATCCCGGGAGGCTGGGCGGTGGTGTAGATATAAGGGCGGGCAAACTGGATCAGGGTGTCGATCAACAGGTCATCGCCGGCCACGAAGGCGCCGGCGGTGCCCAGGGCCTTGCCCAGGGTGCCGACCAGTATCGGCACCTGCTCGGCATCGAAGCGCCGACCCACGCAGCCATCGCCATTCTCGCCCAGTACCCCGATCCCATGGGCATCATCGATCATCAGCCAGGCGTCGTGACGGGCGCAGGCCGTCGCCAGGCCATCGATATCCGCCATATCACCGTCCATGCTGAAGACGGCATCGCTGACCACCAGGCGTGGCCCGCCCTCCTCGGCTCGCCCGAGCAGGCGATCCAGGTCGGCCAGGTCGCGGTGGTGGAAGCGGCGGCTGCGGGCCCCGGCCAGCTGTGCCCCGTCCAGCAGGGAGGCGTGGTTGAGGCGGTCCTGGAAGATATGGGTCTGGCGGTCGCAGAGGGCCTGGAGGGTGCCGAAATTGGCCATGTAACCGGTGGAGAAGAGCAGTGCCCGGGGACGACCGGTGAGATCGGCGAGTCGCTCCTCCAGCAGTTGATGGGGCAGCAGGTGGCCATTGACCAGGTGTGAGGCCCCGGCTCCGCTACCGAAGCGCCGGGCGCCCTGGGACTGGGCTTCGGCCAGCCGCGGGTCCCGGGCCAGGCCCAGGTAGTCGTTGCTGGCGAAGTCGCGCACCCGGCTGCCCGGGGCCGGCGTCATGGTGAGCCGTTCGCGCCATAGCCCCGCTTCACGCTGCCGGGCGAGGCGCGACGAGAGTCGCTGCCGCCACGCCATCAGGCCACCGTGGCGTCGTAGTAGAGGCCGGCGCCGGCCCGGCGCTGCATGGCTGTCTCCAGGGCCGCGGCCTGCTCGTGGTCGTCGCTGCAGGTCTCGCGCTGCTCCGGGTGCAGGCCGAGGCGCTCGAAGAGGCGCTTGTCCCGAGCCGCTTCGGGATTGTCGGTGGTCAGCAGGCGTTCGCCGTAAAAGATCGAGTTGGCGCCGGCCAGGAAGGCCAGGGCCTGGGTACTGTCGTCCATCTGTTCGCGTCCTGCGGAGAGTCGCACATGGCTTCTTGGCATCAGGATACGCGCCACGGCGATGGCGCGCACGAATTCGATGGGATCCAGGTTGTCGACGTCTTCCAGGGGGGTGCCGGGTACCTTGACCAGCATATTGATCGGTACCGATTCCGGGTGCGGGTCGAGGCGGGCCAGTTGCTGGAGCAGGGCGGCCCGGTCGCGCCCCGATTCGCCCATGCCGAGGATGCCACCGGAGCAGATCTTCATGCCGGCCTCGCGCACATGGCCCAGGGTCTCGAGGCGATCGGCATAGCTGCGGGTGGTGATGATCTCGCCGTAGTACTCCGGGGAGGTGTCCAGGTTGTGGTTGTAGTAGTCGAGGCCGGCCTCGGCCAGGCGCCGGGCCTGGGCGTCGTCGACCATGCCCAGGGTCATGCAGGTCTCCAGGCCCAGGGCCTTGACCCGCTTGACCATCTCCAGCACCACCGCCAGGTCCTTCTCCCGCGGGCTGCGCCAGGCCGCACCCATGCAGAAGCGGCTGGCGCCGGCGGCCTTGGCGGCCTCGGCCTGGGCCACTACCTTCTCGATCTCCAGCAGCTTCTCCTTGTCCAGCCCGGTGGTGTAGTGCCCCGACTGGGGACAGTACTTGCAGTCCTCGGGGCAGGCACCGGTCTTGATCGAGAGCAGGGTGGAGACCTGCACCGCATTGGCATCGAAGTGGGCGCGGTGCACCTGCTGAGCCTGGAACAGCAGGTCATTGAAGGGCAGGGCGAAGAGCGCCTCGATCTCGTCCACCGACCAGTCGTGGCGGGGTGGGGTGGGGCTGGCTAGAGTCATGGTAGGGCTCGCGGCTGACTGAGTTAACTATATGAGTCACTTTGGGTTGACCACGATGATAGGGCGTGGCCACGTCTTGTCAACTTCGATCGTGCCTTGGGTTGACCGGGTGCTGCGTCATGCCCTGCCGGGGCGCTGTGCCTTCTGCCTGGGCCCGGCCGGCCGTCGGGGGCCCTGGTGTCACGACTGCCTGCTGGCCCTGCCCTGGAACCTGCCGGCCTGTCCGCGCTGCGGCGAGCCCCAGCCGGGGCAAGGGCTGGGCAGGCCCTGTGGCACCTGCCTGCGGCGGCCGCCGGCCTTCGACCTGACCCGGGCGCCGCTGCGCTATGAGAACGAGGTGAGCGGTTTGATCCGGGCCTTCAAGTTCCATGCTGCGCCCCGGGCCGGCAGCGTGCTGATGGAGCTGTTCTGGCGTGGCCTGCCGACCACGCCGGTGGAGGCGCTGGTGGCGGTGCCCCTGCATGACCGACGCGCCCGGCAGCGCGGCTTCAACCAGGCGGACTGGCTCGCCCGGCGCCTGGCGCGACGCCTCGAGCTGCCACTGATCGGGGCGGGGCGCCTGCGCGACACCCTGAGCCAGCGCGGCCTCGATCGCCCGGCGCGCCGGAGCAACCTGCGCCGGGCCTTCCGGGTCGAGGCGCCATTGCCGGCGCGGGTCGCCCTGGTGGATGACGTCATGACCACCGGGGCGACCCTGGATGCCCTGGCGATCGCCTGCCGCCGGGCCGGCGCCGAGACGATCGAGGCCTGGGTGATGGCACGCACGCCGCTGGAATAAGCCTCGCGCTCTCCTGGAATAAGCGGCGATGAGAGGCCATGGGGCTGCTATCATGGCCAGACCCTCTCCCAGCACCAGCAAAGGACGCGCCATGACGCCGGATCCACACCCCTTCGAATCCCTCTCGCCGGCTCGGGTGGTCGAGGCGGTGGAGTCCCTGGGCTTCTGGCTGCCCGGTGAGCCCTTCGCCCTGAACAGCTACGAGAACCGGGTCTTTCAGCTGCATGACGAGGAGCGCCGGCGCTGGGTGGTGAAGTTCTACCGCCCCAACCGCTGGGCGGATGCGGCGATCCAGGAGGAGCATGACTTCCTGGCCGAGCTGGTGGCCGAGGGCGTGCCGGTGGCCGCCCCCTGGCGCAGTGACCAGGGCACCAGCCTGCATCGCCATCAGGGCTTCCGCTTCGCGCTCTTCCCGCAGCTGCCGGGGGGCGCCCCGGAGCTCGATAACCCGGATCATCTGTTCGCCCTGGGCGAGCTGATCGGGCGCCTGCATGCGGTGGGACAACGCGGCGAATTCGTTCATCGGCGGCGGCTCGAGCCCGGCCCGCTCGCCGAGGAGAGCCGTCGTATCGTGCTCGACGGGCCCTGGCTCAATGCCCGCCAGCGTCGGGCCTATGAACGCATCAGCGGTGAGCTGGCGGTGGCCATCCTCGAGCGGCCCTGGCCCGAGAGCGCGATGATTCGCGCCCATGGCGATTGCCATCTGGGCAATATGCTCGGCCGCGACGGCGACTTTGCCCTGGTCGACTTCGACGACTGCCTGATGGCCCCGGCGGTGCAGGATCTCTGGATGCTGCTCAGTGCCCAGCACGAACAGGAGTGGCAGATGCAGCTCTCGGAACTGCTCGAGGGGTATGAGCAGGCCTGCGATTTCGACCGCCGCCAGTTGCGCTGGATCGAGGCGTTGCGGGGGCTGCGCCTGATGCGCCATAGCGCCTGGCTGGTGGCGCGCTGGGAGGATCCGGCCTTCCCGCGGGTCTTCCCCTGGGTCGCCGAGGCGGGATACTGGGATCAGCATATCCGCGACCTGGAGCAGCAGTGCCTGGCCTTGAACGCCCGGCCACGCTGGCTGGCGGGGCCGGAGTAACGCCGGCTAGCCCGTATCGGGAAGCAGTAACGCCGGAGGCCCAGCCAGGTTGGCTGGGCCTCCGATGCAATGGACGGCGGAGATCACGGCGATCAGGGGGCCTCGGCAGCCTCTGCCTGACGACGTTGCTCATTGATGCGTGCCGATGGATTGTCCTGGGGCTCCAGGGTCAACTCGCCACCCAGCTGCAGGGTAAAGGCCCGGGAGGGCTCGAGGCGTGCCTCGCTGCACTGGGCGTCCACGCAGGCATTCAGCCCGAAGCGGCCGTCGTCGTCGTAGGCGCTGGCGGACAACTCGCCGCTGAAGATCTCGCTCTCGCTGCCCTGGGTGGCGATGCAGGTCAGGGTGCGGGCCGAGACCCGCAAGCGGTCGCCGTCCAACAGGCCGTCGGCGGTGATCAGGCAGTGAGACGGCAGGGCATAGTCGCCGGCGGCATCGGCCACCGGGCGCAACAGCATATCGCTGTAGCGTGGAGCGTCGGCGCTGAAACCGACGGACTCGATAACGGCGACCTCGATCACTGCCTCATCGGGCAGGTAGAGGGTGTCGGCTTGGGCGACCTCAGCACTCAGGCCGGCACTCAGCAGCAGTGACGCTGACAGGCCGGAGAGCAGGGAGGTGAGCCGAAGGGGGCGGTGTGCCATGGCGGGACTCTCAATATGCAGGCAATAACCAATAGCAGGCAACAAGGCGTGATTCCAAGGCTCCCATGCTAGCACATCTCCTTGTCCGGCCGCAGGGCGGCGAGGCCGGCGTGACATTATGTCACGCGAGCGTGGCAGGGCGCGGATGGCGTCATCGCGGCGCGAGAAGACCTGCGGGGCCGGCGCCCATGCGCTAGAATCCCCCCCTTGACCGAGCCCGGCTCGGCGGATAGGCGCGTGGCGCTGGCATCACCAGTGGATCGCTGTCGCCCCGAGGATGCCCGCTAGGGCAGATATTCATTGTACAAAACCTGTACCCGCTGCAATAATCTGTAGCGATATTTTCGACAAGTGGGCTACACCATGACTGAAGCACTCGCCGAACACTACCGCCAGATCATCCTCGGCCTCGGGGAGGATCCCGAGCGAGAGGGGCTGCGCGACACCCCCAAGCGCGCCGCCAAGGCGATGCAGTTCCTGACCCGGGGCTATGAGCAGTCCCTGGAAACCCTGGTCAACGGCGCCGTTTTCGAGTCCGAGACCGACGAGATGGTGCTGATCAAGGATATCGAGCTCTACTCCCTGTGCGAGCACCACCTGCTGCCCTTTATCGGCAAGTGCCATATCGCCTACCTGCCCAACGGCAGGGTGCTGGGCCTCTCCAAGTTTGCCCGCATCGTCGACATGTTTGCCCGGCGCATGCAGATCCAGGAGAACCTGACCCGGCAGATCGCCGAGGCGGTGCAGCAGGTGACCCAGGCCCGCGGCGTGGCCGTGGTGATCGAAGCCAAGCATATGTGCATGATGATGCGTGGCGTGGAGAAGCAGAACTCGAGCATGACCAGCTCGGTGATGCTGGGTGCCTTCCGCGAGAATGCCCCGACTCGCCAGGAGTTCCTGACCCTGATCAATGGCCGCTGAACGCCCTGACGCCGGAGGAGCCTAGCCACCATGCCCATGCACTCGTTGAATGATCAGCACCTCGATCATGACCTGGCAACCATCCGCATCAAGAACCTGCGGCTGCGTACCTATATCGGCATCAAGGAGGAGGAGATCGCCAATCGCCAGGACGTGGTGATCAATGCGGTGATTCGCTATCGGGCCGCCCGAGCGGTGCAGTTCAACCATATCGATCAGGCCCTCAACTACCGCACCATCACCAAGCACCTGATCGCTCATGTGGAGGAGAACCGTTTCCTGCTGCTGGAGCGCATGACCCGCGAGGTGCTGGATATCATCATGTCCTACGAGCAGGTACTGACCGCCCAGGTGGAGATCGACAAGCCGCATGCCCTGCGCTTTGCCGACTCCGTCTCCATCACCCTCTCCGACTCTCGAGAGGCGCCCTTCCAGGGATGATCCCGGTCATGATATCGGTCCGCTGCGGGGTTGGTGCCGCGGCCGATTCGTCTTAGCATGGGGGGAGACCACCAGCCAAGGGAGACTCGCCTTGAACGGCGACATCATTGCCTTCGACGACACCACCCAGTCGGGTGAAATCGCCGCCGCCGATGGCCGGCGCTATGCCTTCGACCTCAGTGGCTGGCGTGGCCGGGGGCTGCCCGCCGCCGGCCAGGAAGTGGCCTTCACGCCCCGGGAGGGCCAGGCCGTGCAGGTGATCCTGCGCCCCGTGCCCCAGCAGAAAGCTCGCCCGGCCTCGCCGGAATCGATGGGGCGACGGCCACGCTATTCCGGCTGGAGCATCGCCGGCCTGGTGATGGCCTTTCTCTCACTGTTCCTCGATGGCCAGGTGCCGCTGCTGGGGGCCGCGGCGGCGGCCTGTGCCTGGTTGGGCCTGCGCCAGATCCACCGTGAGCCGAGCCGCTATCGGGGCCGGCTGTTCAGCTGGTTGGCCATTGCCCTGGCCCTGCTGGTGGCGGTGCTGGGTGCCCTGGTCGACCCCAGCACGGCGGCGCCGGTGAGCTAGGCGTCCCCCCTTTTTTCTCCCCGGCGGCATGGGCCGCCGGCTTCCCGGGAAGGAGCGAGCTATGGAATCCCTGCAAGAGAGTACCCTCTACCGGCCCTTCGCCTATATCGACGGCAGTTGGGTCGCGGCCGACAGCGGCGAGCAGATCGAGGTGATCAACCCGGCCACCGGCAAGCGTATCGGTCAGGTGCCGCGCCTGGGGCGCGGCGAGACCGAGCGCGCCATCGAGGCCGCCGAGGCGGCCTTCCCCGCCTGGCGCGCCCTGACCGCCCTGGAGCGGGCCGACATCCTGATGAAGTGGCATGACCTGATGCTGGAGCATCAGCAGGAACTGGCCTGGATCATGACCCTGGAGCAGGGCAAGCCCCTGGCCGAGGCCGCCGGCGAGATCGCCTATGCGGCCAGCTTCCTGCGCTGGTTCGCCGAGCAGGCGCGGCGGATCAGCGGCGAGACCCTGCCCGCCGCCAAGCCCAATCAGCGTATCCTGGTGACCAAGCAGCCGGTGGGCGTGGTGGGGGCCATCACCCCCTGGAACTTCCCCGCCGCGATGATCACCCGCAAGGCCGGCGCCGCCCTGGGGGCGGGCTGTCCCATCGTCATCAAGCCGGCCAGCCAGACGCCCTTCTCGGCCACCGCCCTGGCACTGCTGGCGGAGTGGGCCGGGGTCCCCCGCGGCGTCTTCAACGTGGTGCCCGGCAAGGCCAGCGAGATCGCCGCGGCCCTCACCGAATCCCCGGCGGTGCGCAAGCTCACCTTCACCGGCTCCACCGAGGTGGGGCGTACCCTGATGGCCCAGGCCTCCCGGCATATCCAGAAGCTCTCCCTGGAGCTGGGTGGCAACGCGCCCTTTATCGTCTTCGAGGACGCCGACCTGGATGCCGCCGTCGAGGGCGCCATGGCCGCCAAGTTCCGTAACGCCGGCCAGACCTGCGTCTGCACCAACCGCTTCCTGGTCCAGACCAGCGTGATCAACGCCTTCTGCGAGAAGCTGGCGGCGGCCATGAACAGCGAGCTCAAGGTGGGTAACGGCGCCGAGGCCGGCATCAATATCGGTCCGCTGATCGATGACAAGGCAGTGGCCAAGGTCGCCGAGCATGTCCACGACGCCGTGGACAAGGGCGCCGAGCTGCTGCTGGGGGGCAACCGCCATCCCCTGGGGGGCAACTTCTTCACGCCCACCCTGATCAACTTCGCCAGTGCCGAGATGAAAGTGGCCAGCGAGGAGACCTTCGGGCCCCTGGCGGCGGTCTTCCCCTTCGAGGACGAGGAGGATGCCGTGGCCCAGGCCAACGCCACTGAATACGGCCTGGCGGCCTACTTCTACTCCCGGGACCTGAGCCGGGTATGGCGGGTCTCCGAGGCGCTGGAGTATGGCATGGTGGGGATCAACACCGGCCTGATCTCCAACGCCGCGGCGCCCTTCGGCGGCGTCAAGGCCTCCGGCCTGGGCCGCGAGGGCGGTCATCAGGGCATGGAGGAGTTCCTCGAGACCAAGTACCTGTGCATGGAGCTGGAATAAGCGCCAGCCCCTGATACTCACCCAAGCGCCAGGCCCCGAACGGGGCCTGGCGCTTTTTTCAGGCCATGAAAAAACCCCGCCGGCGAAAACCGGCGGGGTCGATCAGGCGGGTTGCCCGGGTCGGCTTACATCATGCCGCCCATGCCACCCATGCCACCCATGTCCGGAGCGGCGGCTTCTTTCTCTTCCGGATCATCGGCCACCATGCACTCGGTGGTGATCATCAGGCCAGCCACGGAACCGGCGGACTGCAGGGCAGAGCGGGTCACCTTGGCCGGATCCAGCACGCCCATCTCGAAGAGGTCGCCGAACTCACCGGTCTGGGCGTTGTAGCCGAAGTTGCCCTCGCCGTCCTTGACGCGGTTGATGACCACGGAGGCCTCTTCGCCGGCATTGGTGACGATCTGACGCAGCGGGGCTTCCATGGCGCGCAGGGCCAGGGTGATGCCGTGGGTCTGGTCGTCGTTGTCACCGGTCAGGCCGGCCACCTTGGTCAGCACGCGCACCAGGGCGGTACCACCCCCCGGTACCACGCCTTCCTCGACGGCGGCGCGGGTGGAGTGCAGGGCGTCCTCGACGCGGGCCTTCTTCTCCTTCATCTCCACTTCGGTGGCGGCACCGACGCGGATCACGGCGACACCGCCGGCCAGCTTGGCGACACGCTCCTGGAGCTTCTCACGATCGTAATCGGAGGAGGTCTCCTCGATCTGGGCGCGGATCTGGTTGACGCGGGCCTCGATGTCGCCCTCGGCACCGGCGCCGTCGATGATGGTGGTGTTTTCCTTGGACATGGTCACGCGCTTGGCGCTGCCCAGGTGGTCCAGGGTGGCCTGCTCGAGGTTCAGGCCCACTTCCTCGGAGATCACGGTGCCGTTGGTCAGGATGGCGATATCCTGCAGCATGGCCTTGCGACGATCGCCGAAGCCCGGCGCCTTGGCGGCGGCGACCTTGACGATACCGCGCATGGTGTTGACCACCAGGGTGGCCAGGGCCTCGCCTTCGATGTCCTCGGCGATGATCACCAGCGGCTTGCCGGCCTTGGCGACGGCTTCCAGCACCGGCAGCAGCTCGCGGATGTTGGAGATCTTCTTGTCGACCAGCAGCAGGAAGGGGTCTTCCAGCTCGACGGCCATGGTGTCCTGGTTGGTGACGAAGTACGGGGAGAGGTAGCCGCGGTCGAACTGCATGCCCTCGACGACTTCCAGCTCGTCTTCGAAGCCACGACCCTCGTCGACGGTGATCACGCCTTCCTTGCCGACCTTCTCCATGGCCTCGGCGATGATCTCGCCGATGCGCGCGTCGCCGTTGGCGGAGATGGTGCCGACCTGGGCGATCGCCTTGGAGTCGGTGCAGGGCACGGCCAGGGCCTGGATCTCCTTGACCGCGGCGATCACGGCCTTGTCGATGCCGCGCTTGAGGTCCATCGGGTTCATGCCGGCGGTCACGCCCTTCAGGCCTTCATTGACGATGGCCTGGGCCAGCACGGTGGCGGTGGTGGTGCCGTCGCCGGCCACGTCGGAGGTCTTGGAAGCGACTTCCTTGACCATCTGGGCGCCCATGTTCTCGAACTTGTCCTTCAGTTCGATCTCCTTGGCCACGGAGACGCCGTCCTTGGTGACGGTGGGGGCGCCGAAGGACTTCTCGAGCACCACGTTGCGGCCCTTGGGCCCCAGGGTGGCCTTCACGGCGTTGGCGAGGACATCCACGCCACGAGCCATGCGCTTACGGGCGTCGTCGGAAAACTTGACCTGTTTCGCTGCCATTTTCGTTACTTCCTATGAATCGGTTGTCAAACAAGAACGCTAACGTCGTTTGGCGGGCTCTGGGGCTTAGCCTTCCACCACGGCGAGGATGTCGGACTCGCTCATGATCAGGACCTCTTCGCCGTCGATCTTCTGCTTCTCGACGCCGAAGCCCTCCTTGAAGATCACGGTGTCACCGACCTTGACGTCCAGGGGACGCACTTCGCCGTTATCGAGAATCCGGCCGTTACCGACGGCGAGCACTTCGCCACGTGTCGGTTTTTCCTGGGCGTTGCCCGGAAGCACGATGCCGCCAGCGGTCTTCTGTTCTTCTTCCACGCGACGGATGATGACGCGATCGTGCAGAGGACGGATGTTCATTGCTCACGTACTCCTGATGGTTGGCTGTGTCACGCTTGGCGTGACGGTGGTCGTTACCGGCTTCGCAGCAGGGCCGCGAAGTGAAGGCGGTTGCCTTCCGTGTCGCTGGCTCGTCGCCGGGGCGCCGAGCCGAAACCGTTGCTAGCCCAACAGTGGGGGCGGGTGAATGGCTTTCAAGGCCTGTCGCGAAAATTTTTTCATCGAGGGCCGCTCAGCGGCGAGACTCTCCGCGGGGAATAAAGTCGCCTTCCAGGGGGGCATCCTGATGCGCGTTCCGATCGCCGCCTGCATCGCCCTCACGCCCGGCCTGCTGCCAGTCGTCGGCATGGGGGCGCCGGTGGGTCTGGGAGTTGCCGGCACCCATCGACGCGGCCTGGAAGCGTAGCCCCAACCGCGCCAGGCCCTTACCGAGCAGGCGCCGGGCATCGGGCACCAGGCATAGCAGGCCCAGGCCGTCGGAGAGGAAGCCCGGGGCCATCAGCAGGGCGCCGCCGAAGATCAGTGCCGCCCCGGTCAAGAGCTCGCCGGTGGGGACCTCGCCCCGGGCGAAGCGCTCCTGGGCCCGGGCCAGGGTGGCTACGCCCTCGCGGCGAATCAGGTGCAGGCCGATGAAGCCGGTGGCCAGCACCATCAGCAGGGTGGTCAGCAGGCCGATCTGGCTGCCTACCGAGAAGAGGATAACGAAGTCGAGCAGGGCGAAGAGAGTGAAGAGAAGTAGAAAAGGCATGGTGCCTCCGGCGGTGTCGATGGATTGAGTAGTGAGGGTGGCTGGAGGCAATTTCAAGGCATTCTCCCTGTGCGAGTTTTTCAACGCGTGCTAGCTTATAGAGGTTGCTGCGTTGCACAAAAAAATGAGATGGCGGCCGGGTCGCCATCTACCCTGACTATCGAGGAGAACACTCATGCAGATGGACAAGGCGGTGATCGCCATTACCGGTGGGGCCCGCGGCCTGGGGCTGGCCATGGCGCGGCGGCTCGGGCAGCAGGGGGCCCGGTTGGCGTTGCTGGATCGCGAGGCCGAGGCCCTGGATGCCGCCGTGGGGACGCTGGCCGACGCCGGTGTCGAGGCCCAGGCCTTCGTCACCGATGTGGCCGACGAGGGCTCGGTGACCCTGGCCTTCGCCGATATCGCCGAGCGAATGGGCCCGGTGCAGGGGTTGGTCAACAATGCCGGCATTACCCGCGATGGCCTGCTGATCAAGGCCAGGGACGGGAAGGTCGAGAAGGGGCTGTCGCTGAGCCAATGGCAGCAGGTGATCGACGTCAACCTGACCGGGGTCTTCCTGTGCGGTCAGGCGGCGGCCCTGCAGATGGTCGAGGCCGGCCAGGGTGGGGTGATCGTCAATATTTCCAGCATTTCCCGGGCCGGGAACATGGGCCAGAGCAACTATGCCGCGGCCAAGGCAGCGGTGGCGGCGTTGACCGTGACCTGGGCCAAGGAGCTGGCCCGCCACGACGTGCGGGTGGGAGCCGTGGCCCCGGGCTTTATCGAGACCGATATGACCGCGGCGATTCGTCCCGAGATGCTGGAGAAGATCGCCAAGGGGATCCCCCTGGGCAAGCTCGGTCAGCCGGAGGATATCGCCGAGAGCGTGGCGTTTATCTTCAACAATGCGTACTTCACTGGTCGCGTCATCGAGTGCGATGGTGGCCTGAGGATCTGAGAAGGAAGGAAGAAGAAGCCCGGGGGCCTGTGCCCCCGGGAGCGGCTCAGAACTCCAGTTGATCGCGCATGGCTTCGACGGTAGCCGGGCCGATACCGCTGACCCGGGTCAGGTCGTCGGGGTCGCTGAAGGGGCCGTTGGCCTCCCGGTCCTCGATGATGGCCTGGGCCTTGGCGGCACCGATGCCGGGCAATTCGGCGAGCATCTCGGCGTCGGCCTGATTGACATTGATGGGGGCCATCTCCTGGGCCAGGGTCAGCGGGGCCAGGCCCAGTAGCAGGGCGAATACCAGCCCCTTGAGGGTTGCTTTCATTACCCATCCTCCCTAATGGTTTGAAGTTCTTGTGTAACCGGTGGGTTACAAATTAACCCTAGCCCCTGAGCTTCTCCGTGCTGTCAGCCTTTAGCGATCTTCTCCGTGGGCGATTGGCGGCGCGTGCAGGCCGACGCGCCCCGGCGCGACTGGTATACTAAGGCGCCCTATCAACGCGCCGAGGAGATGCCAGCCCCCATGTCCACCGACTCCCCCCTGATCATTGCCCTGGATTTCCCGTCCCTGGACGCGGCCCTGTGCCTGGCCGACCGGCTCGACCCGGCGCGTTGCCGGCTCAAGGTGGGCAAGGAGCTGTTTACCCGCAGCGGGCCCGATGTGCTGGAGGCCCTGCATGGGCGTGGTTTCGAGGTGTTCCTCGACCTCAAGTTCCACGATATTCCCAATACCGTGGCCGGCGCCGTCCAGGCGGCGGCGGAGCAGGGCGTCTGGATGGTCAATGTGCATGCCGGAGGGGGGCGGCGGATGATGGAGGCGGCTCGGGAGCGGCTCGAGCGCCACGCTCTGTCGACCCAGCTGATCGCCGTCACCGTCTTGACCAGCATGGAGGCGGAGGATCTCGCCGAGGTGGGCGTGGCGGTCTCGCCGGCCCAGCAGGTGGAACGCCTGGCGCAGCTGGCCCAGGACAGCGGCATGCACGGGGTGGTCTGCTCGGCTCAGGAGTCGGCGCGGCTCCGCGAGCTATGCGGCGATGCCTTTCTCAAGGTGACGCCGGGGATTCGTCCCAGTTTCGCCGAAGCGGGGGATCAGCGGCGTATCCTCACGCCGGCCCAGGCCATGGCGGCGGGTAGCACCCACCTGGTGGTGGGGCGGCCGGTCACCCAGGCCGATGAGCCCATGGCGGCCCTGGCGGCCATCGAGGCCGAGCTGGCCGGGGCCTGAGCCTTCTCTTTGGTCACTCCCCTTCGATGCCGGTGACCGGTTTGGTGGTGCCCCACTGACGGCAACTGGGGCACTGCCAGTGCAGCTGTTCGCCGGCAAAGCCGCAACGACGGCAGCGAAAGCGGGGATGGCGGGCCAGCAGGGCCTCGGTGTGCTGCTTGAGCAGTTCGATGCGGCCTCGCTCTTCGGCATCGGCATTGCGCGCATAGAGATCCATCAGGTAGTCCAGGGCGCGCAGGCTGGGGGCACTCGCCAGTTGCTCGCGAATAAACGCCTCGGCGGCGGCATTGCCTTCCCGCTGTTGATGACTCTGCGCCAGGGCCAGCAGGGCGCTGGTGAAGGGGGCGCGCGCGATCAGTTCTTGCAGGTAGTGCTCGAAGCCCTGGGGGTCCTCCAGGCGGCGATACGCCTCTGCCAGGGGGTCGAGGATGATGGGGGCAAAATCGAGGTCCTGGTCGGGAATGCGCTTGAGTAGCTTCGCCTCGGCCTTATAGTGACCGGTGTCGTGCTCGAGGCGGGCCAGCAGCCAGGTGGCCCGAACGCACTGGGCGTCGATGCCGAGCGCCTGACGCAGGTGCTTGCGAGCCGGCCCGGGGCTGGCGCCCTGCAGCTCCTGCTCGGCCAGTTCACACAGCCAGTGACTGGCGGCTCGCCGCAGCCCCTCCTGGCGGCGTATCAGTTCGGGGACCGCCACCTCCACGGCCGCCTGCCACGCTTTCTCCCGCTCCAGCAGGTCCACCAGCAGGCGCTTGGCGGCCAGGCGCAACTCCTCGTCCTGGGCCTCGCGAATCAGTCCCTGGAGGAGGCGCTCGGCGCGGTCATGGAGGCCGAGCTTGAGGAAGTCGCGGGAGAGTTCCAGTTGCACGCGCTGCCCCTGGGCAGGGGTGAGGGCGGGGCGGGCCAGCAGGTTCTGGTGGATCTTCACCGAGCGATCGGCTTCACCCCGGGCACGGAACAGGCTGCCCAGGGCGATATGGGTCTCGATGGTATCGCTGTTGACCTCCAGGGCATTGACGAAGGTCTCGATGGCTCGGTCGGGCTCCTCGTTGAGCAGATAGTTGAGCCCCACGAAGTAGTCCCGGGACAGCCGCCCCTGGGAGGAGGCCTCGCCACGAACCGAGGCACTGCGTCGGCCCAGCCACCAGCCGATGGCCACCGCTGCCAACAACAGGGCCAGCAGCAGAAGATCCACCATTCAGGGTAGTTCCTTGAGCTCCTGGACGCGCAGCCGATCCAGCTCCTTGCGCTGCTGCTGATTGTGCCGCTGAGCACGAGTCAGCAGGGTGCGCAGGCGCAGATAGACACCGGTCATGGCCAACATGCCGAGCAGTACGCCACACACCAGGGCGGCCAGCAGCCACACCGAAAGGGAGGCTGGGGGGAGCTCGATCCAGATCAGGTTGAGGGGCAGGGCCTGTTGATTGTTGACGGCGAAGAGGATGCCGACCAATAGCACTGCCACCAGGATAATGGCCAAAATCACGCCTTTTAACCAACGCATGGAGCTTCCTTCGAGTCGTGTCTGTCGTCATGGCGCAGGGCGCCCTTCGCCCTCAGTACCCCAGGGCACGGCTGGCATTGACCTGCTCGCGCAGCTCCTTGCCGGGTTTGAAGTGTGGCACGAATTTGCCGTCCAGGGCGACCGGGTCGCCGGTCTTGGGGTTGCGGCCGACCCGGGGTTCCCGGTAGTGCAGCGAGAAGCTGCCGAAGCCGCGAATCTCGACACGGCCCCCGTCGGCCAGGGTGTTGGTGATGTCGTCGAGAATGATCCTGACGGCGGCCTCGACTTCCTTGATCGACAGCTCCGGCTGTCGCATGGCGATCTGCTCGATCAACTCGGACTTGGTCATCGGCGTTTCTCCAAGGGCAATGCCGTGTCTGCGGCTCTTGTTTGTTCTCAGCATACTGCGCAAATCTTGATAAAACAACGAACTACAACACGACCCTCGAAAAGGGGCTGGTCAGGGGCGAGGTTTGGGCTCGCGGCCGCCGCCTCGGTTATAATGCGGGAACATTCCCAAGACTTGTCCGAGGTTCTCCCTTGAGCGAAGCGACCCCCCTAGAAGATGTCGAACGCAAGCGGCTCTACTGGCACTCCCGGCGTGGCATGTGGGAGCTGGATCTGCTGTTGGTGCCTTTCCTCGAGCAGCGCTATGGCGAGCTCGATGGCGATGATCGTGCCGCCTACCGGGCCCTGCTGGAAGAGGAGGATCAGGACCTGTTCGTCTGGCTGATGCGTCGCGAGCCTCCGGAGGCCCCGGCGCTGCGGCGCATCGTTGGCTTGATCATCGAGCATGCCGAACACGGCGATCGCGATCAGTTTCGCGCCCTCTAGGTGGGCGCTGCTGCCGCCGCTGCTCAGCGGTGGCGGCACTCTCGTGCTGTTGGCCTTGCATGCGCCGCCGGGGATGACCGCCCTGGCGGCGCTGTCGTTGGGGGCAGGGCTGTATTGGCAGGCCCGGCGCCGCCCTGGCGGGCGGCTACGTTTCGTGCCCATCGGCGAGGGCGGCGAATGGGAGTGGGCCGAGTCCCAGGGCGACTGGCGGCGAATCGAGCTGAGCTGTGATTACCTGGGGCCCTGGCTGATTGGCCTGCGCTTGGGTCGTCGACGGTTCTGGGTATGGCCGGATAGCGCCGGAAGCGATGCCCGTCGCCGCTTGCGGCGACACCTGGTCGCCCGGCGCGCCGTCCCCTGAGGTCAGGTGTGCGGCGCGGCGAGCTCGCCAAGGCGAATCATCGAGGGCCTGGCCTCGGCGGCAGTGTCCGGGCAGTCCCGGTTGAAGTGCAGTCCCCGGGACTCCCGGCGTGCCTGGGCCAGGCGCACGGTAAGGCGGGCCAGGCGCAGCGAGTGCCACAGGCTGGCCAGGGCCGGAGTGGGGCGATGCTGGCGCCAGAGGGGCGCTACCTGTGCATGGAGGTCGCCGAGGCGCGCCTCGGCCTCGGCCAGGCCGTTGTCGTCACGAACGATGGCGACGCGGCGGCTCATCACGTCTCCCAGCGCCGCTTGCAGCGACTCGAGCCGGGCCGCCTCTGCCGCCGGCCCGGTGGCGATGGCGGGTGGCTGGGGCGGTCGCCAGTCCGTGGCAGCCTGGCGCAGGGTTCGGGCCGCGGCCCGGGCGAACACCAGGCACTCCAGCAGGGAGTTGCTGGCCATGCGGTTGGCGCCATGCAGGCCGGTGGCCGCTACCTCGCCGATGGCATGCAGGTGCGCCACCTCGGTCGCCCCCTCGAGATCGGTGGCCACGCCCCCACAGCTGTAGTGGGCGGCGGGTACCACCGGGATCGGTGACCGGGTGATATCGAGGCCACGGCCCAGGCAGTGGGCCTGGATGGTGGGGAAGAGGCGGCGGATCGTCGGGGCCGGGAGGTGGCTGATGTCCAGCCACACATGCTCGCCGCCCTCGCGCTGAATCTGGGCATCGATGGCCCGAGCGACGATATCCCGGGGGGCCAGTTCGGCCCGCGGGTCGAGGGCCGGCATAAAGCGTTCGCCGGCGAGGTTGCGCAGGATGCCGCCTTCGCCACGTACCGCCTCGCTGATCAGGAAGGGCGCGCCCTGGGGATCATAGAGACAGGTGGGGTGAAACTGCTGGAATTCCAGGTTCATCAGTCGGGCGCCCAGCTCGGCGGCCATCAGCATGCCCTCGCCACGCGTGGGGTGAGGGCTGGTGGTGTGGCGATAGAGGCCGCTGGCGCCACCACTGGCGAGTACGGTGTCACCGGCCAGCAGCATGACGTCGCCACCCTGGGCATCCAGGCAGTGGGCACCGCGACAGGCGCCACTCGCGTCGGCGAGCAGGCCGATGGCGGTCAGTGCCCGGTGCCGGGTGATGTTGGGGTGGGCCTCTACCCGGGCGACCAGGGTGTCGATCACCGCTCGCCCGGTAGCATCCTCGGCGTGGATGATGCGTCGTGCGCCGTGACCACCCTCGCGGGTCAAGTGGTAGGGGTAGGGGGCCTCGGGGCGAGGGTCCGGCGTAAAAGGCACGCCGAGCTCGAGCAGCCAGGCGATGGCCGCCGGCCCCTGTTCCACGGTAAAGCGCACCGCCGACGCATCGCACAGCCCGGCGCCAGCCGTCAGGGTATCCGCCACATGGGATTCGATATCGTCGGTGGGGTCCAGCACGGCAGCGATGCCGCCCTGGGCCCAGCGGCTGGCCCCGGCATCGTCGCTGGCCGGGCGCAGCAGGGTGACCGGGCGGTGATCGGCGAGATCCAGCGCCAGGGCGAGGCCGGCGACGCCGCCGCCGATGACCAGGACGCGTTCGGCGGGGGAGCTCATGGGCGGCGCTTCTCCTTGGCGGGGGTGATCAGGGTATGACGCCCGGCGCGGCGTCTCAGGCGCCGGCTGGGCAAGCGGCGCAGTCGGCCGAGATCCTCGGCCAAGGCCTGGGTCAGGCGCGCCAATTCGCGATTCAACCATAGATAGCCGCTGGGACTGAAGAGCAACCGCCCGTCCTCGGTGCGGCCGCCCTGGGCCTGATCGGCGTAGCGCTGGAGATCGAAGGTGACAGTATCCACCTGGATGGGGTGGCCGGTGCGGACCTGGTAGGCCAGGCTGCCCAGGACTCGGGCCAGGGTGTGCTGGGTCTCCCTGAGTCCGCTCATGGCGTCGATGCGCTCATGGCCGGAGCGGGTATTCCAGTGGCTCTCCAGCAGTAGCTCGATGGTGGAGAGCATGCGTCGCTGCAGGGAGATCAGGCCATCCAGCTCGCGGCGCTTGAGGCGGCGTTCGCTGTGGATGGCGTCCACCAGGCCACGCTGCTTGATCAGCAGGGCGCTGGTGGCCTTGAGCAGCTCGCGGGTATCCGGGCCGGAGGCCGAGGTGGCGCTGGTATGGGCATGGTAGAGCCGGGCCATGGTGTCCAGGTTCTCGGCGAGCAGGAAGCGCAGCACATCGGTGGCCTTCTGGGGCAGCAGGAGCAGGGTCACCGCCAGGCCCACGCAGGAACCCAGCAGCACATCGAAGCCCCGCCACAGGGCGAGGTGCAGGTCCTGGTGACCGTCGCCGGCCACCAGCAGCAGGCTGATGGAGAACATCAGGCCGCCATAGGCGTGGCGCTTGCCGAAGGTGGCGTAGGTGGCCAGGGCGATGCCCAGCAGCAACCAGGCGGGCAGCAGGCCGGGGGGCGGGTCGGGCACCAGGGTCGCCAGGACGCCCCAGCCGACGCCGGTGACGGTGCCCAGCAGGCGTTGCTTGGCCTTGTCCAGGACGCCGCCGATATGCGGCAGGTTGCCCATCACCATGACGGTGCTGACCAGGGCCCAGCTGCCATGCGGAATCGGCAAGAGGGTGATGATCAGGTAGGTGATGGCCACCGCGGCACAGATGCGCAGGGCATGGATCGGGCGCCGATGGCGGTAGGTGAAGTAGGGGTCGCGCAGGCGAAACGATGTCATCGAGGAGTGCCCCGGAGCGAGTGGCTCATCGAATCGATGATGGTGCCCGGAGCCGGGCTCGAACCGGCACGGTGTTGCCACCGAGAGATTTTAAGTCTCTTGCGTCTACCAATTTCGCCATCCGGGCGGGAGGTTCGAGCAGGGGAAATCAAGAAATGGAGGCTGGAGTCGGAATCGAACCGGCGTACACGGAGTTGCAGTCCGCTGCATGACCACTCTGCCATCCAGCCTCACTGAGTCGGGCCCATTTCAGAAAGTCTTGCCTTGGCAAGTCTGAATCTGGAGCGGGAAACGAGATTCGATCGGACCGGCGTGCCGGCTCGCGACCTTCTCGAGTCCGCCTCTCCTTGCGTCGTTGATGCCTGACGCCAAGAGAGTCCTGGAGCGGGAAACGAGATTCGAACTCGCGACCCTCGCCTTGGCAAGGCGATGCTCTACCACTGAGCTATTCCCGCCTGACTCGAGAGCGAATTATACGGATAACTCCGTGACTGTCAAACGTTTATTGCGACTTCCCTTACATCGAACGGCGCAGATGCGGCCAGGCGGCGCTCAGGTACTGGGCCATGGACCAGAGGGTCAGGGCGGCGGCGGCATAGAGGGTCGCCACCCCCACTTGGGCCACCGGGGCGCCGGGGACGAAACCCAGCAGCAGCAACAGGGCGACCATCTGCAGGGTGGTCTTGACCTTGCCGATCCAGGAGACCGCGACCAGGCCGCGCTTGCCCATTTCGGCCATCCACTCGCGCAACGCCGAGATGACGATCTCGCGGCCGATGATCACCAGGGCCGGCAGGGTCAGCCAGAGGCTCTCGTAGCGTTCGATCAGCAGGGCCAGGGCCACCGCCACCATCAGCTTGTCGGCCACCGGGTCGAGGAAGGCGCCGAAAGGCGTGGCCTGATCCCAGCGTCGGGCCAGGTAGCCGTCCAGCCAGTCGGTAATGGCGGCCAGGGCAAAGAGCGCCGCCGCCAGGGGCAGGCTCCAGCCATAGGGCAGGTAGAAAATGACCACGAGCAGGGGGATAAACGCGATGCGGGCCAGGGTGAGGAGGTTGGGGATATTCATCGTCGAGTCGCGTGTCCTTGCCTGAGGAGTCGAAAGGGCCATTCTACCCGCGGGCGGAGGGATCATCCATGCGGCCGTGGCGTTGATAGGTGCGATGGGGGTCGGGCCGCCGGGGTTCAGCCATGCAGGGCCTGGTAGATGGCCTCGGCGAGGCCGGCGCTGATGCCGGGGACCCGGGCCAGTTCTTCGCGACTGGCCTGGCGAACCCCCTGCAGGCCGCCGAAGAAGCGTAACAGTTCCCGACGGCGCTTGGGGCCGATGCCGGGCACCTCCTGCAGGGTCGAGGTGCGTCGCGCCTTGTCGCGCTTGGCGCGGTGGCCGGCGATGGCGTAGCGGTGCGACTCGTCGCGGATATGCTGGATCAGGTGCAGGGCCGGGGAGTCCGCCTCCAGGGCCAGGGGGGTGTTGGCGCCCTCCAGGAAGAGGGTCTCGAGCCCCGCCTTGCGGGTGCTGCCCTTGGCGACCCCCAGCAGGCGAATCTCGCTCAGGCCATACTCCTCCAGCACTTCCCGGGCCATGCGTAGCTGACCCTTGCCGCCATCCACCACCAGCAGGTCGGGGCGCTTGCCTTCCCCGGCGGCCAGGCGCTTGAAACGCCGGCGCAGGGCCTGGTGCATGGCCCCGTAGTCGTCGCCCGGGGCAATGCCCTCGATGGCGAAGCGTCGGTAGTCCGAGGTCAGCGGCCCCTCGGGCCCGAAGGCCACGCAGGAGGCGATGGTGGCTTCCCCCTGGCTATGGCTGATATCGAAGCACTCCAGGCGGGTCGGGGGAGTCTCCAGGTGCAGGGCCTGGCGCAGGGCCTCGAAGCGTCGCGCCAGCTGCGTCTGGTTGGCGAGCTGGGTGGCCAGGTGCTGTTCGGCATTGGTCTGGGCCAGCCCCAGCCATTGGGCGCGGTGACCGCGCACCTGGTGGGTCAGGCGTACCCGGCGTCCGGCCTGCTGGGTCAGGGCGGCCTGGATCAGGTCGGCGTCCGGCAGGGCGAGACCGGTGATCACCTCCTCGGGGACTTCCCGGGCGGAGCCGAGGTAGTACTGGCTGACCAGCTCGCCGAGCAGTGCCTCGGGGGCCAGGTCGAGGCCGTTGCTCGGGGTATGGTGATTGACGCCCAGCATGCGTCCCTGGCGTACCGTGAGTACCGCCACGCAGAGGCCGCCGGGGCGCTCTGCCAGGGCGAAGAGGTCGGCGTCTCCGCCGCCGGTGTCCACATACTGGCGCGCCTGGAGGCGGCGCAGCTGCTGGATCTGGTCACGCAGTCGAGCCGCCTCCTCGAAGGCCAGCGCCTGGCTGGCCGCTTCCATGGCCCGGGTCAGCTCGTCGGTCACCTGGTCGCTCTTGCCGGAGAGGCAGAGTACCGCATGCTCCAGGTCGCGACGGTAGGCGGCCTCGTCGATCAGCCCGACGCAGGGCGCGCTGCAGCGCTGAATCTGGTACTGCAGGCAGGGGCGCGAGCGGTGGGCGAAGACGCTGTCCTCGCAGTTGCGGATGCGGAAGATCTTCTGCATCAGTGACAGGCTCTCGCGCACCGCGCCGCTGCTGGGGTAGGGACCCAGATAGCGACCATCGTCGCGGCGCCGTCGGGCACGCTTGTACTCCAGGGCGGGGTAGGGGTGGTGGTCGCTGACGAAGACGAAGGGGTAGGACTTGTCGTCCCGCAGCAGGATGTTATAGGGCGGGCGCAGCTCCTTGATCAGGGTCTGCTCCAGCAGCAGCGCCTCGGTTTCGCTATGGGTCAGGGTGACCTGGATATCGGCGATTCGCGCCACCAGGGCCTGGGTCTTGGCGTTGAGGGTGCCGCGGAAGTAGCTGGCCAGCCGTGCCCGGAGGCGCTTGGCCTTGCCCACGTAGAGGGTCTCGCCGGCGTCATCGTACATGCGGTAGACGCCGGGGCCCTGGCCGATGGTCTTGAGGAAGTGCTTGGAATCGAAACTCATGGAAGCCGTGCCGCTCAGTCTGGGGCCAGCATAACAGAGTCGGGTGGGTGGCGGCGCCCCCGATGGCTCGCCGCTCAATCGTTGGTCTGGTAGCCCTCCACCAGGCCGTAGCGCAGGCCCAGGTGGGTCAGTTCCACGTCGGAGTGGACGCCCAGCTTCTCGAAGATCCGGTAACGGTAGGTGTTGACGGTCTTGGGGCTGAGGAAGAGGCGGTCGGAGATGTCGCTGACCTTGTGGCAGTTGACGATCATCATCGCCACCTGCAGCTCGCGCTGCGAGAGCTGGTCGAAGGGGTTGTCCTGGATGCTGATGCGCGACAGCGCCAGCCGCTGGGCCATTTCCGGGCTGATATAGCGCTGGCCGGCGAAGACGCTGCGGATGGCGTTGACCATTTCCGGCAGTTCGGTGCCCTTGGAGATGAAGCCGCTGGCGCCGGCGTCCAGCAGGCGCTGGGCGAAGGCGTCTTCGAGATAGGCGGTGAGCACCAGGACCCGAATATCACTCATGCCCTTGATGATCTTGCGGGTGGCTTCCAGGCCACCGATCCCCGGCATGCGAATATCCATCAGCACGATATCGGGACGATGTTGGCGTGCCTGGGCGATGGCCTCCTCGCCGTCGGCGGCTTCCGCCACCACCGTGATGCCCTCTTCGGCATCCAGCATCCGGGCGATGCTGGTGCGCACCAAGTGATGATCATCTGCGACAATGACCCTGATCAAAGCGATACCCCGATAGGCAGTTGAATCGTCTCGGTCACGGGGCGCAGGGCGCCTCGTCCATGAGTGACCTAGCTTAGCTTCATTTAGGGTCGCTATCTAGCGGGTGGCGTGCCGAAGATCAGTGAGTTGCGATTTACGTCATCAAAGGGGTTGACGCCTTCGATCCGGGTGCGTAATATTCGCCTCGTCGCTGAGGGAGACGCCAGCAGCGACAGCCCGAATGACGCTACAGACATTCATGTGTGGGGCCTTAGCTCAGCTGGGAGAGCGCAACACTGGCAGTGTTGAGGTCAGCGGTTCGATCCCGCTAGGCTCCACCAACCGAATTCAGAAAAGCCACCGCCTCGTGCGGTGGCTTTTTCGTTGGTTTCCGGTCGATGATCCCGAAAAAATGGCCGGCCCCCTCAGGATGGGGCCGGCCGCTTTTTTTGTGTCTGGGTGGCTTAGCCTTCTACCTTGCCCAGCAGCAGGAACTCCAGCAGGGCCTTCTGGGCGTGGAGGCGGTTGCCGGCCTCCTGCCAGACCACGGCGCGGGGATCGTCGAGCAGGGTCTCGCTGATCTCCTCGCCACGGTGGGCGGGCAGGCAGTGCAGGAAGAGGGCGTCCGGCCTGGCCAGGTCGAGCAGTGCCTCGGTGACCTGGAGGTCGGCGAAGTCCCGCTCGCGCTTGGCCTGCTCCTCCTCCTGACCCATGGAGGCCCACACATCGGTGGTCACCAGGTCGGCGTCGGCCACCGCCTGGCGAGGGTCGCGGATCAGGCTGACCCGGTCACCGGCGGCCGCGAGGATATCCTGGCGTGGCTCGTAACCCTCGGGACAGCAGATGCGCAGCTGGAAGTCGAACTGGCGGGCGGCGTTGATCCAGGAGTGACACATGTTGTTGCCGTCACCGATCCACACCGCGGTCTTGCCGCGCACGCTGCCGCGCAGCTCGGTCCAGGTCATCACATCGGCGAGCAGTTGGCAGGGGTGGTAGTCGTCGGTCAGGGCGTTGATCACCGGCACGCTGCTGGCGGCGGCGAACGCCTCCAGGCCCTGGTGGGAGAAGGTGCGGATCATCACCGCGTCGACCATTTCCGAGAGCACCCGGGCGGTGTCGCCGATCGGCTCGCCGCGGCCCAGTTGGGTATCGCGGGGCGAGAGGAAGAGGGCATGGCCACCGAACTGCGCCATGGCGGTCTCGAAGGAGACCCGGGTGCGGGTCGAGGACTTCTCGAAGATCATCGCCAGGGTGCGGTTGGTGAAGGGCGTGTAGGTGGGGCCCTGGGTCTTGAGGCCGGTCTTGATGGAGATGGCCCGACGAATCAGGTAGGTGAGCTCCTCGGGGCTCAGATCCAGCAGGGTCAGGAAATGGCGTGTCGCCATGGTGTCTCTCCGCGTAAAACGACCATCCTAGCTAGCCGGGCGGTGCGGCGCAACGCGTGGGGGGCAGGGCTAGCGCAGGTAAGTACACTTTCTGCTCGGCGGACCGGGGCTACCCTGGGGGCAGGCCGTCGCGGGGCGCTGTAAACCCCTCCCTGGGCGCTACTCTTGCCCTGCGGCGCTCTCGCATCCTGCTCCGCTTGCAGGACCGGTGCTGGCCATCCCTGGCCAGCCCGTTCGGAGCATGCTCCTCACCCCTGGCAAAAAACCCCCGCTCTGTCCTGCCCCCAGCGCCCCTCAGTCATTCCAACTGAAAGGGAGCGCCGTGGCGGGGTGGGTGTCGCCCCGGGGCTGTTTTCGCCGCCGCGGATCAGTAGAATGGTCGCCAAGCTCACAGTCACCGTCGAGAAGGAATCCCCATGAGCACCACCATCGACAACATCAAGCAGCAGATCGGCGAGAACCCTATCCTGATCTACATGAAGGGGTCTCCCCAGTTGCCCCAGTGCGGCTTCTCTGCCCAGGCGGTCCAGGCGCTGATGTCCTGCGGCGAGCGCTTCGCCTTCGTCAATATCCTCGACAACCCGGATATCCGCGCCGAGCTGCCCAAGTACGCCAACTGGCCCACCTTCCCGCAGCTGTGGGTCGACGGCGAGCTGGTCGGCGGCTGCGATATCATCGTCGAGATGTATCAGAACGGTGAGCTGGAGACGCTGATCAAGGCCACCGCCGCCAAGCACAACCAGGCCTCGTCCGACGCCTGACCGGGCATCGCCCGAAGCGTTAAGCCATAAGCTGGAAGAACAATCGCCCCCATGGCCTGGCCATGGGGGCGATTTACATTAGGCTGCTTTCCAGCTTCCAGCTTCCAGCTTCCAGCTTCCAGCTTTGTTTAGACCTCTTCCAGCCCCTGCTCCCGCTGGGCCAGGTTCCAGCCGCCCAGGTCCTTGAAGCGATTGACGATGGCGCAGAACAGCTCGGCGGTACGCTCGGTGTCGTAGCGGGCCGAGTGGGCCTCGGTGTTGTCGAAGGCGATGCCGGCGGCGCGGCAGGCGCGGGCCAGCACCGTCTGGCCATAGACCAGCCCGGAGAGGCTGGCGGTATCGAAGCTGGAGAAGGGATGGAAGGGGTTGCGCTTGATGCCGCAGCGATTGACGGCGGCATTCAGGAAGCCGTGATCGAAGGCGGCGTTGTGGCCCACCAGGATGGCGCGGGTGCAGCCATTGGCCTTGACCGCCTTGCGCACCGGGCGAAAGATCTCCCCGAGGGCCTCCGCCTCGCCGAGGGCGACCCGCTGGCGCAGGGGGTCGTCGAGCTTGATGCCGGTGAAGTCGAGGGCCGACTGCTCCACATTGGCGCCCTCGAAGGGGGTCACATGGAAGGCGTAGGTGGCATCCGGCATCAGGTTGCCTTCGGGGTCCATGCTCAGGGTCACGGCAGCGATCTCGAGGATGGCGTCGCGTTCGGCATTGAAGCCGCCGGTCTCCATGTCCACCACCACCGGCAGAAAACTCCGAAAGCGCTGCGCCATCATTTCGCGGGCGATTGCCTCGCTCATGCCCCTCTCCCTTACCCGATTCATGGTCATCCCTGGCGACAGGCCGCCCGGGTGCGGCGGATTCTAGCATCTTTGCCGCCGCCTGGCGCCAGGCGGCGGTATTCGACGCCGTGCAAGGGCGCTATACTGAGGCGCTCGAAACCCCAGGCTGTGGCAGGCTTCCCCGCCGCAGCGTCTTGCATGAGTCGATTCACCAAGGAGCCCCGAATGTCCGATGTCAAGAAGGTCGTTCTCGCCTACTCCGGCGGCCTGGACACGTCCGTTATCGTCAAGTGGTTGCAGGAGACCTACAACTGCGAAGTGGTGACCTTCACCGCCGATATCGGTCAGGGGGAAGAGGTCGAGCCGGCCCGCGCCAAGGCCCAGGCCCTGGGCGTCAAGGAGATCTACATCGAGGACCTGCGCGAGGAGTTCGTGCGCGACTACGTCTATCCGATGTTCCGGGCCAACACCATCTACGAGGGTGAGTACCTGCTGGGTACCTCCATCGCCCGTCCGCTGATCGCCAAGCGCCTGATCGAGATCGCCAACGAGACCGGCGCCGACGCCATCTCCCACGGTGCCACCGGCAAGGGCAACGACCAGGTGCGCTTCGAACTCGGCGCCTACGCCCTCAAGCCCGGCGTCAAGGTGATCGCCCCCTGGCGGGAGTGGGATCTCAACTCCCGCGAGAAGCTGATGGCCTACTGCGACGAGCACAGCATCCCGGTGGACTTCTCCTCCAAGAAGAAGAAATCCCCCTACTCCATGGACGCCAACCTGCTGCATATCTCCTACGAGGGCGGCATCCTCGAGGATCCCTGGGCCGAGGCCGAGGAAGACATGTGGCGCTGGAGCGTCTCCCCGGAGGCCGCCCCGGACCAGCCCACCTATATCGAGCTGACCTACGAGAAAGGCGATATCGTCGCCATCGACGGCCAGGCCATGAAGCCCCACGAGGTGCTCGAGGCCCTCAACAAGCTGGGGGGGGCCAACGGCATCGGCCGCCTGGATATCGTCGAGAACCGCTACGTCGGCATGAAGTCCCGCGGCTGCTACGAGACCCCGGGGGGCACCATCATGCTCAAGGCGCACCGCGCCATCGAGTCCCTGACCCTGGACCGCGAGGCGGCCCACCTCAAGGACGAGCTGATGCCCAAGTACGCCAAGGTGATCTACAACGGCTACTGGTGGAGCCCGGAGCGCAAGATGCTCCAGGCCGCCATCGACGCCACCCAGGAGAACGTCTCCGGCGTGGTGCGCATCAAACTCTACAAGGGCAGCGCCACCGTGGTGGGGCGTCAGTCCGCCGAGTCGCTGTTCGATGAGTCCATCGCCACCTTCGAGGACGATGCCGGCGCCTACGACCAGAAGGATGCCGAGGGCTTTATCAAGCTCAATGCCCTGCGCCTGCGAATTGCCGCCGGCAAGGGGCGCAAGCAGGACTAAGGCAACCCTCGGTCCCACGCTCCAGCGACGTCGGCCCCGGCCGGCGTCGCTGTCGTTTAAGGCATCGACAAGGAGAAGACCATGCTCAAGAAACTGTTATCCGGCCTCTTCGGCCAAGGTGGCGCCAAGGCCACCCCCGAGGCGGAGCCGGTCGAGTATCGCGGTTATCGAATCACTCCCGACTGTCAGGAGCAGGGCGGCCAGTATCGGGTCAGTGGCTGGATCCGCCTGCCGGTGGAGGGCGGCGAGGTCAAGGAACACCGCTTCGAGCGCTCCGATGTGGTCCCCGGCCGAGAAGCCTGCGAGCAGCTGATGATCAGCAAGGCGCAGCGCTTTATCGATGATATCGGCGAGGCGATGTTCGAGCCCCGTTGATCGTTGCGCCCCGCCAAGGCCGCAGGCCACTGCATCGATGATATCGGCGAGGCGATGTTCGAGCCCCGCTGACTTGGCCTTTGGCCCAACAGGCAAGGACGCCACCAGGCGCTACACTGCGGGCAGTCCCGACGAGGAGTGCCCATGCGCCTGCTGCAACGTCCTTCCCCCTGGCGGACCCTCTTCGCCGGGGAGTCGCTCCCCGACCCCGCCGGCTGGCCGGCCCCGCTCGCCCCCCTCGGCGATGCGCTCACCACCCTGGGCCCGGAACCGAGCCTGGCCGAGGCCAAGGCCTGGCAGCCCAGCCTGGTGGAGGCCCTGGCACGTCTGGAGCTACCGGCGTCGCGTATCGCCGAGCTGCTCAGCGACCATAACGACTGGCTCTATCGCCGTGCCATCGACGACGCCCTGATCGAGATGCGGGCCCAGGGCTGGGGCGCGCCGCCAGTCGCCTTCTGCGTGCTGACCCTGGGGTCCGGGGCTCGCCACGAGAGCCTGCTGGGGCCGGATCAGGACAATGCCATGATCCTCGATGCCTACCCGGACGCTCGCCATACCGAGATCGACGGCTATTTCCAGCAAGTGGGGGAGCGCTTCACCGAGGCCCTGGACGGGGCGGGGATTCCGCTCTGTCGGGGCCATGTGATGGCGCGCTGGCCCTTGTGGCGCAAGCGCCTGGAGGAGTGGGGCCGGCAACTGGAGATCTGGACCGCCGAGCGTCGGGTCAAGCGAGTGCAGCAGGCGAGCATCCTGCTCGACTTCTTCCCGGTCCACGGCGAAGCGCGCCTGGCCGAGTCACTGCGCGACAAGGCCCTCGGCCTGGTGCCCCGGTCGGGGCTTTTCCTCGACGAGATGGCCGCGCTGCTGGATGAGGCGCCGCCGCTGCTGGAGCGCTTCGGGCGCCTGGTGGTGGATGACGAGGCACCTCATGAGCGGGCCTTCAACCTCAAGCGCCGCGGTCTGCTGCCCCTGGTCAGTGCCACCCGCCTGCTGGCCTGGTGCCATGGTTGTCGTGGCGTCGCCACCCGGGATCGCCTGGCGGAGCTGGTGGGGCGCGGTGGGCTCGAGGCGGCCCAGGCCCAGGGGCTTCAGGCCGCCCTGGGGCGCTGCCAGGCGCTGCTGCTGCGGGCCCAGCGGGAGAGCCTGGCCCAGGGCCGAGCCGCGGATGGCTGGATCGACATGGCGCGCCTGGAAGAGGCGGAGCGGCTGCTGTTGCGCCATGACCTGGGTCAGGTGCGCGAGCTGATCAAGCGGGCCAAGGCCGCCGCCCGGAGCGGGCGGCGACGCGAGGTCCCCGGGTAACCTCCGCGAGCGCCGGGTCTCAGCCTTCCCCCGTTCCTTCCTCGCCCTCGCCGCTTTCGGGGGCCGCGGGTAGCTCCATGATCAGGCTGGCGCCGCCCAGGGTGGGGGCGGGCTCGACCCAGAGGCGGCCGCCCAGGTGGGCGACGATACCGCGGCTGATGGGCAGGCCCAGGCCGCTGCCCTTGGGGCGATGGCGCCGCTTGCCCCCTTGCTGCTGCTTGATCTGGTGAAACTTCTCGAAGACCCGCTCCCGCTCGTCCTCGGCGATGCCGGGGCCATTGTCCTCGACGGCGAGGCGATAGTGCGCCTTGTGGCGGCTGAGGGTGAGGCGCACCCGCGGCCGGTCGTCATCGGCGAACTTGCCGGCGTTATCGAGCAAATTGATGATCACCTGGGCCAGGCGGTCCGGGTCGCCCACCACCCAGGCCTCCTCCACCTCGATGGCCGACTCCAGGGTCACGCCGCGCTCCGCCTGCAGGCGCTCCACCGCCGCCAGGCCGTGGCGGGCCAGCACCGCCAGGTCGAGGCGCTGGGGATTGAGGGTCAGGCGGCCGCTCTCCAGGCGGGCCAGGTCGAGGATCTCTTCGATCAGCCGCGAGAGGCGCTGGCTCTCCTGAACCACCACCTCGAGGAACTGCTCGCGCTTGGCGTCGGGGAGGTCCTTGCCGTCGCGGAGGATTTCGGCGAAGGCGCGAATCGAGGTCAGCGGGGTGCGCAGCTCGTGGCTCACCATGGCCACGAATTCGTCCTTGAGGCGGTCGAGCTCGCGCAGCCGCTCATTGGCGGCACGCAGCTCTTCGCCGATGCGCGCGAGCTCCTCGGACTTCTGCTTGAGGCGACGGTTGTACTCCAGGGTCTGGGAGGTGGTGTCGAGGATCCTCAGTACCGCCTCCAGGTCCAGGGCCTCGCCGCGCACCACCGAATTGATCAGTACCCGCGCCGAGGCGCTGCCGAGGGCCCCGGCCAGGGCCCGCTCGGTGCGGGCGATCAGTGCCGGCGGGGCCGGCTGGTCGTCGCGCCCCCCCTCCAGCACTCGGGTGGCCACCTTGGCGCCCAGGTAACGGGTCAGCAGGTCGCGCAGTTCGCCGCGACTGGTCTGGCCCTGCCACAGGCTGGCGGGCATGGCGTCGCGGCGCAGCGCCCCGGTGAAGAGCGCCGCCTGGGTCTGCTCCAGGCGGCTCTGACGGCCGAACAGGGAGAACCCCACCAGGGCGGCCAGGTTGAGTCCCAGGCTCCAGAACAGCGAGTGGGTATAGATATCCCAGCCCTCCAGGCCGAGCAGGGCATAGGGGCGGAGCCAGGCGAGGCCCCATGGGCCCTGGTCGATAAAGCTCGATGGCAGCCAGCCGGACTGGGCGAAGCCGGGGAGCAGTAAGGTATAGGCCCAGGCGACGAAGCCCAGCAACAGGCCGATAATCGCCCCGCGGCGATTGGCGCCACGCCAGTAGAGGCCGAGCAGCAGGGCCGGGGCGAACTGGGCGGCGGCGGCGAAGGAGACCAGCCCGATGGTCACCAGGCTGTAAGCGTCGCCGAGCAGGGCGTGGTAGAGGTAGCCGAGCAGCAGGATCAGCACGATGGCGACCCGGCGGATGCCCAGCAGCCAGCCGCGCAACTCGCCGCGGCTCTCCAGGCCCAGTCTCGGCGAGCGCAGCAGCAGGGGCATCACCAACTGGTTGCTGACCATGGTGGAGAGGGCGATGGTCTCGACGATGACCATGCCGGTGGCGGCGGAGAGCCCGCCGATAAAGACCAGTAGCGGCAGCCCCTCGAGGCCGGCGGAAAGCGGCAGGGTCAGCACGAAGCTGTCCGGATCGCCGCCCTCCATGAGCAGCATGCCGGCCAGGGCGATGGGAATCACGAAGAGGTTGATGGCCAGCAGGTAGAGGGGGAAGAGCCAGCTGGCGCGGGTCAGGTGGCGTTCGTCGACGTTCTCCACCACCAGCACCTGGAACTGGCGGGGCAGGGTCAGGAAGGCCAGGAAGGCGAGCAGCAGCAGGCCGCTCCAGCCCAGGGCGCCGCCCTCCACCGCCGAGAGGTCGAGGGCCTGGCGCAGTCGGGGATCGTCGCCGGCCTGGGCGAAGAGGTCGCCCAGGCCGTTGAAGAGCATGAAGACGGTGAACACCCCCACCGCCAGGAAGGCGACCAGCTTGACCAGGGACTCGAAGGCGATGGCCGCCACCATGCCCTCGTGGCGTTCGCTGGCGTCCAGGTGGCGGGTGCCGAAGAGGATGATAAAGACCGCCAGTACCAGGGCCACCCAGAAGGACTTGTCGACCCAGAAGCGTTCCTCGGCCAGTTGCAACTCGATGGGGTTGGGGTAGCTCACCAGCACCGCATGGCTCAGGGTGATCGCCTTGAGCTGCAGGGCGATATAGGGCGTGATCCCGACCAGGGCGATCAGTGCCACCAGGGCACCGAGCATGCGGCTCTTGCCATAGCGGGCGCTGATAAAGTCGGCGATGGAGGTGAGGCGTTGATCCGCGGCGATGCGCACCATCTTGCGCAGGATAAAGGGTGCCGAGAGCATGGCCAGGGTGGGCCCCAGGTAGATCAGCAGGAAGCTGGCGCCCTGGGTGGTGACCCGTCCCACGCTTCCGTAGAAGGTCCAGGCGGTGCAGTAGACGGCGATGGAGAGGGCATAGACGGTGGGCGAGCCGATCAGCGAGCGCCCCTGGCTGGCGCGTCGGTCGCCCCAGGCGGCGATCACGAAGAGCAGCGCCAGGTAGCCGAAGGCGGCGCCGAGGATCACGGCTTCGTTACGCATGGGCCACTCCCGCTGGCATCCGGTGGCTCATTCCCTGTCGCCCTCCCGGGGCGCGCCTTCCAGGCAGGAGCAGGCGGCCAGGCCGCTTACCGGTATTCAGGCGCCTGTCGATTCCCGGGCTCATTCCTTGTCGCCCTCCCGGGGGGTGCCTTCCAGCAGCCAGGCGGCGAGCCCGATCACCAGGGCCCACACCAGCAGCAGATAGAGGGGCAGGGCGGAGAGCCCGCTGGGCAGTGAGCGGTCGGCGATGATCACCAGTGGCGGCGAGAAGAGTGCCAGGGCCAGCAGCAGCAGGGCCAACAGGCGCTCCTGATGGCGGGGACGCTTATCGGGCTCACGCATTGGCGTCTCCCCGGCCCAGGGAGGAGAAGGGGCGAGGGGGGATCATGCGCTGGCATCCTCCCGGTCGAAGGCATCGCTTTGAAGTCGAAGGCGCAGCAGGCGGTCCATGGGCTCTCGGTATCGGGCGGCTGTCATGCGCTGGCATCCTCCCTGTCGAAGGCACTGCTTTGCAGGCGCAGCAGTTGATCCAGGCGCAGGATGCCGCGGGCCTCCAGGCGTGGCAACAGGTGCAGCCAGAGCTCCGCGGTCAGCCGTGCATCGCCCAGTGCCGTATGGCGTGCCTCGGGGGGAATGGCCAGGTCGTAGCGTCCCGCCAGGCTGTCCAGGTCATGGCCATCCAGGCTCGGGTCCAGGGCCCGGGAGAGCAGCAGGGTGTCGAGCACCGGCATGGTCAGCCGGCAGGGACTCCCGGTCGGTTGCAGGGCCAGCAGATCGAAGGCGGCGTTATGGGCCAGCAGCACCGCATCGCCCACGTAATCGCGAAAACGCGGCATCACCTGGGCCAGCGGCGGGGCGCCGGCCACGTCCTGGTCGCGCAGGCCGTGAATGGCGGTGCTCTCCGGGGGAATGGGGCGCTCCGGGTCGATGCGTACATCGAAGGTATCATCGGCCAGCAGCCGGCCGTTGACGATGCGGCAGGCCCCCAGGCTGATCACCTTGTCGCCCTGACGCAGGGCCAGGCCGGTGGTCTCGGTATCGAAGGCCACCACCTCCAGAGCGGACAGCGGGCGGGCGGCCAGGGCCTCGTCCGGGGGCGGCAGCTCGGCGATGCCGAAGTCGTGAAACTCGGGGCGCGGGGTGACCCGGGGGCGGGGGGCGCCGACCCGCTCCGCCGCCGGCAAGGGCAGGCGCAGCCGGGCGTGGCGACCGTCCTCGTCGGCCAGGCTCCACAATTCGCTGGCATGCTGGCGCAGCAGGCTCTGCAGGCTCGGGGTCAGGGGCAGGTGGTCCAGGCGCCGGCGTTGCCACTGGGCGAGCCGTCCCTGTCCCAGGGGCTCGCCGGCCCAGATCAGGTCGAGGTAGACCCGCTTGTTGCCCAGGCAGGCCTCCGCCTCCAGGCGGGCTTGACCGAGCTCCTCGGCCAAGCCCGTCACCAGGGCCTCCAGCACTCCCAGCAGCGCCGGGGCATCCGCCTTGACCCAGGCGGGGATACCGATGGGAGCGACGGCGAGGCCGCGATCGGCGAGGCGCTCGTTGAGCGCCTCGAAGAGGTCATTGGACCAGGTGGGCAGCAGGCGCTCGCCTTGCTGCTGGAGGGTCTCGGTCAGTTCTCCCAGGCGCTCGATGGCCTCGGCAAGGCCCTGTCCCTCCTCGTCGATGGCTCGGGTCAGGCGTTGTCGCAGCTCGCTCGATTCGCCTTCCAACTGGCCCAGGGCTTCGGCGGCGCTGCCCAGGTTGGCGCCATGGCCGCGCAACCGCGGCAGCAGCTCGGCGAGGCCGGCCCGGGGGCCCAGCTCGCTATGCCAGGCGGCGGTGGCGTCCTCCAGGGTGATCAGGGTCTCCTCATGCTGGCTGGGCACTCGGCGCAGCATGGCGCGCAGCCAGTGCTCGCCCAGAGGCACCAGCAGCTCCCGGGGCGTGCCATCATCGGGCAGCCGGGCCAGGCTATCGCGCAGGCTGGCCTGGGGCAGTAGCCCCTCCAGCCGCTTGCCCAGGCCCAGCCCCGGGTGATCGGCAAACAGCGTCTCGGCGGCCTGGTTGAAGAGCAAGACGCGATGGTGGCGGTCGCAGAGCAGTAGTGGCGTCTCGAGCAGCTGCAGCAGGGCCTCCAGCTCCTGGCGAATGCGTGCGGCGCTGCGGGCCCCCTCGGCGTGGGCGGTAGCCAGGCGCTCCCGGTCGCCCCGCCAGCCTTCCCGTAATCGCTTCAGGTCCGGGGCCAGGCCGGCCAGCCAGCCCTCCGGGGGGTAGTCGTCCCGGGCATCGGGATTGGCGGCCAGCCGGGCCACCAGTACCTGGAGGTGACGCAATGGACGCAGCAGACGCTGCTCCAGCAGGGCGCCCAGGACGAACAGCAGGGTACCGCCGGCCAGGCTGGCCGCCCACAGGGCCAGGCGCTCCCCACCCTGGGGGGCGAAGCGGGCATCGAGCCAGAGGGCGATGACCAGGCCGGCGAAGAAACTCAGGCCGCTGAGCAGCAGCCAGGCACCCACCAGCCGCTGGCGTTTGGGCAGCCCCATCAGCTCGCCTCGCCGAGCAGGCCCTTGACCTTCTCGACCAGGGCCTGTGTCGAGAAGGGCTTGGTGATGTAGTCGTCCGCCCCCAGGGCCAGCCCCTTCTCCCGCTCCACTTCGCGACCGTGGGCGGTGAGCATGATGATCGGAAGTGACGCCCCCTGAGGCATCTGGCGCAGCCGTTCGAGGACCTCGAAGCCGCTGAGGTCGGGCAGGCTGATATCCAGCAGTACCAGGTCGGGAGGATCCTCGGTGACCCGGGCCAGGGCGGCCTCGCCATCCTCGGCGGTCGTGACCTCGAAGCCCGCCTGCTGCATCAGGAACTCCAGAGAGAGGACGATATTCGGCTCGTCGTCCACCACCAGCACCTTGGGCATCGGCCCCTCCTCGTCGATGGTCATTGTTGAGTGCAGTCTAGTGGCGTGGTGGCGGACGTTGAAAGGCGACCTTGGCAGGATGGTGCTTCCCGCGCAGACTGATCGGCGAAATTCAAACGTCTGTTATAACGCAAGGAGTCGCGAGATGATTCGGGTGCATAGTCTGGAGCAGTCCCGGGCCCAGCGGGTGGTGTGGCTGCTGGAGGAGTTGGGCGAGCCCTATGAGCTGGTGACCTATCGGCGGGATCCCCGGACCCTGCGGGCTCCCGCGGCGCTGCGTGAGGTGCATCCGCTGGGCAAGTCGCCGGTGATCAGCGACGAGGCCCGCGATGGGCGGGTGATCGCCGAGTCGGGAGCCATCTTCGACTACCTGCTGGCGCGCCATCCCGACAGCGACCTGGTACCGGTGCCCGGCAGCCAGGCCCATGAGGCCTACCGCTTCTGGCTGCACCACGCCGAGGGCTCGGCGATGCCGCCCCTGGTGATGTCGCTGGTCTTCTCCCGCCTGGGGAAAGCGCCGGTGCCGGCGCTGATTCGCCCCGTCGGGGCCCTGTTGGCCAAGGGGGTGTGGCGCGCCTACCTGGGCCCGGAGCTCGCTACCCTGCGGGACTTCTGGGAGGCCTCCCTCGACGACGGCTGGTTCGCCGGCGAGGCCTTCAGTGCCGCGGATATCCAGATGAGCTTCCCGGTCCTGGCCATGGACGCGCGTGGCGACCTGCAAAAGGCGCCACGGTTGCAAGCCTTCCTGGCGGCGATCCGCGCCCGCCCTGCCTACCAGCGGGCGGTGGCCCAGGCGGGGGAGTTCGGCCGCCTCGGCTGACCGCGGGTTGGCCACTTAGCCGTGGCCGTTGTCGGGACGACCGATACCCAGGCGACCCTCGCGGGGACGCAGCCAGTACCAGGCCAGCAGGATCACCAGCAGTGGCAGCACCCAGTCGGGCACCCGGGCCAGCCAGGCGAGCCCCTGGTAGAGGAAGAAGGCCACCAGGCCGGCGGCGAGACCTCCCAGGGGGTGAACCCAGGCCGCCGGACGAGGGGCGTCACGACGCAGGGCGAGACGCAGCAGCATGCCGATAAAGAGGCCGAAGGCCGCGGCCATGGCCAGGGTCGACCAGAATGCATTCATGGCGCCTCCCAGGGAGTTCGTCCGTTCCGCAAGGTCTTCGACTTTGGGCGAAAAATGAGCGATTTTTCCTTGGTTATGATGGATTTATCCATCGATCCCGACCAACCTTAGCGGATGGCGATACACGTCATGCCAGCCAAGGCTCGCCGAACATGCGAGCGACCAAGAAAAACGAACGCCTTACCAAGGAGCCTATCACATGAGCGCAATCGTGCTGCTGGTCCTGGGGTTGGGGGCGATGGCGGCGGGGTACTTCCTCTACTCCAGGTTCATCGCCGAGAAGATCTACCGCCTCGACCCCGATTACAAGACGCCTGCCCATGAGTTCGAGGATGGGGTGGACTATGTGCCCACCAACCGCTTCGTGCTCTGGGGGCACCACTTCACCTCGGTGGCCGGGGCCGCGCCCATCGTGGGGCCCGCCATCGCGGTGATCTGGGGCTGGCTGCCCGCCTTCCTGTGGGTGGTGCTGGGGACCATCTTCTTCGCCGGGGTACACGACTCCGGGGCCATCTGGGCCAGCGTGCGCAACAAGGCCAAGTCGGTGGGGGCCCTGACCGGCGATGTGGTGGGCAAGCGCGCCCGTAGCATCTTCATGATCGTGATCTTCCTGGTACTGTTGATGGTCAACGCGGTCTTCGCGGTGGTCATCGCCGGGCTGATGATGAACTTCTCCAGCGCCGTGGTGCCGGTGTGGGGCGCCATCCTGGTGGCACTGATCATCGGCCAGCTGATCTACCGCCGGCTGCTGAGCCTGCCCATGGTGTCGATTATCGGCGTGATCTCCCTCTATGCGCTGATCGGTATCGGCCCCTCGGTACCCATCCAGATGCCCGCCGAGGTGGCTGGCCTGTCCGGCAACGCGGTGTGGATCCTGATCCTGTTCGGCTATGCGGCCATCGCCTCCCTGCTGCCGGTCTGGGTGCTGCTCCAGCCCCGGGACTACATCAACGGCCTGCAGCTGTTCATCGGCCTGATCGTCCTCTACGGCGCCATCCTGCTGATGAACCCGACCCTGGTGGCCCCGGCCTTCAACGACAACGTGCCTCCGGGCACCCCGTCGCTGCTGCCGCTGCTCTTCGTGACCATTGCCTGTGGTGCCATCTCCGGCTTCCATGGCCTGGTCTCCTCGGGCACCACTTCGAAGCAGCTCAACAAGGAGACCGATGCCCGCTTCGTCGGCTACTTCGGCGCCATCGGCGAGGGCATGCTGGCCCTGGCCGCGATTCTCGCCGCCACCGCCGGCTTCGCCACCTTCGCCGACTGGCAGGCCATGTACACCGCCTTCGGCCAGGGCGGCGTCAACGCCTTCGTCGAGGGCGGTGCCTTTATCATCCATAACGGCATCGGCCTGCCCGAGGCCACCGCCGCGACCCTGCTCACCGTGATGGCGGCGCTGTTCGCCGGCACCACCATGGATACCGGCCTGCGCCTGCAGCGCTATATCTTCCAGGAGTGGGGGGAGATCTATAATCAACAGTGGATGAAGAAATCGGCGCCGGCCACCCTGCTGGCGGTGGGCAGCTGCCTGTTGCTGGCCTTCGGCGCCGGGGGAGCCGATGGCTCCGGTGGCTTGATCATCTGGCCGCTGTTCGGCACCACCAACCAGCTGCTGGCCGGCCTGACCCTGCTGGTGATCACGGTGATGCTGGTGCGCCTGAAGCGTCCCATGGTGTACACCCTGGTGCCGCTCTGCTTCCTGCTGGTGATGACCATCGCCGCCCTGCTGATCCAGCTGCGCAGTTTCTTCGAGCAGGGGAACTATTTCCTGCTGGTGCTGGATATCGTGGTGCTGATCGCCGCCATCCTGGTGGCCATGGAGTGCGCCTCGGCCCTCAAACGCTCCCGGGCCGAGGCCCTGGAGTCCAGAGAGTGATGCGGGAGAATGCCGATGAGCGAGGATCGTGACCCTCGGGATCCGCGGCTCGAACGGATTCGGGCCTGGCTCGGCCAGGCCCGGTTCTTCGCCGAGGAGGTCTACTCCGCCCGTTACCGGGGGGCCATCGCCCGGTCCCGTCGCGACGAGGACGACCTCTTCATGCTGCTGGTCTTCTCCGAGATGATGGGGCTCTCCAACCCGGTGGCCTACTACACCCTGGAGCTTCAGCCCCTGCTGCTGGAGCGCTTCCACGACTGGCACCGGCGCATGGGCATGGAGCACTCGCCCCTCGATCACTTCAAATGTTGTTAGGCGTGAGGGGTGAGGGGAGTGCTCCCTTTCACCCTTCGTGTCTCTTTCCCCCTCACAAGCTTGGAATCCCTGATGAAAGCGCTTCTGGATAAACGCCTGCTCTGGGTGGGTGGCAAGGGCGGCGTCGGCAAGACCACCGTCTCGGCGTCGCTGGCGGTGCTGGCGGCGCGCCGCGGCAAGCGGGTGCTGGTGGTCTCCACCGACCCGGCCCATAGCCTGGGCGATGCCTTCGACCGGGAACTGGGCGATAGCCCCCGGCGCCTCTTGCCGGGGCTGGATGCCCTGGAGATCGACCCGGATGCGGAGGTGGAGGCGCATCTGGCCCGCGTCATCGAGCAGATGCGCCGCTATGCCGCCCCGCAGATGATGGAAGAGCTGGAGCGCCAGATGCGCCTGACCCGGCAGTCGCCGGGCACCCAGGAGGCGGCCCTGCTGGAGCGGCTGGCGCGACTGATCACCGATGATCAGGCCCCCTACGACCTGGTGATCATCGATACCGCCCCCACCGGCCATACCCTGCGGTTGCTCAGCCTGCCCGAGGCCATGGCGGCCTGGACCGACGGCCTGCTGGCCCATAACCGCAAGTCCGAGGAACTGGGCAAGGTGCTCTCCCACCTGACCCCCAGGCGAGGCCGCGACCTGGCGACCCCCTTCGATGACCCCCAGGAGGATCCCCTGAGCGAGCTGGACGAGCGCGCCCGGGAGGTAGCCCAGACCCTGATCACCCGGCGACGGCTCTTTCACCAGGCCCGTCGTCGCATCGAAGACGCCGATCACACCGGTTTCCTCTTCGTGCTGACCCCGGAGCGGTTGCCGATCCTCGAGACGGTCCGCGCCGTGGCGGCCCTGGAGGAGGCGAAGATTCCGGTGGCCGGGACCCTGGTCAATCGGGTGATTCCCGAGGAGGCGGACGGTAGCTTCCTGGCCGCCCGCCGCGATCAGGAGGCCAGCTACCTGGCACGGATCGATGAAGCCTTCGCGCACCTGCCGCGACCGCGGCTGCCGCTGCTGGCCAGTGATATTCAGGGCATCGAGGCCCTGGAAGCGATGGCTCGACGGCTCGAAAACGCCGGCCTCTAGCTTTTATACCGTTATCATCTTCCGGCCAAACCGGCGAGCGCCTCGGGCCGGGGAGGGCGGATGGTTCACGGCAATCGCTCGCCCAGCCATTGCCAGGCCAGCCCCAGCCACTCATGGAGGGCGCGGCTGCTCTGGTTGAGGTGGTAGGCCCGCGGCAGCCAGGCATACAGGCCCGGGGGCGGGGCGCTGGCGAAGCCGGTGGGGGCCGGGATCACCGTCAGCCCCGCCGCCTCGAATTCCGCCACCGCCCGGGGCAGATGCCAGGCCTGGGAGACCAGGGCCACTCGGGTGATGCCATCCTCGTTGAGCATCCGGGCGCTGAGGCGGGCGTTCTCGGCGGTATTGCGACTCTCCCCCTCCATCCAGCGTACCGGCACCCGGAACACCTCGCGCAGGGCGGCGGCCATCAGGCTCGCCTCGGCGCTATGCTCGCCATGGACCCGGCCGCCGCTGACCAGGATCGGCAGGCCGCTGTCATGGTGCAGCTTGGCGCCATAGGCCAGGCGTCGCCAGGTGGCGTCCGCCGGGGCGTCTCCCCAGCCGAATTCGGCGGCGTCGTAGTCGCGCCCGCCTCCCAGGATGACGATGGCCTGGGCCTGGCGCCACTGGCCCGGACCGATCACCGGATGGGGCTCGAGCCCCTGGCGCAGCAGGTGGCTGGCCATGGGGGTGGCCAGCAGGGCCAGGCTCACCAGCCCCAGGGCCAGCAGCAGCCCGCCCAGCAGACGCCGCGGCCCCAGGGCCAGGCCCAGCAGGATCAGCAGCAGGTTGATCAGTGGGGGCAGTAGCAGGTACTTGAGGGCGATCATCGAGACCTCCGACTCTTCAGACTCACGCCTGGTGGGGTGACTCGCCTATGGCCCAGTATGGCAGGTGGCTGACAAGCCTAGAGCTCGACCTTCTCCTTGAACTCGCAGAGGTCCTCGATCACGCAGCTGCCGCAACGGGGCTTGCGAGCCACGCAGGTGTAGCGGCCATGCAGGATCAGCCAGTGGTGAGCGTCCTGGCGAAACTCCCGGGGCACGTGGCGCAGCAGCTTCTTCTCCACCTCCAGGACGTCCTTGCCCTTGGCGATGCCGGTGCGGTTGGAGACCCGGAAGATATGGGTGTCCACGGCGATGGTGGGCTGGCCGAAGGCGGTATTGAGGATGACGTTGGCGGTCTTGCGCCCCACCCCCGGCAGCGCCTCCAGGGCGGCCCGGGTCTGGGGCACCTCGCCGCCGTGCCGGTCGATCAACAACTGGCAGGTCTTCATCAGGTTCTCGGCCTTGGTATTGAAGAGGCCGATGGTCTTGATATGCGCCTTGAGGCCGTCGAGTCCCAGGTCGAGGATCGCCTGGGGGGTATTGGCCACCGGGAAGAGACGAGCGGTGGCCTTGTTGACCCCCACGTCGGTGGCCTGGGCGGAGAGCAGCACCGCGGTGAGCAGCTCGAAGGGGCTGCTCCAGTGGAGCTCGGTGGCAGGCTCGGGGATGTGGTCGCGCAGTCGGGCGAAGATCTCGAAGCGTTTCTCGGCGTTCATGGCGGTCTCGTCAGCGTGGGGTGCCGGTGACGCGAATGCGCGTGCGGGGCGCGGGGGCCCGGCGGCGCCGGTCGTCGATGGCATTCTTCAGGGCGATCAGCAGGCCGGCGGCGAAGAAGGCCCCCGGGGGCAGCACCAGGAAGAGGAAGTCGTAATCGGGAATCAGCGTCAGTTGCCAGTCGGCGGCGATAGGACCCAGCAACAGGTCGAGGCCGGCGAAGAGGGTGCCCTGGCCGAAGAGTTCGCGAATGGCTCCCAGCAGCACCAGGACGGCCCCGAAGCCGAGCCCCATCATCAGGCCGTCGAGCAGCGCCGGTAGCGGCGGCTGGCGAGCGGCGAAGGCATCGGCGCGGCCCAGGATGGCGCAGTTGGTGACGATCAGCGGGATGAAGATGCCGAGCACCCGATGCAGTTCATAGGCGTAGGCGGCCATCAGCAGGTCGGCGCAGGTGACGAAGGCGGCGATGATCATCACGAAGGCGGGCAGGCGCACCGCCGCGGGCACCCGATGGCGAATCAGCGACACCGCCAGGTTGCTGCCCATCAGCACCCCCAGGGTAGCCAGGGCCAGGCCGAGGGCATTGACCACGCTGGCGCTTACCGCCAGCAGCGGGCAGAGCCCGAGCAGTTGCACCAGGGCCGGGTTGTTGTCCCAGAGCCCGTCCCGGGCCAGGGTCGCGACGCTCGGGGTGCTCATGGGCGGGTCTCCGGGGGCGTGAAGAGGGCCTCCCCTTCGGCTGCCACATAGTCGAGGGCGCGGCGCACCGCCGTGACCACCGCCCGGGGGGTGATGGTGGCGCCGGTGAAACTGTCGAAGTCGCCGCCATCCGGGCGTACCGCCCAGCGCTCCCGGGGCGGGGCCGTCAGGCTCTTGCCCTCGAAGGCGAGGATCCAGTCGCTCTTGCGGGTGTCGATGGGGTCCCCCAGTCCCGGGGTCTCCTGGTGGCGGGTGACCCGCACGCCGCCCAACTGGCCTTCCCGGTCGATGCCCACCAGCAGGTGGATGGCGCCGCCATAGCCTTGGGCCACCACCGGCAGGATCAGGGCCGCCTGGTCATCACGCTGGACATGCCAGGCCGCGAAGGGCACCCGCTGGCCCACCGCCTCGCTGGCGGGCAGGGTCCGGCGGCCGGCCAGCACGGCCTCCACCGGCAGGTCGCGCAGCCCCTCGGGCAACACCTCACGCAGCAGCCGGTACTCCTCGGCACGCTGGTTCTCGGCGATGCGTTCGGCGGTCAGCGCCCGGGTACCGGCCACCACCCCGGCGGTGATCAGCGCGAAGAGCCCCAGGCCGAGGCTGGCGTGGCGAATGGCGGGCAGCAGGCTCATTGGGTGGTCTCCCGGTGGCGCCGCCCCAGGGGGCGGGGCGGCAGGGCGTGGTCGATCAGCGGCACGGCGAAGTTCATCAGCAGCACGGCGAAGGCGATGGCGTCCGGGTAGGCACCCTGGGTGCGGATCACCACCACCAGCACGCCGATGCCGGCGCCATAGAGCCAGCGACCGCGGCGCCCGGCGGCGGCGCTCACCGGGTCGGTGGCGATAAAGAAGGCGCCGAAGAGTGCCGCCCCGGCGAACAGGTGGAAACCGGGGGCGCCATACTGGCTGGGGTCGCCGGCGTAGAGCAGGCCCGTGAGCAGGATCAGGCTGCCGAGCAGGGCCAGGGGGATACGCCAGTCGATCAGCCGCCGCCACAGCAGCAGGGCGCCGCCGGCCAACCAGCCCAGGGCGACGTTTCGCCAGGCGGCCTGGGCGCCGGCGGGCAGCGGCTCGCCGGCCCAGAACTCGTGGGCCATCAGCCCCTCGGGCTTGTGCTTGAAGGCGTCGAGGGGGGTGGCGCCACTCAGGGCATCGAGCCCCGGGCCCAGGCCGGCCAGCAGGCGCAGCGTCTCCAGGGGCGAGAGCGCCTCGGCACCGACCAGCCCCAGCGGCGCCACCCACTGGGTCATGGGGATCGGGAAGGCGATCAGCAGCAGGGCATAGCCCACCATGGCGGGGTTGAAGAGGTTCTGGCCCAGGCCGCCGTAGAGGTGCTTGGTCACCACGATGGCCGCGGCGACGCCCACCAGCAGTAGCCACCAGGGAGCGAAGGGGGGCAGGGCGGCGCCCAGCAGTACGCCGCTGACCAGGGCGCTATGGTCGCCCAGGGTGGCGCCTACCGCCCGCCCGCGCAGGCGTAGCATCAGCGCCTCCAGGGCCATGGCCAGGCCCCCGGCGACCAGCACATTGGCGAGCACGCCCCAGCCGAAGTGCCAGGTCATCAGGGCGATGCCGGGTAGGGTGGCGACCAGTACCCAGCGCATCACCCCCGCCGTGTTCGGCGCGGCCTGGGCGGTGCTGGCATGCATCAGGCTCATGGGCGCTCCTCGGCGTCGTTCCTGGGGGCGTTGCGGGATTCGTACTGTGCGCCCGCCTGGGCCGAGCTGGCACGGATCGGGCTCATGGGCGCTCCTCGGCGTCGTTCCTGGGGGCGTTGCGGGATTCGTACTGTGCGCCCGCCTGGGCCGAGCTGG
>NZ_JADOTW010000060.1 GCF_015645095.1 Halomonas sp. 328
GAGCACGGCGTGATCGAACAGCGATATGACGCTACTGCAGTGCCGGAACTGTCGCAACTGTACGGTATCGTTCGTAATCCCGGGCAGATCCTCAATTTTGTTGGAGGGACTGACAACGGGAAGACGAACGTGATGTTCCTCGCGATCGATACGAAGATGGACGTCGAGCCGGAAACGCTCGCGATCGGCAACGTTCCCGCTGAGTACATCGACCATCAGTGGACGGAGTACTACTGTGCTCAGTCGATGGACGACCTGGAGGAACGTGTCGATCGCGAACCGGACCGACCGAAGATCATCTTCGTCGATGACGCTTCGATCGATCACTCGGAACACAGCGCCAGCGCTGCAGAAGTAAAGGAGCGACAGGGAAGGCTCGCACGGCTCGCTGCGAAGCGGAAGGCTGTGCTCGTGTACGTCGGTCACCGCGAAGACGGGTACGACCTATCGAAGCACATCCGGGCGATGCCGGGCGTGAAACACCTGCAGTGCGTGCGTCTCGATCACCCCGACGGTACCACGGACCGCTACCTCGCTACTGTCTACAACGACCAGAACGAGGACAGCGGCGGCCTGTGTGATCGTGACTTCACTCTGGATCCACTGCCGAAATCTCGTACTGAGTATGATCCTGATGTCGTAGCTCACAACCTGTTCGCTGATTAATTCTCTATGCTCTGCGTTTTTAACAAACTAACATACCAACAAACAGCCGCCGACGACGCACGTCGAGGCGGCTGTGTCACCAATGCTTTTATAACAAATTGGCGAGACTGTTCACTCAACCGGATAATCAGTGGTTCCTCGGGATCGACGCCGGTTGGAGCCAAGTTACCATGTTTGCCCCATCAACCGACGCCGTGCTTAGTTTGTCCGAGGGAGGTCTTAAAGCCTCTCCGGTCCAGTGTGATGCCTGAGTGGGACGATGATCTCGTTCTAATCAGGTGTAAATCCTGCTTAGAACGTGATATAGTTTCAGAAGGATCACTTCACGACAAGCTAGAGCTTTGTCGTGAGTGTCTAGTCCCTCCGACCCCGACGATCGCGACAGCCGCGACGACTGAGACGGAGATCGTCGGGTGTCCAGTTGTTCCGTCCGTTGTTGGACGTTTGAAGTGTAGAGAATGTGGTAGTACGTATTGGTATATAAAGAAGGGCTTCGTCGACGGCGCCGATCGACGAGCTCGAGGAGCTCCAGGTGCCGATCGCGATGGACAACCGTCCAAAAGCCCCAAGCGAGAGAGCCGGCGAGTCGGCCCCCTCCCATGGGGGCCCGAGGCGGCTCGTCGAGCGCACGGGCCCGACGCTGTTTGTCGGGCCCCTCGTGTGCGGTGCTGTGCGGTACTGTGCTGTTGCTGTCTGCACTCGAGTGGACGGTGTTGTTGCGGTGGCTGTGCGTACCGGACCCTGCAATACGCGAAAAGTACAGTAGAGACTCCCGAAAACGACGCCGAGAGCGTCTGTACGTCGATCAGTGAGGCCACTGATCAGGACGTTCGTGAGGCGCTGCAGGAGGTCGAGGCATGAGTGCCGAGGACCTGACGCTGGTCGACAACCGGACGTGGTCACACCACTCCGATGACGACACAGGCCGTACGCGGGCGTCAGAGCGTGTCGAGGACGACGCCGGTGCATGGCCCGAAGAGATGCCGGACGTGCGTGTGTACGCGGATAGCTCGCTCACGCTGCCCGGTATGGGTGACAAGCCGGCCGGCTGTGGAGAGTGGCTACCGATGGAGTTCTGTGACAGCTGCGCTGATGTGAAACTCGGCTCGACCTCGTGCCAGACGCGACAGTGTCCGGATTGTTGGTACTCGTGGGACCTCAACCGGACAACTGGCATCGTCGAACGAATGGGAGCAGCGCGAGAAGCCGCTGAGAAGCCGATAGAGAAGCGTGCGGTCCACTGCATTGCGTCGGCCCCTGTGGGTTCGGTAAAGACGCTGGTGGACATAAAACAGGGCTGGAGAGACGCGTACGACCTCGCCAGTGAGAAAGGCATTCGCGGTGGTGTGGTCGTGTTCCACGGGTACCGTGTTCGTGACGAAGCGAAGGAGACGTTCCGAGAACTGAAGGAAGCAGATCTCGTCGAAGGCGGGATCTGGCAGTGGGTCCGTGAGCATGACCGTTCGTGGAGGTCGCTGACGTACTGGTCGCCGCACTGGCACATCCTCGGACTTGCTGAGGACGTAGGAGAGAACGACCCAGAGAACGACGACGGCTGGGTGTTCAAGAGGCTCAGTACCCTAACGCGCTGGAAGATGACGGATGAGGATGGATACGAGGCGATGGCGAAAGTGAGTACCTACCTGCTGAGCCACCTCACGTTTAATCCCGACGGAGGAAGCCACGCGATTCGTTGGTTCGGAGATCTCGCGAACAACCAGTTCTCGCCAGAGTCGGCGCTGTCGAACGGACGTTGGGCAGCGATACAGCGAATAACGAGAGAGGTCGTCGGTGGGCCCACTGATCCGGATGACATGGAGGTCGACGAAGACGGCCACCTGGTCGAGCCGGACGACGAAAGGACGTGCGACTGTGAGGAGTGTAACGGATCGCTGTCTCCGATATGGGACGCTGGTGCTGCACTCTGTGATCCCGGTTGGTGCGAACGAATCGGTCGTGACGCTGAGCGCCGGCTCGACGTTGCTTTTCGCTGGGCGATCGGCGAGATACACGGACCACCGGGAATGAAATTCGCTGATACCGAGGATGGTGCCGAGGAACTGTACGAGTGGTTGTTAGCTGAACACGGATAACGGTACGTACTCTCCCCACCCCACCGGGACCGGCTGACAACTTTGTTATATGCCGCATAATGGGCTGGTCGCGCTCGCGCGTAGCCAGTAATGTGACTTAAAACCTCGCCGCTTCGCCCGTATTTGGTAGTCTAGTTCTAATGGAGTTTCATGGCGTCACACACGTCAGGTTACGGAAACGGGATGCTTGCACACTACCAGTCACTGAATGCGATTTCGACGATCATGGGTTTGATCGTTGCTGTCGGTGCGCTGATGGTGTTTGAGATCGTTTCGATTGCAGTACTGATTGCTGACTACGAGCCAACCACGCTTCACACGCTTGTTGGGACCCTTGTCGCGCTGATCGTTGCGCTTGCTGCGTCCGACACGCGTGACTGGGGCCGCTACTCGCCGGGTGAGAAGGTTGTTTCTGGTGTTGGTCTTGTCATGCTGCTCGGTCTTGAGTGGTCGGCAACTGTGCAGGATCTCATCCTTGGAGAGCCAGTGCTGCAGGTGATCGGATTTCTCTGGACGCTCGCGATGTGGCTGGTGGTGTCCCGATGACAGAAGTTGATGATCCGTCGAAGCGTCGAACGTTAAAACGATTTGGTGTTGCTGCTGGAGGTACTGCTGTTGCTGGTGGTACTGGATTGCGGCTCGCTCCGCGTTACTCACCGATCGGTCGAGCAGAGGCGGCACTGCCTGCGGTTGTCGCTGCGGCCGGTATCTTACTCGCTTCCCGCTCGCTGGCGGGCCATTATGGCGATTATCGAGGGACCGAGGAGTACGACAGACTCCAGCGACTCGGCCTCTGGTCGCAAGCAATACGGACGTGTCTGGACACGCAGGCGACCGAGCGGCAGATGACGAATTTCCTGCTGGACTTCACCGAGTTCTCGAAGGGGCGCTTTTTCGCTGAGGCGGCTGTTCGGGCGCTTGAGGCTGTCGAAGACGATGCCTCAGAGTCGGAGGCTATTGATGCTGGTATGGAGTGGGTGAATGAGCAATTGGCAGACCAAGAGGAGGCGGTTGTTGGAGAGGCTCACACCCACATCACGAACTTCCGCAATCTCGTTGATGATCTCCAGATCATTGATGATCTCGCGTTTGAAGATCTGATCCTCGATGGGTCGCCGGATATGGATAACGGCGGTATTGATGAGGACCCTGACGGCGTTGTTGACGAGCTTGTAACGTGGGATGAGACGACGGTTGAGTACACCCTGCTCGATGGCCGCACGTTGGAGTTTGATTCGAATTACATCGTCTATGGCCTTGGTGACTCGATGGATCAGGGGCAGCGCGCTTCGTCGTTGTTCCTCAAGGGCGACGGGCGAGAGGATTTTGTCACTGTCGAGGGCGGAGACCAGAGCCATGAGGATCTGGTTGTTGAGCACTCGCTGCACGTGGATGATTGGCCGGCAGACGAGTACGACGAGTTAGACGACGAAACACAGGACGAGATAGAGGAACCAGACGAGGACGCAGCGACCGCCAGACCAGCAGCGATAGAGCTAACGAAGTTCCAACTTGCGTTAGAGAATCTGCATGAGTTCCAGAACGAGGTAGAGGGTGAAGTTGAGACGTGGCTGACTGACAACTACGACGATTTGGTAGAGGGCGACCTCGACCCTGAGGACGTGATGACGCCGGAGATGCTCGCGGCAATGTCGAGTGAGCAGCAGACGTTCCCGTACGCAGGTGCCTCGCTGGAGGTGCTGGGTATGCCGTCATCGGCACAGACGGTGCGTCTCCGCTTCCCTGAGACGACTGACGACGACGGCGAACCCGTCGAGTCGTCCGGTAACTTGTACGCTCACCCGATGCCGAGTGGCGGCTTCAGCACGGGGCAGACGATTGACCCGGGATCGGTTGAATCAACGTTCTGGTACGCTTTCCATGTCGTTGACGATGACGGCATGCAGTCGTCCGAACTCTCCGAGATAGAGGAGCCGTTTGAAATCGTCCGTGCTGAGGAAGTTGTGCAGGACGAGGACGGTGAATGGGTGGTCGAGGAGCGCGATGAAGTGGACTGGTCGGAGTCGGTGACGAACGAACCGCCAGCAGACTACGAGGAACTCACGGCGATGCTGGACCAGTTGGACGAACTAGAGCGACAGATTGCCGCGGAAGAGCGTGAGATTGTGGTTGAGCTTGATGGCCAGAGTCCAGGCGGTGGAGGCGGCTCTATTGACTGGTCCCGATTCTCGATCGGTGGAATACCTGGTGGTGCTGTTGCTGTTGGTGGTGTTGTCGGTGGTGCTGGTGTTCTGAGTTGGTTCGCTAATAGAGCTGCACAACAACACCCTGCTCGACAGAGGTGACGATGAACCAGTTTGCAAAATTGATCGTCTTCACGGCGATCGTGATGATGGCCACCTTGGCGATCGGGCCGGTGGGGGCTGTCGCTCTGCAGGAAGACCCTGTAAATGAGACTCCGGATACTGAGGATCAGTTACCGGGAGTCGATGCTAATGAGTCGGTTGAATGGATTGACAACAGTACTGGGCTCGTCGATTACCAGTTAGATGATGGCGTTGCTGTCGTTGAGGTCTATTCGACGCGATCACAGACTGTTGTGTTCACTGATGCTATGGGTGCGATGGAACACGGGCAGATCGATCGCGAGCGCCGACTGGTCGAACGGAATGAGGTGTCAACTGTCCGCGTTCCGGTGACCTCGTATCGTGGGAATGCCGGTATCACTGTTGATACTGGCAACGTGTTGATGGGCATTCCGTTAGAAAAGGAGTCGTCGTTTTTGGGAACCAGTTACCACTGGGCAACGGTGCTTGGTGCTGCTGGTATCGGTTCCGTAGCTGGTGTAGGAGTCCTGACGGTGCTGATCGACTACATCAGTAGTAAGTTGATGAAACGGGAGGATATCCGATGACTGACGAACACCAGGAGTCGAGCGTTGTCCCGGTTGAGAATAAGGCGACGGTCGAGGCCGTCGAGGCCTCGCCGACACGTCGATGGCTGGACGAAGCTCACCGCTGGCGCTTCTTCATTCTCGGATTCCTGCTGATCGGTGTTGCCACTGCGCTGTACGTTGGTGTCTCGATTCCGTGGTCACTGATTGGCATTGCTCTGCTGAGTCTGCTGGTCTCCGTTGGGATCGGTGCGCTCGTCGGCTTGCCGATCGCGGCGCGGCGGGCACGCCCACCGGAGCAGGTCGGCCTTCTCGTGCTCGATCCGGTTCCCCAGGATCTCCGTGTTGCACTCCACTGGTTCGACGAAGACGAAGCAGCGGATCTCACGGTGACCTGGGGCTCGCTGATCGAGGTGCCAGTGTCGACGCCGGGTGTGACGATGAAGGTCGCTCTGACGTACGACGAAGAGGCGCACGCTGCACGTGGTACCTGGCGTTCGACGAAGGACCCCGACGAACTCCTTCAGACCGAGTACGATCTTGAAGAGTACTACGGGAAGATGGAGGTCGAGGCCGCTGGGAAGCAGACGCTGGAACACAAGTTCCGCTCTGCTGTCCGACGTGCGACGATGGCGCTGACCGCGCACCAAGATAAGGTGTACGACGAGCAGACGATTCCGAAAGGAGAGACGCTGACTGAGGTGCTGGACGACCTGATGCCGACGCCAGAGGACGCGGACACTGATGCCGCTAGCGATGATGAGGGCGAGCCCGTCGACGAAGGAGACGAGCTCGACCTCGACCTCGTCGACGATGATCTCAGTGAGCCGGTCGGTGCGCTCGAACCGGCAGCGACTGACGGAGGTCGAGACCAGTGACTCGACCGTGTCCCGTTTGCGGTGGTCCGCTGCGGCGTGAGATCGATCGGGCCGGAGCGACGTACTGGTACTGTCCGAGTCGGCACCAAGGTGGTGACGATGAGCGATAGCGGTGGCTGGCCGCCGGCACTCGTTCGGGAGATCGTTGACGGCGACCTCACCGAACGGAACGGGAACCTTCACCAGCACACCGGCCGTGTCGGTGCTGAACTGGGGAAGTGTCTCTCGTTCCGTCAGGCGGCCTGGCAGCGCGCTGAGCAGGCGTCAGGACAGTACGAGGACACACGTCGGTGGCAAGAGTCTGTGGCCACTGCGGAGACAGAGCGGACGACTCAGGCGATTGAGACAGGGAACCAGAGTCAACTCGCGTTTGAGCACGGCGTGATCGAACAGCGATATGACGCTACTGCAGTGCCGGAACTGTCGCAACTGTACGGTATCGTTCGTAA
>NZ_JADOTW010000061.1 GCF_015645095.1 Halomonas sp. 328
ACCCAGAGCCACCAGGGCGAGGGCTTCAACGAGCTGCGTTTCGAGGACCAGGCCGACCAGGAGCAGATCTGGCTGCATGCCCAGAAGGACCTGGAGCTGCTGACCCATAACGACCGCACCGAAGCGATCGGCCACGATAGCTACCTGCGGGTCGCGAACGACCGCCTCGCCGAAATCGACAACGACGACCACCACCGCGTCCACGGCAACCGCCATGAGCAGACCGACGGCAGCCAGCACCTGATCGTCCAGGGCAGCCTGCACGTCCGGGCCGGCCAGGCTTGGCTCAGCGAGTGTGGCCGCGAACTGCATATCAAGGCCGGCCATAAGGTGGTGCTGGAGGCGGGCAGCGAGCTGACCCTGAACGCCGGCGGCAGCTTCCTCAAGCTCGACGGCGGCGGCGTGACCCTCGTCGGCCCCAGCGTCAAGATCAACGCCGGCGGCAGCCCCGGCTCGGGCAGCGGCCAGGCCGCCGAGGCCCCGCTGCTGCCGGGGCATGCCGTGGCGGAGCGCCACGAGGCGATTCCGCCCACGGTCCTGCCCAGGCTCAAGGACTTCCAACTGAGTGAGGCCACTCTGATGCCGCTGTGCGGCAAGATCAGTGACACCCAGTGCGCCCGGGAGGATTGCCCATGCCTGGCTGGTTGAGCCGCCTTCCCGAGCGCACCCGGGGCAGCGGGGAGCTGGCGGCCTGGGTCGACCCACGGCGGCCGGCCTATCTGGTGCTCGACCCGCGCCGTTATCCCGAGGCCTGCGCCGCCCTGGTGGGCCAGCCCGGCTGGCGCGACTACCTGACCCTGTTCGCTGGCACGCCCCTGGCGCCACTGTTGGAAGCGAGCCCCTGGCTCGTCGAGCTGGAGGTCGGCAGCGAGGCCTGGCAGGCCCTCGGTGCGCTATGCACGGGAGAGCGCCGGGGCTGGGCCTTCCAGCCGGCACACGCCACCCCGCTAAATGACCTGGCCGATCACCTGCGGCGTTTCTTCGTGCTCGACGACCCTCATGGCGGCCAGTCGCTGGTGAATATTCAGGATCCCGCCGCCGGGACGGCGCTGCTGGCCGCCGGCAGCGACACCGCCTACGCCCAGTTCAGTGGGCCGCTGGGGCAGGTCGTCACGCCGACCCCGCAACGGCACTGGCTGGCCTGGCAGCCCGCCGATAGCCTCGGTAACGCCGACGCCTTGCCGCTGACCCAAGAGCTGGAACTCGCTCTAAAGGAGAGCGCTCGTGCCTGGTGGCTCAGCCAGGCGACCGAGACGCCGCTTCCGGCGCTGCCGCCGGAATGGCTGGAGCGCCTGATACGTCTTGCGACGGGTGGCATCACGCACGGGCGGGACAAGACACGGCTGCTGCCGCTGATTTGTCAGGCCAGTGATGCCACCTGGCGGGACGCTCAAGCGATTTTGGTCGATCCGAGCCTCACCGCAGTGCAAAAAACCGGCGAATTGGAGCGCCTCTCATGACATCGAACACACGGCCTGGCAGCCAACGTGCCCCGCTGTTGCTGCCCGAGTTCCAGGCACCTGCGTACGAGGGGGGACAGGAAGCCTCCGAACCGATGGCCTGCGAAGTGGCCCCCTGGGCCGACATTCTCTATCTCACCGGGACCGGCACCTTCTGGCTGCTTACCGAGGAGGTGGCCAGGGCCCTGCATGATGCCGCCGAGGAACTGGCCGGCTGGGTGAGCGTGGAAGACCCCATCCAGCGCCTGGAGCACCTCAACGGGGAGGCCGGGCTGCTGGAGTGCTTCCTGCCCGCCAGCCCGATCAATTTCCTGAGCCAGGCCCAGCGGGAACGCTACGAACAGCATGAGAACGATGTCGTCAGGCTCGAGGCCGAGGCCGCCGAGTGGTACCGCGCCATGCATGCGCCTGGCCGGCGCAATGCCCACGAGCGCGAGCACGCCGGTATTCAGTACCAGCACACGCTGCGGGCTCGCGACGACGCCACCCTGGCCATGAGTGTGCTACGCGAGCAGGGCCGGCGTGAAGCCAGGCAACAGGGCTATCTCCTCGAAGGCAGCGGCTACTACGGGCCCTGGGAAGCGGAGATCGAGCAGGCGCTGGAAACCTATCGGCAGTGCCGGGCCGCCGTCATCCAGGATACCGCCTCCGTCGACCAGCCGGGCACCTTGCTGCCGGTGCGCCAGGCGCTGGTGGAATACCAGGCCTTCCTCGCCGACTGCGAGTCGATGTCACCCAAGGACTCCTCGCGCTGCGCCGTCATCGGCGACTTCATCAGTAGCGAAGCCGAGCGTCTCGATGCCGACCAGCGGGCCTATTGCGACAGCATTCTGGCCTTGGCCACCCTGGGGGTCGCCACGCCCGAGTGGGCCCTGGCCGATGCATCGATAGACGCCACCTCCCTTGACCTGGAGCCCGGTCTCGAGGCATTCGATTATTACAATTGCCGGCTGAAGGAGGCCTCGACACTGTTCGAGGAGATAGAGGCCAAGCTCGACCAGTGGGCCACGGCCACCGCGCGGCGCACGGCACTGCCCATCCACCTCTTCGAGGAGGAGCGTGCGGACTTCAATCGGCTGGTGGCACAACTGGACGTGCTCTACCAGCTGGCCGAGTCACAGGTGGAACGCATGCGGCCTCGGCGGGTGCTGTTCTGGCAAGCGGATATCAGCGATCAGCGCCATGCGCTGGGGTATCGCCGCCAGGTCATCGACGTCCTGGTTCGCAAGGACTTCCCGCTGCGCGAGTTTAGCTCGCCGCGTGCCGAGCAGGCGCTGAGTCATGTTAGCCTTCGCCACCTGCTGCGCGACGTGCGCAACGCGGAGCGTCCGGCGCTGCTGCGTGACCTGGAGCAAGACGGCGTGCTGCCGGCCACCCTCTGGGAGGCCAATGAAACGGCCCTGTCCAACTGGCTGGCCCGGCGTGGCTGCGAGCGCATCGAGCGACGCGCCGACTGGTTCGAGGAGCGGCTCGGCTTCTTCCGCCCCGAGGCCTTCTTCGACTATCTCGACGCCCAGGGGCATGACGTGGCTTCCCTGCGGCAGGAGGAGGCCAAGAGTGCCTGGGCGGAAACGCTGCAGCGCATTCTCTTCACCGGGCCCAGCCGTGAGCGCCTGCGCCTGTTCGACGCCAGTGCCCAGGCCCAGATGCTGCGCCTGGTGGGCATGCCCCACGCCGCCTTGAACGAGGCGCTGGATATCCACCTCGACGAACCGGTGACCCTGATCGATCGCGAGGCATCACTGGAGTTCTTCGAGTGGCAAGGCGATTCCCAGGCCGGCGCCGCGCTATCCACCAAGCGTGAATACCGCGATGAAGGGAGCATCGAGCGCGACCTGGGAGGTGTTGGCTCCGTGAGTACGCCCTGGCGCTATTCCGAACGCCACGACGCCCGCCCCAGCGGCGCTGCCAAGCTGGAGCTGGAACTCAAGGGCACCTACAGCCTGGCGCGTGGCGAGATCAGCCTGGGGACGCTGCACCTTCCCCACGAGCGCGATGCCCAGCCGTTCGAAGCCGTACTGACGCAACGCGAGAACGAGATCCGCAACCTAGGCCGCTACTCACTGCAAGTGGCCGCGGTCGCCAAGGGCTTCGCCGGCGCCACCCTGGCGCTGACCGCCGAGGCCGGGCTGGGCTTCGATCACAATGGCCTCAAGCTCACCGGGCTGGACAGGGTCCAGCGCGAAGCCGAGGGAGGCGTCTTCAAGGCCTTTCTCGGTGCCAAGGTGGGGGTCAACACGCGCTGCAGCATGCGCTGGGCGCCGCCGGCCGATATCACCCGGCAACTCCCGCAACTGGCCGACCGCGACTGGCTGACCCTGAGCAACCAGCAGGCCGAACTCACCGCCTGGCGCAGCCTGGGCCATGCCGTGCTGGGCCTGGAGGCCGCCGGCGGTATCAGCGGCGAGCTCGGCCTGCGCCTGGGGATTCACCAGGGCAAGTTCGTCGCCTACTTCAAGGCCAAGGTCGTGGCGGGCCTGGGCGTGGGCGGCCAGATCGCCATGGAACTGGACCTCAAGCAACTGGACCTGTGGTTTATGATGCTTAGCCAGGCGCTGCGCGACAACGACTACGCCTTCGTCGACTGGGTGGACCGCGACGCCTTCCAGGCCATGAGCCGGCTGGCCTACCTGGGCGCCACCACCCTGCTCAATATCGGCCTGCTCGCCGCCCGCGGCCTGGACGGCATCCAGCGTCTCTACGACCTGATGACCCAGGGTGAGCGGGCGGGGGTGATCGCTTACGCTATTGTCGATGCGGCAGGCAACCCTGAACAAGCGGCTCAGCTAGCTACCTGGATCAGGAACCTGTCCCCAGAAGCATTAGGGCCCTTACTCAATACCCTGGCGACCCCGCCCGGCCGGCGCGGCTATACCAGCGACGAACGCGACCAGGCCATCGACTTGCAGCAGATCGCCATCGACAACTGCCTGGGCTGGCTGGAGGAGGGCTATACCACCAGCCACCACTACGACCGCGCCCAGGCTCAGCACCTCTTCGAGCGTGCGGTGGCGCGAATGTCATTGGATGGCACCTATGACGAGGCGCACGGCTGGGGCACGGCCTATTGCCAGAATCGCTATCGGCTGGATCAGTTTATGAAGCTTGATGGTGCCGGAAGTGATGAGGCTGGTGTTGCCAAAGGTAGATATGATGATATCTCTTATCGATTGGGCCAAGAGGTAGATGATTACTGCCAGCTACGTACATCTCCTAGAGGGACCTTTGCCGTTTATGCAGATACGGACAGCTAATCTTATGCGCAAGACAGTAAAAGCCGGCCTGCTGATGGCGGTATTAAGCTTGCCCATCGCCGCCTGGGCCCTGAATCCCGAGACCCAGGCCGCCAAAGACGAGGGGATGCGGCTCTATAATATCGGGCACTCCACGGCGGCCATGCCCTATCTTCGGCAAGCCGCGGAAGCGGGCGATGTCGAGGCCATGTATTACATGGGAGAGGCGGAGCGGCGACAGCAGATGATGGGGCTGACCCGGGCAGCCATGGAGTGGTATTTAAAAGCCGCAGCGGAAGGCGATGCATACTCCATGCTGCAGCTGTTTCGAGGCGGCGCCTGCACCGCCGGCGATCGTTGCCCCGAGGGCTTCGAGGACTGGCACCATGCCGCCCTGGCCATTACCCAGCCCCAGGCCGAGGCCGGCGATCCCGATGCCATGCTGGCGATGTACCATATCCAGCGCATGTTCGAGGCATCGCGCCGGGCCGGCGAATGGCTGGAGCGCGCCGCCGAGGCCGGTCAGCCCGAGGCCCAGACCCTCCTGGGGCGGCAGATCCTTAGCGGACGCGGCTGGTATCTGACCAATAGCCGCCGGCTTGGCGCCGCGGAGGAATGGCTCCGCCAAGCGGCGGAGCAGGGCTATGTGCCAGCGATGAATGAGCTTGCATCCGTCCTAGCTAACCTAGAGCGTTATGAAGATGCCTGGCACTGGTATGTACAAGCATCTGATAATGGACATATCAATGGCAGGCAGTGGCTTGGGAACTGCTACATGGAGCCCGAGAGGGACTCTATCTGTCAAGTGGATCAGGATTTAGTAAAAGGATGGGCCATTTACTATGCAATCGATCAGGAAGTGGATGGAACTAGCTCGAAGAGAAGCTTGCAGTTGCGTCGCGAGCTTATTAGCGATGCAGAACGCCGGGAGGCTGAGGAGTTAGCCGGGGCTGAAT
>NZ_JADOTW010000062.1 GCF_015645095.1 Halomonas sp. 328
CGATAGGCCTCGGTGAAGATCTCCTCGACGGGACGCTGCGGGTCGCGCTCACGAATCCGCCGTACCTCGGCGGAGAGCCGCACCAGCTCCTCGCTGGGCTGGGCCCACTGCTCCTTGGGCAGGGGCTGGGACCACGCCTCCACCTCCGGCGGACGCAACTTGGGACGCGATTTCCTCAGGCGCTTGGCTTCCCACTCCGTCAGGTAGCCGGGGAGGTTCCATAGCTCGATCACATGGTAGGCATACCAGAAGAAGGTAAAAATGGGCCCGACCTCCCCCTTGGTACGGCGCTCACGCATCCGGCGCCGTGCATTGCGCAGGGTATGCACTCCCTCCCAGGGTGGATCGTCCTCGCCGCGTGGCAGGTGGGGATCCTGGATCTCGTGCAGCGAGTGGATCTCGTAGTCCATATAGGCGCGGATCGCTTCCCAGTTACTGATCGCCAGGGGCAGGCCCGCCGTCATGTACTCGAGTTTCAACCACTGGCCCGTCTCCGGGTGGGCATAGCCGACGCCCATGCCATACTGCTGCTGTACGCCATACTGGGTTGCCCCACGGGCTTCCACCACCCAGGCCATCAGGGACTCCCAGGGCACGAAGACGGTTTCCTGCGTATCGGTCAGGGTAAAGCAGACCTCCCGCCGCTGACGATTAAAGCGGATAGGGATGCTGTTTTTCAGGCGCTTCATTCCAGCGTAATAACCAAGATATGAGATCAGCAAGAGCACTGGTCCACCGATTATTCCCGCCAAAAAAAAACCTTCATTCACACCCTTGGCTATGTTGGAGGGGAATATCAAAAAGCTAATCGCAGGTAAGACTAGTGTGCAGAGTAAAAAAATCGTGAATACTCCCCCTGTAATAGTCTGCCATACAGATACGCTTGGCCACCCCCCCCCGAAGTCCAGCCAGGTATCATTACACTCGCTGACGGCCTTGCTGTTATCCAAAGGGGGATGGCCCGTCGACAAGGGCAAGGGCGCCAGATAGGTAATACGCCCCCCGGGAATCGCCTGGGTATCGCCCGCACGATGAGGCTGAGACAGCTCGGGCTGCGGCAGATCCGGCGCCTGGTTACTCATAGTCGCGTTCCTTTTCGTCTCTTGTTGCCTGCCGATCAATGAGCTGCGCTCGCTAGTCTCCGGGAGCGCCGGTCAGCGAGGTGCCGGGAGTCAAAAGTCATCACCTCCCGATCGCGGTGGTGAGTGACGATGCGGGGCAGGCGGTTGGCCACGCTACCGCCGGGGAAGACGGTCGGGCGCCTTCCCTGGCGGGTGAGAATGGGTGCCACGTTCCGTGTGGCACCGGATGTGGAACACTCAATCCGGCGGCGCCGGCAGTAGTCGGTCGATCAGGCCTCGATACCCTGGCGGCGATAGGCCTCGGCGAAGATCTCCTCGACGGGACGCTGCGGGTCGCGCTCACGAATCCGCCGTACCTCGGCGGAGAGCCGTACCAGCTCCTCGCTGGGCTGGGCCCACTGCTCCTTGGGGAGGGGTTGGGACCATGCTTCCACCTCCGGCGGACGCAACTTGGGGCGCGATTTCCTCAGGCGTTTGGCTTCCCACTCCGTCAGGTAGCCGGGGAGGTTCCATAGCTCGATCACATGGTAGGCATACCAGAAGAAGGTAAAAATGGGTCCGACCTCCCCCTTGGTGCGGCGCTCACGCATCCGGCGCCGTGCATTGCGCAGGGTATGCACGCCCTCCCAGGGTGGATCGTCCTTGCCGCGCGGCAGGTGGGGATCCTGGATCTCGTGCAGCGAGTGGATCTCGTAGTCCATATAGGCGCGGATCGCTTCCCAGTTACTGACCGCCAGGGGCAGGCCCGCCGTCATGTACTCGAGCTTCAGCCACTGGTCCGTCTCCGGGTGGGCGTAGCCGACGCCCATGCCATACTGCTGTTGTACGCCATACTGGGTCGCCCCGCGGGCTTCCACCACCCAGGCCATCAGGGACTCCCAGGGCACGAAGACGGTTTCCTGCGTATCGGTCAGGGTAAAGCAGACCTCCCGCCGCTGACGATTAAAGCGGATAGGGATGCTGTTTTTCAGGCGCTTCATTCCAGCGTAATAACCGAGATATGAGATGGATAATATCGCAAGGCCGCCGATTATTCCTGTCCAGAAAAAAATTTTATATAAAAAAATGAAATTCCCAGGTGATATGCCAGGCATGAGAAGAAAAATAAGGGCTGGGAGAACTAGGATACATAGCAATGCTATTCCACAGACTCCCCCTGTAATAGTCTGCCATACAGATACGCTTGGCCATCCCCCCCCGAAATCCAGCCAGGTATCATTACACTCGCTGACGGCCTTGCTGTTATCCAGCGGGGGGTGGCCCGTCGACAAGGGTAATGGCGCCAGATAGGTAATACGCCCCCCGGGAATCGCCTGGGTATCGCCCGCATGATGAGGCTGAGATAGCTCGGGCTGCGGCAGATCCGGCGCCTTGTTACTCATAGTCGCGTTCCTTTTCGTTTCTTGTCGCCTGCCGATCAACGAGCTGCGCTCGCTAGTCTCCGGGAGCGCCGGTCAGCGAGGTGCCGGGAGTCAAAAGTCATCACCTCCCGATCGTGGTGGTGAGTGACGATGCGGGGCAGGCGGTTGGCCACGCTACCGCCGGGGAAGACGGTCGGGCGCCTTCCCTGGCGGGGGAGAATGGGCGCCACGTTCCGTGTGGCACCGGGTGTGGATAACTTCTTCCGGCGGCGCCGGCAGTAGTCGGTCGATCAGGCCTCGATGCCCTGGCGGCGATAGGCCTCGGTGAAGATCTCCTCGATAGGACGCTGCGGGTCGCGCTCACGAATGCGCCGTACCTCGGCGGAAAGGCGAACCAGTTCCTCGCTGGGCTGTGCCCACTGCTCCTTGGGGAGGGGCTTGGACCATTCCACCATCTCGGGAGGCAGTGACTTGGTGCCGGAGCGCCTGAGCAGCCAGGTTTCCAACTCAGCCATATAACCCGGCAGGGTCCAGAAGGTGAGCAGGTGGTAAAGGTACCAGCCCAGGGTGTAGAACCAACCCACCTCACCGTTGCGGCGGCGCTGATGAAGCCGGCGGTGGGCGTTACGGATGGTATGAGCCCCCTCCCAAGGGGGGTCGCCCTCTTCACGAATGGACAGCGGGTTCTGGATCTCGTCTAGAGTGTTAATCTCGTACTCCATATACCCGCGCAATGCCTCCCATTCGGCCAGAGCCAGAGGCAGGCCAGGCGTCATAAACTCCGTTTTTACCCATTGCTTGGTGTCGGGCAGCACATAGCCGATGCCCATACCATACTGCTGCTGCACACCATACTGTGTGATGCCACGCGTCTCGAAGGCCCACGCGCGCAACGACTCCCAAGGGACAAAAACAGGAGCTTCGTAGCCCTCGCCATTCTTTTTCTCAGGCACAAAGCAGACTTCACGACGTTGGCGATGGAAGCGTGTTGGGATTACCTTTTTTCGTTTTGAGTGGACGGAGACGACACCCCAGAGCCCAGCGATTAGTGCAATAGATGCCATATATAGGCCATTTCTTATAAAGCCATCAGAGAGAGAGTTGAATAGTCTTTCTGTCATAAATGGCGATAGTAAGAAAGGTGCTACAACTGCCATCAAAAGAAAAGATCCAAATGATGTGATGATCACGAACTGGTTGCCGAATACACCAGGCCATCCAGCGCCATAGTCCAACCAGTGGTCGTTGAGCTCGCTGACCGCCCCTTCGTTTAGCGCTGGCTCCCCCGTGGGGAGAGGTAGAGGAGACAGAAAGGCGATACGGCCCCCGGGCAAAGTTTCCACATCGCCGGCACGTTGGGGCTGGGTGGGGTCGGGTCCAGGAAGGCCCTTGCTCTTTTTGGCCATTGAAGCTCCCATCTACGGATTCATTACCATGGTGCGCGGGTCGATAGCGTACCAGGCGTTTGGCTCGATGGGAGCCGTAACGCTATCGGTTGGCTGATAGTGAGCTCCTGACCCCGTCCCTAGGGCGGGGTTCAGGTAGACCACCTGAATGTCATGGACATTGGCTTGATATTCACCCTCTTCGTCCAGGCGCTCCATCCGAACGGCAACCGCATAGTGCTCCGGTATAAAGCGTCGTGTAGGCATAAGCCCGCGAATCGCGACCCCCGTTGCACTGGAGGAAGTTAACAGACGCAGGGAGGCGCCAAAGTCCTCACTGATTGGCACCCATAGCTCGCCGGGCTGAGCCGGACCGGGGCCAGCACGGCGGTTTCGTGGCTCGGGGCGTATCTGCCAGGCCTGGAAGGATAGCCTTAACGATGGCCGCCCACCCAATGGAGTCTGAAAGGCCTCCTTGGCCAGGCTAGGTAGAACGATGCCGATAAGGTAGTGGTCGTCACGCCGAGCTAAGGTGACATGTACTGCTTGGTTAATGGAAGTCAATTCTTCAGTATACTCTTCGAGCGAGGCATCCCGGTTGGCACTGCCCCAAGGAGTAGTTTCTAGCCAGCGGTCGTGCCGATCGAGGTTGTAGCGATTGTAGACCCAGGTGCCGCCCAGCTGGAGCAGGGAGAATACGAGGCTCAGAAAATTGAATCTGGCCAGCACCTGGCCTAGATATCTACCTGCCACATTGAGGGTGATACGACGCATTAATAAATCGCGACCTGTGATCCCCGACCTTTTTAGCCCGTAGATGTAGGCGGTTAGCTACTCTACCGCCGGGGCGGGCAAGTCAATGCCTTCCCTGGCGGGTAAAGATGAGTGCCACCTTCCGCGGCGCTGACCGTGTCGAACAGGGAAAACGCATGAAAGCTGTCACACCGCGAGAATGTCGGCCAGATAGGTCTCATCCAGCGCGGCTTTCTTCTGC
>NZ_JADOTW010000063.1 GCF_015645095.1 Halomonas sp. 328
GCAGAAGAAAGCCGCGCTGGATGAGGCCTATCTGGCGGACATTCTCGCGGTGTAGGTTTTTTCATGCGTTTTCCCTGCGTTTTCCGTTCGTGGAGGATCTATAGTATGTCGCACCGAGGTTGGCTTCCACACTGGAGATGAAAAATCATAAAAATTAATTATCGATTTCTGTCACTTTATAATCTCAACTCACTAATACCTTCTTAGATCAAACCTCCTCCTAGAGCAAATTTAGATGTCTGATAAGTCGCTTTCTGACGTGCCTAATTTGTTGATTAAGCCCCTGAGAAAGATTTTTGGTGGCACTGCCAGTAGTGTTTTCAAAGGAATGGCAGTGTTAGCAGTAGGTAGTGGTATCGCGAGAGTTGTTGGCATTGCAGCCATTCCGGTTTTGACTCGCCTTTATAGTCCAGAAGATTTCGGTGCTCTTTCTGTATTTTCCGCTTTGATATCAATCATTTCACCCCTCTTGACCTTGCGCTACGTTCTGGCGATTCCACTCCCAAATCACGATGGCATGGCATTTAACCTTTTGGTGTTTAGCAGCGGAATAATGCTAGGATTCATGCTGCTAATCAGTGCCTTGCTTTTGGTGTTCGGGGAGCATGTGTTAGCAATATTCTCTATGGAGATACTGGCTCCATGGTGGTGGTTGATTTCTATAGCCTTGTTGACGTCAGCTAGCTATGAAATGATGACTTTGTGGGCTACTCGACAGCGAAATTATCGTATAATTGCCCGCACAAATATATGGCAAAGTGTGATTGGTTCCTTAGTAAAAATTCTCTTTGGGTTGATGGCGATTAAGCCGGGGGGGCTTTTGCTAGGACAGGTTTTTGCTAATGGGGGAGGGAGCGGAAGCCTGTTCCGTGCGCATGGTGTAGAGTTTAAGAAGAATCTAAAGTTTTTGAGGTGGTCAAGGATGAAGAAAGTCGGTTGGCGGTATCGAGACTTTCCCTTCTTTCGTGTTCCATCGCAGTTCTTTCTAGCGCTTTCTTCAAGTGCGCCATTGCTGTTTATGGCTGTGTTATATGATGCTCAAACCACTGGCCAGTTGGGGTTAGCTCTGATGGCTTTAGGACTACCACTTCAGCTGTTTGGTAGAACCCTGGCAAAAGCATTTTATGCAGAGGCAGCTAACTTGGGGCGCAAAAATCCGGGAAAAATTCGCAGTATGGCCCGTGCTGTGATTAAAAGGCTGCTACTTTTCTCAATTCTGCCTGCCGCTGTACTGTTTTTCTTTGGGCCTGTTCTTTTTTCCTTGGTGTTTGGTCATGAGTGGGAGCTTTCTGGCACTTTTGCGTCTATCTTATCAGTATATCTAGTGGCGCAATTTTCTCAAACGCCTGTAGCACATGTTTTTTATATATTTGATGGTCAGAAGCAATTGCTTCTCCTTAACTTTCAACGCCTGCTTATTTTGCTGGCATGTTTTGGTTCTTCGTATCTTCTTAACCTAGAGGCAGAGACTGCAATCTGGATCTATGCCATATCACTTTCATTGCATTACTTTCTGAGTGTTTGGTATGCAATGAGGTTTATTTCTCGGCAATAAGGTGGAATCGTGACAATTAAAATTTTCGGCTCACGGCAGCTTGAAGGTGAAGTAAGGATAAATGGCGCAAAGAACTCTGCGCTTCGGTTATTAGCAGCAAGCCTGTTAACTTCAGAGTCAATAATGTTGAGGAATTTCCCTTCACCATTGCTGGATATTCAGGTTCATATAGACATGCTAAGTCGCCTTGGTAAGCAATGCGAACTGATCGATAAAGATCATATAGGGATTTTTGAGCCTACACAGATTGACGCTACTCTGGACTGGGAAGGCCGCTCTATTCGCAATACTCTGCTTATTTTGGGCGCACTTACTGCGCGCTTAGGTGTCGGCGCGGTACCGTTGCCTGGAGGCTGCAAGTTAGGGGAGCGAAAATATGATCTTCATGTAATTGTTTTAGAGCGATTAGGTGCTCGGGTTTGGGAAGAGGGTGATTACCTCTATGCTGAGGCGAAAGGTGGGTTTGTGGCTGCAGATATTCACCTACCAATACGCTCTACAGGTGCAACTGAAAATGCAGTACTATGTGCTACACTCGCAAAAGGAGTGACGCGGATTTGGAACCCCCACATACGGCCTGAAATATTGGATCTTATTTCATTGCTTAATAAAATGGGTGCTAAGATTCGTGTCTTTGGACAAGAGCATATCGAAGTCACTGGTGTAGAAGGTTTGCATGGTGCTCAACACACTGTAATACCAGACAACATGGAAGCTATTACATGGCTTGCGGGAGCTGTTATCACTAGTGGCGATATAGAAATCCATGATTTTCCCTGTCAAGATCTAGAGGTGGTGTTAGCACACCTGCGGGCTGCTGGTGCTATTCTATATCATAGTGAACACTCCCTCATTGTTCGCGGTGGATCTTGTTATCCAATCGAAATTAGCACAGGCCCGCACCCTGGTATTAATTCAGATGTTCAGCCTATCTTAGCGGCTTGGGGCGCTAAAGCAAAAGGTGAGTCACGCATTATTGATTTACGATTCCCTGGTCGCTACGCTTATGCAGCGCAAATGTCGAAGATGGGAATTAAGTATGAAATTCGCGGTGATATGCTGGTGCTTCACGGTGCTGGTGGCCACTTATATGGAGCAGAAGTTAAGGCTTTAGATTTGCGCGCTGGAGCAGCGCTTGCTCTGTGCGGGCTAATGGCTGAAGGGGAGACAACAATCACCGACTCTTGGCAGATTGCTCGTGGTTACGTGGGATTTGTTGAAAAGTTGAAGGCCCTTGGGGCAAAAGTCGAATGCGTAGATTGACAAAGAGTGATATACATGAAATACGGCGTATATGCCCCGGCGGTGTCTCTCTCAGTGTTGACTTGTCGAAGTTCTCATGCTGGGGAATTGGTGGAATAGCAGATGCTATTGTTGAGCCAAACTCGATAGATGAACTCTGCTCACTGCGAGCTTTCATTGCTCAAGAGGGACTGGCTAGCATTGTAATTGGAGATACATCAAACCTTCTTTTTTCAGATAAAGGATTGCATGCTCTATGTATACGCATAGGCACAAGAATGTCTTCATTCAATTTTTACAAAGATTATGTGAATGTTCAAGCAGGTGTATGGGCTCCATATTTTTCGAGGAAGGTTATGCTGGCAGGGTTATCTGGAGCTGAACATATATGCGGCATTCCAGGCACTCTTGGTGGATTAATATGCATGAATGGTGGTAGCCAGCGAAAGAGCATTGGCGACTCTGTAGTGAGCATTACTGCTGTTGACACTTCTGGCAATCAGTTTGTTGTTGATAAAGCTTCTTGTGAGTTTGGATATAGAACTTCAGTATTCCAAGGCAATGAAAGGGTAATAGCAGAAGCACGAATGCGTTTTCTTCCAGCGGCTGACAAGGGTAGTGTGCGACGTGAGATGCTTTTAATTCTTAATGAAAGAAATAAAAAGTTTCCACGTAAGCAACCTAACTGTGGGTCCGTGTTTAAAAGTAATCCAGCCATGTATGAAGAAATTGGCCCTCCTGGTTATGTTATTGAGCGATTAGGCTTTAAGGGATATCGCATTGGCGGTGCCTTAGTATCAGCACGACATTCGAATTTTTTTGTTAATCCCGCCTTATTCACGAAGGTACCGAATCGCGCGTTATGACCCCATGGCTTGTCGGCTGCGCTTGCCACCAGCA
>NZ_JADOTW010000064.1 GCF_015645095.1 Halomonas sp. 328
CTGCTGTTCGCCGCTTGGACGCCCCGCCTCGTCGAAGACGAACGTGACCTCGCCATGGGCATTCTCGGCGCCGGCCAACTGGCCATCGGCACGCCAGTGGTAACGCTCCGTCGTGGCCGGGGCGGCGTCGGTCTCGGGCAGATGACGGGCGATCAGCCGGCCGTTGGCGTCGTAATCAAAACGGGTGACCAGCGGCTGGCCATCGGGGTCCGGGCGGTGGACTTCCGTGCGTTCGATCAGCTGACCGGCGGCGTCGTAGGCGTAGCGCTGCTCGCGGCCGTCGGGGCCGTCGGGGCCGTCGGGGCCGGCCTCATCATAGGCCAGGGTGGTGTGGCTGCCGTCGGCATCGATCCGCTGGGCGGGGCGGCCGTGCTCGTCATAGAAGAGCTGCTGACGGTAACCCTGGGGACCCTCCTGTTCCACCGGGCGCCCCTGGGCGTCGTGGTGGTGGTGCCAGTGGCTGCCGTCGGGCAGCTGGGTAGACTGGCGCCGGCCCATGACGTCATGGGGGGTGCGGGTGGTCTCACCCAGGGCGTTGGTGACGCTGGCCAGATGGCCGCGGGCGTCATGGGCGTAGCTGGTGCGCCGCTCGGAGCAGTCGGTCTCGGCGCTGAGTTGGCCCAGGGCGTTCCATTCGAGGCGCCGGGTGGCGCCCTGCGCATCGGTGACGGCGGTGGGGCGATCGGGCAGGCGCGGGTCCTCGTAGGCCAGGGTGGTGGTGCCCTCGGGGCCGGTAATTTCAACCGGGTGACCAAGGGCGTCGCGCTCGATGGCCCAGCGGCTGCCGTCCGGGGCGGTCTGGATGATCACCTGCTGCCGCAGTCCACGGCACGGCCGGTGAGGGCGGCGGCGAGCAGGAAACAAGAATAAGAAAGACGCATCATCTCCTCGAAGCGTTGGCAAGGCGGCCGTTCGGCCACGCTACCGCCAGCGAAGGCAGTGAGGTGCCTTCCCTGGCGGATGGTACATGGGGGCAACGTCCGTGTTGCGTTTATTGGTTGAGTTCAGGAGTCAAGGGCTTGAAGAAGGTTATTCCAATACATACACATGGCCGTCAATACTACCGAAATATACACGACCATCGACGATGGCAGGTGTGGAGGTAATGCCCGCACCTGTTTCATAGCGCCACCTCATTTCGCCAGTATGGCGGTCAACAGCATACAAATGGTGATCTCCGCTGCCGAAGTATACTGTGTCACCTGCAATGGCGGCAGCGCCCCTTACAAAGCCTTCTGTTTCAAAGCGCCAGATCAGTTCGCCACTTTCGGCATCCATGGCATTCATGTATCCATGTGCACCTGCATGGCCATCACCATCGTCACCAAAGAAAGCAATGCCGTCAGTGAGGCTTATTGATGAACTGCTTCTGAATTCAATGGGGAACTCAGCCACCTGCTCTCCATTGTGCTTGTTTATTTTTACAATTGAGTTGTATTCATCTCTTAACTCCATGGCGTAGATGAAGCAATCATCTATGGCCGGGGTGCTTGAGTAGCGACCTGTGGTAGATGATGGGCGATGACTCCATACAACTTCGCCGCTATCTGGTGAGAAAGAATAAATCGTCTGCGAAGCATCCTGAAGGTAAAGAGAGGTATTAGAAATCAGTGGTTGCCCTCGCCCCCCTTGAATTGGAAGTCTCCATACTTCTTCTCCTGAATCAATACTTAATGAGAATAAATGAGAAGACATTGATACTAAAAATACCATATTGTTGTAAATTGTAGGGGAGTCCATTCCTGAGCGATCATCGGTTTCAAACTTCCAACGTTCTTCTCCTGTGAGCCGATCAATCGCCATCAAGTAACTCTCATCGTCGTCCCTGGAGAAACGGCGCCCTACCAGAAGCAGGTCTTCGTTTACAGTGATTTCGAAGCTAGGCTGTCCGCCTAGATCTATTTCCCATATTGGAGAGCCATCATTCTGATTTAGTGCATAAATACCCTCTTCGAAATCGACAAAATAAACCATGCCATCATACACTAAAGGAGTGCTTACCACAGGCGCGCCCGCATCAAACTTCCATACTAGCGTTGGTTCTTCTTCTGGCCCAGCGTCATGGTAAACCCCAGTCCTTTCCAAATTGGCCTGAAACATTACGGAATCAGCTGCTGCCAAGGAGGAAACCATCAATAGCATTAAGATGGTAAACAACCTCAGGGCCATTGATACATGTAATGAAGCATGCTTTTCAGTGATCATGGTGTATTCCTGTATAGTCCTGGTCTGCTACTGTTATCTTCGGCCGCTTGGGATTTCCAGGTCGCCAATGGAAGGTTCAATGCAGCTCCTGGATATCTCCGTCAGTTGTTCGTCGATAGTTGAGTGCCGAGAGGCATTCTCTCGAGCGATTTCCAAGGCCCTTTCGTGATAGCTTCTATCTGCTCGGTCCAGACAAGCATTAAACTCACCCTCATAAGGGAGACCCAGGCGTTCTCGATTGTCTTTGTCACTTTCACATCCACGAATCTGTCCTGCTCGTGTTTCTCCAGCCATTTCGATTTGCTGTTCCACGATAGGAGGCAACTGAGAAGCGCTTCTGCTCATTGCAATATATTGGGCGGCACACCAGGCATCATTTCTAACCTTTTCTGCTGTGTGAACAGTTATCATCGCCGCTCTAGCCTGAGGGCTAAACAACCCCAGCGGATCCACCATTCCCGTCGGGTTGCTCACGTAGCCATACAGGTTGGTGCCGCCGTTGAGGCCTATCGGGTCCTGGCTGATATACCTGCCCTGCTGCGGGTCGTAGTAGCGGTGGCGGTTGTAGTAGAGGCCCGATTCCTCGTCGTGCCACTGGCCCTGGAAGCGGATCGGCTGTGGGGTGTCGCCCTGTTCGTTTGTGACCGCGGCCCAGTCGTGGGGCTGGGCATGCCATAGGGTCTCGCCCTGGGGCGTGACCAGGCGCAGCGGGGTACCCAGGGCGTCGGTGGCGTAGGCGCTAAGGCGGCGTTCCGTTTCCTTTCCGCTCGTTGCTTCATCGATGCGCAGCATCGGCACGAAGCTACCCGGCTCATAGACCACGGTGGTGCGTTGGCGGTCGGTGGCTTCGTGGACCAGGCGGTCGCCGTCCCAGCCGTAGTGGTAGGTGGCGGTGGTGCCGTTGGCGTGGCGCACGGTCTTGCCGATGCGCCGGCCCAGGGCGTCGTAGCGGTAGTGGGCCTCGCGGGTATGGCCGTAGGCGCTGGTGTGGGTCAGCGTGACCAGGCGGTTGGCGCCGTCGTAGCCCAGTGTCAGGCGTTCGCCGTTGGGGGCTTCGCGTTCGATCAGGTTGCCGGCGCCATCGTGGCGGTAGCGGCTGCCGTCGAGTTGGGTGAGGCGGTTATCGACTTGCACATTGGCGGTGCCGTCCAGGCGGTTGCCGGCGGCGTCCATCGGGTAGCGGTGGGCGTGGTCGCCGTGCTGGCTGGCGATCAGTCGCCCGGCCGGGTCGTAAGTGTAGGCGATGGTGCTGGCCTGGCCCTGGCCCTGCTGAGTGCGGAAGGTCATCCGCCC
>NZ_JADOTW010000065.1 GCF_015645095.1 Halomonas sp. 328
CTCAGGCTCTGTGGATACTCACCCTGATGCCAAGGCCTGCTGGTAGCTAATCAACAAGCCCGGAGAGACACAAGGCTCTGTCCGAAAAGTCTGCACGTAGGCAACGATCTATGCACGCCAGGCATACCATGGCCCTGAAGCTGCTGGCCAACTTGTCATATCGCGTGCAGACGCGGCGCAGCTCCTTGATCCAGCCGAAACAGCGCTCGATGATGTTTCGCTCTCGATAGCGGGGCTTATCAAAGCCCCTCGGTGCCCCTGGCCGCGGCTTTCGCTTCATCTTGCGCCGGGCAATGATCGGCTTCATGCGGTGCCGGTCACAGTAGCGGCGCAACGAGTCACTATCATAGCCCTTGTCTGCCACGATGAAGCGGCAGCGCTTGCGTGGCCTGCCTTTGATCCCAGGCAGGTGAACGCGCTCCATGGTGGGAATAAAGTACTGAGTATCCGAGTCCTGCCCGGCCGACAGTGTGAAGGTCAGTGGCCAACCATGCCGGTCACAGACCAGGTGAATCTTGGTCGTCAGGCCACCCCGGCTGCGGCCCAGGGCATGGTCTACGGGGTCTTGGCGCCCCCCTTTTTGCCGCCTCCAGAGGCGGCCCGGGTGGCGCGGATCGACGTCGAATCGATCATCCAGGTGTCCAGATCCATCAGGCCATCCTCTCGCAAGCGGAGATGGAGACGTGCCAGGACGGCCTCGAAGGTGCCGTCATCGCGCCACTGGCGGAAGCGATCATAGACGGTTTTCCACGGGCCATAGCGCTCGGGTAGATCGCGCCACTTGGCACCCGAGCACAGGATCCAGAAGATGCCATTCAACACCTGGCGGTCATCGCGGCGTGGTCGCCCTGTCCGCTGCGGCGGCGAGACGATGTCCTCGATAAGGACCCAGCCGTTGTCGGAGATCTCGTAGCGTCCTGCCATGGGTCACCTATGCTGCTTCGGCATAGGTGACATTAGCAAATTCGAGTTTTCGGACAAAGCCTAGTTATCAGGGGGCAGCGTGTGATAGTTGATAGCCGAGTCGATAGATCGTGGATAACCTATATGCGTACCTGCCATCGAGGAAAAGTTTTTTCCTGAGTCGATAAACATGACTGTCGAGGGTGCGTGTGACCACCCTGTCGCTAGGCAAACCCCATATGGAGTCAAGAATAAAGTTTCTTGATAATGCCTTGTTGACGTTTTGAAAGAAAATGGCGGCTAAAAGCGCTTCCTTGTTGGATAGTAAGCGAGGTGAGGTGTCGATGTAGATGGTGTTGCAGTTGAGATCCAGTTTATAGGGGGGGAATGCCAAGGGGGGAAGGTCCGACAGGTCTTGGCTTGATCTTATGAGAATGGCGCGTATCCTTGCCAGGAATTCATTGTTGCTGGCTGATTCATGTATGAAGTCATCGGCGCCGATGGAAATGGCCGTGACAGCAGTGGTCGAATTGGTATCTCTGATGACAGCTAAAATAGGAAAGCTGGTATTGTGTATTGTTTTCAACGACTTGAGCTGGCTAAGGTCGTCGCTAGTGTAGATGACGACTAGTTTTATTCGATGGCTTCGAGAAAATCGCTGCAGCCCCCCGAAGCTGGAAAAAATCCTTGCTTTTATTCCCCACGAATTCAAAAGCGAGAAGGCAGTTTTGTGAAATGAAGGCGTGTAAGCCTCCGAGGTTAGGATGGCGATTGTCATAATGTCCCTACCTCTTTTTCATGATGTTATTATACGAAGTAATGTTTGATGATACGTTGGTAGTGTAATGGATTTTTAGTGTTTGGCTAGCCGTGATGCAGGTCTGCCAGCGCATGATCAATGTTAAACCATTCCTATGGATGTTTCAAATTGTTACAGATATTTTCTGTTAGGTTTTTTAGGTATCTTATAGTAACATGATCTGGATCAAAAAATCAGATAAAAATAAGCGTCGTTCTTCGTGGTGAGTGCTGTAAATTTATGGGTCATCATCTATTTCAGTGGGTTGGGTGTCATTTCCAGCCCGCCGAAATGAAACAGGATCGCCGTCTTGAAGCGCGCTTTGCTGCGGTATCCCTTGGCTCTGACTCTCAGTCCCCGGATCTTGCCGTTCAGCGCCTCGGCCAGCCCGTTGGAAGCTCTCAGCCGCATGGCGTTGAGAATGCCCCAGAGTTTCTCTTCTACTTGCTCGGCAACGGTCACCATCGGGCGAATATCAGAGGCCTTGGTCAGCCGTATCCACTCTTGCCAAGCGGCCCGGGCACCTCGACCCGATTACCCTTCCAGATCTTCCGAGCCTTTTCCTTGAGGTAACACGCGATCGTGGTGTTCGAGAACTGGCTCGACAGCCAACTGAGCGTGGCACGCTCTCGCTCATCAAGCCGGTCTCGGCGCTTCAGCCAGGCGTAGCGCGATTGGTGGGCCACCCGTCGCAGTGAAGCGTCCACCGAGTGGAGTTCGGACTTACGTGTCGCGTTGAGCGCCTCGCTCAGCGTCTGGGCAATATGAAAGTGGTCGAAGGCAATCTTGCGGTGGGCCTTCTCGACATGCGCGAACGTGGCCTTGCGATAGGCACGGCTCATGTCCATGGAAACGGACTCGATACTGGTGCGTTGTGTTTCCGTGAGTGCCAGATAGCACCGCGACAGACTGTCGGCAGATTTGCCATCCTCGACGATAATCACCTGCCCCTGGTGATTGGAGAGAACTGTGACGTAGTCGTGACCCTTACGGAACGCGGTCTCATCCACCGACAGAAAGCGCACATCCGGCGATGTCCTCGCGGCCAGGCCGCGTTTGACCGCCCGTTTCATGATGCCGTCAATGGCGGTCCATCTCAGCTGCAATTGTCGACTGACGGCCTGGATCGACGCCTCCTTCAGCCATTGAATCACGAAGGCCTCAAAGAGTGCGGTGTAGCGGCTGTTGCCTTCTGCCCAAGATACCTGGATCGTCAGGCAGCCGTGTTCTGGACAGCAGACACGAGGCACATCCGCTACCACCTTGGTCTGGAATTGGCAGGTGTCGAGATGTCGCCACTGGCGGCGTCGCTTGTCGTATCGCGGGGCAAGTTGACCACACTGAGGGCAGTACAGGCGGGCAGAGGGATCGCAGGCGACCTGCACTTCGACCAGACCACTGCTCTCGTCCAGGTCCACGTTGCTGACGAACCACGGTGTGGAGAGGCCGAGAATGCGTTCGTATAGCTGGTTCTGGTGCATGGTCTCCCCATCGCCGCGTAATCATCACAGGGGCTATGGTGAAAGAAGTGAGGGTCAGATGGAACCAGCACCCACTACATTAGATGATGACCCAAATTTTATACAGTAAGACGTTTGATTCTGCCTAGATACCATCTCTCCTGACCGGCCACAAACATCCCATCAGGCGGTTTGTGGCCGATATTCGGTTTGGGTCTTGAG
>NZ_JADOTW010000066.1 GCF_015645095.1 Halomonas sp. 328
CCGGAACGTTCTGATTTCTCAAGAGAATACCATCCGCTATCTTCGTTTTCAGGCTGGCCTCATGAATAAGCAGGGTTTAATACTCTAGAATCATAACGCCCCCCTTAAGCCTAAGCGGATAGGCAACGAGGGAGAAAGCACCATACCAGAGATCACAATAATGCCGCCACCATCTCATGAGAACCAATTGGTATAAATCATCATGAATACCAACAACGCAGAGAAGACAGGAGCCCAACTCAACACCCTAAAAACCCAAAGGGTTCTTCTAACTCGTTTCTCGTGATTATCGAGATCAACTTCCAAGTCTTCCAGGTGATTCCTTAGATCTTCAGGATAAACCTCTCTTCTTCCTTCAAAAGACCCCAAGACCAAAGCTTTAGACTTTACAACCCTATTAAACTGTCTTTGCTGGTTTGAAACCAACTGGGATATTATCAAGGAAGCAAGAAAAATGCCAACAACAATAAAATAACTCTCCCAAAAACCCTCTGATTTTATCAAGGCAACAATGGCAGCAAAAGAAAGGGGAATACTCAAGACTCGCGTTGTAATATCTGATAAAATTTTGGAGAATTGCTCAGAAATTGAAACTTCAGCTTCAGCAACCTCTCGCTTTGCTTTATGGAAAGCAAAGCCGCTCATATAGGTGCCAATATTCTTATTATATAAGTCTACAAACTCATCCCACTTATCAACGAGATGATCAAAAGCGCCTACTCTAGCCTTGTCGCCTTTAACGAAATCTATCAGCGTACTCGAAAAAACATTGAGTTTCTCATGGTAATGCATATCCGTTGTTTGATCATTATCGCACAGAGAGCTCAACAGACTGAGATCCATCTCACCTGCTTTCGAAACGACCCTGGGATCAGCTTTTGCCTTTATAGCAACAGTGCTCTGACCACCGCCTTCTTCTGGATGGATAAAGACGAGGTTTAAACCGCTAGCGGTTGCCTTTGCATCGTGATAATGAGCAAGACAAGAGAGCTTCTTGACAAAATCGCAAAAAACTCCAAGCGACTCCACGCATGGATCTAATCCTTGGTCTCTTGAATAACATCTCTCTTCAACAAGATAAAACTCACCGGGAGCATGACCACTGCTAATCGACGCATTGCTATTAATTAGATCGTCGAAATTCCTATAAAATCTTTCAGCTCCACCAGTACTCAATAGAAACTCAAAGGATAGCTTCCTTCCAAACACAGGAAGCGGGTCCTCATCAGTGCAGTCCTCTTCATCGACTTCAATGTCTAAAAACCGCCCAAGAGTGGTATCTTGACGAACCTGATTCACAAGATCACGAACCTCGTCGCCGAACTCTGTCTCAGCTTCGATCCGTCCATTCATGATGGCTGGAGCTTTTACCAGCCTGTATAACTGGACTAAAGGAGACAAGCTCACTTAGTTAACCCTCATCATCGCCATCTCGTCCTTGACCATCGCCATGATCACTAATCTCTTGGTCAAGCTGCTGAATCACTTCCGGCGGAAGCTGAGTGATTGTCAAACTCCCTTGGTCTTTATTATAAAATATTTCTGAGGCTGGGTCAGTGCCCAAAGCAACTTTTTCAAAAACAAATTTCCAATTCGGGGACTTGGCAGTAACATGCGTATGGCGATTTAGAGAAGCTTTACTTACTGGAAACTCAACGGGAATGGCCAATTCATCGCTATTTAAAACTGCCACGAACTCACCAACGATCTCTTGAGCCTCGTCTCCTAAATCATGCGGAACATGATTACTGGCGATATTCGCAACCTCAGAAAGCTTAACCGGATCCTTATTCTCTAGCCTCTCATGCAAATACGCATATAGATCTGACATAAATGCGTCTTTATTATGCTTGATGCTATCATTTTCCTTAAAGAACTTCCTCGATCCACGAATTAGATTCGTGGTTGCTCGATTTGAGGTATTACCCTCCGAACAACCTAGAGCTGTAATGAAATATCCAGATGCAGATCGAGAAGAAGCGGGACTTATAAAGCTTAGGTAATTAAGCTCCCTTTTTTCTTCTACAGTAGCGTTCTCATACTCACCATACCGCACAAAGTTGATTCTTGCAGCCTGATGGAGCTTACTAAGATCAAGTTGCTCAAGCTCTTCAGGGCTCAAGTCTTCTGAAAGCCGCATGCCCGGGGTCTTTTTGATCATGACCACAAGGAAGTATCGCACACCGTCTGCGACCAAATCAGAAAACAGGATATACCCACCTGATGCAGCGCTGACAGACCCTTTATCGTAAAGCCTATGCATACCTATATGACTGATTTTGATAAAATCAAGATCAGTTGGTCCATCTTTTCTAGCATAACCTTGAAACTCATCAGGAAACTGTCCCCGACCATCTCCATCAACAAAGGTGCCATAATGAGCACCATTGTAGCGATCTCCATAGATCTTGGTTACTCCCTCTACAAGCTTGATGACCAGAGGGTGGGTGTTATCCAAGACCAAGGGCCGGTAGTTAGAGTTTTCTATTGGTTTATGCCGTTCTTTTACCAGCTCATGTACAATTACTTTATTTATTTTCATCCCTTCGGCTCCTTGCGTACCAATCTTTCCGGGCGACTTCTTATCGAACGCGGCGGCTTCCCGCCGCGCTTAAAGCTTCCCGTCTTTGCAGGAATGCAGTTTTACCGCCACGAGATCCGCCCAATCCGAATCTCGCACCGCCCCAGGATCTGAACGTCTTTCATGTCCTCGGGCTTGATCAGCTCCGGCTGGTAATGATCGTTGTCGCTGATCAGCAGCCAGGCCCCGCCAGCGGCGCGCTGCACGCGCTTGATGCGGCGTTCGCCATGAACCAGAGCAGCCCCCCTTCCAGCTTCGGCTCTCGGTGGCTGCGATCCACCAGCGCCCAGTCGCCATCGGCGAGGGTGCCGTCCATCGAGTCGCCTCTGACCTTTACCTGAGCCTTGAGCTGCTCGGCCGGGAACCAGCAGCGTCTCCTCGATGTTGGCCGCTGGCGTATAGGGCGTGCCGCTGAACCCCGTGGCGTCCAAGGTTTCGAGCCTTGGAAACAGCGGGCTTGGCGCCCTCCCTGCCGGCATATCGGTGCTCCTTATCTTTCACTCTACTAAGGAAGCCTAACCGATGCGCCATCCCGAAACCATCGCTAACCAGGGCGATCCCACTGGCTGCACTCCTCCTGCCCAGCCCAAGACAAGGGCACCCAGTTGGAGTAGGCCTCCCGGGAATCAGCTGCCATTGAAAAAGGCCGGATCGGGTCGCCCCGATCCGGCCTTTTCGATGATTTCGAAACGCCAGAAACGGAGAAGGTGGCTGGGCGGGGGC
>NZ_JADOTW010000006.1 GCF_015645095.1 Halomonas sp. 328
TGGCGGACCGGACGGGACTCGAACCCGCGACCTCCGGCGTGACAGGCCGGCATTCTAACCAACTGAACTACCGGTCCACAAGGGCAAACCTACGCATTGCGATAGCGCCTTCCGGGCTATCTGGAAACACTGGCGGACCGGACGGGACTCGAACCCGCGACCTCCGGCGTGACAGGCCGGCATTCTAACCAACTGAACTACCGGTCCACTCGCATTTCCTACGACGACTTCAAGCCATCTCCCTGTCGAGATGGTGGGTGGTACTGGGCTCGAACCAGTGACCCCCAGCTTGTAAGGCTGGTGCTCTTCCAACTGAGCTAACCACCCCTGAACTCGTGGCGACGCATTCTACAGAGACCCTGAGGGAAGTCAACGACTTCAGCGCAAATTTTTCGCCTGAGCGGTGCCGCCATGGGGCTCATCCCACGCCTCCCACGACGGCAGGCCGCGCCATCCCTGGGATCGCGCCCGGGCCTCAGTCGCCCCCCTCGTTGCCAGCGGATGCCTCGAGGGTCGCGGCGATCACCCGAGCCGCCTCCTCGATCAGCCGTGCCTGGGTCAAGCCGGAGGCCTTGCGCGGCTTCCAGTCATGCTCCCCGTCCTCGAGGAAGTGAACTCGGGCCTCCGCGGGAAGGTCATAGGCCTCCACCTCTGCCCGAGTACCGAAGGGGTCCCGCGTTCCCTGCAGCACCAGGGTCGGGCAGCGAAGGTCCGGCCAGTGATCCAGCCGCGTCTTCTCTGGCTTGCCGGGCGGGTGGAAGGGATAGCCACACAGCACCAGGCCGGGCACGACCTCCCGGGCGGCCCTCAGGCTCATCACCCGACCACCCATGGACTTGCCGCCCAGCCAGCAAGGCGGCCCGGAAAGGCGTGACACGATGTCGCACCAGGGGCGCAGCTCCTCCAGCAGTTTTTCCACCCGGGGCGGCGGGCGTCGACGCCCCTCGGCACGCATCCGCTGCATGTAGTCGAACTCGATGCCCAGGGCCTGGACCCCCGCCGCGGCCAGGGCCTGACGCAGCCCTACCATGAAGGCGGAGTCCTGGCCGGCCCCCGCGCCGTGGGCCAGCAGCAGCCGCCCTCGGCGAGGCGTACCTTCGACCCAGAGGGGGCCGACGCCGACCACCTCGCAGTGCCCGGACATCGCGTCCTGCAAGCCTTCGATCACCTCGTCTACGCTGAGTCGAAGCGACGTTGCCTCTGCCATCGTCATTGCGACCTCTTCTGGGCGCTATTTGGTCATACGCGATTATTGCATATTTAGCTTGCCTGCCGGCTGAGCTAGAATCGGCGCCCGGAATCTTGACCTGTATCATCATGCGGGCGGTCGCGCTCGGGCACACTTGGCACCCGGGACGTCTCCCCTACACCGCGTTCGATGGGAACCTGACATGAGCACAGCATTTGAACACCCGACCTACAATTACAAGGTAGTTCGGCAGTTCGCGATCATGACTGTGGTATGGGGCATCGTGGGCATGAGCCTGGGTGTCATCCTTGCCGCGCAATTGGTCTGGCCGCAACTTAACCTGGGACTGCCATGGACGAGCTTCGGCCGCCTGCGCCCCCTGCATACCAACGCCGTGATCTTCGCCTTCGGGGGATCGGCGTTGATGGCGACCTCCTACTACGTGGTTCAGCGCACCTGTCAGACGCGCCTGATCTCCGACAAGCTGGCGGCCTTCACCTTCTGGGGCTGGCAGGCGGTGATCATCTCCGCGATCATCACCCTGCCCCTGGGCCTGACCACCTCCAAGGAGTACGCCGAGCTGGAGTGGCCGATCAACATCCTGATCGCCGTGGTCTGGATCAGCTATGCCATCGTCTTCCTGGGTACGGTCAAGCAGCGCAAGACACCACATATCTACGTCGCCAACTGGTTCTACGCCGCCTTTATCCTCACGGTGGCGGTGCTCCATGTGGTCAATAACCTGGCGATTCCGGTCAGCGCCTTCAAGTCCTATTCCATCTACGCCGGCGCCATCGATGCCATGGTGCAGTGGTGGTGGGGTCACAACGCGGTGGGCTTCTTCCTGACGGCCGGCTTCCTCGGCATGATGTACTACTTCGTGCCCAAGCAGGCGGAACGTCCTGTCTACTCCTACCGGCTCTCCATCGTCCACTTCTGGGCACTGATCACCATCTACATGTGGGCCGGCGCCCACCACCTGCACTACACCGCCCTGCCCGACTGGGCCCAGTCCCTGGGCATGGTGATGTCGATCATCCTGCTGGCTCCCTCCTGGGGCGGCATGATCAACGGCATGATGACCCTCTCCGGCGCCTGGCATAAGCTGCGCACCGACCCGACCCTGCGCTTTCTGGTGGTGGCCCTTTCCTTCTACGGGATGTCCACCTTCGAAGGCCCGATGATGGCCATCAAGACCGTCAACGCCCTCTCCCACTACACCGACTGGACCATCGGTCACGTTCACTCCGGGGCCCTCGGCTGGGTGGCGATGATCTCCATCGGCTCCATGTATCACCTGATTCCGCGCCTGTTCGGTGGCACCGAAATGTACTCGGTGAAACTGATCGCCGTGCACTTCTGGCTCTCCACCATCGGCACCGTGCTCTATATCGCCGCCATGTGGGTCAACGGCATCCTGCAGGGCCTGATGTGGCGTGCGGTCAACCCGGACGGCACCCTGATGTACACCTTTATCGAGAGCGTCGAGGCCAGCGGCCCGGGCTACATCGTGCGCTGGGTGGGCGGCCTGTTCTGGGTCGTGGGCATGCTGATCATGGCCTACAACGTCTACATGACCGTCAAGCGCAGCGAAGCCGAGCGCAACGCCATTCCGCAAGCCGCCTGAGCCAACGGGGAACGAGACACCGATGAAACACGAGATTGTCGAAAAGAACGTTGGCCTGCTGTCCGTACTGATCCTCGTGGTGATCAGCTTCGGTGGCCTGGCCGAGATCGTGCCGCTGTTCTTCCAGAAGGACACCACCCAACCGGTGGAGGGGCTGGAGCCCCTCTCTCCCCTGGAGCTGGAAGGCCGCGACATCTACATCCGCGAGGGCTGCGTGGGCTGCCACTCCCAGATGATCCGCCCCTTCCGTGCCGAGACCGAGCGCTACGGTCACTACAGCGTGGCCGGCGAGTTCGTCTACGAGCACAACTTCCTGTGGGGCTCCAAGCGGACCGGTCCGGATCTGGCCCGTGTCGGCGGCCGCTACAGCGACGACTGGCACCGTGCCCACATGTACAACCCCCGTGACGTGGTGCCGGAATCGATCATGCCGGCCTATCCGTGGCTCTTCGAGAACACCCTGGATGGGCGCCACACCGAGAGCAAGATGCGCGCCCTGCAGCGCCTCGGCGTGCCCTACACGGACGAGCAGATCGAAGGCGCCGGCCGCGAAGTGCGTGGCCAGCAGGAGATCACCGCCCTGGTCGCCTACCTGCAGCAGCTGGGCACCACCCTCGAAGGAACGCGTTGATCATGGACATGGGGACCTTTCGGGGCATCACCACCCTGCTGATCCTGATTGCCTTTATCGGCATCGTGGCCTGGGCTTACTCCAAGCGCCGTAAGAAGGACTTCGACGAAGCCGCCAACCTGCCCTTCGCCGATGATGATGAGATGCCTAACCGTGACCAGGCCTCGAGGACCGAGGCCGATTCCCGACACGACAGGGGAGACAAGAACAGATGAGCAACCTTTGGGACGACTCCCTCTCCGGTTTCTGGAGTGCCTGGATCATCGTCATCACTCTGGGCACCATCGCCTTCAGCGCCTGGGTGCTGTTCGCCAATCGCAAGACCGATAAGCTGCCCGACGCCGAAGGCAATGTATCGACCACGGGCCACGCCGCCGATGGCATCGAGGAGTATGACAACCCCCTGCCGCGCTGGTGGTTCATGCTCTTCGTCGGCACCATCATCTTCTCCCTGGGCTACCTGGTGCTCTACCCGGGCCTGGGCAACTTCAAGGGCGTGCTGGGCTGGAGCCAGGTCAACCAGTGGGAGCGGGAGATGGCTCAGGCGGAGGAGCGCTACGCGCCGATCTTCGCCCAGTACAACGAAATCCCGGTACCGGAGCTGGCCCAGGATGCCGACGCCATGCGGGTGGCCGAGCGCATCTTCCTCAACAACTGTGCACTCTGCCACGGTTCCAACGCCCAGGGCGGCTACGGTTTCCCCAACCTGACCGACGGCGACTGGCTGTATGGCGGGGAGCCGGAGAATATCGCCCAGAGCATCGCCAACGGGCGTAACGGCCTGATGCCCTCCTGGCAGCAGCTCGGCGAGGAGAACATCGAGAACCTGACCCAGTACGTGCTGGCGCTCTCCGACCTGGAGCATGACGCCGAGCGTGCCGAACGGGGCCAGCCGGTCTACGCGGCCAGCTGCGCGGCTTGCCACGGCCCCAGCGGCACCGGCAACACCGCCCTCGGCGCGCCCAACCTGACCAACGACACCTGGCTCTACCTGGCGCCGGGGCAGAGCGTCGCCGATTCGGTACGCCAGACCCTGCGCAATGGCCGCAACGGCCATATGCCGGCCCAGGCCGCCTATATCGGCGAAGACAAGGTGCACCTGGTCACCGCCTACGTCTACAGCCTCAGCAACTGAGGCAACTCCCGCGGGTGCGGCTGGCCGTCGCACCCGCGCTTCACTCTCCCCCGCGGTCGATTACACTACCCGGTAATACCTCCCCCCGGCGCCCCGCGCCCCAGTTGTGGTACAACCCATGTCAGACCGGATACCCACGCGTGATGTCACCCCCTCCGGGGTGGGCCAGCATGATCCCAAACAGGTCGTGCAGCAGGAGATGTACGCCAAGCGGCGCCATATTTATGTGCGCGAGATCAAGGGGCTCTTCCAACGCCTGCGACGAGGGGCCAACTGGGCGCTGATGGCGCTCTTCTTCGGCATGCCCTGGGTCACCTGGGGAGACCGCCCGGCGATCTGGTTCGACCTGCCATCCCGGGAGTTCCACCTCTTCGCGGCCACCTTCTATCCCCAGGAATTCATCCTGCTGTCGTGGATCCTGATTATCTGCGCCTTCGGCCTGTTCCTGATTACCGTCTTCGCCGGGCGGGTGTGGTGCGGCTACACCTGCCCCCAGAGCGTCTGGACCTTCCTCTATATCTGGCTGGAACACCGCCTCGAAGGGCCTCGCAACCGCCGCATCAAGCTCGACCAGGCCCCCTGGAGCCCCGACAAGCTGTGGCGCAAGGGCGCCAAGCACGCCGCCTGGCTGGCCATCGCCTTCGCCACCGGGGCCACCTTCGTCGGCTACTTCACGCCCATCCGCGAGCTCGTCGGCGAGTTCCTCGCCCTGAGCGTCGGCCCCTGGGCGCTGTTCTGGATCGGTTTCTTCACCGTCTTCACCTACCTCAACGCCGGCTGGCTGCGCGAACAGGTGTGCCTCTACATGTGCCCCTATGCCCGCTTTCAGTCGGTAATGTTCGACCAGGACACCCTGGTGGTCTCCTATGACGCGGCCCGGGGCGAGCCCCGGGGCGCCCGCAAGCGTGGCCTGAGCCATGCCCAGGCCCAGGAGGCGGGCCTGGGCGACTGCATCGACTGCGAGCTCTGCGTCCAGGTCTGCCCCACCGGTATCGACATCCGCGACGGCCTGCAGTACGAATGCATCACCTGCGCCGCCTGCATCGACGCCTGCGACAGCGTCATGGACAAGATGGGCTACCCCCGAGGCCTGGTACGCTATACCACCGACCACCAGTTGGCCGGTGGCAAGACCCACCTGCTGCGGCCGCGCCTGCTGGGCTACCTGGCGGCCCTGGTGGTGATGATCGGCCTGCTGGTCTGGGCCCTGGCCGGGCGCATCCCCCTGGAGTTCGAGATCGAGCGGGATCGCCAGCAGCTCTACCAGTTGACCCGAGAGGGCCAGGTCAGCAACCGCTACACCCTCAACATTCGCAATCTGGATGGCCAGGCGCATCGCTACCGGGTCGAGGTGGATGGCCTGCCGGGGCTGATCCTGGTGGGCAGCGACGAGATCGCCGTCGACGCCAACAGCAGCCGCACCCTGGTGCTGGAGCTGCGCCTCGACGCCGAGGCCCTGGAGCTACCCAGCCATCCCATCGAAATCCGCCTGCGGTCGCTGGACGACGAGAGCATCCAGCAGACCCGTGATACCCGCTTTATCGGACAGCTCAGGAGATAGTCGTGGAGAGTCAAAGCGTTTCCCCCTGGTACAAGCAGTTCTGGCCCTGGTTCCTGTTGATCATCCTGGGGGCCTCGATGATCTCCAGCACCACCTTCCTGGTGCTGTCGATCCGCACCGCCGACGGCATGGTGCAGGAGGACTACTACGAGCATGGCCGCTCCATCAATATGGTGGTGGCCAAGCAGCAGCGCGCCGCCGAACTGGGCCTCGAGGGCCAGTTGCAGGTCGATCGCCTGAGCGGTGACGTGACCCTCGACCTGGCGGGGGAAAGCCAGCCGGAGGCCCTGGTGCTGCGGCTGATCTTCCCCACCCAGGATGGCCGTGACCAGGAACTGACCCTGCACCACCAGCGGGATGGCCGCTATGTGGGCCAGGCCCCCAGCCAGCTGCAATATCGCTGGTACCTGCAGCTGCAGCCGGCGGTGGAGCCCCCGGAGTGGCGCCTGCTCGGCGAGGCCCGCTTCCCTGAGGACGGGGCGATCGTGCTGACCCCCAACCTCCGTCAGCGTTGATGCCATGAGTCACCTCGAGGCCCAGGCCATCGCCGGCGACTGCTACCACTGCGGTAGCCGGGTGCCCGAGGGCGCCCCCTGGCGGATTCGCGTCGAGCAGCAGAGCCATGCGCTCTGCTGTCCCGGCTGCGAGGCGGTGGCCCAGGCCATCGTCGAGGGCGGCCTGGCCAGCTACTATCGCTATCGCACCGAGCTGCCGGAACGCCCCGACGAGCGCCAGCTCACCCCCAGCGAGACCTGGGCGGTCTTCGATGACCCGGAACTCCAGCGAACCTTCGTTCACCCCCAGGGCGATGACGGGGCCCTGGCCGCCACCCTCTCGGTGGAGGGCATCACCTGCGCCGCCTGTGCCTGGCTGATCGAGCACCGCCTCAATGCCCTGGAGGGGCTCACGGAGAGCGCGGTCAACCTCAGCCACCATCGCCTGCGGGTGACCTGGGATCCCCGCCGCCTCAAGCTGTCGCAGATCCTCGCCGAGCTGGCGGCCATCGGCTATGCCGCCCAGCCCTACGAGCCCGACGAGGCCCAGCGCCGCCTGCACCACGAGGAGCGCATGAACGTGCGCCGGCTGATCGTTGCCGCCGTGGCCATGATGCAGGTGATGATGTTCTCGGTGCCCATCTATGTCACCGAGCCGGGGCAGATCTCCGCCGACTTCCATGCCCTCTTCCACTGGCTCTCCTTCGCCCTGACCACCCCGGTGGTGTTCTTCTCGGCACAGCCCTTCTTCCGCAATGCCCTGCGCGACCTGCGCAACCGCACACTCGGCATGGACGTCTCGGTCTCCCTCGCCATCGGTGGCGCCTACCTGGCCAGCGGCTATGCGGTGATCGTCGACCGCGGCGATGTCTATTTCGACTCGGTGGCCATGTTCACCTTCTTCCTGCTGTTCGGCCGCTATGTGGAGACCCGGGCACGCCGCCGCATGGGCCACGGCGGCAACCAGCTCTCCGGGGCCCTGCCGCTGTCGGCGATTCGCCTGGAGGCGGACGGCAGCGAGCGCATCCTGCCCGCCAACCGCCTAGCCGAGGGGGACCGGGTGCTGGTCAAGCCGGGCCATGGAGTGCCCGCCGACGGCATCATCGAGCAGGGCCAGTCGAGCCTCGACGAATCGATGCTCACCGGCGAGTACCAGCCGGTGACCCGCGGGGTCGGCGAGACCGTCACCGGCGGCAGCCAGAACGTCGAGAGCCCCCTGGTGGTGCGCGTCACCCATGCCGGCCAAGAGGCCCGGGTGGCCCGCATCTTCGACCTCACCGACCGGGCCTTCGCCAGCCGCCCACGGATCGCCCTGCTGGCCCAGCGCATGGCCCAGGACTTCGTGCTCAGCACCCTCCTGATCACCCTGGCCGTGGCCATCGTCTGGTGGTTTATCGACCCCTCCCGAATGCTCTGGGTGGCCCTCTCGGTGCTGGTGGTGGCCTGCCCCTGCTCCTTCGCCCTGGCCACCCCCACGGCGCTGACCGCCGGCCACGGCCAGTTGCGTCGGCGCGGCATGCTGATGACCCGGGCCAATGCGGTGGAGGGGCTCTCCCAGGTGACCCGGGTGATCTTCGACAAGACCGGCACCTTGACCCAGGGCGCCATGCAGCTGGTGGCCACCCGCCCCCTGGCCGAGGTGGACGAGGCCGGCGTGCGCCGCCTGGCGGCGGCCCTGGAGGCCCACTCGGAACACCCCATCGCCCGGGCCTTCGGCCCCTACCGGGAGGCCACGGTGCGCGCCCGAGACGTGACCAGCCACCCCGGTCAGGGCCTGGAGGGCAGCATCGACGGAGTGCACTATCGCCTCGGCACTCCCGCCTTCGCCAGCGACGCCGCCCCGGCGGCGCCGGAGCCGGGCCAGTGGCTACTGCTGACCCGGGATGGCGAGCCCCTGGCCTGGTTCGCCCTGCATGACGGCCTGCGTGACGATGCCGAGGCGACCGTGGCGGCCCTCAAGGCCCAGGGCCTGACGGTGGAGCTGCTCTCCGGCGACACCCCCGGCGCGGTGGCGGAACTGGCGGCGCGGGTGGGCATCGACACCTGGCGCGCCGCCGCCAGTCCCGAGGAGAAACTCGAGCACCTGCGCGCCCTCCAGGCACAGGGCGAGCGGGTGGTGATGGTCGGCGACGGCATCAATGACGTGCCGGTGCTGGCCGGCGCCGATGTCTCCATCGCCATGAATGGCGCCACCGACCTGGCCCGTACCAGCGCCGACGCGGTGCTGCTCAGCCCGCGCCTGCTGCGTATCGCCGAGGCGATCACCATCGCTCAGTCCACCCGGCGCATCATTCATCAGAACCTGGTCTTCTCGGTGATCTACAATTTCACCGCCGTACCCATCGCCGCCTTCGGCATCGTGCCCCCCTGGGTCGCCGCCCTGGGCATGTCGGCCAGCTCCCTGGTGGTGGTCCTCAACGCCCTGCGCCTGGGACGCCTGCGCCTGGCGGCCCCGCCCCCCGGCCCCGCCATTTCCCGCCTGGACCCCGTATGACGATTCTCTATCTGCTGATTCCGCTAAGCCTGATCCTCTTGAGCCTGGCCATCTGGGCCTTCTTCTGGGCGGTCAAGAACGATCAGTTCGAGGATCTGGAAGGCCCCGCCTATCGCATCCTCTTCGACGAGGACGAGAACGACCTGCCCAGGGAGCAGCGCGACCAGGGCAGGCCAGAGAGCGATGACAAGGCCAGCCGTTCGGACGGCAAGGCGGCCTCCGACGATGCCCCGGAACCGCCCCGCTGATGGATCCCACCGGCCTGGGGCTGCCACCGCTGGCGGCGGCCTTCGTCTTCGGCCTGCTGGGGGGCGCCCACTGCATCGGCATGTGCGGCGGCATCATGAGCGCCCTGACCTTCGCCGTGCCGCCCAGCATGCGCTCTCCGGCCCGGCTCGGCGGCCTGCTGCTGGGCTATAACCTGGGCCGCGTCGCCAGCTATATGCTGGCCGGCGCCCTGGTGGCGGGCCTCGGCACCCTGATCGGTACCGCCCACGACGGCCTACGCCTGGCCCTCCAGGGGCTGGCGGCAGTGATGCTGATCCTGATGGCGCTTTACATCGCCGACTGGTGGAAGGGGCTGCTGCGGGTCGAGGCCCTGGGGCGCCGCCTATGGCGCCACCTGGAGCCGCTCGGCCGCCGCCTGATGCCGGTGGTCAGCCTGCCCCAGGCCACCGCCTTGGGGGCGGTCTGGGGCTGGTTGCCCTGCGGCCTGGTCTACTCCATGCTGGCCTGGAGCCTGGCCATGGGCGAGCCCCTCCAGGGCGCCCTGCTGATGCTGGCCTTCGGCCTCGGCACCCTGCCGGCACTGCTGGCCACCGGCCTGGCGGCACGCAGCCTCGGCAACCTGATTCGCCATCCGGCCACCCGTGGCCTGGCGGCGCTGTCGATCATCGCCTTTGCCCTCTGGCAACTCTGGAGCCTGCTGCCCCTGGCCGACTCTCATGGCGCTCATGCCCCTGCGCCGAGCGAGCACACTGAACAGAATAAGCAGAGTGAGCACTTACATTGATCGCCCTGCCCTTGACCCAGCTCAAGGGCGCCGGGCTCGCCAGCCGCTAGCATAGAACCATCGCTTCGGCCGGAGAGTCTTGCCATGCTGTTTCCTCACCCTATCGCGCCCTCCCCGGCCACCGTCTGGGACGCGGCGCTGATCCGACGCTACGACGTCAGCGGCCCTCGCTACACCTCCTACCCGACGGCGCTCTCCTTCGCGGCGTTCGGCCCCGAGGCCTTCACCGCCGCCCTGGAGCGCAGCAACGCCTCCCGGCGGCCACTGTCGCTCTATGTGCATATCCCCTTCTGCCGGCGCATCTGCTTCTACTGCGCCTGCAACAAGATCGCCACCAAGAACGTGCGCCTGGCGGAGCCTTACCTGGCGCGGCTCGACCGGGAGATGGTGCTGACCCGCCGTCACCTGGACACCTCGCGACCGATCAGTCAGCTGCACTGGGGGGGCGGTACCCCCACCTTCCTGACCCTGGACCAGATGAGCGGGCTGATCGATCGCCTGGATGCGCGCTTCGGCCTCTCCGGCGATCCCGATCGCGACTATGCCATCGAGATCGACCCTCGGGAGGCGGACGTGCTGACCCTGCGCCACCTCCAGGCACTGGGCTTCAATCGCCTGAGCCTGGGGGTCCAGGACCTGGATCCCCGGGTGCAGAAGGCGATCAACCGGGTCCAGCCCCGGGTGCTGACCGAGAGCCTGATCGACGAGGCGGCACGGCTCGGCTTCCAGTCGCTCAACCTGGACCTGATCTATGGCCTGCCGCTGCAGACCCGGGCGAGCTTCGCCGCCACCCTGGAGCAGGTGATCGAGCTGGCCCCGGCGCGGCTCTCCATCTTCAACTATGCCCACCTGCCGGAGCGCTTCGCGCCCCAGCGGCGCATCGCCACCGCCGACCTGCCCAGTGCCGAAGAGAAGCTCGGCATCCTGCAGGACACCGTCGAGCGCCTCCAGGAAGCCGGCTATGTGCATATCGGCATGGATCACTTCGCGCGCCCCGACGACAGCCTGGCCGTGGCCCAGCGCCAGGGCACCCTGCAGCGCAACTTCCAGGGCTATTCCAGCCATGCCGACAGCGACCTGGTGGGGCTCGGCGTCTCCGCCATCAGCCGGGTCGATGACGTCTACGCCCAGAACCCCACCGTCCTGGGCGAGTATGAAGCGGCCCTGGACGCCGGCCGCCTGGCTACCGTCAAGGGGCTGCGCCTGAGCTTCGACGATCGTCTGCGCCGCCATGCCATCGAACGCCTGATGTGCGACATGACCCTGGACCTGACGGCCCTGGGCGAGACCTTCGAGGTGGATGCCGAGGCCTACCTGGGCGATGCCCTGGCACGCCTGGCGCCGGCCATGGCCGATGGCCTGATCATCCGGCAGGGCTCGCGCCTGGAGGTGACCCCGGTGGGGCGACTGCTGGTCCGCCACCTGGCCATGGCCTTCGATGCTCACCTGCCCGGCCAGGGAACGGGGCGCTATTCCAAGGTGCTATAGCGGGTGCCAGCAGGACAACCGATGCCCTCAGCCCAGCCAGAAGCCGAGGCACGCCTCTCGAGTGCGACCACCCACCGGTGCCCGCCGCCCAGGAGTGGGCCCCTTATGCCAAGGTGCAATGAAGGAACCGATGAACTCGCTTTGCCAGCCGCCTCAGGTTCTCCATAATGGGGGGAGACGTCCCGTCACGGAGAGACCCATGCCGCAAACCGCCCTGGAACGCCGCCGCGCCCGCCTGCAGCAGCCCCACTGCCAGACCTGCAGCCTGGCGTCGCTGTGCCTGCCCCTGGCGCTGCAGCTCGAGGACCTGGATCAGTTCGATGCCATCATTCGTCGCCGCGCGCCCCTCAAGAAGGGCGAGACGCTGTTTCGCCAGGGGGATGCCTTCACCAGCGTCTTCGCGGTGCGCTCCGGTAGCCTCAAGCAGGTCACCAGCGTCGGTGGCGAAGAGCAACTGACCAACTTCTACCTGCCCAGCGAGCTGGTGGGCCTGGATGGCATCGACGAGTCGAGCTACCCGGGCAGCATGGTGGCCCTGGAGACCACCACGGTGTGCGAGATCCCCTTCGACCGCCTCAACAACCTGGCCGAGGACCTGCCGGAGCTGCGCCTGCAGCTCTATCGCAGCATGAGCAAGGAGATGCGTGACGATCGCCGCATGATCCGCCTGCTCTCCCGCAAGACCGCCGACGAGCGGCTGGCCAGTTTCCTCACCGGCCTCTCCGAGCGCTTCCGCCGCCGTGGCTACTCCGCCTACAGTTTTCGCCTTTCCATGTCCCGGGCCGATATCGGCAACCACCTGGGCCTGGCGGTGGAGACGGTGAGCCGCATCCTGGGTCGTTTCCAGAGTCAGGGCCTGGTGGCGGTCTCCGGCCGCGAGATCAATATCCTCGACCTCGATACCCTGGCCCAGCTGGCCGAAGGGGAAGGCTGCATCTAACCCCGCAAGCGGGATAGCCGCCTGATGCGAATCGCCCCCATGGCAAAGCCATGGGGGCGATATTTCTTTCGGCTTCAAGCTGATGGCTTAAAGCTCCCGGCGCAGCCGGGGTGGCTTACAGCTCCTGGAAGAGGTCGATACGGTCGGCCTGGAGCTTGGCCTGCTTCTCTTCCAGGCCGGCGAAGTCGAAGAGTTCCCGATCGGCCAACTGGGAGGGCGCCACATTGGTCACCGCCTTGAACATGTTCTCCAGGCGCCCCGGGTGCTTGGCCTCCCACTCGGCGAGCATCTCCTTGACCACCTGACGCTGCAGGTTGGGCTGGGAGCCGCAGAGGTTGCAGGGAATGATGGGAAACTCCATCAACCGCGAGAACTCGGCGATATCCGCCTCCCGGCAGTAGGCCAGGGGACGGATGACGATATTCTTGCCGTCATCGGAGAGCAGCTTGGGGGGCATCGCCTTGAGGCTGCCGCCGAAGAACATGTTGAGGAAGAGGGTCTCGAGGATATCCTCGCGGTGATGGCCCAGGGCGATCTTGGTGGCGCCGATCTCCTCGGCGAAGCCGTAGAGGGAGCCACGCCGCAGCCGCGAGCAGAGCGCACAGGTGGTCTTGCCCTCGGGGGTCTTCTCCTTGACCACCGAGTAGGTGTCCTTCTCGAGGATATGGTAGTCGACGCCCAACTGGTCCAGGTACGCCGGCAGCACATGCTCGGGGAAGCCGGGCTGCTTCTGATCCAGGTTGACGGCCACCAGGGAGAAGTTCACCGGGGCGTTGCGCTGCAGGTTGCGCAGGATCTCCAGCATGGTGTAGCTGTCCTTGCCACCGGAGAGGCAGACCATCACCTTGTCGCCTTCCTGGATCATCCCATAATCGATGATGGCGTTGCCCACCTGGCGACGCAGCCGCTTCTGCAGCTTGTTGAACTCGCGCTTCTGCTTGGCCAGGGTCGCGGCCTCCGACGCCGGCTCGGCATCGTGGGGGCGGGCATCCGTCAGGGTCGACATGGTCACACCGGGGTTGGAGAAAATGGGGCAATATTCTAGCACCCCGCCCCATGGCTGCCTATGCCGCCGATCGCGCCACTATCTGCAGTTGGAATGGCTGAGGGGTTCACAGCGCCCCGCGACGGCCTCTTCCAGGATAACCCCGGGCCTCAGCTAACTGCGGGCGCCGGAGCCGCCGACTCCCTCCTCACCAGGACGAAACCCTGACGCTTCGCTGGCGACTCCGGCACCGGCGTAACGGAGTGCCTCACTACCCCACCAGCCCCCGCTGCACCCGGGTATACATCAGTGCCGTGGTGACCGCATCGCCCAGGGCGGTATGGCGGCCCATCACCGGGACCTCCAGGGCCTTGGCCACCGCCTCGAAGCGCAGGTTGGGAATCAGCTCCGGCTGGCGGCGGCGCAGCGCCTTGGCATAGACCCGGGAGACTTCCACCCGGGCATTGGGCAGCTCGAAGCCCAGGTGGGCACGCAGGTAACGGTTGAGGATCGCCAGATCGAACTCCAGGTACCAGCCCACCAGGGGCCGGTTGCCGACGAAGTCGAGGAACTGGGCCAGGGCCGCCTCGATGGAGTCGCCCCCCTCCAGGTCGACGCCACGCAGGCCATGGATGCGGATCGAGTCGCCGGTCAGGGAGGCCGGGCGCGCCAGGCGCAGGTCCAGGGATTGGCTGGTCAGCACCCGGTCGCCCTTGAGGCGCACCGCCGCCAGCGAGACCAGCTCCGCCTCGCGGGTATCCAGGCCGGTGGTCTCGCAATCGATGGCCACCATCTCGTCGCCGGTATAGGGAGTGAATAGCCAGCCATACTCACCATTCGCCTGGCGGCGGCGGTCGCTGGCACGACGCAGGGCCCTCAACATGAAAATGTCCTTATTCTTGTCATGCTCATGAATACTCCAGGTGGTAGCGCTGGGAGAGCCGCTGCTTGAAGTCCTTGACCATATGCAGCGCCTCGCGCAGCAGGTCCCGCTCCAGGGAGGAGAGCCGCTGCACCACCACCCGATTGGTGTCCTCGCCCTCGTGCTCGCCATGCAGCCGCGCCAGCTGCTGCTTGAGGCGCAGCTCGGTGAACAGCGACAGGGCCTCGCCCAGGTCCTCGGCGAAGCGGGCCTCCAGGCGCCCGTCCGCCGCCAACGCCTCCAGCCGTGCCAGGGTCGAGGTAGGGCGGATACCCCGCTCCAGGGCCAGGGTGCGCACCCCATGGACGATGGGGAAGATGCCGCCCTTCTTGATATCGATGCCGTGCTGGGGCTTCTTCAGGGAGCCGAACAGGGTCAGCGGCGTGGAGAAACGCAGGGCGGTACGGGCGAAGTAGGAGAGCAGGATCTCGTCTCGGGAGCAGCGCGCGAACAGCTCGTCGCGCAGTGACTCCAACAGGCCGGTATTGCCCGCCACCCCATGGGCATCGAGCAGGATCGCCAGGTTCATCAGGCTGTCGCCGTCCCGGGCCTCGGCCCAGCGCCCCAGGCGCTGCTTCCAGGTCGAGAGGCTGGCCACCCAGGCCGGGTTGGAGACCATGATATTGCCGGGGCAAGGAGGGTAACCGAGGCGAATCAGGGTCTCGGTAAAGGCCGACATCTGCTCGGCGAGCTCGGGCCACTCCAGGTCATCGGCGAGGATCAGGCCGTTGTCCTGGTCGGTCTTGAGGATCTGCTCGCCCCGCCCCTCGCTGCCCATCACCATCAGGCAGCTGTCGGCGTGGTAGCGCTCGTCGACCATGAACCCCCAGGCCTTGCTCATGATCCGTCCGTTGAGGGCCGCCAGCAGGTCCATGGCGAAGCGCAGCTTGACCCCCTGGGCCATCAGCGCCTGGACCAGCTCCGGGGTCCGGGCACTGGCCCGCACCAGCTCCTCCAGGCTGTCGGCCTGCTCCACCTGCAGGCTGACCACATAGCTGCGGCTGGAGAAGTAGCTGAGCACGTCGGTCAGCTCCACCACTCCCACCGGCCGGCCGCCATCCACCACCACCACCCGCGCCACCTCGTGGCGGGTCATCTCCACCAGGGCCTGGAAGAGGTACTGCCCCGGCCGGGCGGTGACCAGCTCGAAGTGGGCGATACCGGCCACCGGGCTGGTGGCACTCATGCCCTGTTCCACCAGGGCATTGAGCAGGTCGGTCTTGGTCAACATGCCGAAGCGTTCGCCCTCGCCCACCAGCAGGCTGTCGACGCGGCGCTCGTTCAGTGCCGCCACCGCCTCCGCGATGCTGGTCTCGCCTCCCAGCCGCAGCGGCTCGCGCATGCACTCGTCGATCCGCGCCAGCATGAAGCCGGCCATGGTGACGCCCCCCTCGGCACGCCGCTCGGTGAGCAGGCGCGCCTTGTGCGAGAGGCTCTGGCGGAAGAATTCGGCGAAGGGGGAAGACTGCTCGCAGAGTTCACGAAACAGCGCCTTGGGCAGCAGGTAGCAGAGGCTCTCCTGCTCGGCCTGGAAACGGTAGCGGCTCTTGCCATTGAGGATGCTGATGGCGCCGAACAGGTCACCGGCGGTGTAGTGGCCGATGCGCGCGGCGGCACTGGGCAGGGTCGGGTCCAGCTCGGCCACCTCGCCCTTGTGAATCAGATAGACATATTCACCGGCCTGGCCCGCATCGAGGATCACCTCCTCCCGGTCGAAGTAGGCCAGATCGACACCACTACGTACGCGCTCCCGACCCGCCTCGTCGAGCAGGGTAAAGGGGAGCTGGGAGAGATCGATATCGACCATGGAGTGGCCTCGAAAGGAGCGGGTAATAATAGCCAGAGTAGCAAAGCCACCGGTCGATCCACCCCTAGACCAACGTCCTAGCCTGGACGCTTCTTTTTCTTCTTAGACCATAGTTAAAGCCCGGACACTAGACCATGGTCAAAGTCGTTTTTACGCATCGACTTTTGTCCTATCCCCTGGCCTTATCTCGCCGCCTATACCATCGTCCAATAAGCCTCGCCATCGCGCCTGAGACGCCTCGACAACGAGATCATAACCAATTGTTTTGTATAGACTTGTTAAATAAGACTCTGATTAGCAATAAATCATGATACCAAAGTCTGGGATTTATTTTTCCCGGTCTTTGACCACTATCAATCAGGCATAAATCGGGGCAATCTCACGCCGTCATCGAAGGGGATGGCAGGAGACAGAACCAGGACGCGGCCTCCTCCCTTAGTCGTCGTGCGATTGCCCCGAACCATCAGACTCAACGGCACAAGACTCCACCACCTCAACCCAAGAACAAACGGAGAGCGCCATTATGGCAGATGAAAAATCCAATGCCGCGGCCTACTGGTCGGCCAATGTTCGACTGATCACCGGCTGCCTGATCGTCTGGGCCCTGGTCTCCTATGGCTTCGCCATCCTGCTGCGACCGCTGCTGTCCGGCATTCCCGTCGGCGGCACCGACCTGGGGTTCTGGTTCGCCCAGCAGGGATCGATCCTGACCTTTATCGGCATCATCTTCTTCTACGCCTGGAAGATGAACAAACTCGACGAGAAGTTTGGCCTGGGGGAGTAAGCCGATATGAGCCAATTTGCCATCAACCTGCTGTTCGTGGGGGCCTCCTTCGCCCTCTATATCGGCATCGCCATCTGGGCGAGAGCCGGTTCCACCAAGGACTTCTATGTGGCCGGTGGCGGCGTCCATCCGATCACCAACGGCATGGCCACCGCCGCCGACTGGATGTCCGCCGCCTCCTTTATCTCCATGGCCGGCCTGCTGGCCTCCGGGGGCTACGCCAACTCCTCCTTCCTGATGGGCTGGACCGGCGGCTATGTGATCCTGGCCCTGCTGCTGGCCCCCTACCTGCGCAAGTTCGGCAAGTTCACCGTGCCGGACTTCATCGGTGACCGCTTCTACAGCACCACCGCCCGTACCGTGGCCGTGGTCTGCCTGATCGTCGCCTCGGTCACCTACGTCATCGGCCAGATGACCGGTGCCGGCGTGGCCTTCTCGCGCTTCCTGGAGGTCAGTAACACCGCAGGCATCTGGATCGCCGCCGTGATCGTTTTCCTCTACGCCGTCTTCGGCGGCATGAAGGGCATCACCTACACCCAGGTGGCCCAGTACGTGGTGCTGATCATCGCCTACACCATTCCGGCGGTCTTTATCGCCTTCCAGTTGACCGGCAACCCCATCCCCATGTTCGGGATGTTCAGCACCCACAGCGAATCCGGCATGCCGCTGCTGGCCAAGCTGAGCGAGGTGCTGGTGGAGCTGGGCTTCCGGGACTACGCCGCCGACGTCTCCAACAAGCTCAACATGGTGCTCTTCACCCTCTCGCTGATGGTCGGTACCGCGGGCCTGCCCCACGTCATCATCCGCTTCTTCACCGTGCCCCGGGTGGCCGATGCCCGCTGGTCCGCCGGCTGGGCCCTGGTGTTCATCGCCCTGCTCTATCTCACCGCCCCGGCCGTGGCCTCCATGGCACGCCTCAATCTGATGACCACCGTCTACCCGGAGGCCGCCGGCCAGGTGGAGAACTACGAAGAGGCCATGACCAACCCGATCCGCTACGAGGATCGCCCCGAGTGGTTCCGTACCTGGGAGAACACCGGCCTGATCACCTTCACCGACCGCAACGGTGACGGCATGATCCAGTTCTACAACGACGGCAACGAGGCCTTCGCCGAGACCGCCGCCGAACGGGGCTGGGCCGGCAACGAGCTGGAGGTCAACAACGACATCCTGGTGCTGGCCAACCCGGAGATCGCCAACCTGCCGCCCTGGGTCATCGGCCTGATCGCCGCCGGGGGCATCGCCGCGGCGCTCTCCACCGCCGCCGGCCTGCTGCTGGCCATCTCCTCTGCCATCAGCCATGACCTGATCAAGAAGACCATCAATCCCAACATCACCGAGAAGGGCGAGATGCTGGCGGCGCGGATCTCCATGGCCGGCGCCATCCTGCTGGCCACCTACCTGGGCCTCAATCCGCCGGGCTTCGCCGCCCAGGTGGTGGCCCTGGCCTTCGGGATCGCCGGCGCCTCCATCTTCCCGGCGCTGATGATGGGCATCTTCTCCAAGCGGGTGAACAGCAAGGGCGCGGTCACCGGCATGCTGGCCGGCCTGGGCGCCACCCTGGTGTATATCTTCACCTACCTGGGCTGGTTCTTTATCCCCGGCACCAACATGCTGGCCAACACCCCGGATAACTGGATCCTCGGCATCTCGCCGCTCTCCTTCGGGGCCATCGGGGCCATCATCAACTTCGCCGTGGCCTTCGCGGTCTCCAAGGCCACCGAGGAACCGCCCCAGGAGATCCAGGACCTGGTGGAGAGCGTCCGCTATCCCAAGGGTGCTGGTACCGCCCTCGACCACTAAGCCATAATGGCCCCTGGCCCGGTGCGCCGGGCCAGTCGACTCCCACCGCTCGGGCTTCCCATGGGAAGCCCGAGCGCTTTACGCAAGGAACTCCGATGATTTGGCACTTGATCGCCGCCATCTTCGCCGGCCTGGGGGCCGCGGGCATCGGCCAGCTGCTGCGCCTGGCCAGCGGTCGCCGCCTGCCCCGCTGGCTGGTGCCGGTATTCGCCGGCCTGGGAATGCTGGGCTACCAGGTCTACACCGAGTACAGCTGGTTCGACCACAAGCGCGGTCAGCTGCCGCCCTCCGCGGAGGTGGTGGACAGCGAACGGGGCCAGGCCTTCTGGCGCCCCTGGACTTACCTCTTCCCGCTGACCAGCGCCTTCCGGGTGGTGGATCACGACAGCGTCCGGGTCGCCGAGATCGACGACCAGCGGGTGGTGGAGTTCATGCTCTATCGCTTCGAGCGCCAGCCCATGGACAGCGTCACTCCCCAGGCACTGCTGATCAACTGCGACAGCCGCGAGCTGGTCCCCCTGGACGATGGGCCCCAGTTGGAGCGACTTCGCCGCCTCCGCGAGGATGCCCCATTGCTCCGGGCCGTCTGCCCCCGCTAATCGGGTAGAATGATCGCCGTCACCGAGGGAGGAAGCCCATGTTTTCCGGCTGGCTGCTGATCGCCGTTTCACTCGCCTATATCGCCGTGCTCTTCGCCATCGCCTGGCGCGGCGACCGGCGCGCCAAGCGCCAGGGCCCCAGTCAGCGCCGTCCGGTGATCTACAGCCTGGCCCTGGCCATCTACTGCACCTCCTGGACCTTCTACGGCGCCGTGGGCGAGGCGGCCACCTCCGGCTGGTCCTTCGCCAGCATCTTCGTCGGTCCCATCCTCACCTTCCTGCTGTTCTGGCCGGTGCTGGCCAAGATGATCCGCGTCGCCAAGCACCAGAACGTCACCTCCATCGCCGACTTCATCGCCTCCCGCTACGGCAAGACCCAGTCCCTGGCGGCCTTCGCCAGCCTGGTGGCGCTGATCGGTACCCTGCCCTATATCGCGTTGCAGCTGAAGGCGGTCTCCTCCTCCTTCCAGGTGCTGACCGAGGCCTCTGACCTGACCCGGGCGCCGCTCTTCGCCGATACCGGCTTCTATGTGGCGGTGGTGATGGCGCTCTTCGCCATCCTCTTCGGCACCCGCCATACCGATGCCACCGAGCACCACGAGGGGCTGGTCCACGCCATCGCCTTCGAGTCCCTGGTCAAGCTGGCGGCCTTCCTGATCCTCGGCGCCTACGTCACCTGGGGCATGTTCGATGGCCTGGGCGGCCTGCTGGCCCAGGCCGATACCCAGCTGGAGCTGCAGCGCCAGCTGGCGGAGCAGGACTTCGGGCGCAGCTTCTGGGCCCAGACCCTGCTGGCCATGCTGGCGATCTTCTGCCTGCCGCGACAGTTCCATGTGGCGGTGGTGGAAAACACCCACCGGGACGATGCCCGCAAGGCACGCTGGCTCTTCCCCCTCTACCTGGTGGCCATCGGCTTCTTCGTGCTGCCGCTGGCGGCCGCCGGCCTGACCCTGTTCGGTAACGACCCCACGGTGCGCCCGGACACCTATGTGCTGGCCCTGCCCATGGCCGCGGACAGCGTCTGGCTGACCCTGCTGACCTTTATCGGCGGCTTCTCGGCGGCCACCGGCATGGTGATCGTCGCCGCGGTGGCGGTCTCCATCATGATCTCCAACGAGATCGTGATTCCGGCGCTGTTCCGGATGCGCTGGTTCGATACCAAGGCACGCGACTATGGCCGCCTGGTGCTGCGCGCCCGGCGCCTGACCATCCTGGTGATCCTGGCCCTGGCCTACGGCTTCTACCAGTTGATCGGCGACTTCAACTCCCTGGCCTCCACCGGCATGCTGTCGTTCGCCGCCGCCGCCCAGTTCGCCCCGGCCCTGCTCGGCGGGCTCTACTGGAAGCGCGGCAACCGCCTGGGGGTGATCGCCGGCATGAACATCGGCTTCGCGGTCTGGGCCTACACCCTGCTGATGCCGGCGCTGATCACCGGCGGAGTGCTGCCCCAGGCCTGGCTGGCCGGCGGCCCCCTGGGCATCGGCTGGCTGGCCCCCACCCAGCTGTTCGGCCTCAATATCGGCGACAGTTTCACCCATGGGGTCATGCTCTCCCTGGGCCTCAACCTGTTCTTCTATATCTTCGTCTCCCAGATGACCCCCCAGCGGGTGGTGGAACGCATCCAGGCCTCGCTGTTCGTCGACAGCGTCGAGACCCGCCAGACCTCGGTGAACCGCCCCTGGACCGGCGCTACCACGGTGGGCGACCTCAAGGTGCTGTGCGAGCGCTTCCTGGGGGCCAATCAGGTGCATCGCGCCTTCGAGGATTACGCCAAGCGCAGCGGCACCCCCCTGGACGACGGCGCCCGGGCCTCCATCGACGTGATCCAGTTCACCGAGCGCTTCCTGGCCTCGGTGCTGGGGGCCTCTTCGGCGCGCATCGTGGTCAACTCGGCCCTGCAGGGGCGCGGCATCGGTATCTCGGACGTCATCTCCATCGTCGACGAGGCCTCCCAGGTGCTGGAGTTCAACCGCGCCCTGCTGCAGGCCACCATCGAGAACATCAACCAGGGCATCAGCGTGGTGGACCAGAACCTGCGCCTGGTGGTGTGGAACCAGCGCTACCTGGAGCTGTTCCGCTTCCCCGATCACCTGATCCGGGTCGGCGCCCCGGTGGACAAGATCTTCCGCTACAACGCCCATAACGGCGAGTACGGCCCGGGCGACCCGGAGGAGCACGTGGAGCTGCTGCTCGACAATATTCGCCAGGGCCAGCCTCACCGCTACGTGCGCTACCGCCAGGACGGCAGTGTCCTGGAGGTGCAGGGCACGCCCATGCCCGGCGGCGGTTTCGTCTACACCTACCAGGACATCACCCAGCAGAAGCGCACCGAAGAGGCGCTGATCCGCTCGGAGAGCAATATCCGCATCTACACGGATAACGTGCCGGCGCTGATCGCCTATTTCGACAAGGAGTGCCGCTACCTCTTCACCAACCGCGCCTACGAACAGGCCTTCGGCGTGGATCGCAACGCGGTGATCGGCAAACGCCTGGGCGAGGTGATGCCGCCGCAGATCAGCCGCGAACGCAGTCCCTGGATCGAGCGCGCCCTGGGCGGCGAACGGGTCAGCTTCGAGATCTCCCTGGACGACGGCGAGGGCGGTACCCGCTATATGCTGGTCACCTATACGCCCCACTTCGGCGACAGCGGCGCCATCCTCGGCTTCTTCGCCCTCTACCAGGACATCACCGAGCGACGCCTGGCGGAGATGGCCCTCAAGGAGACCAACGAGACCCTGGAGGAGCGGGTCCGCGAACGCACCCAGGCGCTCTCCGAGGCCAACGCCGCCCTGCGCCAGGAGAACCGGGTGCGTGCCGAGGCGGAGCAGGCCCTGCGCCAGGCCAAGCAGGTCGCCGAGGACGCCAACGCCTCCAAGACCCGCTTCCTGGCCGCCGCCAGCCACGACCTGCTGCAGCCGCTGAATGCCGCCCGGCTCTTCACCTCGGCACTCTCCCAGCAAGTGGATGCCGAGGAGCTCAAGCGCACCATCGGCCATATCGACAACTCCCTGCAGGCCGCCGAGGAACTGCTCGGCACCCTGCTGGATATCTCCAAGCTGGACGCCGGCGCCCTGACCCCGCGGCGCAGCCACTTCGCCCTGGCCGAGATCATTCGCCCGCTGCGCGCCGAGTTCGAGGTGATGGCGGAAGACCGGGGCCTCGACCTGGTGGTCGTCCCCACCCGGGCCTGGGTCGATAGCGACGCCCAGATGCTGCGGCGCATCGTGCAGAACTTCCTGTCGAATGCCATCCGCTATACCCAGCAGGGCCGGGTGCTGCTGGGCTGCCGCCGCCAGGCCGGTCGCCTGAGCATCGAGGTGTGGGATTCGGGCCCGGGGATCCCCGAGTCCAAGCAGGCCGAGATCTTCCAGGAGTTCCGCCGCCTCGACCAGGCCTCACGCCACAAGGAGAGCGAGAAGGGGCTGGGGCTGGGGCTCTCCATCGCCGACCGCATGAGCCGGGTCCTCGATCACCCCATCAAGGTGCGCTCCTGGGAGGGGGTCGGTACCGTCTTCTCGGTGAGCGTGCCGGTGGTGGCCGCCGGCGCCGAGACGGGCGACGAGGAGGCCACCCCAAGGCGCAGTGCCGGCAAGCTCACCGGCACCCGCATCCTGTGCATCGACAACGAGACGCTGATCCTGGAGGGCATGAAGGCGATGCTCTCCGGCTGGGGCTGCGAGGTGTTTACCGCCACCTCCATCGGTGGCGCCAAGTCGATCCTGCGCCATCTCGACGGCGACCCGGATGCGATCCTCGCCGACTACCACCTGGATAACGAGGTCACCGGCCTGATGGCCCTGGAGGCCCTCGGCGAGCGCCTGGCGGGAGCGGTACCGGGCATCGTGATCACCGCCGACCGCACCGAAGAGGTCGCCGAGGAGATCAAGCGGGCCGGCTACCAGCTGCTCCACAAGCCGGTGCGCCCCGCCGCCCTGCGCGCCCTGCTGACCCGCACCCTCCAGGCCAGCCGCGCGGCGCAATAGCGCCAAGCGGCCAAGCGGCCAAGCGGCCAAGCGGCCAAGCGGCCAAGCGGCCAAGCCAATAAAGCGCCGGTCCATAACGCAAACAACCCACCGTCTGGTGGGTTGTTTGCGTATCCTTGCAGCTTGTTCCTTGGCGCTCCCGGGCGAAGCCCGGTCAGGACTCGACCTTGGGCGGCTCCACCTCGAGCTTCTGAGCGGCGATCACCGCCTGGGTGCGGGAGTGCACGCCGAGCTTGCGCAGGATGGCGGTGACGTGGGCCTTGATGGTGGCCTCGGAGACATTGAGCTCGTAGGCGATCTGCTTGTTGAGCAGGCCCTCGGTGAGCATATTGAGGACCCGGAACTGCTGCGGCGTCAGGGAGGCGATCGCCTCGGCGAACTTGGCCTCCTCCTCATCGGATTCGCCCAGGGTGTCGGCCAGCTCCGCGGGCAGCCAGACCTCTCCCTCGAGGATCTCGCCCACCGCCTCGGCGATGGCCTGCAGGGACGACGACTTGGGAATGAAGCCGGAGGCGCCGTAGTCGATGGCGCGCCGCACCACATGGGGTTCATCGCTCCCCGAGACCACCGCCACCGGGATGTCCGGGGACTGGCCACGCAACTGAATCAACCCCGAGAAGCCATGGGCCCCGGGCATATGCAGGTCGAGGAGGATCAGGTCGGCGTCCGGATGGCGGGTCACCACCTCGGTGGTAGCCTCCATGGTATCGGCTTCGACGATCTCGGCCTGGGGCGCCAGCTGTCTCAGCGCCTGGGTCAAGGCGGCACGAAACAGCGGATGGTCATCGGCGACGATGAATTTCTGGGCAAAGGCCATTGAATCTCCTCCGGATCTTGGGCCGGCCGTAGCGGCGGGGCGCTTTCGCCAAGGCTGACTGGCATGTTACCCCAAGGCGCCTGAGATTCCCAAGCCCGCGCCTTTCACGCCTTAGCATAGCCGCCACCGGCACAAGAACACCGGCCATCGGGCCGGTGTCATGACAAGGGAATCCCGGGCCTGGCCCGGGATCCGACTTAGCGATTGGCGCGATGCTCGATCAGCTCATCCACCACCGAGGGGTCGGCCAGGGTGCTGGTATCGCCCAGGCCATCGCACTCGTTGGCGGCGATCTTGCGCAGGATACGCCGCATGATCTTGCCGGAGCGGGTCTTGGGCAGGCCCGGCGCCCACTGGATGACGTCGGGAGACGCGATCGGGCCGATCTCCTTGCGCACCCACTGGGTCAGCTCCTTCTTGAGTGCGTCGGTGGCCTCCACACCATCTCCCAGGGTCACGTAGATATAGATGCCCTGCCCCTTGATATCGTGGGGGAAGCCCACCACGGCGGCCTCGGCCACGGCCTCGTGGGCCACCAGGGCCGACTCGATCTCGGCGGTGCCCATGCGGTGCCCGGAGACGTTGAGCACGTCGTCGACCCGACCGGTGATCCAGTAGTAGCCATCCTCATCGCGGCGGCAGCCGTCGCCGGTGAAATAGTAGCCCTGGTAGGTGGAGAAGTAGGTCTGCACGAAGCGCTCATGATCGCCCCAGATGGAGCGCGCCTGGCCCGGCCAGGAGTCGGCGATCGCCAGATTGCCATCCACGGCGCCTTCCAGGACCTGGCCCTCGCTGTCGAGCAGCACCGGCTGCACGCCGAAGAAGGGGCGCGTCGCCGAGCCCGGCTTGAGGTCGATGGCACCGGGCAACGGGGCGATCATGATGCCGCCGGTCTCGGTCTGCCACCAGGTATCGACGATGGGGCACTTCGAATTGCCGATCACCCGGTAGAACCACTCCCAGGCCTCGGGGTTGATGGGCTCGCCCACCGACCCCAGCAGGCGCAGGCTGTCGCGCTTGCTGGAGTCCATGACGTGGTCGCCATGGGCCATCAGGGCGCGCACCGCGGTGGGGGCGGTATAGAGGATATTGACCTGGTGCTTGTCGACGATCTCGCCCATGCGACCATGGGTCGGGTAGCTGGGCACCCCCTCGAACATCAGGGTGATGGCGCCATTGGCCAGGGGCCCGTAGACGATATAGCTGTGGCCGGTGACCCAGCCCACGTCGGCGGTGCACCAGTAGACCTCGCCGTCCCGGTAATCGAAAACGTACTGATGGGTCAGGCTGGCATAGGTGAGGTAACCGCCGGTGGTGTGCTTGAGGCCCTTGGGCGCCCCGGTGGAGCCGGAGGTGTAGAGGATGAACAGCGGATCCTCGGCGTTCATCTCCTCGGCGACGCACTCGATGGACTGGCCATCCACGGCCTCGTGGAACCAGACGTCGCGGCCCTCGTGCCAATCGATATCACCGCCGGTGCGCTTGACCACCAGCACCTTCTCGCACACCTCGGCGCCGGCCCGGGTCAGGGCCGCGTCGACGTTGTCCTTCAGGGGTACCTGCTTGCCGCCGCGCACCGATTCATCGGCGGTGATCACCAGCTTGGAGTCGGCGCCAATGACCCGTTGGGCCAGGGCGTCCGGGGAGAAGCCGCCGAAGACCACCGAGTGGACGGCACCGATACGCGCACAGGCCAGCATGGCCATGGCCGCCTCGGGGATCATCGGCATATAGAGGGTGACCACATCGCCCTTGCCGACGCCCAGCGCCCTGAGGGCATTGGCCAGCTGGTTGGTGCGCTCATAGACCTCGCGGTAGGTCAGGCGCTTGGCGTCGTTGGGGTCGTCGCCCTCCCAGATGATGGCGGTCTGGTCACCGCGGGTCTCCAGGTGACGGTCGAGGCAGTTGACGCTAGCGTTGAGGGTCCCGTCCTCGAACCAGCGAATATCCACGTTATGAGGGTCGAAGGAGGTGTGCTTGATCTTGGTCGGTGACTTGAACCAGTCGAGGCGCTTGGCCTGCTCGGCCCAGAAGCCTTCGGGGTCGTCCACCGACTGCTGGTACATGGCCAGGTATTTTTCCTTGTCGGCCCAGGCGTTGGCGGCGATCTCCTCGCGCACCGGATAGACGTGCTGTTCGGTCATGGTATTACCCCTATCCCGGAGAGTGATCCGAATTCATTCTGCCGGCCCGGTTGTTATTGATGCTGGCCGACCCTGAAAGACAGGCCCAGCATATACCGCGTGATGGCGGGCCGCCCTTTAGACATTGGTAGCAACAATTTCCTTTTAAATAACAATAGCTTATTTTTATTTTTTTGCCACTTCATCGGGCGTATAGACCAAGGTCTGAGCACAATGTCGACAACGATAGCGCTGTCCGCGACGCGCCAGGGCATGGCGCCGTGGGGAAAAATAGTGCGCCCGGCAGGCACAGCGATAGGCGAAGGGCATGGGGCTGGCGCGCCCCACATCGAAGCGGTGGGTGGTGTGGGGTTCCAGGCCGAAAAGCTCGCGCATCACCTGACGCCACTCCCGGCCATGGGGACGCAGTCTGGGTCCCTCGTCGAGATGCCAGACCAGCCAATGGGCCATCTCGTGGGGCACCACTTCGGCCAGGAAGGGGTGGCGATTCTCGTCCAGCAGGACGGGATTGAAGCGCAGGCCGCCGCGACCGAAGTGGGCCTGGCCCGCGCTCTTGCCGCGCAGGTCGCACCAGATTCGGGGGCGAGGCAAGTGCGGATGGACCTCGCGACAGAGCCGCCAGGCCGCCTCCACCTGGCGGTACAGGCAGGCCTCGAGTTCGCCGGCATCCAGGGTGGCGAGGCAATCGGCGGAGGGCGTGGGCAGCGCGGGGGTAAGCATGGGTGCTAGAATGCCGGGCCAGATGAACGGCGTCCAGCGCGCCCAGACCTGACCACTGCCCCGGCCCCCAGCGACTTTCTCAAGCGAGAGCCCCATGTCCGAGACTCCCCTGCCCCAGCCCCTGCTCGACGACGATGCCCTGGACTACCTGGACGATTTCTTCGACTCGGAGCGGGTCGGGCCCGACGCCCTGGACCTGATCGGCACCCATGGCTACCTGGTGGCCCTGGCGGTGGCGCCGCGGGAGGTGCCCGCCGCCACCTGGGTGGCCGAGCTGTTCCAGGGCGAGCCCGACTTCGCCGATGACGCCGAGCGGGAGCGGGTCCTGGCCCTGCTGGAGCAGCTGCGCCATAACGCCATCGAGGCCCTGGAGCAGGGCCTGCTGCCGGAGCTGCTGTTCGAGCTGACCCTGGACGGCATGCCCCCGGAGGAGACCCCCATCGGCGACTGGTGCGCCGGTTTCATGGAGGCGGTGTTCCTCGACGAGACGGCCTGGTTCGAGGGCGACGAGGAGAGCGCCGCGGCCCTGCTGCTGCCGTTCATGGCGCTCTCCGGGCTCTTCGACGACGAGCCGGACATGGCCGAGCTGGCCGGCAGCCCCAGCCAGCTGGAAGAGCTGGTGGCCCAGTTGCCGGAGCTGGTGCTGGACCTCTACCTGCTCTATCGGGTGCCACCGGAGAAGCCCAAGCCCAGCCCCCAACGCAAGCGCCCCGCCGGCGCCAAGGGCGGCAAAAGCCAGGGCAAGGGCGCAAAGCGCAAGCGCTAAGCCGGGGAGCCATCGGGCAAGCGCTAAGCCGGGGAGCCATCGGGCAAGGCGGCTCGCTCACCTCCGGGCCGAAACCCCGACGCTACGCTAGCCGGCTGACGCGCACGGGCCGGACCGAGGTCCCTCTCGCCGGCCCAAAATCGACATCCCTGTCGATTTGCGCTACCCGGCTCGCTGCGCGTCGGCAGCCCGGCGAAATCGCTCGCCCGCCTTGCCCGATGGCTCTGTCCTGCTCCGGACGAAGTCCAGTCGGCTCCCGGCAAAGCCGGGTTAACGCAACCGGGTTAGCCAGCCATCCAGGGTGCCGAAGAGCCACTCCTTGAGACGCTGCCAACGGGGGCGCCGCCGCCAGGCAGCGGCGTGAATCTCGTGACTGGCATCGAAGTTGCGCTCGAACAGCGCCGCCACCTCCCGCGCGAAACGCGGATCGTCGATCTCCTGATTCGCCTCCAGGTTCCAGTGCAGGCTCCAGTGATCGAAGTTGCAGGAGCCGATGGAGCTCCAGTCGTCCACCAGGCAGAACTTGGCATGGATAAAGGAGGGCTGGAACTCGAAGATGCGGATGCCCGCCCGCAACAGGCGACCATAGAAACGCTGGCCGGCATAGCGCACCCCGGGATGATCATGGGCCTCGCCGGGCAGCAGCAGGCGCACGTCCACGCCGCGCCGGGCGGCCAGGGCGAGGCGAATCCGCAACCCCAGGGTGGGCACGAAATAGGGGGTGCAGATCCATAGCCGCCGGCGCGCCCGCCGCACCCGCTGATGCAGGGAGCGACGAATCGCCTGGTAGCGATACCCCTGGCCCCAGACCACCCGACCACGCATGCCCTGGTAGCCGTCATCATCCGCCAGGGCCAGGCGCAGGCCGCGCACCAGGGCCGCCTCCCCCGGCCCACGGGTCAGGGAAGAATCCCAGAGACGCGAGAAGAGTCGCACCCAGTCTGCCACCACCGGTCCCTCGATACGCACCGCCACCTCGTACCAGGCCTGGAGGAAGTCATCCACGGCGCCGAAGCCACCGGTAAAGGCGACGCGGCCGTCCACGACCACCAGCTTGCGATGATCCCGGGTCAGGTTGCGCGCCAACGGCAGGTGAAACCCCAGGGGATTGAAGAAGCGCAGCGCCACGCCGAGCCCGACGAGGCGCCGCCGATCCGCCTCGGCCAACCCCATGGCACCGTAGCCGTCGAGCATCAACAGCACCCTGACGCCGCGACCCGCGGCACGCCCCAGGGCCTCGATCACCGCATCGCTGAGGCGCCCCGACTCCATCAGATAGAGCTCCACCAGTACCCAGGACTCGGCCGTCTCCAGGGCCTCCAACATCGCCGGCAGGAACTGGCTCGCCTCCGGAAGCAGGGTAAAGCGATTGCCGTCCCGCCAGACTCCCCGCATGCGCCTCTCCTTTCTCCGATCCGCCTGCGTATAATAGTGCGGCACCCCCGAACTCGAAGGCAATGGAATGGCCTGGCGTCCCCTCCACGCGCTACTACGTCGTCTGCTCGACGCCTGGGTCGAGGTTCGTCATTGCGACCCGGCTCCCGATACCCTGGCCCTCGACCCCGAGCGTCCTACCCTCTATGTGCTGCCACACCGGGCCCTGAGCGACCGCCTGCTGCTGGAGAGCCTGTGTCGCCGCCATGGGTTGCCCCTCGATGCCTCCCTGGGCTCCCCGGCCATCCTGACGCTTCCCGAGGCGCGCCGCCGGCCGTGGCGACGCCGTCGCTCGCCCTCGCCCCTGGTGGCCCTGGCACAACGCCTGGAAGCGTCGCCAGGGGCCGCCCCTCAGCTCGTGCCGGTCAGCATCTTCTGGGGCCGCGCCCCCGGCAAGCGCTTCGGCTTCTGGAAGCTGCTGGCGGCGGATAGCTGGGCCCTGACCGGGCGGTTGCGGCGCCTGTTGGCGGTAGGGGTCAACGGCAGGAGCGTCGAGGTGGTCTTCGGCGCCCCCCTGCGCCTCGACGAGCTGCATGACCCGACCCGCCCCGAACTGACCTCCCGCAAGGCGGGTCGGCTGCTGCGGGTCCACTTTCGCCGGGTGCGAACCCGGGTGCTGGGTCCCGACCTCTCCCACCGCCGCACCCTGATCGAGAGCGTGGTGGCCAGCCCCGAGGTGCGCCGGGCCATCGACGAGGCGGCCGGCGCCCAGGAACAGTCCCGCTCACGACTGACCCGCCGGGCCCAGCGCTATGGTCGCGAGATCGCCTCCAATATGTCCTATCCGGTGCTGCGCTTCATGGACCAGCTGCTCAAGCGCCTCTGGACGCGGCTATACGATGGCGTCGAGATCACCGGCATCGAATCGGTCAAGGCCCTGGCCGGCGACCACACCCTGGTCTATGTGCCCTGCCACCGCAGCCATATCGACTACCTGCTGCTCTCCTATGTGCTCTACCACCAGGGGCTGATGCCGCCCCATATTGCCGCCGGTCGCAACCTCGACATGCCGGTCGTGGGCCCCCTGCTGCGTCGTGGCGGCGCCTTCTTCATGCGCCGCAGCTTCCGCGACAACCGACTCTATGCGGCGGTCTTCGATGCCTACCTGCATCGCCTGCTCGCCCATGGCCACGCCCTGGAATACTTCATCGAGGGCGGCCGCTCGCGTAGCGGCCGGCAGCTCGCGCCACGCCCCGGCATGCTGGCCATGAGCCTGCGCTCCCAGGCACGGCTGATCCACGAACAACGGCGCCCCCGGCCACTGGCCTTCGTACCGGTCTACTTCGGCTATGAGCGGGTGATGGAGAATGCCAGCTACCGCCGCGAGCTGGCCGGGGAGAAGAAGCGCAAGGAATCACCGCTGGCCCTGCTCGGCACTCTCAAGCGCCTGCGCGAGCCCTTCGGCCAGGTGACGGTGGCCTTCGGTGAGCCGCTGATCCTCGATGCCTGGCTGGACGAGCACGCCCCCGAATGGCGCCGGGCCGTCCCCCAGGGACGCCCGGCCTGGCTGAAGCAGGTCTTGCCGACCCTGGGACAGGCGCTCTCCCGCCGCATCAATGCCGCCGTCCGTCTCAATGCCAGCAACCTGGTGGCCCTGGCCATGCTGGCCACGCCGCAGCGGGTCATCGAGACGCCCCAGCTGGAACACCAGCTACGCCTGCTGGCCCGCCTCGGTCAGGGACGTCCCGGTGAGCCCCTGGCGCCTCCCGAGGGCAGCCCCGCCGACTGGATCGATCACACCGAGCGGCTGGGCCTGATCCAGCGGCGGCCCCAGGCGCTCGGCGAGCTGGTGGTGGCCGATGCCGATCAGGCCACGCTCCTGGGCTGGTATCGCAACAATGTGCTGCACGGCTTCGCCCTGCCGGGCCTGGTGGCCTTCGCCTTTCGCAACACCTCACGCCACGACGCCTCCAGCCTTGCGCGGGGCTTGAGCCCGATCTGGCCGCTGCTGGTCCGGGAGCTGGCCATCACGCCCCCCGAGGACCTGACGACGGCGATCACCGAGCAACTGGGCCAGCTGACGGCGTTGGGGCTACTGGAGGCGACGGACGCTGGCTGGCGACGCCCCCGGGCACTGCCCGACCAGGCCGCCCTGGATCAGCTCGGCGCCCTGGTGGAGCCCTTCCTGGCCCGGGGTTTCCTGCTACTGACGGTGCTGTTGCGCCAACCCAGTGGCCAGGCCACCCCCCAGGCCCTGGCCGACCAGGGGCGTCAGCTCGCCGAGCGCCTGGCGCTGCTCTCCGGCCTGCCGGCCCCGGAATTCTTCGACGCCAGCCTCTTCGCCGCCCTGCTCGAGGGGCTGGAGGCGGAGGGCTGGGTATGGCGCGACGACGACCGGGTCCACTATGGCGCCACCCTGCAGGAGGCCGCCCGACACGCCCAGGAGCTCTTCGACCCGGCCCTGCGCCAGCGGCTGATGCTGCTGGCCGAGGCTGGGGAGGAAGTCTCGTAGAGGAACGCTAAACTGGCTTAACTGAAATGGCGAGGGGCGCTGGGGGCAGGCCGAAGCAAAGCGTCTTTTTCAGGGATGAAAAAGTCGAGCGCCCAGGGAGGGGTTCACAGCGTCTTTGTGGAGTGCCTGCCGCCAGAGTAGCCCCGGAATTCGTGAAGCTATGTACCGTCGTTGGTTACGACTAGGGCTTCAGGGCCCGATGGACATACAGATCATAGCGACTGGTCTTGCCCTCCAGTACATGCTGGGGGGCCGGGCCGGCGATGGGCGGCGCCTTGCGCGGCCGCTTCACCACCACCCGGTGGGTGGCCGTATCCAGGGCCGCCTCCAGTAGTCGCGGCGCGTCCGCGTCGTCGCCGGCGAGCTCGCGAAACAGCCGCATCTCCTTCTTGACCAGCGCCGACTTGTCGCGATGGGGAAACATCGGATCCAGGTGAATCACCTGGGGAGGGAAGTTCGCCGCCGCCAGGATCGCCGCCAGCTCCCGGCCGGCATCGGCCCGGGCCAGGCGCATCCGCGCGACGATCTCGCCCACCTCCGGGTCGCCGGCGGCCCGGGCCAGGCCATCCTCGAGCAGGGCGGCGATGGCCGCCACCCGCTCGATCAGCAGCACCTCGGCGCCGAGGCTCGCCAGGACGAAGGCGTCACGGCCGAGCCCCGCGGTGGCATCGACGATATGCGGGGTCACCCCCTTGCCGAGGCCGCAGGCCTTGGCCACCAGCTGCCCGCGACCGCCGCCGAACTGGCGGCGATGGGCCGCCTTGCCGGCCAGGAAGTCCACCGCCAGCGGCTTGCCATAGGCCCTGGGGTCGCCGGCCAGCACCAGCCGCCCCGCCTCCCGGCGCAGCACCAGGGCCGCCCGTTCACCCTGGGGCAAGCCCAGGCGTTCGGCCAGGGCGGCCTCTTCCACCGCCAGGCTCGGCAAGGCCTCGGCCGGGCTCATCGACTCTTCTTCCAGGCCACCTGATCGCGCAGATAGACCGGCTGCACCCGATGGGGGGCCTCGCCCTCACCGGCGGCGAAGGCCTCGGCGGCCAGGCGCGCCATGGCCTCGGCACTGGGCTCCTCGTCCACCAGACACTGGCCCACCCCGGCCTGCAGGGTGGCCGGCATGGTCTCCCATAGCGCCCAGCCGGACCCCACACCGACCCAATCGCGCTCCTCCTGCCCCGCCGGCAGGGTCAGGCGCTCGGGGGGCAGGACCGCCTCCTCGCCGATCAGGGTGACCCGCCCCGCCTCACAGTGGTAGGCCGCCGCATAGACCTCGCCCATGCGCGCGTCCAGGGCCGGCAGCACGTGGCGCAGATGCAGGCGTCGATGGGCGGCCAGAGCCAGGGCCGCCAGGGTCGAGACCCCCAGCAGGGGCCGCTCCAGCCCATAGGCCAGGCCCTGGGCGGCACCGGCGGCGATACGCAGCCCGGTGAAGGAGCCGGGCCCCCGGCCATAGGCCACGGCGTCCAGGCCGCTCAGCGGCAGTCCCGCCTCGGCCAGCAGCTCCCGAGCCATGGGCAGCAGCCGACGGGTGTGTTCGCGGGGCGCCACCACGAAACGGGCGGTCACCTCGCCATCATGCCAGAGGGCGGCGGAACAGGCGCTCGAGGAGGCATCCAGGGCCAGCAGGGTCGACATAGGGCGGTCACGGGCGGTGAAGGGTGGAGGCGGCATTATACGCCGCCCTATCCATGGGGAAAACGACACGGAAAGGGAGCAGGGAAAACGACACGGGCCCGCCATTGGCGAGCCCGTGAAATACTGCGCGGAGGCGGCTTACTTAGCCTTCCAGTTAGCCCTCCAGGGCCTCGATCACCTGACGGGTGATATCGTCGACGCTGCCCACGCCTTCGACCCGATGGTAGGCCGGGGCCGCGGCGGCGTCCTGCTTGGCCCACTGCTGGTAGTAGTCGACCAGGGGCGCGGTCTGGTCATGGTAGACCGCCAGGCGGTTGCGCACCGTGGACTCCTGGTCGTCATCACGCTGGATCAGCGCCTCGCCGGTGACGTCGTCCTTGCCGGTCTCCTTGGGCGGATTGTACTCCACGTGATAGACGCGGCCGGACCCCGGGTGCACACGGCGACCCGCCAGGCGCTTGACGATCTCCTCGTCGTCGACGGCGATCTCCAGCACATGATCGATCTTCACCGCCGCTTCCTTCATGGCCTCGGCCTGGGGAATGGTGCGCGGGAAGCCATCGAACAGGAAACCGTTCTCGCAGTCGGGCTGAGCGATGCGCTCCTTGACCAGGGCGATGATGATCTCATCGGAGACCAGGCCACCGCTGGTCATGATCTCCTTGACCTTGAGGCCCAGCTCGCTGCCTTCCTTGACCGCGGCGCGCAGCATATCGCCAGTCGAGATCTGGGGAATCTTGAAGCGCTCGCAGATGAACTGAGCCTGGGTTCCCTTACCGGCCCCGGGGGCACCCAAGAGGATAAGACGCATCGATCATGCTCCTTGAGACGAGTTGAGAAATTTTATCGAAAAAATGGAATTCGGAGACGATACCCGGGCGGCGGCGGCGACACAAGCTGGCAAGCCGTCGCATCCCCTCGTCAAGAAATCATTTTTTCCTTTGATGGCAAGATGTTGGGCACCATATAGCACTTTGGTCTGGACGCCATGGCATCGTCCATGTCGCTTTTGCATGACCACAAACGACAACGGCGCCCGCCGGGCGCCGTTGTCGGGACTCGCGTCCGACCTCAGAGCAGCAGGCGACGGATATCCGTCAGCAGCTGACCGAGGAAGGCGGTGAAGCGCGCCGCATCGGCGCCATTGACCGCCCGGTGGTCGTAGGAGAGCGACAGCGGCATCATCAGCCGCGGCGCGAACTCGCTACCATTCCACACCGGCTTCATCTGCGCCTTGGAGACACCGAGGATGGCGACCTCCGGGGCGTTGACGATGGGCGTGAAGGCGGTGCCGCCGATGGAGCCCAGGCTGGAGATGGTGAAGCAGCCACCGGTCATCTCCTCGCGCTTGAGCTTCTTCGACTGGGCCTTGCCGGCCAGCTCCACGGTCTCCTTGGCCAGCTCGATCAGCGACTTCTTGTCGGCGTCGCGGACCACCGGCACCATCAGGCCATCCGGGGTGTCCACGGCGATGCCGATATGCACGTACTTCTTGTGCACCAGGGTCTCGCCGTCGCTCTTCAGGCTGACGTTGAACTGCGGGTACTTGCGCAGCGCGAAGGCACAGGCCTTGATCAGGAAGGGCAGCGGCGTGAGCTTGGCGCCCTGGGCCTCCGCCTCGGCCTTCATGGACTTGCGGAAGGCCTCCAGCTCGCTGATGTCCGCCTCGTCGAACTGAGTGACGTGGGGCACGTTGAGCCAGCTGCGATGCAGGTTGGTGGCGCCCATCTTCATCAGGCGACCCATCGGCTTCTCTTCGATCTCGCCGAACTGGCTGAAGTCCTGATCGGGGATCGGCGGAATGCCGGCACCCGCAGCGGCGGGGGCCGCGGCCTGGGCCTTGCCCTGGTTGGCGATCACCTGCTTGACGTAGCCGTGGAGATCCTCCTTGAGGATCCGCCCCTTGGGCCCGCTGGGGGTCACCTGGGTCAGGTCGACGCCCAGCTCACGGGCCAGCAGGCGTACCGCCGGGCCGGCATGCACGCGCTTGCCGTCGCGGGCCTGGCCGGTGGCGGGCTGGCCGGCGGCCAGACCCGCCGCGGGGGCCGCGGGCTTCTCGGCGGACGCCGCCTTGGCGGGCTCGGCGGCGGCCTGCGGTGCCGGGGCGGCCGGCTTGGCAGGCTCGGCGGCGGGAGCGCCGGCGGTCTCGATGATGCCGATCAGGTCGCCTTCGCTGAGGGTGTCACCCTCCTTCACCGACAGCTCGACGAGCTTGCCCTTGTAGGGGCTCGGCACGTCCATGGAGGCCTTGTCGGACTCCAGGGTGACCAGGGGATCTTCCTCGTCCACCTCGTCACCCACCGCCACGGCGACCTCGATCACCGGCACATCGCTGGAGCCGGACAGGTCGGGGACCCGGATCTCCTTGCGCTGGGGCTCGCCGCTGGCGGCCGGGGCCGGCTCGGCGGGCGCCGGGGCGCTCTCCTGGGCCGGGGCAGCCTGCTGCTGGGGAGCCGGAGCGGCCTCCTCGGCGGCGCCTTCGATCTCGATGCTACCGATCAGGTCGCCCTCGGAGACGCTGTCGCCGACCTTGACGGCCAGGCTGACCAGCTTGCCGCCATGGGGACTGGGCACGTCCATGGAGGCCTTGTCGGACTCCAGGGTGATCAGGGTATCTTCTTCGGCGATCTCCTCGCCTTCGGCCACCGCCACCTCGATGATTTCCACATCCGCGGAACCGCCCAGGTCAGGGACCCGGATCTCCACGACCTGCTTGCCACCGGCCGGCTTGGCCGCGGGCGGGGTCTCCTCGGCGGCCGGCACCTCGGGGGCGGATGCCTGCGGCTCGGCCGGGGCCGGCGCGGGCTCGGCGTCGCCGCCACCCTCGGCTTCCAGCTCGAGGATCGCATCGCCCTCGGAGACGCTGTCGCCCTCCTTGACCAGGACCTTCACGACCTTGCCGCCCTTGGGGGACGGCACGTCCATGCTGGCCTTGTCGGATTCCAGGGTAATCAGGGTGTCTTCGGCCTCGATCACATCACCTTCGGACACCGCGATCTCGATGATTTCGACACCTTCGCTTCCGCCGATGTCGGGGACTTTGATGATTTCGCTACTCAAGGTCGCGCTCCTCTCGAATCTTGCGTGCCGCAGGCGCCGCCTCCCGTCTGGGGAGGCGCCGGACGCACCGGCCGGCGCCTGCTGCTAGCTGGTCAACGGCTCACACCGACAAGGGGTTGGGCTTGCTCGGGTCGATGCCGTACTTCTTGATCGCTTCGCTGACCACCTTGCGGTCCAGCTCGCCCCGGTCGGCCAGCGCCTTGAGCGCGGCCACGGTAACGAAGTAGCGGTCGACCTCGAAGAAGTGACGCAGCTTCTCGCGGGTATCGGAACGCCCGTAGCCGTCGGTCCCCAGCACGGTGTAGTCGGTGGGCACCCAGGCACGCACCTGGTCGGCGAACAGCTTCATGTAGTCGGTGGAGGCGATGGCCGGGCCCTCGCGACCTTCCAGGCAGCGCGTGACATGCGGCTTGCCGGGCTCGTCTTCCGGGTGCAGGAAGGCCTGACGGTCCACTTCCAGGGCCTCACGACGCAGCTCGTTGAAGCTGGTGACGCTCCAGATGTCGGCGCCGATGCCCCACTCCTCGGCGAGCATCTCGGCGGCGGCCTCGACCTCGCGGAGGATGGTGCCGGACCCCAGCAGCTGAACGCGACCCTTCTTGCCTTCGGTCTCGCGCAGCAGGTACATGCCCTTGATGATGTCCTCGGCCGGGACGGTCTCAAGCTCCGGATGCTCGTAGTTCTCGTTCATCACCGCCAGGTAGTAGAAGCAGTTCTCCTTGTCGGCGAACATGCGCTTCAGGCCATCCTGGACGATCACCGCCACCTCGTGGGCATAGGTGGGGTCGTAGCTGCGGCAGTTGGGGATGGTGGAGGCCAGGATATGACCGTGACCATCCTGGTGCTGCAGGCCCTCGCCGTTGAGGGTGGTGCGACCGGCGGTGCCGCCGACCAGGAAACCGCGGGCCTGGAGGTCACCGGCGGCCCAGGCCAGGTCGCCGATGCGCTGGAAGCCGAACATCGAGTAGTAGACGTAGAACGGCAGCAGCGTCAGGTTGTTGTTCGAGTAGGAGGTGGCGGCGGCGATCCAGGCGGACATGGCGCCGGCCTCGGAGATGCCCTCCTCGAGGATCTGGCCCTTCTTGTCCTCCCGGTAGAACATGATCTGTCCCTTGTCCACCGGCTCGTACTTCTGCCCCTCGGAGGTGTAGATACCGAGCTGGCGGAACATGCCCTCCATGCCGAAGGTGCGCGCCTCGTCGGGGATGATCGGCACCACCTGCTTGCCGATCTTCTTGTCCTTCACCAGGCCGTTGAGGATACGCACGAAGGCCATGGTGGTGGAGACCTCGCGGCCCTTGGAGCCGCCGGTCTGGGAGGCGAAGGTCTTGTCCTCCAGGGACGGGATCTCCAGTGCCTGGAAGTCGCTGCGCCGCTGGGGCAGGTAGCCGCCCAGGCGCTCGCGCTGCAGGTGCATGTACTTCATCTCCGGGGAGTCATCCGCCGGCTTGTAGTACGGCACGTCCTTGAGCTGCTCGTCGGAGATGGGGATGCCGAAGCGGTCGCGGAAACGCTTGAGGGCCTCGTACTCCATGCTCTTGAGCTGGTGGGACTCGTTGGCCGCCTCGCCATCGCCGCCGCCCATGCCGTAGCCCTTGACGGTGTGGGCCAGGATCACGGTGGGGCGCCCGTTGGCGTTGTTGACCGCCTCGTGGTAGGCCGCATAGACCTTGTAGGGGTCGTGGCCGCCGCGGTTGAGGCGCCAGATGTCCTCGTCGGACATGTCCTTGACCAGCTCCGCGGTCTCCGGGTACTTGCCGAAGAAGTGCTCGCGGGTATAGGCACCGCCGTTGGCCTTGTAGTTCTGGTAGTCGCCGTCGACCGCCTCGTCCATGCGCTTCTGCAGCATGCCCTTCTTGTCCTGCTCGAAGAGCGGATCCCAGAAGCGGCCCCAGACGACCTTCTGGACGTTCCAGCCGGCGCCGCGGAAGACGCCTTCCAGCTCGTCCATGATCCGCGAGTTGCCGCGCACCGGACCGTCGAGACGCTGCAGGTTGCAGTTGATGACGAAGATCAGGTTGTCGAGCTTCTCGCGGCTCGCCAGGTGGATGGCGCCCAGGGATTCCGGCTCGTCACACTCGCCGTCGCCCATGAAGCACCAGATCTTGCGATCATGCATGTCCTTCATTTCGCGGGAGTGCAGGTACTTCATGACGTGGGCCTGATAAATGGCCTGAATCGGCCCCAGGCCCATGGAGACGGTGGGGAACTGCCAGAAGTCCGGCATCAGCCAGGGGTGCGGATAGGAGGAGAGGCCATCGCCATCCACTTCCTGGCGGAACTTGTCCATCTGCGCCTCGGAGAGGCGCCCCTCCAGGAAGGCACGGGCATAGATGCCCGGCGCCACGTGACCCTGGATGTAGATCAGGTCGCCTTCGAAGTCGCCGTTGGGGGCGCGGAAGAAGTGGTTGAAGCCCACATCATAGAGGGTCGCCGCCGACATGAAGCTGGCGATATGGCCGCCCACGCCCGGGTTCGCCCGGTTGTTGCGGATCACCTGGGCGATGGCGTTGTAGCGGATCAAAGAGCGAATACGCCGCTCCATGAACAGATCGCCGGGCATGCGCGCCTCGCGGTGCACCGGGATGCTGTTGCGGTGGGGGGTCGTCACCGAGAAGGGTACCTGCATGCCATCGCGACGCAGGCGGTCGGCCAGGTTGCTCAGCAGGTATTGGGCGCGATCTTCGCCCTCGCGATCCAGTACGGACTCCAGGGATTCCAACCACTCCTGGGTTTCGACCGGATCAAGATCTTCTCTTGCCTCCAGACTCATAGACGTCTCTCCAAATGAAGATTTTTTGTCAGTCTGCCCTCACCCGGGGGTCGAGGGGCGTGTGGCGCTCTTCAGTGCGGGCGCGGCCTTCTGGTGGGCCGCATCTCCGGAAAAGGTAGGCTGTAGGTTTTTTACAGACCGGCGTCGATGACGCATGAATTCCGGCATGAAGATACCGCAAACGCTGGCTTCTGCCAATGACAACGAACATGGAAATTTTTTCCACATACGTTATCGCACTGCAGCACAAGGCGTTACGCCCCCTCCCGGACAGCCTAGACCAAGGCGCAATGCCATGTAGCCGAGCTACAGGATCGTCTCGCTCAGACAGCGTCGCAGGTAGGCCCAGTCGAAGGCCGGGCCCGGGTCGGTCTTGCGCAGGGGCGCGATGCGCGCATGACTGGTCAGGCGCCGCGAAGTGATCTCGGGATAGGCACGGCGGAGGTCGGCGAGTACCCGGGCCAGGGTGCGATACTGGGCCTCCCGATAGGGAGAGACCTCATCCCCCTCCAGCTCGATGCCCACCGTGAAGTCGTTGAGCTCGCCCCGCCAGCGCCGCCCGTCGAACCAGCACGAGCGGCCGGCATGCCAGGCACGCCGCTCGAAGGGCACGAACTGCACCGCCTCGCCGTCGCGGCGGATCAGCAGGTGCGCCGAAACCCGCAGGTGGGCGATCTCGGCGAAGAAGGGGTGGGCCTCCGGGTCCAGGCGGTTGGTGAAGAGGCGCTCTATGTGCTCGCCACCGAATTCCCCCGGCGGCAGGCTGATGGAGTGCAGCACCACCGCCGAGACCTCCTCCGACGGCCGTGCATTGTGGTTGGGCGAGGCCACCCGCCGCGCCGCTTGCCACCAGCCCTGTTCGATCATCTCGCCTCCCCCGTCCTCGATTCCCTATAATGGCGGCCAGTATGGCATATCCCCTCACCAGCCCGGAGCCAGGCCCCATGCATTACCATCACGCCCTCGCCGAAGAGATCCGCGACGCCGCCGCCCGGCTGCTGGCGGAGGACGTCGGCCCCGGCGATATCACCGCCGAGCTGATCCCCGCCCAGCAGTGGGCCAAGGCCCGGGTACTGACCCGGGAGGCCTGCGTGCTGTGTGGCGTGGCCTGGGTCGACGAGATCTTCCGCCGCCTCGATGCGCGGGTCCGCCTGACCTGGCACGCCGCCGACGGCGATCGCCTGGCGGCGGACAGCGTCTTCCTTGAACTGGAAGGCCCGGCCCGCGTCCTGCTCACCGGCGAGCGGGCGGCGCTCAACCTGCTGCAGACCCTCTCCGCCACCGCCACCCGCACCCGCCACTATGTGGACCTGTTGCAGGGCACCGGGGTTCGTCTGCTGGATACCCGCAAGACCCTGCCGGGACTGCGCCTGGCCCAGAAATACGCGGTGACCTGCGGCGGCGGCCATAACCATCGCATCGGCCTCTATGATGCCTTCCTGATCAAGGAGAACCATATTGCCGCCTGCGGCGGGATCGCCGCGGCGGTCAGGGAGGCCCGGGATATCGCCAGTGACCTGCCGGTGGAGGTGGAGGTGGAGACCTTCGACGAGCTGGACCAGGCCCTGGCGGCGGGCGCCGATATCGTCATGCTCGACAACTTCGGCCTCGATGACCTGCGCGAGGCGGTGACCCGCACCGCCGGCCGTGCCACCCTGGAGGCCTCGGGCAATGTAGACGAAACCACCCTGCGCGCCATCGCCGAAACCGGCGTCGACTGCATCTCCAGCGGCGCCCTGACCAAGGGCGTGGAGGCCATCGACCTGTCGATGCGCCTGACCGAGACCTGGGAGGCCCGTTAGGGCATGACCACCGTGCCGGCGAACGAGGCCTTTGCCCTGGAAGCCATCGGCCATATTGAGAGCGACTACCCGGACAAGTTCGGCATTCCGCGCCAGCCGGGCCTGGCCCCGGCGGCCCGCGCCGAGCTGGTGCTGGCGGGCGCCTATGCCGACCCCCTGGCGGTGAGGGGCCTGGACGCCTTCAGCCACCTCTGGCTGACCTTCGTCTTCCACCAGAGCCCCGAGCGCTGGACGCCCCTGGTGCGTCCGCCGCGCCTGGGGGGCAATGCCAAGGTGGGGGTCTTCGCCAGCCGCAGCACCCATCGCCCCAACCGTCTGGGGCTCTCCCTGGTGGAGCTCACGGGCATCGAGACCCGGAATGGGGTGCGCCTGCGCCTGGCCGGCTGCGACCTGGTCAGCGGCACCCCGGTGCTGGATATCAAGCCCTACCTGCCCTGGGCCGAGGCGCGCCCCGAGGCCCGCGCCGGCTTCGCCCCCGAGGCGCCGCCCCGGGTTGCCGTCGACTTCGATACGGCGGCCCGGGCGGCGCTGGCCCGCCGCCCCGACGGCGACGAGCTGAGCGCGCTGATATGCCAGGTGCTGGCCCAGGACCCGCGCCCCGCCTACCACCGCGACAAGGGCGACACCGAGCGCCTCTATGGCGTTCGCCTGCGCGATATCGACGTGCGCTTTCGCGCCGCGGGGCACGGCTTCCAGGTGGTGGCGATCGTCCCCGCCTAAATGACCATGCCCTCGCCACGGATTCTGCACGGTGGCCCGGGGCTACCCTGGGGACAGGCCGTCGCGGGGCGCTGTAAACCCCTCCCTGGGCGCTACTTTTGCCATCCCTGGCAAAAAAACCCCGCTCCGCCCTGCCCCCAGCGCCCCTGCGCCATTCGACTGCGCTGGTCATACGGGGGACACAGATACGACAACGCCCTCACGAGGAGGGCGTCATCTTGAGCTGCGGCGCAGGGATCAGCTGAATTCGACGCCGATCCGACGGCCCACTTCCTCGTAGGCCTCGATCACCCCGCCCAGGCCCTGGCGGAAGCGGTCCTTGTCGAGCTTCTCGCGGGTCTCGGCGTCCCACAGGCGGCAACCGTCCGGGGAGAACTCATCGCCCAGCACGATCGCGCCGTGGAAGAGGCCGAATTCCAGCTTGTAGTCCACCAGCAGCATGCCGCCGTCGGCGAACAGCTGCTGGAGCACCGCGTTGACCTTGAAGGTCAGCGCCTTCATCTCGGCCAGCTGCTCGGGGGTCGCCCAGCCGAAGGTCTCGGCCAGGGACTCGTTGATCATGGGGTCGCCCTTCTCGTCGTTCTTGAGGAACAGCTCGAAGGTGGGCGGCGTCAGGGCCTGACCCTCCTCTACGCCCAGGCGCTTGACCAGGCTGCCGGCGGCGATATTGCGCACCACGCACTCCACCGGAATCATCTCCAGCTTCTTGACCACGCACTCGGTGTCGGAGAGCAGGGTCTCGAAGTGGGTGGGAATGCCCGCCGCCTGGAGCTTCTCCATGATGAAGGCATTGAAGCGGTTGTTGACCATGCCCTTGCGCTCCAGGGCCTCCTTCTTCTTGCCATCGAAGGCGCTGGTGTCATCGCGGAAGGTGAGCACCAGGCGATCCGGGTCATCGGTGAGGTAAACCGACTTGGCCTTGCCGGCGTAGAGTTCTTGACGCTTTTCCATGGGAATCTCCGAAGATGGACACGGATGGGTGCTGACCGGCATCGGCAGCGGTAATTAAGGATCAGGCGATGGTCTGCCAGCCCAGGCCCTCGTCCTGGGCGGCCACCTTCAGCCGGGAGTCGTCACCGTCGAGCAGTGGCACCAGGGCCGCCAGGGCCAGCTCGGGGCGGTTGTTATGCTCCGACAAGTGGGAGCAGATAATGCGCTGCAGGCGATCCAGCCCCAGCCCCTGGAGCAATCGGGCCGCCTGGACATTGGCCAGGTGCCCCCAGTCGCCACCGACGCGGCGCTTGAGCCGCGGCGGATAGGGCCCCTCGGCGAGCAGCCGGCGATCGTGGTTGCACTCCAGGATCAGCGCATCGCAACCGCGAAAGGCCTCCACCACATGAGCACTGGGGTGGCCCAGGTCGGTGAGCACCCCGAGCCGGCGACCGGCCCCCGAGAGGCAGAATTGTACCGGTTCTCGGGCGTCATGGGGTACGGTCACCGGCTCGATTTCCAGGCCCTTGATGGCGAAGCGCGCCTGAGGGGTGATCCAGTGGTGACGCGGCACCCGCCCCAGGCGGCCGGCACGCCAGGTGCCCGGGGTCAGGTAGACCGGAATATCGTGGCGCCGGGCCAGGGGCCCGACGCCACCGATATGATCGCCATGCTCGTGGGTGACCAGGATGGCGTCGAGCTGCCCGGGGTGTAGCCCCAGGACGGCCAAGCGCCGCTCGGCCTCGCGCATGGTAAAGCCGCAGTCGATCAGCAGCCGCGTCTCGCCGTCGCTGACCAGGGTGGCATTGCCCTTGCTGCCGCTACCCAGGGAGGCGAAGCTCAAGCGCCCCGCCTCGGGAAGGCTCGCCTCGTCCATCAGCGCAGCAGGTCGGCGAGGCGCTCCAGCAGCTCGCGCTGATCGTCACCGGTGAAGCGCCGCTCGCTGGCGTTGATGGCCCGCACCCGGCTCTGCCCGGGACCAGCCTCCTCCACCACCAGGCGGATCTCCTGGCTCATCTGGCGCACGTCCGGGCTCAGCACGATGGCCACGAAGCCGCGGCCCCGCTCGCTCTCGGTCATGTAGTCGACCAGGAAGGCACGACCATTGGGGTCGCGCTCCAGCAATAGCTGGCGGTTCTCTTCGTCGAAATTGGCCTCGAGCAGGTGGCTCAGCTCGCCCCAGACCCGCTCGGCCTCCGCCGGCACGCTCAGTGCCCAACCCTCGCCGGCGGGCTCCACCGCCAGGGTCGGCGCCGCGGCCTCGGCACGGGTGGCCAGGGCCGAGGCGCTGGCACTCTGTCCCTGCATCTCGAAATAGCCGCTCAGGGCGCTCAGGCAGGCGGCATGATTCCCACCGGCGACCTCGCAACGCACCTCGCTGGCACCGCCGCGCAGGGCCCCCTGCACCGAGAAGCGTGCCTGGGGGGTGTCGATCGCCCCCTGGCGGGCGTCACGACCGGTGACGGTCAGGCCCTGGCGCTCGACGAACTCCTCCAGCATCGACCACACCGCCGCCGGCGCCGCGGCGACCACCAGCCAGCGACTGTCGCCGCGTTCGCGGGACTCGACGAAGGCCTCGGGGGTGCGACGCACCGCGCTACCCGGCACCGGGCGGGGGGCCGCCTCCGTCGTGGCGGCGATGCGCCCCTGAGGCACGGGCATGGCGCCGGCATGGGTATCTAGGCCACCCGGCAGGCGCAGCGGCTCGGCGATCTCCGCCTCGGCATAGTCGATATTGCGATCGTGATAGTAACCATCGCGGGCGCAACCGGCGGTCGCCAGGGCCAGAGCCACGACCAGCGGGGTCCATTTCAGCGCAGGGTTCATGCATCCACCTTGAGTTGTCTTGCCGGTGTCGCCCGGGTTCAGGATTCGATCAGGCCCGCCAGTTGCAGGGCCTCGCTCACCGTGGAGTGGTACTTCTCGGAGAGCCAGGTCAGGGGCAGACGGATACCGGCCTCGGCCAGGCCCATGCGGTGCAGGGCCCACTTGACCGGGATCGGGTTGGACTCGACGCCCAGCACGGTATGCAGCGGCATCAGTCGGGTGTTGATCTGGTGGGCCCGCTCGGCATCGCCGGCCATGGCGGTGACACAGAGGTCGTGCATGGCCCGGGGTGCCACATTGGCGGTCACCGAGATATCGCCGTGGCCGCCCATCAGCATGTAGTCACAGGCGGTGCCGTCGTCGCCGGAGTAGAGCATGAAGTCGCTGCCCTTGAGGCGGCTGATCAGCTCCTGGGCGCGCTCCAGGTTGCCGGTGGCATCCTTGAGGCCGACGATATTGTCCACCTCGGCCAGGCGCAGCACCGTCTCGTTATAGAGATCGGAACAGGTCCGCCCCGGCACGTTGTAGAGGATCACCGGCAGTTGGCTGCCCTCGGCCACCGCCTTGAAGTGGCGATAGAGCCCTTCCTGGGTGGGCTTGTTGTAGTAGGGGCAGACCGACAGGCAGTAGTCGGCGCCGACCTCGCTGGCGTAGCGAGCCAGCTCCACCGCCTCGGAGGTGGCATTGGCCCCGGTCCCGGCGATCACCGGGATGCGGCCATTGACCTCCTCCACCACGGTGCGAATCACGTCGAAGTGCTCGGCGAAGGACATGGTGGTGGGCTCGCCGGTGGTGCCGGCGGCGACGATGCCGTCGGTACCATTCTCCAGGTGGAAATTGACCAGGCGACGCAGCGCCTCCCAGTCGATCTCGCCATCCACCTTCATGGGCGTCGCCAGGGCGACGATACTGCCTGTGATCATGATCTTTCCTCTCAAATCGACAACCGCCTCGGCCCCTGGCCGCAACGCGGCGGCACGACCCGGCTTGGCGCAGGGCGCCCAATAGGCCTAGATGGTACTCAGGCGACGAAAGTCTGTACAGAACCGAAGGCGGGCTTCCACGGGATTGGCCCTTTACAGCGCCGACCGCCTTGCGTGTAATCGAGGCCTTCGCATGGATTTCACCGACTCAGGAGTCTCGTCACATGAGCGTCAGCATCGATCAACCGGTTCCCGACTTCACCGCCCAGGCCACCGGCGACACCACCGTCAATCTCGCCGACCTCAGGGGCAAGCAGGTGGTGATCTACTTCTATCCCAAGGCCAGCACCCCGGGCTGCACCACCGAAGGCGGCGACTTCCGTGACCGCAAGGCGGCATTCGAGGCCGCCAACACGGTGATCCTCGGCGTCTCCCGGGACGGCATCCGCGCCCAGGAGAACTTCAAGGCCAAGCAGGCCTTCAACTTCGAACTGATCTCCGACAAGGACGAGGCGGTGTGCCGGCTCTTCGATGTCATCAAGCTGAAGAAGCTCTACGGCAAGGAGCACCTGGGGATAGAGCGCAGCACCTTCCTGATCGATGCCGACGGCAAGCTGGCCCGGGAGTGGCGCAAGGTCAAGGTGGCCGGCCATGCCCAGGAGGTGCTGGAGGCGGCCCAGGGCCTGCACGCCGGCGACTGAGCCAGTCCCAAGGCGCCGCCGCGGGCGGCGGCGCCATCACTTCTCCAGCGACTCCTCCACCGCCTGGGACGAAGCATCCCGCTGACGAATGCTGCGTGGCCAGGCCTGCACGAGGGCCTTGAGCAGGGTCGCCAGGGGAATGGCGAAGAAGATCCCCCAGAAGCCCCAGATGCCACCGAAGAAGAGCACCGCCACGATGATCGACACCGGGTGCAGGTTGACCGCCTCGGAGAAGAGAATCGGCACCAGCACATTGCCATCCAGGGCCTGGATCACCCCATAGGCGATCAGCACATAGGCAAATTCGCTGGTCATGCCGAAATGGAAGCCGGCCACCGCCGCCACCGGCAGGGTCGCCACGGCGGCACCGATATAGGGCACCAGCACCGAGAAGCCCACCAGCACCGCCAGCAGGGCCGAATAGGGCAGGCCGAAGAAGGCGAAGGTGAGGAAGGAGACGGTGCCGACGATGATGATCTCGATGAACTTGCCACGCACATAGTTGGCGATCTGATCGTCCATCTCGTTCCAGATGCGCGTCATCAGCGTGCGCTTCTGGGGCAGCAGCGAGAGGCTGAAGTCCACCAGCCGCTGGCGATCCTTGAGCAGGAAGAAGACCAGGATCGGCACCAGCACCAGGTAGATGATCAGCGACAGGACATTGCCCAGCGACGCCAGCGACAGGGTCAGGGCTCGCTGTCCGAACTGGGTCATCTCGCGCCCGGCCACGGCGATCCAGTTCTGGATCTGGTCCGGGGTGATCAGCTGCGGGTAACGCTCCTGAAGGTCATCCAGCAGCAACTGGCCGCTGGCGAACATGCGTGGCGCCTCCTGCACCAGGCCCACCAACTGGTTCCAGATCAGCGGCATCAGGATCAGGGCCAGGGCCAGCAACAGGCCGATAAAGCCCAGGAAGACCACGCTCACCGCCAGCAGATGCGGGGCCCCACGACGCTCCAGCCAGTTCACCGCTCCCTGCAAGAGGAAGGCGATCACCAGAGAGGTGAAGAAGGGCGCCAGCATCTTGCCCAGCCAGATCACCGCGGCGAAGCCGAGCACCAGCACCACCAGCAGAATCACCGCCTCCTCGTCGGAGAAGTAACGCTCCATCCAGCCCTTGAAGACGGACCTGAGGGTCATGAGGCAGTCACTCCGTCGGCCTTACGCAGCCAGTAATAGTAGACGCCGTCGCGCTCCTCCCGCGCCGGCATGCTATGCCCGCTATGGGCCACGAAGGTCTCGAAGTCGGCCCAGGAACCGGCGTCGGTGGCTCGCACCTCCAGCAACTGGCCGGGCTGCAGACGGGATAGCGCCTGCTTGGCCTTGAGCAATGGCAGGGGGCAAGGCAGGCCACAGGCATCGAGAAGATCATCGGGTTGCAGCGCCATGGGTTCTCCCGGAACATTGGATAAAGACAGGCAGGGGCAGGGCCCCAAGGATTTAAAGGCACTTTGCCGGAGGAAGCAATGTCAGAACAAGGCCCCTGCCACTCCAAACGCCGTTCGGGATTCGCCATGCCACGCACCCTCGCCCCCCTGCTTCTCGCTACCAGCCTGCTGCTGGGCAGCGGCGCCACCGCCCAGACCCAGGCCAGCGACGCCGGCCTGCCCAGCCTGGGCGGGGCCCATGCCAGCCTGTCATTGGGCGAGGAGCATCGCCTGGGGCGTGCCTGGCTGCGCCAGTTCCGGGCCCGGGCGCCGCTCTGGCACGATGCCCACGCCCAGGCCTATGTCGAGCGCCAGCTGGCTCGCCTGGCTCCCCATAGCGACCTGCCCGACACTCGTACCCTGGTGGTCCTGGTGGATAGCCACCAGCTCAACGCCTTCGCCGTGCCCGGTGGCGTGATCGGCGTCAATGCCGGCCTCTTCGCCTTCGCCGAGGATGGCGATGCCTTCGCCTCGGTGATCGCCCACGAGCTGGGCCACCTCTCCCAGCGCCACCATGCACGGCGCATGGAGCGGGCCGAGCAGACCCAGGTGCCGGCCATGGCCGCCTTCCTCGCCGGCATGCTGATCGCCGCCAGCGGTGGCGGCGATGCCGGCATGGGCGTGGCCATGGGCTCCCAGGCGGCCTTTATCCAGGACCAGCTCGCCTACTCCCGGCGCTTCGAGCAGGAGGCCGACCGCATCGGCCTGCAAGCCATGGCCCGGGCCGGCATCGACCCCCAAGCCATGGTGCGCATGCTGCGTGCCATGCACCGCCTGGTCAGCCTGCAGGGCGGCATGCCGCCGGAGTTCCTGCTGACCCACCCCCTCACCGAATCGCGGCTCAGCGACGTGGAGGCCCGGGCCGGCCAGCTGAGCGTCGATACGCCCCGGGACGAAGGCCCGCTCTACGCCATGATCCGCGCCCGGGCCCTGCTGGCCATTCATCGGCAGGAGCCGGCTCGCGCCCTGACCCGACTGGAGGGCGGCGACACCCAGGCCCGCCGCTACCTGGAGGCGCTGGTCGCCGCCGAGGCGGGCCGGGTGAGCGAGGCCCTGTCGCAGCTGGACGCCCTGGCCCGGGAGCTCCCCGACCTGCCCCTGCTGCCGGCCAGCGCCGCCGAGGTGGCCTTCGCCGCGGGTCGCACCGAGGAGGCCCTGGAGCGCAGCCGGCGGCTGCTGCGCCTGATGCCCGACTACCTGCCCACCCAGCGCCTGCAGGCCGAGGCCCTGCTGCAGCAGGACGCCGACCAGGCCTATCACGCCCTGCGCCGGCTCACCGAGCAGTACCCCGAGGATCCCCAGGCCTTCGCCCTGCTGGCGGAAGCCGCCGGGCGCAGCGGTCGCGAGGCCTGGGGCCACCTGGCCCGGGCCGAACACCTGCAGCTCAGCGGCGAGATCGATCGCGCCATTCGTCAGTTGGAGATCGCCGAGCGAGTGGCCGGCATCGCCGGCGACCCCGGCGCCACGGCACGCATCCAGCAGCGCCGCGACGACTTTCTCGGCTACCGGGAAACGCTGGAGAAGTTTCAATAAAGCTGGAAGCTGCCTAAATGACACCGCCTCCGAGGCAAGACCTCGGAGGCGGTTTTTCTTCCAGCTTCAGGCTTCCAGGCGCGAAGCGCCGCTCTTCCAGCTGAGCGCTAGCGCTGGAAGTTGAGCATCCGCTCCAGGGGCTTGAGGGCGGCGTGGCGCAGGGCGTCATCGACATGGATCTCGCCGCCACCGTCGCGCAGGGCGCCGACCAGGTTATCCAGGGCGTTCATGGCCATCCAGGGGCAGTGGGCGCAGCTCTTGCAGGTGGCGCCCTTGCCGGCGGTGGGCGCCTCGAAGAGGGTCTTCTCCGGCACCGCCTGCTGCATCTTGAAGAAGATGCCCCGGTCGGTGGCCACGATCAGCTTGTCCTGGGGCAGCGCTTGCGCGGCCTTGATCAGCTGGGAGGTGGAGCCCGCCACATCGGCTAGCTGCACCACCGCCTCCGGCGACTCCGGGTGCACCAGCACCGCCGCCTCCGGGTAGAGGGCCTTGAGGTCCTCGATGCCCTTGGCCTTGAACTCCTCGTGGACGATGCAGGCACCGTCCCAGAGCAGCATATCGGCGCCGGTCTGCTTCTGGATATAGCCCCCCAGGTGCTTGTCCGGGGCCCAGAGGATCTTCTCGCCCTTGGCGTGCAGGTGTTCGATCACGTCCACGGCGATGGCGGAGGTCACCACCCAGTCGGCACGCGCCTTGACCGCCGCCGAGGTGTTGGCATAGACCACCACGGTGCGGTCGGGATGCTGGTCGCAGAAGGCGCTGAACTCATCCGCTGGGCAGCCCACGTCCAGGGAGCAGGTGGCCTCCAGGGTGGGCATCAGCACGCGCTTCTCCGGGGAGAGGATCTTGGCGGTCTCGCCCATGAAGCGCACCCCGGCCACCACCAGGGTATCGGCCTCGTGGCGGGCGCCGAAGCGCGCCATCTCCAGGGAGTCGGCCACGCAGCCGCCGGTCTCTTCGGCGAGCTGCTGGATGGCATCATCGGTGTAATAGTGTGCCACCAGGACGGCGTTATTGGCTTTCAGCAGGCGCTTGATCTCTTCGACCCGCGCCTCGTCCTCGGCGGGAATCCGCGTGGGGCAATAGGCTCGAGCCAGATGCTCACGCACCTCGGCCCGGGAAGTCATGATCGTCATCGTGTCTACCACTGTGACTGGCAGGGGCTCCCCCTGCGTTTCACCAGGTACCGTGCTTGCGCGCTCCGCGCAGGACGATACGCCAGAGGGTCAACCCTTGCGTCTCTCGCCATGGTCGACCCGAATCCCTATTCTAGACTAGAAAGGTGGGGTATTGACCAGCCCCCGCCGGAAAAACACCATACGCGCCTGAGAGGGCACCTACCCGGCAGGATCGAGGGCACCCGAGGTGACGGCATCGATGCCGTCGGTGTCTCGGCGCACCGCCACCTACGGCGGCCAACTGTTCCGCCATCTATCGATGCTTCACGACATCGTGAAAGCCGGACAGTGACACGGGGTCGCCAAGCCATCCAGCACGCCCCCTTCCAAGACGGCATTCGAGCGATTCTCGCGACTGTCCGACCCAGAGCCCAAGGGTAGATTGTCGACCACCTCACGTCCTGAAGTTTACCGAGCCGTTCATCCTTCATACGACAGACTTTGCCGCCGGTAATGGTGACGACACTCTGCAACGTGACCCCGGACTACACCTCACCTTCGTAGCCGCATCTACTTGTCGATTGGGTCGTTTAATGGTTCATCCCTGGCCTTCCTGGTTTCCTCCTTGTTTTTCCTGAGATCGCTCTTGATATCTCCATACTTTGCTTCGGCCTTGCCAGCATGCTTCTCCGCCTTACCCTGGTACTCCATGCCTTTATCGCCGGTCACCTTGCCCGCAGTCTCCTTGACTTTTCCCTTCGCCTCGTTGGTATGACCTTTAACCTGATTCTTGTTCATGACCCGATCTCCAGATGATTGTTTCGCCTGGGTTATTCCTATCACCATGCACTCATATAGAGGCAGGATAAGACGCCCAATATCTATATAGTTGAAGCTCGAGGCATGATCTGTGCGGCGCCCAACATATGCCGCATCATTTTTCCGACGAGCCTCCGAACAGACATCCCCGGAAGTGCGCCCCTGCAAGAGCGCCTTGACGGCTTATGGGAGGCGCATCACAAGACAACGCCCATGTGTTCGCCACCGCACCGACAGAGCGTTTTCTTCTGCCCACTCTGAAATGGCATTCCCCGACTCGGGAACTGCACTCACGACCCAACAGGGTGCGGCAGACTGCCGACCTGTCAGAGGAGATGTAAACCATGAAGAAACTAACCGCGCTGATCCTTTCCGCCACTCTTGCCCCGGCGTTGGCCCTGGGTACGGTCGCATTGGCAGAGGAGTACGGCGGAACGCAAGCCGAGCGGCAGGATGTCAGCGAGCAGCGCGCCGATAAGCAGCGGGCCGACGATCAGTTCATGGACCGCACCCCCGTGGGGGCGCTCTATGCCGCCGACGTCATCGGCAAGACCGTCAGGCACCGCCAATCAGGCGATGACATCGGCGAGATCCAGGACCTGATCATCGGCGAAGACGGCCGCATCCTTGGCGCCGTGGTGAAGACGGGTGGCTTCCTCGGGCTCGGCGGACAGGACGTCAGCCTGGGCTGGGATCACCTGGAGCACACCATGGGAGATGACGAATCCATGTTCTACGTGGACATGGACGAGGAGATGCTGCGCAATGCCCCCGAGCACGAGCGCGACTGATCCCACCGACAGCCACCGGAGGCACACCGCGTCCCCGGTGGCTGAACACCACGATGAGACGTTTGCCGTGCTCGCCGGCAGCTCGCGTCCATGCCCGCCCGCTCAGGGCTATCAGGACGACCCATAGAGGGTAGCGGAAACCCATGAGCTCCGAGAAAAGAACGCACATCGACTTTGCCCCCGGCGAGCGACGGCTGCTCCGCTACACCATTGTCGCCCTCAGCGCCGTCACCCTGGTGGGCACCATCGTGTTCGTCATCTGGGTTCTCGGAAAAATCATCGGCATCCTCCACGCCCTGGTCTTCCCCCTGGCCATCGCGGGCGTGCTGGCCCTGGTCCTGTTCCCGGTCGTGGACCTGTTCCAGCGCCGCTTGCGCATGAACCGGCTCGGCGCCGTGGTCTCCCTGTTTGTGATCCTGTTCGGCCTGTTTCTCACGGTGATGGTGCTGGTTCTGCCCACGGCCATCTATCAGGGCAGCCAGTTCTTCCAGTCTGTGCCGGAGATCGCCGAGCGCGGGTACGCCAGCCTGTCGGCCCGGTTCCCGATAGCATTGCCGATGCTGGAAGACGCCATCACCGAAATGGAGGTCCGGTCGATGCTCCCGGATGCGGAGGAAGCCGCTGACCGCACCATGACATACCTCGGCTTCCTGGTGGGCCTCGGCTTCGTCCCCCTGTACCTCTTCTTCGCGCTGCTCTCCGGCAACCGCATGAAGGAGTACGTCAAGGGCATGCTATTCCTGTTTACACAGAAGCGGCAGAACGAAGTGATGTACCTGGGTCAGCTCTTTATCGATTACGTCACCGCGTTCTTCCGAGGACAGCTGACCATCGCACTGATCATGGGCGTCATGATGGCGGTCGGTTTTACCGTCATCGGGCTCGAGGCCGCGATTTACTTCGGCCTTGCCCTGGGGCTGATGAACATCGTGCCCTACCTGGGCTTCATTATCGGCGTTGTCACCGTACTACCCATCGCCTATTTCCAGCCCGACGGAAGCACCCAGCTCGTCATGCTGGTGCTGGCGGTCATCGCTGCCACGCAGCTGCTGGAGAGCGTGCTACTCACGCCCAAGATCATGGCCGATCGCTCGGGTCTGCACCCGGCCCTGGTCGTGATCTCGATCCTGTTCTGGGGGGCTGCGCTGAATGGGGTCGTCGGCATGATTCTCGCCGTCCCCCTGACAGCCTTCCTCGTCACCCTCGGAGAGCACGTGAAAAGCCGGCTATGCACCGAAATACGGCCCGATGAACCCGACGGGCAGGTACTCAGCAACACCATTGGTGACGATGATCGTCACACCTGACGAGCCATCTCCACCCGTCTACACAGTGACAAGGAGGATACGATCATGGCGACCACAGCAAGCGGACACGCAACCACGATCAGGTGGCAGGCAAGGTTCATGAGGCCGTGGACAAGGCCGCCGAGCGCGCGGGCAAGGCCGAGGAGTCCGCTCGGCAGCACGCATCCCACGCCGATGAGCGCGTTCGTCAGGCGGTAACCCATGGGTGCCAGCGGGCCGATAGCGTGCTAGATCGCGTAAGCTGCTACGTCCGCGAGAACCCACTGATGTCCATTGGCATCGCCTTTGTCGCTGGCGCACTGTACTCGTCGCTGACGCGTCGCCGCTAACGCACGGCATGCAGGACGCCGAAGCCGGTGACCCGAGGCGACCGCACCACCGGAACACGGCTGCGGCGATGGGGAAAATAGAAGACAACGGGACTGCGTCACAGGCCGACGACCAGGTGTTCGCTACCGCACCGACAAATCGTTTGCTTAGGCCCAAGATGAAGTGACATCCCCATGGCTCGGGAGCGGCATTCTAGCTCCGGAACTGGAACCACGGAGAGCACATCATGCCCCGATGCCTAAACACCACGCTCCGATGTTGTGGCCCATACGCCGGAAGTCGCCCAGGCCCCATCATCCTGAGGCGCCATCCATGTCGCTGGAGCTACTGAAGAGGAAGTACTGGCACTCAACCTGCCCTAGCTCGCCGGGAGCTCCTCAGTCACCAGTATCGTGAAGAAAGCCGCGCCGGAACCGTTGATTTCAGATAACCGAATCATGCCCGGGCAGTGCTGAATCAGGAGAACCGATATGAAACATCGCATGCGCCTTTTGAGGAAGCCCGCGGTCATTTTGGCCTCGCTGTCATTGATGACGCCAGCCTTTGCCCAGACGACCCTATCGTCGGCTACTGACAAAGAGGTCATCACACTCACTCAACTCACTGAGTCTGCTGATAAAACAGAGGAAGAGCTTCTGGCCGAGCAGGAGGCCCTCGAGCAGGCCGAAGCCGACGCCCTCGCCGAACAAGAGGCCCTCGAGCAGGCCGAAGCCGAGGCCCTCGCCGAGCAGGAGGCCCTCGAGCAGGCCGAGGCCGAGGCCCTCGCCGAACAAGAGGCCCTCGACCAGGCCGAAGCCGACGCCCTCGCCGAGGCCATCGAGCAGGCCGAGGCCGACGCCCTCGCCGAACAAGAGGCCCTCGAGCAGGCCGAGGCCGACGCCCTCGCCGAACAAGAGGCCCTCGAGCAGGCCGAAGCCGAGGCCCTCGCCGAACAAGAGGCCCTCGAGCAGGCCGAAGCCGAGGCCCTCGCCGAACAAGAGGCCCTCGAGCAGGCCGAGGCCGACGCCCTCGCCGAACAGCAGGCCATCGAGCAGGCCGAGGCCGACGCCCTCGCCGAACAAGAGGCCATCGAGCAGGCCGAGGCCGACGCCCTCGCCGAACAAGAGGCCATCGAGCAGGCCGAGGCCGACGCCCTCGCCGAGCAGCAAGCCCTCGAGCAGGCCGAGGCAGACGCCCTCGCCGAACAAGAGGCCATCGAGCAGGCCGAAGCCGAGGCCCTCGCCGAACAGGAGGCCATCGAGCAGGCCGAAGCCGAGGCCCTCGCCGAGCAGGAGGCCCTCGCCGAGCAGGAGGCCATCGAGCAGGCCGAGGCCGAGGCCCTGGCCGCTGTCGCCGACCTCGATACCCAGGAAGCCAGCACAACATCCGAAACGGTCGTGACCTCGGATACCACCCGGACCAGCAACCAGGAAGTCCAGGCCACGACGGCGTCAGAAGCCGATGATGACGATAGCCAGATATGGAAATACCTGGGAGCCGCCGCGGCGGGTGCCGTCGTCGGTGCCTTGATTCCCCAACTCGGTGGACGGGTCGTCGAGAATCAAGGCGACCGCATGATCGTTGAGCGCGACGGCGAGTTGCATGTGCGCAAGGACGAGAATCTCCTGTTGCGTCGTCCAGGGGTAACCGAGACGACCGAAGCGTTTGCTGATGGCATCACCCGCTCCACCGTCACTCGCGAGGATGGCAGTCGGATCGTGACCATTCGTGATTCCGGCGGCTTCGTCCTCCAGCGCACTCGCTATCTCCCCGATAACACCGCCATCATGTTGATCGACGAAACGCGCAAGCCCGATAGCTGGGTGTCTTCCGCCCACCTCGAGGAGTCCCTGCCGCCCCTGCGCTACGACCTGCCGGAAGATCGCTACGTGGTCGACTACCGTCGTGCCGATGAGGACATCCTGCGCCAGGCACTGCTAGCACCGCCGGTACAGGAGCTCGATCGAGTCTTCACGCTCCGCCAGGTACGCGAAAACTCCCGAGTCCGCGCCATCATGCCGCGTATCGATCTCGACGTTATCCAATTCGCGACCGGCTCGTCGGCCATTCAGCCCTCCGAGGCCGAAGCGCTGAGGCTGATCGGCAACACCATGGCCAACATCATCGAACAGCACCCGAATGAGATTTTCCTGGTCGAAGGCCATACCGATGCCGTGGGTTCGGACCTGATGAACCTCGGGCTGTCCGACCGGCGAGCAGAAGCCGTCGCCCTGGCACTGATCGAATACTTCGCCATTCCCCCGGAAAACCTGATCGTCCAGGGCTATGGTGAGCGCTATCTGAAAGTGGATACGCAGGGGCCCAGCCAGGAAAACCGACGCGCTAGCGTCCGACGAATCACCCCGCTGATCGATGCACGGCTGGTCAGCCTCTGAGAATCATGGTGCCTCCCCTGTGGTGATGACCTGGTGGTAGAGGCGTCGATCGGTGACATAGCAACCACAAGAGGCCTCGATCAGCCCCGCCCGGTCCAGCACCGTGATGTCCCCACGGTGATAGCGGATCAACCGGCGCGCCTGAAGCGCCATGGCGGCCTGGGTGATGCCGGCACGACGCACTCCCAGCATCATGGCCAGGAACTCGTGGGTGAGATGCAGCCGATCCGAGTGCGCCCGATCCTGGGTCATCAACAGCCAGCGCGCCAGACGGCCCTCGAGCTGATGGAAGTGGGTACATACCGCCACCCGGGATAGCTGGTGCATGAGCACATAGAGGTAGCGCCTCAGCAGCGCCTGAAGCGCGGGGCTCTGCGCCAGGTGACGGCCGAAGACCGCCGCCGGCATGCGCAGTGCCGGTCCGGCGCCCTGCACCAGGGCGCGCCAGGGCGACTCCTCGATCCCCAGGATCAAGGGCATCCCGTACAGGCCTTCACTACCGATCATCGCCACTTCCAGCCGCTCACTGTCACTCAGGTTGGCAATCAGGGAAATAAAGCTGTTGAGAGGAAAATAGACATGCGAGATTCGTCCGCCGGGTTCGGCAATCACCTCACCGAACACCAGCTCGATGGCCTCACAACCGTCGAGGAAAGATACCCTGTCCTGACACGGCAAATGATCGATAAGGTGGTTGGTCAGCGGGCTGGGGGGAGAAGGCTTCATGTGCACGCTCCTGGTGGAAAACCGGCAATCGGCACATGGCAAGAAATGACTGGGCTCCGTTGTCGACGGCAGCCAGCAGTGAGTGATCAAGCGATCACCGGTAAGCCGCTAAGCGAACACTGGCACGTCCTTCATCATCCCGTCGGTGCGCCAGGATACATACGCAGGGGACAGCCTGCGCGAGACGCCGCCCGGTCCACACGGAAAACGACCCCGTCACCCCGGGCGGTGGTAGCTCAGCAGGCGATCGTACTCCTTCTTGACGACCGCGTAACATTCGCAGACCCGCGCTTCCAGGCCTGGCCTGTCCAGGATGCTGATATGCCCGCGATGGTAGGAAATCAGGCCGGCCCGCTGCAGCTTGCCGGCCGACTCGGTGACGCCCTCTCGACGAACGCCAAGCATGTTGGCGATCAATTCCTGGGTCATGACCAGCTCGTTGGTGGGCAGGCGGTCGAGGCTCAGCAACAGCCAGCGACACAGCTGCTGATCCAGGCTGTGATGCCGGTTGCATACCGCCGTCTGTGCCATCTGGGTGATCAGGGCCTGGGTGTAACGCAATAACAGATGCTGAAGCGTTGACGCACGATCGAACTCGTCCTTCAGCCGCTGTCCCTTGAGGCGATAGGCGCTGCCGGCACTCTGCACGATGGCACGGCTCGGCGTGGTCTCGCCCCCCATGAACAACGAGATGCCAACGATGCCCTCGGCACCGACGACGGCAATTTCTGCCGAATCACCATCTTCCATGACGCACAGTAGCGATACGATGGAATCCGTCGGGAAATAGACATGGCGTATCAACTTTCCCGACTCGACCAGCGAATCCCCCAGCGCCAGCTCAACCCGCTCGAGATGGGGCGCCAGGCGCTGATATTCATCCCTCGACAGGGCCGCCAGCAGGTGATTCTGACGGGGGTCATGTTGCAGGGCCATGACGAACACTCCTGTATCGAGCAAGCCCTCCCGGCCACTGGGGGCATGAGAGCGGACTCGTCCGATGATGGTTGACGATACGAGACAGCCGCGGGTGACCTTGCCGAACTTCCCCCGGATCACGTCACGAGACAGACTAGCGCCCGCCCCGCCGCAGCAGGCACCAATAATCCGTTGAATTGACGAGACAAACGCCGACTTATGCGGACTTCGCTACACGCCCCCTCTCGCCTACGCGCAGGAATCGAAATACCTGTTATGTACGCTAGCGCACGGAAGCGACAACGTCACGCCCCCAGGCAACCGCCCGTGAGGCGCCATGTACGCCAGCGCACAGAAGAGAGGCCCCCCATGACCTACCCTCAACATGGGTGTAGCAAGGGAACCAAGGGAACTGCTGTACAGGGAGTTGCACCACGCGTCGCAGGGACCGCGACGCCATCCTGACACGAACCATTCCGCCGCATCCTGGACACAGGAAACTGCGCCGCAGAGGAAAGCCTCATGAACAACATCGTTTATATCGTCGGCGCCGTCGTCATCGTGCTGGTGATTCTCTCCTTCCTCGGTTTTCGTTGAGGCAGCGAGAGTCGCGTTGAATAGCAAGGCCACACGGTGCGACCCAGAGGCCGCAGGTCGAAGATCCCCCCGTTCACTGGAGACACCGCCGTGATCATCATCAAAGGAGTCGTGTTCCTCCTCTTCCTGCTCGGTCACATCGCACTGACCAGTGCCGATGACACCTACACCGATGCCCTGCGGAGCTACGAGCGCCAGGAGCACCGCCAGGCCTTGCAGATGTTCGACCGGCTAGCCACTCGCGGCGATCCCGAGGCCTTGTACATGCTGGGGCAGATGCACGAGTCCGGCCAAGGGACACTCCAGGACTTCGTGGAGGCGCACAAGTGGTACAACCTGGCCGCGGCTCGTGGCCACCGCCATGCCACCGCTGCACGCGATGCCGTGGCGACGCGGATGACCGCGCAACAGATCAGCGAGGCCCACCAGGCGGCCCGCGCCTGGCAACCGAGGGCGGCCCCGCTACGGGCAGCCCCCGAACCGCTGCCTCCCGTCGAGACCCTGTCCGGCCGACAGCTGGTGGCCGAAGTCCAGCGTGAGCTCAACCGGCTCGGCTACCAGGCCGGCCCGGTGGACGGCCTGATGGGAACTCGCAGCCGGAATGCGATTCGCGATTTCCAGGGCACGGTGGGCCTGGCCCAGGACGGTCAAGCGACGCCGGCCCTGTTGGCCCGGTTACGCCAGACGGGCCGGGAGCCAGCGGCTACGGCCTCCCCCGTGCCGGAGCCGACACCGGCAAGGCGGGTCGCCCTGGACGACGACTTCCGCGACGGCGATTACCGGCGCAACCCCGCCTGGACCGTGCTCAGCGGACGCTTCGACATCGATGAAAACGGATTACGCAGCATCGTGGAGAAACCGCAGGTGGTCACGCCCACCTTACCCATGCTCCGCCCGGATCGACCGGAGGAGATCGGTCTGGTGATGCTCCAGTTGATCCTCGAACAGGCAGGGGGACGAGCACCAGAGACGGCATCGCCGGTGGCAACGGAGGTCGAGTTCGGGGACGCGGCGCGGATTTTCGTCCATGCACCGGTCGACAATGCCTTCAGGCTGGAGATGGAACTGGCCTCTCACCAGCGGCCGGGCAGCCTGGAGATGGGGCTGTTCCAGGGTAACCAGCCCGGTGGCGGTTACCGTCTGATCTACAATCCCGGCTCACGGCCCGGGCTCAGCCTGGTACGGATGACGACCGCTGGGGGCGAGGTGATCGCCAGCAGCGAGGGCACGCTCGACCTGGAGGATGGCCGCTTCCATCTGCTGAGCTGGGCCCGCGACGAGAGTGGGAACATGCAGGTCTGGGTGGATGGCCGGCGCGTACTGCAGGCGCATGATCAACGCCTGCGCCAAGGCTTCCAGGGCTTCACGCTGGTGAATCATGGCGGCGATTACAACCTTCGCCGGGTACGGCTGGAGCATTAGGGGGCCAGTCGTCCCCATAATGACAAAGCGCCCTCGCTTTCGGGAAGCGAGGGCGCTTTGTTGGCAATCTGGTGGGTCGTGTAGGATTCGAACCTACGACCAATTGGTTAAAAGCCAACTGCTCTACCAACTGAGCTAACGACCCCAGTCACCATGCCGAAGCAGGTGAAGTGGCGGTGTGGTGGGTCGTGTAGGATTCGAACCTACGACCAATTGGTTAAAAGCCAACTGCTCTACCAACTGAGCTAACGACCCGCCGCCGGACCGTCGGCCATCGACCCTGCTCAGGGGAGTCGATGGTGGGTCGTGTAGGATTCGAACCTACGACCAATTGGTTAAAAGCCAACTGCTCTACCAACTGAGCTAACGACCCGCCGACAGGGCGCAGATATTACTGAGTCACCACGCCCAAGGCAAGGGTTTTGATGAAATTTTTCAGCGCTTGGGGGCGGAGCGCGGACGCCGCACGCCCTGCACCGGGCGCCGCTTGTTCTTGTCACGACTCCAGCGGTTCTTCTCGTCCGGGGTCAGCTCCGGCACCTTGCGCGCTTCCAGCCCGGCCAGGGTAGCCAGGTCATCCACTTCGGCCTGGGTCAGCTCGGTCCACTCGCCGGCCTTGGCCCGCTTGTCGAGGAAGATATTGCCGTAGCGCACCCGCTTGAGGCGACTCACGGTGAGCCCCTGGGACTCCCACAGGCGCCGCACCTCGCGGTTGCGCCCCTCCATGATCACCACATGGAACCAGGTATTGATGCCCTCGCCGCCGAACTCCTGGACGTCGGTGAAGCGCGCCGGCCCATCCTCGAGCATCACGCCCTCGACCATCTGCTTGATCTGGGCCTTGGTCACCTCCCCCATGACCCGCACCGCATACTCCCGCTCCACCTCGGTGGAGGGGTGCATCAGGCGGTTGGCCAGCTCGCCGTCGGTGGTAAACAGCAGCAGGCCGCTGGTGTTGATATCCAGGCGGCCGATGGCGATCCAGCGCTCCCCTTTGAGCCGCGGCAGCCGCTCGAAGACGGTGCGCCGCCCCTCGGGGTCCTTGCGGGTGCACAGCTCGCCTTCCGGCTTGTTGTACATCAGCACCCGACGCGGGGTCTCGTCGGCGCCACGCAGGGTCAGGGGGCGCTGGTCGAAGGTGACCTTGTCACGCAGTTCGATGCGGTCGCCCAGGGTGGCCACCTTGCCATTGACGGTGACCCGGCCATCGGCGATGGCGGCCTCCATCTCGCGACGCGAACCCAGCCCGGCCCGGGCCAGTACCTTCTGCAGTTTTTCGCTACTCATGAGTCATCGGTCTCATCGGTTGAGTGAGACGCACCCGGGCGCTCGTCATCCTCGACGGTCGCTCGCTGGCGGGCGCGTTCGGCAAGGCGAGCCTGCAGATCGCTGAAGCTCAGGCCTTGCCCATGGGACGCCGTCTCGGCGTGTCTGGCGTCGGCCATCCCGGCCGTCGCGTCGTTCTCTTCCTGCTCGTGGTGTTCGCCAGAGGCGCTGGCCTCCGGCTTCTCGATCTCGTTGTCTTCCACTGCGGTGGCGTCGGCCTCACCCACCGCCGGGGCCGGCGCCTCGTCTTCCGGCCGCGTTTCCTCGCCCCAAGCGTCGCTATCGGCCAGCTCGTGCATGGGCGGCAGGCTATCCAGGGTCTTGAGGCCGAAGTCATCGAGGAAGGCCCGGGTGGTGGCATAGACCGCCGGGCGCCCCGGCACGTCACGATGCCCCACCACACGGATCCAGCCCCGCTCGGTGAGGGTACGCATGATCGAACTGCTCACCGCCACGCCGCGCACCTCCTCGATATCGCCCCGGGTCACCGGTTGACGATAGGCGATCAGCGCCAGGGTCTCCATCAGCGCCCGGGAGTAGCGCTGGGGACGCTCGTCCCAGAGTCGCGAGACCCAGGGCGAGAGCCGAGAGCGAATCCGCAGCCGATAGCCGGAGGCGGTCTCGATCAGTTCCAGGGCACCCCGCGCATGGCGCCGGTCGAGGCGCTCCAGGGCCTCGCGCAGGGCCCGTCGCGGCGGGCGTTCATGGTCATCGAACAAGCCCTCGAGGCGCTCCAGGGCCAGCGGCTCCCCCGCCGCCAGCAGGGCCGCCTCGAGGATCTCGTCCAGGGCATCGGGGAATTCCATGGCGGTCATGGCGTCGACTCATCCTCGAAGGCGCTCTCGCCTTCGTCCTCCGGGTCTGGGGGGTCTTCGGCGAAGGCCGCTTCCTCCGCCTCCTCGGTCATGGCCGCCCTGGCGCGCACATGAATCGGCGACAGGGGGGCATTCTGCACGATCTCGATCAGCGCCTCCTTGGCCAGCTCGAGGATCGCCATAAAGGTCACCACCACCCCGGCCTTGCCCTCTTCCAGGGTGAACAGGGCCTCGAAGGGGGTGTAATGCTCGTGTTCGAGCCGCTCCATGATGCGCATCATGCGCTCCCGGGTGGAGAGCACCTCGCGGCTGATCTGGTGCGACTGGGTCAGCTCGGCGCGCCTGAGGATACCGGCCAGGGCGCCGAGCAGCTCGTCGAGCTCCACCTCGGGGTGGATCACCCGGGTCTCGAGGCTCGGCAGCTCGGCATGGGCCGGGAACCAGTCGCGGCCCTGGCGCGGCACCTCGTCCAGGGACTCGGCGGCCTGCTTGAGGCGCTCGTACTCCTGGAGGCGGCGAATCAGCGCCGCCCGGGGATCCTCTTCCTCCTCCTCGCCCTCCGCCTTGGGGGGGCGCGGCAGCAGGGTCCGCGACTTGATCTCCGCCAGCATCGCCGCCATCAGCAGGTACTCCCCGGCCAGCTCGATCTCCAGGGCCTTCATCAGCTCCACGTACTCGATGTACTGGCGGGTGATGGCGGCCACATCGATGGCGAGGATATCCAGGTTCTGGCGACGGATCAGGTAGAGCAGCAGGTCCAGCGGCCCCTCGAAGGTCTCCAGGAAGACCCGCAGCGCCTCGGGGGGAATATAGAGGTCCTCGGGGAGCTGGGTGATCGGCTCGTCGAACAGCCGCGCCAACACCTCCGCCTGTGCGGCGGCCGCTGGTTCCTGGCTGGTCGCCTGCTCCGCGCCGACTGTCTCGCTCACGCCCTGCCCGTCCGGTTGCGTTCAGCCGGCCAGTCTACCAAGAGAGCCGCGCGGGAGATAGCGAGGGACCTATCGGAGACTCGAGCTATTCCGCCGTTTCGGCCTTGCGATAACGCCCGACATAGTCGAACAGCTTCTCGCGCACCTGCCAGTGGCGGCCCACCTTGCGCCCCACCACGAAGTCCGGGTGACGCAGCCGCCGCCGCTCTTCGATCACCGCCTCCGGGGTGGTGGGGCGCCAGTCGCTGCCCGGGGCACGCAGATGGTGGCGCAGGAAGGCTGCGGCGAAGGCGCCGCGCTGAGCCGGAGTCTCCAGGGCGAACCATTCGCTGAGCGTGGCGCCGTCCTCATCGTGGTAGGTCACCTTGAGGCGCGGCAGCCCGCGACCATTGACGGTGGACTCGAGCTGCATGCCGCTGACCCTGAGCACCCTGGCATCCTTGAGCCGCAGCGCCGCCTTGAGCTTGTCGTCGGCATCCACCAGCAGGGTCTCGCAGCCATGGCAGCGGCGGGCGGCGATATCGTTCTCGGCACCACAGTCGCCGCACACTTTGAAGCGAAAGCGGAAGTCGCACTGCTGGCGCTTGCCTGACTCGTCCTCGACCAGTCCCTGACAACGGCGCCCGAAGTGCTCGATCACCAGGTCGCCGTCGCGCTTGCCCCAGAAGAGGTTGGCGTGACCGCAGGCGGGGCACTCGACCTGCACCGGTTCGCTGTCGGCATCCGGCTTCGGCGAGCCCACCTCGGGGGCATAGAGGTCCCAGGGATTGCCGGCATAGTCGAGGATCAGGCAATCCGTCTTGCCCGGCGACAGGCGCAGGCCGCGCCCGACGATCTGCTGATAGAGGCTCACCGATTCGGTGGGGCGCAGGATGGCGATCAGGTCCACATGGGGCGCATCGAAGCCGGTGGTGAGCACCGCCACGTTGACCAGGTACTTGAGCTCCCGGGCCTTGAAGGCGGCGATGATCGCCTCGCGCTCGGCGGAGGGGGTCGCCCCGGTGATCAGCGCCGCCTCGCCCCGGGGCAGGTAGCCGAGCACCTCCTCGGCATGGGCCACGCTGGCGGCGAACAGCATCACCCCCTGGCGGTCGCGGGCGCGCGCCACGACCTCGGCGATGATCCCCGGGGTGGCACGGTTTCCCGCCGCCACCCGATTGAGCTCCTCCTCGCGGAACAGCCCGCTCGACGAGGGCACCAGGCGCGAGAAGTCATAGCGCTCGACGGCGGCATCCACCCGCCTCGGCTCGGCCAGGTAGCCCTGCTTGACCATCAGCCGCAGGGGCTGCTCGAAGACGCAGTCGCGGAACAGGCAGTCCGCCTCGCCGCGCACCATGCCGTGGTGGTGGCGATGATAGATAAACCCCTGGCCCAGCCGGTAGGGGGTGGCGGTCAGCCCCAGCACCTTGAGGCCGGGGTTCTGGGCGCGCAGGTGATCGATCACCCGCCGGTAGCTGGAGGCCTTCTCCTCCGCCACCCGGTGGCACTCGTCGATCACCAGCAGGGTAAAGGCGCCCTGCCCCGACGCCGGTGCGGCGAAGGCATCCAGGTTCCTGACCACCGACTGCACCGAGCCGAAGACCACCTGGCGGCCGCTCTCCTTGCGACCCAGGCCGGCGCTGAAGATATCCGCCTGGCGACCATAGGCGAGGAACTTGGCGTGGTTCTGCTCGACCAGCTCGCGCACATGGGCCAGCACCAGCACCCGCCCCCGGGCCAGACGCGCCAGCTCGGCGATCACCAGGGACTTGCCGCTGCCGGTGGGCAGCACCACCACGGCGGGGTCGTCGCTGGCGCGAAAATGGCCGACCACCCGCGAGACTGCCTCCCGTTGATAGGGGCGCAGGCTGGGCGGCGTGGCGAGAGCGTCGGGGGAAAGGGGCGCGGTCATGGCAGGGCCCTGGCAAGCGAAGCCGCCATTCTAGCGGCTCGCCATGGGCCGACCCAAGCCGCAGGACTATCAGCGCTGGAATGGCGCAGGGGCGCTGGGGGCAGGTCGGAGCGGGGGTCCTATGCCAGGGATGGCATCGGTAGCGCCCAGGGAGGGGTTCACCGCGCCCCGCGATGGCCTGCCCTCAGGGTAGCCCCGAGCCTCCATGGAAGAGAAACAAACGCTAGTCGAAGCGGGCCGGACGCTGTTCCAGGCGGGCGGCCACCGCTTCCTGCTGCTCGGCGCTGCCCAGCAGCTCACCCTGCAATCGGGCCTCCAGGGCCAGGCGCTCACGCTGAGAGAGCAAGGGGGCGGTTTCGAAGAGGGTACGCGCCGCCGCCACCGCCCTGGGGGAGCGGGCGGCGATGGCTCGGGAGACTTCCCGGGCCGTCGCCTCCGGGGTCTCGCTCAGGCGGGTGACCAGGCCCAGGGCATGGGCCTCGTCGCCGCTGACCTTGCGCCCGCTCCAGGCCAGCTCCTGAATCACGTCCCGGCGCAGCCCGGCGCCGGTGACGCTGATGGCCATGTCGGGGATGATGCCCCAGTCGATCTCCAGCAACCCCAGCCGCACCTCGGGGTGCGCCACGCGGATATCCGCGCCCAGGGCGATCTGCAGGCCGCCGCCATAGACATGGCCGTGGAGGGCGGCGATCACCGGCACCCCGGCGTCACGCCAGCCCAGGGCCAGGCGCTGCACCGGGTTGATGCCATCCTCGGGGGCCGCCTCCAGCAACCCGGGCAGCCGCTCGGGCGCCCCCATGATGGATGCCATGTCCAGGCCGGCGCAGAAGCTCTCGCCCTCCCCCACCAGCAGCACGGTGCGCACCCGCCCGGCCTCGGCCAACGCCTCGAGCCGTCGCTGCGCCGCCAGCAGGCCCTCGATCATGGCCCAGTCCAGGCCATTGAGCGCCTCCGGGCGGGCCAGGGCGACCCGGGCCACGAAGTCGGTGACCGTCAGGGTCACCCGTGATGCGAAATGTTCCTGCGCGAAAGCGTCCGACATGGGGGCTCTCCTCGGTGGGCTATCCCCCGAGTCTGCCCCCTGTCGAGGCTGATTTCAAACAGTTGTTTCAGGCCAGCAACAGCCCCTGCAGCAATAGGTAACCGGGCAGCCAGGCGGTCACCAGCCCCTGGGCCAGGGCGGTGCGCGCCATCAGCGGCTGCAGCTGGGGGCGATGGCAGAGCATCAGGTAGAAGCCGAACCAGAGCAGGGCCCAGGCCAGCCAGTTGAGCCCCGACCACCAGCCCCAGAGCCCCTCGGCCACCGCCAGCTGCAACAGCCCGGTGGGCAGGGCGGTGAGCGCCACGAAGAGACAGAAATAGCCCAGGCCATGGCCGGAGCTGCCGTTGCGGCGATTGATGGCCACCCAGAGGTAGGTGAAGGCGAACAGCAGCGTCATGGCCGCGGTGCGCACGCTGGCCGCATCGGCTCCCGGGCCGAAGGCGGCATAGGCCGCCACCGCCAGGCTGACGCCGCCGGCGAAGAAGTTGATCACCTGGATCTCGCGGTCCTCGATGCGCCCCAGCATCCACAGGCCATTGAGCACCAGTACCGCGCCCACATAGAGCAGACTCAGTCCCTCATGCACCGTTGCACTCTCCCGGCTCGGGGCGCCAACCCCATGCCGGAGCCCCATTTACAGCCGCTCTTATAGCCGGAAGCCCCACTCTCGACAAGCCCTATGGAAATATATTCCACATACTGGGAAGGCACGGAAGAAATTTAGTTCGCCAACTATTGAACTAGACGCCACTGACCGCCATCTCATTCCATGAGGCAAGCCCCGCAAGGCGCTCGGTGATCACCATCACCAGGCCCCTTGCGAGGCGGTTTCATCACCCAAGAAGGAGATCCGCCATGCAAGTCACCCTGAGCCCCGACTGTCCCGACTGCGGCGCCCGCCTGAAGCGGCTGCCCCCCACCCGGCACGGCCACGGCCATGTCTACTGCCTGGAGTGCGGCCATGACTTCGGCCGCTACGAGGCCCTGGCGGCACGCTTCCGCCAGGAGCTGGACACCCTGGAGGCGCGACTGGGGTTGCCGCCGGCACCGCCCGCGGCCCCCTAGAACGCGGCGCATAGCCAGAACGCGACAAGGCGGCCCGAGGGCCGCCTTGTCGACGTGGGGAGCGGGCCTTAGCCCACCCGGACTCGGACAGGCTGTGGTGAAACGGCGGAACAGCCGCAGCCAGGCGTCGGGGCGCCCCCGGGAGAGCGCCTCAACCTTGGCCTTAGCCCACCCAGACTCGGGCGTTGCGGAACAGCCGCAGCCAGGCACCGTCCTGGGTCCAGTCACTAGGCCGCCAGGAGTTGGTGACCGCCCGCACCACCCGCTCCGGGTGGGGCATCATGATGGTGACCCGACCGTCCGGGGTGGTCAGGCCGGTGATGCCGGCGGGGGAACCGTTGGGGTTGGCCGGGTAGCGGCTGGTGACCTGGCCGTAGTTGTCCACGTAGCGCAGCGCCACCTGGCCGCCGCTCTGCATGGTGCGCAGGTGACCGCTGTCGCGGAACTCGGCACGGCCCTCACCGTGGGCCACGGCGATGGGCAGTCGCGAGCCTTCCATGCCGGCCAGCAGGATCGACGGGCTCTTCTCCACCTGGACCATGGCCACCCGGGCCTCGAACTGCTCCGACTCGTTGCGCACGAAGCGCGGCCAGGCCTCGGCACCGGGGATCAGTTCCTTGAGCTGGGAGAGCATCTGGCAGCCGTTGCAGACACCCAGGGCGAAGCTGTCGTCGCGCTGGAAGAAACCGGCGAACTGCTCGCGGGCCTGGGCATTGAAGAGCACCGACTTGGCCCAGCCGCCGCCGGCGCCCAGGACGTCACCGTAGGAGAAGCCGCCGCAGGCCACCAGGCCCTTGAACTGCTCGAGGGTGACCCGCCCCTCGAGGATATCGCTCATATGCACGTCGACCGCCTCGAAGCCGGCCTTGTCGAAGGCCCAGGCCATCTCCAGGTGACCGTTGACGCCCTGCTCGCGCAGGATCGCCATGGCGGGACGGGCGGTGTTGATAAAGGGCGCGGCGATATCCTCGTCGATGGCGAAGCTCGGCTCGGCGGACAGCCCCGGGTCGCGGTCGTCCAGCAGGCCATCGAACTCGCTCTTAGCGCACTCCGGGTTGTCGCGCAGGGCCTGCAGCTGGTAGCTGGTCTCGGCCCAGGTGCGCTGGGCCAGCAGCCGGGTGGTCTCGAGCAGCGGCTCCTCGAAGAGGGTGACCCGCACCTGGTCGTCGTAGCGGGGCCGGGCGATGACGCCGCAGGTCTCGATGCCGGCGGCGGCGAACTGGGCCAGCACTTCCTCGGTGTGGGCACGGTTGACCTGGATCACCGCGCCGAGCTCCTCGGCGAAGAGGGCATTGACCGCCTCGTGGGGCTCGTCGATCAGCCAGTCGAGCTTGATCTCCAGGCCGGCGTGGGCGGCGAAGGCCATCTCCAGCAGGGTCACCAGCAGGCCGCCGTCGCTGCGGTCGTGGTAGGCGAGCAGCTTGCCCTCGGCGTTGAGGCCCTGGATCACCGCGAAGAAGGCCTTGAGGTCCTCGGCGTCGTCCAGGTCGGGGCAGTCGTCGCCCACCTGGCCATAGACCTGGGCCAGGGCCGAACCGCCCAGGCGGTTCTTGCCGCCGCCCAGGTCGATCAACAGCAGGTCGGACTCGTCCTGCTCCAGGTTGATCTGCGGGGTCAGGGTCTTCAGCGCATCGGTGACCGGGGCGAAGCCGGTGATCACCAGCGACAGCGGCGAGGTGATGCTCTTCTCCTCCCCGTCCTCCTGCCAGGCGGTGCGCATGGACATGGAGTCCTTGCCCACCGGCACGGCGATGCCGAGCGCCGGGCAGAGCTCCATGCCCACGGCGTGGACGGCGTCGTACAGCGCCTGGTTCTCGCCGGGGTGGTCGGCGGCGCTCATCCAGTTGGCGGAGAGCTTGATATCGGAGAGTTCGGCGATGGGCGCGGCGGCCAGGTTGGTGATCGCCTCGGCCACCGCCAGGCGGGCGCTGGCGGCGGGATCGATCAGCGCCACCGGGGGCCGCTCGCCCATGGCCATGGCCTCGCCGGCATGGGTGTCGAAGCTCGCCGTGGTCACGGCGACGTCCGCCACCGGCACCTGCCAGGGGCCGACCATCTGGTCGCGGGCCACCTGGCCGGTGATGGAGCGGTCGCCGATGGTGATCAGGAAGCCCTTGGAGGCCACGGTGGGCAGGCGCAGCACCCGATCCATCGCCTCGCGCAGGTCCAGGTTGTCGAGCATCACGCCGGGCAGCTCGCGGGCCTCGCGGGAGAACTCGCGGGTCATCTTCGGCGGCTTGCCGAACAGCACGCTCATCGGCAGGTCGACGGGCTTGCTCTCGAAGTGGCCATCGCGCACTTCCAGGTGGTGGGGCTCGGTGGCCTCGCCGACCACCGCATAGGGGCAGCGCTCGCGGCGGCACAGGGCATCGAAGGTGTCGAGCTCCTCCGGGGCCACCGCCAGCACGTAGCGCTCCTGGGCCTCGTTGCACCAGATCTCCAGCGGGCTCATGCCCGGCTCGGCATTGGGCACGGCGCGCAGGTCGAAGAGGCCGCCGCGCTCGCCATCCTTGACCAGCTCCGGCAAGGCATTGGAGAGGCCGCCGGCGCCCACGTCGTGGAAGAAGCGAATGGGGTTCTTGTCGCCCAGGGCCCAGCAGCGGTCGATCACCTCCTGGGCGCGACGCTCGATCTCGGCGTTGTCGCGCTGCACCGAGGCGAAGTCCAGGTCGGCGCTGGAGGCACCGGAGGCCATGGAGGAGGCGGCACCGCCGCCCAGGCCGATCAGCATCGCCGGCCCGCCCATCACGATCAGCTTGCCGCCCACCGGAATCTCGCCCTTCTGGACGTGCTGGTCGCGGATATTGCCGTAGCCGCCGGCGATCATGATCGGCTTGTGGTAGCCGCGGCGCTCGATGCCGTTGGCGCCCAGGGCGTCCTGCTCATAGGTACGGAAGTAGCCGGTGAGGTTGGGACGCCCGAACTCGTTGTTGAAGGCGGCGCCGCCGATGGGCCCTTCCAGCATGATCTCCAGGGCGTTGACGATGCGCTCCGGCTTGCCGTAGTCGAAGGCCTCCCAGGGCTGCACGAACTCGGGGATGCGCAGGTTGGAGACGGTGAAGCCGGTGAGGCCCGCCTTGGGCTTGCCGCCGATGCCGGTGGCGCCCTCGTCGCGGATCTCGCCGCCGGCGCCGGTGGCTGCGCCGGGATAGGGGGCGATGGCGGTGGGGTGGTTGTGGGTCTCCACCTTCATCAGGATCTGGATCGGCTCCTCGACGGCGGCGTAGCGGGCCCGCTCGCCCTCGGCACCGGTCAGCGGCGCGGCGAAGAAGCGCGGCGCCGTGGTGCCCTCGATCACCGCGGCGTTGTCGCTGTAGGCGGAGAGCACCTTGCCCGGCGAGGCCTGGTGGGTGTTCTTGATCATCTTGAACAGCGAGTGGCTCTGGGCCTCGCCGTCGATCAGCCAGTCGGCGTTGAAGATCTTGTGGCGGCAGTGCTCGGAGTTGGCCTGGGCGAACATCATCAGTTCGACGTCGGTGGGGTTGCGCGAAAGCTCTCTGAAGGCCGACAGCAGGTAATCGATCTCGTCATCGGCCAGGGCCAGACCCAGCTCGCCGTTGGCGGTGGCCAGGGCCGCCCGGCCGCCGCTGAGAATATCCACGCTGCCCAGGGGCGCCGGCTCATGATGGGAGAAGAGCTTGGCGGCATCGGAGGCATTGGCCAGCACAGTCTCGGTCATGCGGTCGTGGAGCGCCGCCTGGATGGCCTCGAAGGCGGCCTCGGAGAGGGTGCCCCCCAGCCTGACCCGGTAGGCAACGCCACGCTCCAGGCGACGCACCTGCCCCAGGCCGCAGTTGCGGGCGATATCGGTGGCCTTGGAGGACCAGGGCGACTGGGTGCCGATGCGCGGCACCACCAGGAAGAGATGGCCCTCGCGACCGCCCGCGCCCCGGGGCGCGCCATAGTCGAGCAGCCGCTCCAGCACCGCCAACGCCTCGGCGCCGAGGTCGCCATCGTGGTCGACGAAGTGCACATAGTCGGCATGCAGGGATTCGACCTCGGGCACCTGTGCACGCAGGGTGGCCAGCAACTTGGCATGACGGAAAGCGGAAAGGGCAGGCGCACCGCGCAGTTCGAGCATGTCGATCGAGCCTCTGAAGAGATAGCGAAGAAATGGCAGGAGTGGAGCCGCGGCTGGCGGCAATCTGGCGCACATGATACTGGAAAGCGAGGCCTGGACGAAATCCGCGGGATGACAGCCTCGGCCGGCGCCGTTATGGTGGGGCGTTCCGAGGCGACCGCTGACCCCCATGCACCGATCCCTGGCTCTCCATCTCTACCGCCACTGGCGGGGTTACCTGCTGCTCTGCTGCGGCCTGCTGCTGGCCCTGTGGCCGGCGCGCCAGTCGCCGCGCCCCGACTCGCCACTGACGGCGATTCGCGAGCGGGCCTTCCTTAGCGTGCTGACCCGCAACACCCCCACCACCTATTACCAGGGCAGCCACGGCCCCGCCGGCTTCGAGTACGAGCTGGCCCGGCGCTTCGCCGATCACCTGGGGGTCAGCCTGGACATGGATGCCGACCACAGCCTCCAGGAAGTACTGGCCGGCGTGCGCGCGGGCGCCGCCGATATGGGCGCCGCCGCCCTGCCCCTGGCCCCGGAGCAGGAGGGGGTCATCTTCAGTCGCCCCATCCTCACCCTGCAGCCGCTGGTGGTCTACCGCCGTGGCCTGCCCCCGGTGCGCGATATCGACGACCTGCGACGCCTGTCGATCGCCACCCTGCGCGGCTCGGGCACCGGCCTGGTGCTGCGCGAGCTGCAGGCCGAGCTGCCCGAGTTGAGCTGGCTGGAGAGCGGCGGCCTGGAGGTGGCCGACCTGCTGCAGCGGGTCGAGTCCGGCAGCCTCGACGCCGCCGTGGTCTACGCCCACCAGTTCCGCCTCAACCGCCTCTTCTTCCCCGGGGTGGAGCGCGGCTTCCCCCTCGGCGAGCCGCTCTCCATGGCCTGGGCCTTTCCCGCCCAGGGCGGCCTGGCCCTGCAGCAGGCGGCCAATGCCTTCCTGACGACCCAGCAGGCCAACGGCGAGCTGGACGCCCTGCTCGAGCGCTACTTCGGCCACGATGACTACCTGGAATACGTGGGGGCGCGGCGCTTTATCCGCCAGGTGCGGGAGGTGCTGCCCGACTATGCGCCACTGTTTCGCGAGGCGGCCCGGGACACCGGTTTCGACTGGAAGCTGCTGGCAGCGCTCGGCTACCAGGAATCCCACTGGGACCCGGAGGCCACCTCACCCACCGGGGTGCGCGGCCTGATGATGCTGACCCTCCCCACCGCCGGGGAGATGGGCGTCGAGGATCGCCTCGACCCGGTCCAGAGCATCGACGGCGGCGCCCGCTACCTGCGTAGCATCAAGGAGCGCCTGCCGGAGAGCATCGAGGACCCCGACCGCCTGTGGATGGCCCTGGCCGCCTACAACGTGGGCCTGGGGCATCTCTATGACGCCCGGCGCATCGCCGAGCAGCGCGGCGGCGACCCGGACCGCTGGGCCGATGTGCGCGAGGCGCTGCCGCTGCTGCAGAAGCGCGAGTGGTACAGCCAGACTCGCTACGGCTATGCCCGGGGCGGCGAGCCGGTGATCTATGTGCGCAATATCCGCCGCTACTACGAGATCCTCGACTACGTGGACCGTAGCCAGCAGCAGTTCTTCCGGCTCAACGCCCGGCGCCCGGACGGCGTCGACGACGATCTGCTGTTCGATACGGTACCGCCGGTTCTCTAGGCTCGCCTAACCACGCCGCTCGGCGAAGAAGGCCTGGAGCAGGCGCCGGGCCTGGGTGGCCAGCAGTCCCCCCTCCACCACCACCCGATGGTTATGCCAGGGCTGGGCGAAGAGATTGGCCCGGGATTCCACCATGCCGGTCTTGGGCTCGGCAGCGCCGTAGACCACCCGCGCCAGCCGCGCATGGATGATCGCCCCGGTGCACATCAGGCAGGGCTCCAGGGTCACGTAGAGGGTGCAGCCATCGAGGCGATAGTTCTCGAGGCGGGCCGCCGCCGCCCGCAGCGCCTGGATCTCGGCATGGGCACTGGGGTCATGGCAGCCGCAGGGGGCGTTGTAGCCGGCGCCGATGATCTCGCCTTCGGCATCCACCACCACGGCGCCCACCGGCACCTCCCCTGCGGCCAGGGCCTGGCGGGCCTGATCCAGGGCCCGGTGCATATAAAAGTCGTCGCTGCGCATGGCGGGGCTCTCGGGTATCCTTAGCAACATAAAACAGTCGTATGACGAACCACCCTACCGCAGAGGATAGCGCCATGACCAAGGCACTGGACGATCTGGTCGCCCTGCTCGGCCTGGAGATGATCGAGGAAAACCTCTTCCGGGGCCAGAGCCAGGACCTCGGCTTCCCCCAGCTGTTCGGCGGCCAGGTGCTCGGCCAGGCCCTCTCCGCCGCCACCCGGACGGTACCCGGCGAGCGCCTGGCGCACTCCCTGCACGGCTACTTCCTGCGCCCCGGGGACGCCAAGCGCCCGGTGGTCTATCAGGTGGACGCGGTACGTGACGGCGGCAGCTTCACCACCCGCCGGGTCACCGCCATCCAGAAGGGCCAGCCGATCTTCTTCTGCAGCGCCTCCTTCCATGGCGAGGAGCCGGGCCACCATCACCAGTTCGCCATGCCCGAGGTGGACGACCCGGATACCCTGCTGGCCCGGGGCGCCCGGCTCCTCGACTTCGAGGGTCACCCCATCGAGTTTCTGCACCTGCCGGACGGCGATGCAGACGCCTCGCGCCCGGCCCGCAAGCGGGTCTGGTTCCGCCTGGCCGGCGAACTGCCGGACGACACCGCCCTGCACCGCTACCTGCTGGCCTACAGCAGCGACTTCAATCTGCTGACCACCAGCCTGGTGCCTCACGGCATCCAGTTCGGCGACCCCCAGCTGCAGATCGCCAGCCTCGATCACGCCCTCTGGTTCCACCACGATCTCAAGGTCAACGACTGGCTGCTCTACGACATGGACAGCCCCTGGGCCGGCGGCGCCCGCGGCTTCGCCCGGGGCAACCTGTTCGATCGCCAGGGGCGCCTAGTGGCCTCCAGCGCTCAGGAAGGCTTAACGAGGATTCGCCAACCCAAGGCCCAATAGCCTTGCTGGATACGCCCCGGGGCGGCGGCCCTCTTGCCACCCCGCGTTCAGGAAGGCCTAACGAGGACTCGCCAACCCAAGGCCCAATAGCCTTGCTGGATACGCCCCGGGGCGGCGGCCCTCTTGCCACCCCGCGCTCAGGAAGGCCTAACCAGAATTCGCCAACCCAAGGCCCAATAGCCTTGCTGGATACGCTCAGGAAAACCTGACGCGACTTCGCCGGCCAGGCTAGCGATCCCTCTCCGGCAGCCAGGCCGCCAGCTCGCCCAGGGCCGTGGACTCCAGCAGATAGGGCTGGCGGCTCTGCAGGGCCCGGTCCCGGGTCTCCCGTAGCAAGCGAGCCGATGACCAGCCATCGACCTCGCCCCTGGCCGGCGGCGCCACCTCGGCCACATAGCCCCACAGGTGCTGCACGGCATTGCGCCACCCGCCCGGGGTCGGCGCCGTCAAGAGCCACTCCGAGAGCTCCAGCGCCAGGGGCAACAGCTCGGCGCCACGCGGCAGGGCCGCCACCTCGCGACCGATCTGCCGATAGCGCCGGGGGCTGCGTGCCATCACCGAATACTTGTGCTGGCGCCAGAGTGTCTGGGCCTGAAGGGGCGGCGACAAGCGTCCCGGAGTACGCCAGCGCCTGGCGGCGACCAGCCAGGCCAGCTGTTCGGCGATCCGTTGCGGATCGAGACGCGCCTCCGCGGGGGCGACCCTCCCGCCTGGCAGTAACGCCACCCGCTCGCCGCGCCCCCAGAGCTCCGCCGCCAGCCGCGCACGCGCTCCCGGTTCCCTGCGATGGGCATGCCAGGCCCAGAGCAGCTCTCGCCGGTTGAGATAGGCCGGACTCAGGTCCCAGGCCTCGACCCTCCAGATACCCACATGCCATCTCCGACTGACAAGACACTACGTCAATTTAACGAAGCATCGATGAAAGCTACATATGCTACTGTACTGAAATTAGATATAACCTAATGTCATGCATCCATCCCGACGGCTCAGGAGCCGACGGCGCTTCACGAGTGCACTGAAGGATCAGTGACATGCTCTCGAACCTGGATAGTTCTTTGCTGGGCGCCCTGTTGCTTGGCCTTGCGGCCCTGCTGAGCCTGCACACCAGCCTGCGTATCTCCGCTGCCTTGCCATCACTGGCCCTATCTCGTCATCGACCACTATGGCTGATCGGCGGCGGCACGCTGCTGGCCCTGGGCAGCCTGGGCCTGTACTTGGCGGGGCGTTCCTGGCTAGCCATGCCACCGCCGATAGCAACACTGCCCGTCGCTTTCTTGCCCCTGATGGCGACCGCCACCCTGCTCCTGGTACTGTTCGGGCGCCCCCGCGTCTCCCCCCCCTTCATGCCTACTGGCCGGCGCCCTGCTTGGCAGCGCTCATCTCCTGATGCAGTGGTGGTTCACGCCCTGGAGTACCGCCTCGCCCTGGCTGGTACTCCTGTTGGCGCTCCTGACCCTGCTGCTGGGCAGCCTGACCGGCTACACCCTGCTACTGGCCCGAGGTGCCGTCTTCAAGGAGCGTCTGCAGTTGGGAGGGCTCGCATTGCTCCTGCTCGCCCTTCAGCCGAGCCTGGGTCTCGCCCTGACGAAACCGTCACCGCCTCCCTCTGCCCCCCTGCCGCTGCTTATCATCGCCCTAGGGCTAGGTGGCGTGGCGCTATTGAGCCTCCTGATGTTGCGCCTAGAAAGGCACCTGCTCGGCAAGGAGTCCCTGCACCTCATGTCCAGCGAGCGCTTGCGCCATATTGTCGCTTCACTGGGCGATGGCATCGTCCTGCTCGACCACGAAGCGACCATCCTGATGTGCAATGACACCTTTGCCGACCTTGCCGGGCTCCCTCGGCGGGCGTTGGTCGGACACCCCGCCAACCACTGGATAGGCTCCAGTCAGGCCGAGTTACGGCGATGCCTGAATCAAGCCGACGACCACGCCCAATGCTCGCTTGAAGTCAGCATCCGTCACCGTGATGGCAATACCTATCCGGTCAGAATGGCGCTGCGCCGGGTCCGCTATAGCCTCAGCGGAAAGCGTCATTATGTCGCCACCGTCACCGATATTCGTGCCCAACGGGCCGCGCAGAGCCGTATTCAGCAGCTGGCCTATCAAGACTCATTGACCGGCCTTCCCAATCGGCTTGCTCTGATGGAGCAACTGCTGAATCGCTTGGAGCGCGGCGAGAGCCCCTGCCGCACAGGGCAGCACTTCGCCGACATCTTGATGATGGTCAAGGACAGGCTGTCGCCGCTCCACTAGTCTCACTGTCTCGAGGACATGCTGCGGGAGCGGGAAGGAGCCCCCTCGGCAAAGCGATGCCAGGCAGGCAATACACAACGAACAACGACACGACATCGGGCCGATGCCCCCTCACCGGGGCATGCCCCGCATCCCGAGATTGACCGCATGATCGATATCCAGACACTCACCCTGCTTCCCCAGGACCAGCTGATGCTGGCCAGCACGGCCGAAAGCCGAGCCTTGCACCGTTATCGCCGGCTGGCCCTTAGCTTCCTGACCTACAGTACGGCCCTGAGCCGTCAGATGGCAGAGCTCGGCATCGCCTGCGAGCAACGTCTCGAGACCCTGCGGGAGGCGGCCAACGACTTGGGCCTCGGTGCCTGCGTGGACGGTCCCGAACACCCCCGGGCCCGGCCGACGCTCGTCGACTCCCGGGGCAGTTTCTTTATCGTCGACGGGGAGTTGATCGACCAGGCACTGCAGCAGGCCCTGGCCGCGAGCCTGGAGACGCACCGCCTGGCTCGACGGTTGCTGGGGGCCAACGGTACGCCGGAGCTGGAGCGACCACTGCGCGACTATACCTATCATAAGCAGCTCGAGTCCGGCGTCCTGATGCACTGCTACGCCGCCCACCAGCAGCTCAGCTGAAGTCCCCGACAGGCAACGGGCGGGCGCCGCTGCTCGCGACGCCCGCCCATGACGCGAATCAAGGTTCGCGGCTTTCTGGATACCATCTCCCCCGAGCGCTTGAGGTACCTTGAACTCAAGCCCTGTAGAAAGCTGGCTGTCGTACGTCTTCAGCGACCTCCGCCTGCCTCAAGCGGCGTTGTCTCGGGTTTCGCGGTCATGCCTTGCAGGGCCGCCAGGTCCAACAGCTCGATTTCCTTACCGCTGACTTTCAGCCAGCCGAGCTCCATGAAGCGCTTGAATACCCGGCTGGTGGTTTCCGGAGCGAGCCCCAGGAAGTTGCCCAGATCATGACGCGACATGGACAGGCGGAAGCGGGTCCGCGACAGGCCCCGTCGAGCGAAGCGCTGGCTCAGGCTGAGCAACAGGATGGCCAGTCGTTGTTCCGCCTTGCGCCGCGCCACCACCTGGAGCAGCTCGTGGTCGTCGAAGATCTCCTTGCTCATGATGCGCAGCAGCTGGCGCTGCAACCCGGGTATCTGCCGGGCCAGCTCCTCGAGATGGACGAAAGGGAGCTTGCACACACTGGTGGTTTCCAATGCCTCGATGGTCGATGGGTGCCTGTCGGCACCGATGGCGTCCAGGCCGACCAGCTCCCCCGGCAGGTGAAACGCGATGACCTGATCCTTGCCATTATGATCCACAGTGATGCTCTTCAGGCTGCCGCTATAGACGACATGCAGGGTGGTGAACGGCTGGCCCAGGGAACAGAGCCTATCGCCTTTCCTCAGCGGACGACTCTGTTCGATGATCCGTTCCAGCGCTTCGGTGTCTTCCCGCCCCAGGCCGACGGGAAGGCAAAGTTCGCGCAGGCTGCAGGTACTGCATGCTTTACGAATATCGAATAGTCGAATTTTAGGATACTTTGCACTTCCGGATACGGCAGTCATGGTCCGCCCCGTTTCGATGCAGGATAATATCTAAGTGGATACGGCAGTCATGGTCCGCCCCGTTTCGATGCAGGATAATATCTAAGTATAGGTAATATATTATCGTCCACCGGGCGGGCCTTACCCCAGGCTTCGTTAGCTTAGATGGTGCTATTCCCCTGCGGATAGCCTATATAAGCAGGCCATGCTGCCTGGCCCATTCGGGGCCTCGCCAAGCGGCGGGTGGTTCACGGGATGGAGATTTGCGCGGCGATGCAGCGGGCCCGCCGATGGAGCCCCCGGGGAGACAAGGTCGAGGGGTCGACTCCGCCTTGCGGCACCAAGGTTCTCAGGTGCGCACCCGGGGGAGCTCATCCCAGCGGGTGGTGTAGCGGTCGCTGCGATTGGCGCAGCGCAACTTCCAGCCGCTGTCGCGCCGCGGTAGGCCCAGGCGCACCGTATCACGGCCCAGCTCCCGATTGACTCGGTCGAGGGTCGCCATCAGCCGGCGACGCCGCAGCGCCTCGGCGCTATCCTCCGCCAGCAGCCGTCCCTGGGCCGCCCCCGCCTCCACCAAGCCCATCAGCATGACCCCGCACTTCTGATAGCGATAGCCTTCTCGGTAGATGATCGCCAGGGCCTGCTGGGCAGCCCGCAACAGCTCGCGGGTGTCGTCGCTGGGCGCCGCCAGGGTCACCTGGGCGGCGTTGCGGTAGGCCCCCCGTCCCACCTGAAAGGGGCCGGTACGCAGGACGACCCGAACGACCTGGGCCAGGCTGCCCTGACGACGCAGCTTCTCGCCGGCCCGGGCCACATGCTGGCGCAACGCCTCGCGAAGTTCGTGGAGCGCCGTGGTGGGCCGCCCCAGGGAACGCGAGACCAGCAGGTGGTGGCGGGGCGCCTCCAGGTCGTCCATCAGGATGGCGCCATGGCCACGCAGCTCCCAGACGATGCGCTCCATCACCACCGACAGGGCCCGGCGAACCCGCGCCGGCTCGGTCTGGCGCAGGGCCCAGGCGGTATCGATGCCCAGGGCGGCCAGGCGCTCGGCGCTGCGCCGGGCCACGCCCCATAATTCGGCTACCGGCAGTTGCTCCAGCTGGGCTTGCGTGGTGGCGGCATCGGCTGCCAGGTAACAGACCCCGTCGCCACGCTTGGCGAACCGGTTGGCCAGCTTGGCCAGCACCCGGGTCGGCGCCAGCCCCACGCTCACCGGAATACCGGTCTCGCGGTGCACTCGCCCGCGGAGCTCCCGAGCCAGAACCTCGGACGCGGCAACATCCAGGCCATCCAGATGAAGGAAGCTCTCGTCGATGGAGTAGGGCTCTACATGCGGGGCCAGCGACTCCAGCACCTCGTTGACCCGCCGGGACATGTCGCCATAGAGGGCATAGTTGCTGGAGAGCAGCACACAGCGACGGCGCAGTGACGGCGGGATCAGGTGCACCGGGGCCCCCATGGCGATGCCCAGCGCCTTGAGCTCCTCGGAGCGGGCCACCACACAGCCATCATTGTTGGAGAGCACCCCCACCGGCTGCCCTTCCAGGGCCGGGGCGAAGGCGCGCTCGCAGCTGACGTAGAAGTTGTTGCAATCCACCAGGGCGATCATCCTCAGGCTCCCCAGGGCATCGGCGCTCGCCGGAGAGCGGCTCGCTTCCAGGCGCTCATCGCTGGCCTCCGGGCAGGGCATGCACCACATGGGTCACCACACCCCAGACACGGCACTCGCGTCCGGCCAGAGGAATCGGCGGATAGTCGGGATGGCTGGCCACCAGGCAGGGGCCGGCGGCCTGCTGCTCCAGCCGCTTGACGGTGAGCTCCCCCTCCAGGGCGACGATCACGACTCGGCCGGGGCGCGCCTCCAGGCTGCGATCCACCACTAGCAGGTCGCCATCATGGATGCCATCGCCGCGCATGGAGTCACCCTCGGCGCGCACGAAGTAGGTGGCGGCGGGACGTTTCACCACATGGGCATGCAGGTCGAGCTCGGTGTCGAGGTGGTCATCGGCGGGACTGGGGAAGCCGGCTCGCACCCGGCAGCCCAGCAGGGGCAGCGGCGGCGTGGCGGAGTGATGGCGGGCTGGCCAGGGGGTAGACAGGGACATGGCGCCTCCGACATGAATACTGTAATTATAGACAGTATTCTACCTTCGGCCGGGCGGAGCAACTCTCCACCGTCCAAGCTCCGTTCACGAAGGAGTCGCCAAGGGCACCTCCTCGCGGCTACGCTGTCAGAGAGAGCATCGTCATCGCCCACACAGGGAGCGCTGACCGCCACTGCCCTTAGGGCGCCACCCAGGGCCCCAACTCAGGAAGGAGACGCTCATGGCACCCCTAGAGTATTTCGCGATCGGATTGGCCGCGGCCGGCATTCTCGCCATGGTCGCCCATGCCCATAACCATCGGCCGCGCTCGGCACGCCAGGCGGTGCGACTCCAGACGCCACGCCCCCAACCCCGGCGTCCGCGGCGTTAACCTCCCACCTCGGCCAGCCGCCGTTCCAGGAAGCGCCGCTCCGGTGCCTGCTTGACCAGCGCTAGGGCCTGGCGATAGTGGTCGGCGGCTTCCTCATCGCGCCCCAGGCGCCGCAGGAGGTCGGCCCGGGCCGCCGGCAGCAGGTGGTAGCCGGGCAGATGAATCTCCTCCAGTAGCGCCAGCCCCCGCTCGGGCCCCTCGACCATGGCCACCGCCACGGCGCGATTGAGGGCCACCACCGGGCTCGGCTCCCGGCGATAGAGCAACCCATAGAGGGCCACGATACGCGGCCAGTCGGTCTCGGCCGCCGAGGCGGCCTGGGCATGCAGGGCGACGATATTGGCCTGCAGGGCATAGGGGCCCGGCGCCTGACGCAGGGCCAGGGTCGCCTGGGCCAGTCCCTCCTCGATCGCCTCGCGATCCCAGCGCGAGCGCTCCTGTTCCTCCAGCAGCACGAGGTCGCCCCGGGCATCGGTGCGAGTCTCGCGGCGCGCGTCGTGCAGCAGCATCAGGCCCAGCAGCCCCCGCGCCTCGCCCTGGGCGGGCAATAGCCCGACCAGCAGGCGTCCCAGGCGAATCGCCTCGCGACACAGGGGCTCGCGCACCAACCGCTCGCCGCCGCTGGCGGCGTAGCCTTCGTTGAAGATCAGGTAGATCACCGCCAGCACCGCCGCCAGCCGCTCGTCCAGGGCCGTCGCCTCGGGCACCTCGAAGGGGATGCCGGCGTCGCGGATCTTGGCCTTGGCGCGCACCAGCCGCTGGGCCAGGGTCGGCACCGGCAGCATGAAGGCCCGGGCGATCTCCTCGGTGGTGAGGCCACCCAGGGTACGCAGGGTCAGGGCCACCTGGGCGGCACGATTCAGGGCCGGATGGCAGCAGGTGAAGATCAGCCGCAGGCTGTCCAGGGGCTCGGGATCCTCGGGGTTCGGCGCCGGCTGCTGCAGGCTGAGGTGCAGCGCCAGTTGATCCTGCTTGCGCTCTCCCAACTGGCGATGACGCAACTGGTCGATCGCCTTATGGCGGGCAGTGGCGGAGAGCCAGGCCACCGGACTGGCCGGCACGCCCTCCTCGGGCCACTGCTGCATGGCCGCCTCGAAGGCCGCCTGCAGGGCATCCTCGGCCAGGGCGAAGTCGCCGAAGCGGCGAATCAGCGCCGCCAGCAGGCGCCCGTAGTCGCGCCGATAGAGGGCCGCCAGGTCCATGGCCGCGCCGCTCACAGGCGATAGGCCGGGTCCACCGGCCGTACTTCCACCACGCCTCCCACCCGCAACGTGGGCAGGCGTCGCGCCTGGCCCAGGGCCTCGTCCAGGTTGCCGCACTCCAGCACATGGAAGCCACCCAGTTGCTCGCGACTCTCGGCGAAGGGGCCGTCATGCAGCACCAACCGGCCTCCGGCCTCGCGCAGGGTGGTGGCGGTGGCCGCCGGCTGCAGCCGGGCCCCGCCGCGGTAGTGATGCCGGGTCACCCACTCCTGGAGCAACCCATGGTAGTCCGTCATCACCGCCTCCCGCTCCGCCTCCGGCAGGGCCTGCCAGAGCGCCTCGTCGATACCGCACATCAGCATGTATTGCATGGTCGTCTCTCCCGCCCACTCAGCAAGGGTAGTCGGCCCCCATGGGCCCTGCCCTGTATCGTGCGGGACGGCGCGGCTTCGACAGCCCGGGAGATGGACGCAGTCAGGGCCGCCAGGCCAGCGGATGCTCGGGCCGCAGCACCCCCTGCTCGTCCCAGTCGTCCCAGCCGGCGAAGGGAATCGGTGACAGGCTCTCGAGCCGGTCGAGGCGGTCTCGCCAGGCATGCTTTTCGCCCTCCAGGCGCTCGCGGAAGAGGGTTTCCTGCTCGTATTGCAGGCCGCCCCCCTGGACGCCATAGACCACGAAGGGCGGCAGGACCGCCAGGCCCAGGTACGCCAGCGAGCGGTGGATGGGCCAGAGCAGGCTGGCCATTTCACCACCGCGGCCCTGCCGAGTGAAGGCCGCCTCCGGTGAGCCGGTGGTCACCGAGCAGAAGGCTCGCTTGCCACGCAGCCGTCCGCGATCGTAACGGCGGCTGCCGGAATAGAGCCCACCATAGACCATGACCCGGTCGAACCAGCCCTTGAGCATGGCCGGCTGGGCATGCCACCACAGGGGAAACTGCAGGATGATCAGGTCGGCGCGTTCCAGCCGTGCGATCTCCCGGGCCACCTCGGCGGGAAGCTCCCCGGCCTCATGGGCCCGGCGCTGCTCGCTCAGCGCCGAGAAGGCCGCCGGATCGGCGCGCCGCGGGAAGTGCCCGGGCCCCTCCACCGGATCGAAGCCCTCGGCATAGAGGTCGGAGACCTCCACCGCATGGCCCTGGCTTTCCAGATGAGCGACCGCCGTCGTCTTGAGGGCGGCGTTGAAGGAGTGGGGTTCGGGGTGACAGAAAACGATAAGCACCTGCATGATCGGGCTCCCGGTCTCGGCGGCACGCCTGTCGCGCCGGTCCCCCACAGGCTAGGCTGTTCACTAATGATCGAACATTCCCTATCGATAACAACGAACTTTGCATGAATGAACAGCTAATTCCCTGGGACGACCTGCGCGTGGTCCTGGCCATCACCACGGCAGGCTCCCTGGCCGGCGCCGCCCGCCGCCTGGGGGCCAGCCATGCGACCCTGTTTCGTCGCCTCAACACCATCGAGGCACGCCTGGGCGTGCGCCTCTTCGAGCGCTCCCGGCAGGGTTACGCCCCTACGGCGGCCGGGGCCGAGCTGGCCGAGGTGGCCGAACGCATCGCCACGGAGGTCCAGGAGATCGAGCGGCGCCTGGCGGGCCGCGACCTGCAGCTCTCCGGCACCCTGCGGGTGACCACCACCGATACCCTGCTGATGGGCCTGCTCTCGCCGATCTTCGCCGACTTCCGGCACACCCATCCGCAGATCCAGCTAGAGGTCGCCGTCTCCAATCAGCGCTTCGATCTCGCCCGGCGCGACGCCGATGTGGCGCTGCGCCCCTCCTCATCGCCGCCACAGCATCTGGTGGGGCGTCGGGTCGCCCTGATCGAGCAGGCGATCTATGGCCGTCCCGGCGACGATCCCGGCACGGCCGACTGGATCGGCCCGGGTCGCCACCTGGAGTACGACGACCTGGCGACCTGGCTGGCCGACGCCGGCCTGGAGGCACGTTGCCACTACCGCATCGACACCCTGCTGGGCATGCTGGCGGCGGCCTGCGACGGGCTTGGCTGTGCGGTGCTGCCCTGTTACCTGGCCGATGCCGAACCGTCGTTGAGCCGGCTCGGCGCCCCCATTCCGGCACTGGCCACCGAGCTCTGGCTGCTGACCCACCCCGACCTGCGGCGGGTAGCACGAATTCGCACCTTCATGGACTTCGTCGCCACGGCCCTGGCGCATCGGGGCCTGGCCCCCACTCACCGCGGACAAGGCCCGAGGCACGATCTATCCTGAGAACGAGCCCCCTCCGGGGCGGCCGGGAGACGCTGATGACGGAAGCCGAATTTCGTGCCCTGGCCCTGGGTCTTCCCGGGGTGGTGGAGCATGCCGAGCAGGACCACCCCGACTACCGAGTCGGTGGCAAGGTGTTCGCCCAATTGGGTTACCCCGAGGTGACCTGGGCTACGCTGTGGCTTGCCCCCGAGGCCCAGGAAGAGATCATCGCGGCCTGTCCCGGGGCCTTTCGCCCGGCTCCCGGCGGGGCGCCCGGCCATACCCAGGTCCACCTGAGCGAAGCGCCCCATCCCCGGGTCCGCGCGGCCCTGATCGCCGCCTGGCGGGACAAGGCCCCACGGCGCATTCGCGATCACTTCCGCGATACGCCCTGAGCGTCAGACGGCCGGGCGGCGACCGGGCACGGCTTCCGGTTTCGGCCCCTTCGCCCGCGGCCGGTAGAACATCACGGCGTTGCCCACCAGGATCGTCACCAGGCCGATCAGGGCCAGCGGCGTCCAGCGGTAGCCCTCGACCAGGGTGGAGATGCCCAGGGCCACCAGCGGGAACAGCAGAGTGGCATAAGCCGCCGGCCCGGCCCCGATCCGCCCCACCAGGGCAAAATAGGTGCCGAAGCCGATCACCGAACCGAACACGGCCAGATAGGCCAGGGCGCCCAGGTAGGTCGGCGAGGTATCCAGCGTGAAGGGCGTGCCACTGGCCAGCACCAGCGCCAGCATGATCAGGGCACCGTAGGCCATGGCATAGGCGTTGGTGGAGAGCAGGTCCAGGCCTTGGCGCTGATGGCGCAGGCTGAGCATATTGCCCAGGGAGAAGCCATAGGTGCCCAAGAGCGCGCAGCCCAGGCCCAGCAGTACCCCCGAGCCCAGCGCCTCGCGACGCAGTTCCGGCCAGAACAGGCAGACCATGCCGGCCAGGCCCAGGGCGGCCGCCACCAGCAACCGCGGCGTGATCGCCTGGCGGAAGAAGAGCACGCCATTGGCGGCATTGAACAGCACCGCCATGGAGAACACCACGGCGATCAGCCCGCTGGTGATATAAGCGGCGGCGGTATAGAAGAGATAGAAATTGAGGCAGAAGACGCACAGCCCCTGCAGGGCGCAGAGCAGGTGATCCCGCGCATCGAGCCGACGCAGGCGCCCGCGGAGCGCCAGCCACAGCAGCAGCAGGCCGGCGGCCAGGGCGAAGCGGTAGAAGACCGACAGCATCACCGGCACCTCCCCCACCTGGAAGGCGATGGCGATCCAGGTGGTGCCCCAGATCAGCACGGTGACGGCATACAGGATCAGGTTCATGATGGCAGCTCCTCGGCTCGGAGCCACCGACTCTGGGCGATAACGGCGCGCTGGGCATTCAGCTTCTTGCGCCGAGCCTTCGTTTCTTGCGCTTTTTCGCACCGTCCCCCGTCATCCGCTTGGCTCGCCACGCCGGCCTGGCTACCATCGAAGCCTCCGGGGAGAAGAAAGCCATGCCCTACCACGTATTCGAGCACCTGAGCCAGCACCGGGCCCACTTGACGCGAGCCGCCCGGCTCGACGGCGGCATCGGCCTGGCCCAGTGGCGCAACGACAACGACCACCTCGCCCTGGACAGGCCCGGCCACCACACCCTCAGCCTCTATGTGGCCGACGGCTATGAGTCCTACCGCCAGACGTCCGGCGGCTGGCGCAATGGGGGTGCCCCGGACCGATTCTGCCTGATGCCGGCCCAGCATGAATCCCGCTGGGATATCCGTGGTCCCCTGGAGTTCGCGCACCTCTACTTCACCGACGCGCACCTGAAAGGGCTGACCGAGAGGGTTTGGGACCAGGAGGCCTCCGGCCTGTTGCTGGACGAGCGGACCTTCGCCGAGGACCCGCGCATCGCCAGCCTGTATCGCCAGTGGCTGCTCGCCCTCGACTGGCAGGAGCCAGCCGACCGCCTGGCCCTGGACAGCGCCATCACCCTGCTGCTGGTGCATCTGGCCGGCGCCTACGGCCAGCGCCACCGGCCGCCGCCCCACCCCCGGGGCGGCCTGGCCCCCTACCGCCTGCGCCAGGTGCGCGACTATATCGAGGCCCACCTGGACCGACCGCTGCCGCTCAAGGAGCTGGCCGCCCGGGTCCAGCTCAGCGAGTACCACTTCGCACGCATGTTCAAGCGCAGTCAGGGCCTCACGCCCCACCAGTACGTCCTGCAGCGGCGCCTGGCCCGGGCCGAGGCACTGCTGCGCGAAACCACCCGGCCACTGGCCGAGATCGCCCTGGCCTGTGGCTTCAGCTCCTCGAGCCACCTGGCCAGCCGCTTTCGTCAGGCCAGGGGCCTGGCCCCCTCACAGTTGAGGCAAGCAACGAGCCAGGCGCCCTGATCACGGACTGTCTCATCTGGTTCAGCTCCTCGGCTACGACGCCGTCGTCGATTCATAGCGTCTCCTCCGACCCGCTCAGCGTCAGGGCGAATTCCCGGGCCAGGCCCTCCCGGCCCTCGGCGCTTATCGTCACCACCCGGGTGCCCTTCTGACGCGCCACCCAGCCCAGCGCCTCCAGGCGCTCGGCCAGGGCCGCCCCCAGGGCACCGCCCAGGTGATCACAGCGCTCGCTCCAGTCGAGGCAGGGGTAGGCGAAGCGCCGCCGCCGGCGACGCAGAGCGGCCGGATCGAGCCCGAAGTCGACGCACCAGCGTTCGCCATCGGCGGTCAGTTCCCAGCGCTCTCCCTCGACCCGCAGCCACCCGCGTATGAACAGTGCCTCGCTGATCCCGGTGCCCAGGCGACCGGCCAGGTGATCGTAGCAGTAGCGTGCCTCGGCCAGGGCCCCCTGCGGCTGACGACGCGGCGGCACCACCCGTACCGGCCTGGCCACCACCATCAGTGACTCTACGGCCCGTGCCACCGCCGGGGTGGCGAGTCGGTAATACTTGTGCCGACCCTGTCGGGCGACGCCAAGCAGGGCGTCTTCCTGCAACCGCCGGAGATGAGCCGTAGCCGTTCCTGGCTGCACCCCGGTGCCATAAGCAAGCTCCTTGGCAGTCAGCGCCCGCCCCTCCATCAGCAATGCCAGCATGCCCAGCCGCGTGGGATCGCCGAGGGTCCGCGCCAGCCGTGCCAGATCCGGCTCCTCATCCATAGTTCGTCCACCACCTAACCATTAACGTCTGACAAGCCTAGTCCAAGACGACACACTGAGCGGTAGTTCACTGCCTCTACCCACCCGAGGAGCCCTCATGATCGCCGTTATCTTCGAGGCCGAGCCCAAGCCCGGCCACCGCGACCACTACCTGGACATCGCCGCCGAGCTGCGCCCGCTACTGGACGAGATCGACGGCTTCCTCTCCATCGAACGCTTCGAGAGTTTGACCCAGCCGGGCAAGGTCCTGTCGCTCTCCTTCTGGCGCGACGAGCGAGCCATCGAGGCCTGGCGCCAACTGGAGCGCCACCGCGCCGCTCAGGCCCAGGGCCGCCAGGTGGTCTTCGCCGACTACCGGCTGCGGGTGGCCACGGTGCTGCGCGACTACGGCATGCATGAACGCGAGCAGGCCCCCGCCGACAGCCGCAAGCAGCACGGCGGGTGATTCAAGGGGTGATTGACGCGCCGCGAACGCCCCCATCAGCAAGAAGCCGACCGTGGTCAGGACGGCGAACCAGCCACCGTAGATGAGCATCTGCGCCGCCACGGGCCCCGCTGCGGGATCGACGAACTGCGGAATAAAGGCCAGCACGAAGAGCCCCGACTTGCCTCCCGAACGGCCCTGCCCCCTCCTCAGCCTTCCGCTACGGCCTGGCGGCAAGCCGACGCGGAGGCCGCGAAGGCCGTCTGCAGCCACGCCGCCACCCGATCGAGGGTGGCGTCGCCCCGGGTCGCCGGGCTCCGGAGCAAATGGTAGCGCAACCCCGGCAAGCTCGGGCCGAAGGGGACCGCCAGCACACCGCGCTCGAGCTCGTCCTGGACCAGGGTCAGCCCCAGCAGGGCCACGCCCTGGCCGGCGATGGTGGCCTGGATGGCATGGCTCTCGTCGGAGAAGGCGAGCCGGGGCCCCAGCGCGGACGGCACGCATCCCGCTGCCCGGCACCAGGACGCCCAGGTGGGCAGGCCGAGGCTCGGGCAGTACCAGTCGAAATCGATATGGCGCACGCCCTGGAGATCCTCGATGCCGCCCAGCGCCAGGCTCGGGTTGGCGACCGGGGCGATGCGGTCGGTCGCCAGCTTCACGGCCTCGTATTCCGGGTAAGGGCCCATGCCGTAGCGAATCGCCAGGCAGGCGCCCCGCGACAGGTCGAGGACCGCCTCGCTGGCATGGATACGCAGGTCGATATCGGGATGCGCCGCATGGAAGTCGGCCAGCCGCGGCAGCAACCACCGGCTGGCGAAGGCCGGGGTGCAGGAGAGGGTGACGCTGGCCGTCTCCGTGCGCCCGCGCAACCGCTCCAGGGCCTCGGCGAAGGCATCGAAGCCCTGGCGCAACACCGGGTAGAGGGTCGTCGCCGCCTCGGTGGGCGCCACCCGGCGGGTCCGACGCTCGAACAGCGCCACCCCCAGCCAGCCCTCCAGCTCACGGACCTGGTGGCTGATCGCCGCCGGCGTCACCGCCAGCTCCTCGGCGGCGGCCTTGAAGCTGCGATGACGTGCCGCGGCCTCGAAGGCACGCAGCTGCGAGAGCGGTAGCCGGCGTCGCTGCATCGGATCCCCATGGACAAGTTCAACTCATGTATCGACCAAGAATAGATCGTTTGTCAGCCACTAACCAAGGGACGATGCTGCCAACCGACCCTCAATACATGAATTGATCTTGACCATAAAGGAGAGCCCCATGGCCACCATCCTGCACCTCGACGCCAGTGCCCGCCCCGGCCGCTCCGGCGCCCAGCCCCACGGCTCCCACTCGCGGCGCCTGAGCGCCCACTTTATTGCCCAGTGGCGGCGGGCCCGCCCCGACGACCGCATCGTCTACCGAGACGTCGGCCAGCACCCGCCGCGCCCCGTCACCGGCGACTGGATCCATGCCGCCTTCACCCAGCCGGAGGCGCGCGAGCCCTGGATGCACGAGGCCCTCGCCGAGAGCGATGCGCTGATCGACGAGCTGCTCGAGGCGGAGCTGATCGTGGCCGGCGTGCCGATGTACAACTTCGGCGTCCCGGCCGGCTTCAAGGCTTATATCGACAATATCGTGCGGGTCGGGCGCACCTTCGGCTTCGATCGCGCCCGCCCCGGGCTGCCCTACTGGCCGCTGCTGACCGAGATGAACAAGCGCCTGGTGGTACTCGGCGCTCGCGGCGACTACGGCTACGAGCCGGGCGAGCGCATGGCCCACACCAACCACGTCGAACCGCACCTGCGCACCGTGTTCGGCTACCTGGGCATCGAGGAGCTGCATGGCATCGCCGCGGAGTACGACGAGTTCGCCGACGCACGCTTGCAGGCATCCCTGGCCCAGGCCGAGCGACGCATCGAGGCGCTGGTGGATCGCCTGGCGGCGGAGCTGGCCCACCCGGCCCAGTAGCGGGGCCGCATCGCCACCGTGACGATCAGGGCGAGCAGGGTTCGCTCGCCACGGCGCCAGATTCCTCCTCGCCGATCGCCCCCACGTGTCGCAGCGCCAGGGTGGCCAGTAGCGCCAGGCCGAGGGCGCCGATCCCGCCCACCAGGGCCGTGACGCTCAACCCCGCGACGAACGCTACCTGCGCCTCCACCAGCAGGTCCGCAGGCAGCCGCTCGGCGACGGACAAGGCCGCCCATAGGCTGTCGCCGAGCGCCTCGGCCACCTCGACCGTCATCTGCTCCGGGATCCGATCGGCGATCTGCAGGCGGTAGACCAGGGTCGCCAGGCTGCCCAGCAGGGCCACGCCCAGCGCCAGGCCCAGCTCCTGGACCATCTCGGACATCGCCGAGGCGGAGCCGGCCTTGTCCGCCGGTGCGGCCCCCACCACCAGGTCCGTCCCCAGGGCGGCGATGGTGCCCAGGCCGAGATAGGCCAGCGAGAATCCGGCGATCGCCATGCCCACCCCGCTGGCATTCACTTCCACGGCAGCCAGCAGCCAGTAGCCCAGCGTCGAGAGCGCCAGGGCGGCCCCCACCACATAGCCCGGCCGTATGCGGCGAGCGAGCAGCGGCGCCATGATGCCCGCCAGCACCATCATCAGCGCCGGCGGCCCCATCCACAGCCCCGCCACCAACGGCGTGAGCCCCGCCACCAGCTGCAGATACTGGGTCACCAGCAGCATCACGCCGGATACGCCGACCAGCCCCACCAGCAGCACCACCAGCGCGGCGCTGAAGGTGCGGCTACCGAACAGCCGCATATCGAGCAGCGGGCTGGCCAGGCGCCGCTGGCGACGCACGAAGAGCAGCGCACCGAGGAGGCCCACGGCCATGGCCAGCAGCGCCTCCGGGGCGAACCCCGCCTTGGCGAGCTCCTTCACCCCATAGATCGCCGGCAGGATGGCCACCAGCGACAGCAGCACGCTAGGCAGATCCAGGCGACCGGCCCGGGGAGCACGGTACTCCGGCAGCAGCAGCGGCGCGGCCAGGAGCAGCACGGCCACCACCGGCACCGCCACCAGGAAGGCCGCGCCCCACCAGAAATGCGCCAGCAGCACACCACCCACCACCGGGCCCAGCGCCATGCCCAGGGCGAACATGGTGGCCCAGACGCCGATGGCCAGGGCGCGCTGACGCACGTCGCCGAACAGGTTGCTGATCAGCGCCAGGGTCGAGGGCATCAGGGTCGCGCCGGCCACGCCGAGCACCGCGCGGGCGGCGATCAACATGGCGGCGCTGGTGGCATAGGCGGCGATTACCGAGGTGATGCCGAAGGCCACGGCGCCGATCATCAGCAGCCGGCGTCGGCCGATGCGATCGCCCAGGGTGCCCATGGTGATCAGGAAGCCGGCGATCATGAAACCGTAGGCATCCATGATCCACAGCGCCTGGGTGCTGCTCGGTTGCAGATCCGCCGCCAGGGCCGGCAGCGCCAGATAGAGAATGGTGACGTCGAGGCCGAGCAGCACGGTGGGCAGTGCCAACACCGCCAGGCCGGCCCACGCCTTGATGCCCGCCCGCCGCCGGGCGACGCACGTATCTAATCCTTCGTTGAGGGAAACCATGCCATGCCTCCTTTCCTTAGGGTTGGCATGGTAGTCTTGGCCTACATTAATAGGGTTACAATATAGCCAGTTATCCTATTACTACTGGTAACTACCTGGAGCATTGCCATGGCCGGGCGCAGCCTCGACAGGACCAGAGGCGAACTCACTGACTTCCTGGTCCATCATCGCCACAAGCTGACGCCGGCCGACGTCGGCCTGCCCTCCACCGGCCGCCGACGCACGCCCGGGCTGCGCCGCGAGGAGGTGGCCACCCTCGCCGGCGTGGGGCTGACCTGGTACACCTGGTTCGAACAGGGGCGCGACATCAACGTCTCGGAGAGTTTTCTGCTGCGCGTATCCAAGGCCCTGAAGCTGGACGACGCCGAGTGCTGCCACCTCTTTCTGCTCGCCCACCGCCGTCCGCCACCGGTGGAGGCCTATCAGTGGCAAGCGATCCCGCCCCTGGTACAGGCGCTGATGGACGACATGCCAAGGCCCGCCTATGTGATCAACCTGCGCTGGGACGTGATCGCCTGGAACGCCACGGCCGACGACCTGTTCGGCTTCAGCAGCAGGGAAGCCGGTGAGCGCAATATGATACGCCTGGCATTCGCCGACCCGGCACTGCGCCAGCGCCTCCCCGACTGGCAACAGGACGCCCCTCGCCTACTCGCCCAGTTTCGCTGTGACCTGGCGGCCGCCCCCAGGGACCCCGCCATGCAGGAACTGATCGAGTCGCTCGCCAAGCTGTCACCGGATTTTCGCCGCTGGTGGGAGCAACCCAATCATGAGACCTACCGCTACGGCATCGGCCACCTGCTCGATGCCGAGGGCATGCCGCGCGACTTCGATCACGAGACGCTGATCGTCGACGAGCACCGCCACCTGCGGATGGTCGTCTATTTCGCGACCTCGGCCTGAGACCCGCCGGACGAGAGACTCGAAGACCGCAGCGTGGAACCCTTCAGCCAGCCCAGGTGAAATGCCGGGTCGATGCCTCCTTCCAGCATGTCGCTGATCCGAATGCCGCTGCCCGGACGCGCCCCTGCCGCGCCTCTTGCCCCATGGCGCAAGATGGCTATAATGCGCCGCCCGCGCCAATGGCCATCGGGCCATTGCCAAGCGGGGCGACGGATCGCTCCTCTCCATGTCAGGGACAAACAACGCATGACGGTACGACTGCATCTCTTCGGTGCCTCGGGCTCCGGAACGACGACCCTGGGCGCGGCGCTGGCCAGGCATCTGGATATCCCCTTTCTGGATACCGACGCCTACTATTGGCAGCCCACCGACCCTCCGTTCACCACCAAACGCGCGCCTGCCGAGCGAATCGCCCTGATCGAGCGCGAGATCGCGGCCCACGATTCCTGGGTTCTGGCCGGCTCCTTATGCAGCTGGGGCGATCCCTTGCTCCCCCATTTCACCCTGGCGATCTTTCTCTCGCTTCCCCATGAGCTGCGCATGCGGCGACTGCTCGACCGCGAGCGGTCACGCTACGGGGATCACATCGAGCCGGGCGGTGATAGGCATGATGCCCATCGGGAGTTCATGGAGTGGGCCAGGCGCTACGACACCGGCAAGGCACCACTGCGCAGCCGCGACCTTCACGAGCGCTGGCTACGTCGACTCGCGTGCCCCGTCATGCGGCTCGACTCGCAGCAACCGGTAGAGACCCTCTGTGAGGTGGTGCTGGCCCGCCTGTCCCAACCAGGGTGATAGCCGTGACGATCAGGCCGAGCAAGGCGCCCGCCACGGCATCGCCGCCAGGCGCCTTCTCGCCGTTCGTCCTCGCACGTCAGAGGCTGGGTCCCTCGTGGTTGTGGAGGGCTCCACCTAATCACGGCCGAATTGTTCGGCCAGGTAATCCAGCACCTGCCCGCGTACCTCCGGGGCCATCTGCCACATGCCATGCTGCTCGACCATCCAGTCGAGCACCTCGTCCCAGGTCTCCCGCGACAGGCGCTGCTGGCGGATGATCGCCGAGGAGTGGCAGGCCAGGCAGTTCTGGTAGGTTTCCAGCCGGCCGTCACCCTCGGGCAGGCCACCGAAGTCGTCGCTGGCCTGCAGCGGCAGGCCGCAGGCCAGCCCGAGCCATACCACGCACAACCCGCGTGCCATGTTCACCTCCGACTCAGACGGCGCGGACCGCGATGCGGTGCTGCGAGTTGTTGAGGTAGCCGCGCGGGTTCCACCCGGGGACCACCGCCGGCTGCATCACGCCCTGGTCGTCGGTGGCCCGCGCCCAGACCTCGAAGTAGCCCGGCGAGGGTAGCTCGATCTCGGCCCGCCAGTGCTGCCAGGCATAGGGGTTGACCGGCTCGTCCAGTGCCGCCTCTTGCCAGGTCGCACCGAAATCGATGGAAACATGCATGGCGGCCACCCGGTGATCGCCCGCCCAGGCGTGTCCCCGCACCCTCAGGGGCTCGTCCCGGGACACCGCCACGGGGCTCTGCGGATAGGTGATCACCGACTTCACCGGCATCGATGCCATGACCACCATGTCCTCGTCGGGCACCTCGGCACCAGGCTCCACCGGGTAGCGGGGCACGCGATAGGAGAGGCCGGTCATGCCCTGACCGTCATGCTCCTGATCGCGCAGCCAGATCCGTGTCACCCACTTCTGGGAGCAGGAGCCGGCCCAGCCGGGAATCAAGAGTCGCAGCGGCCCGCCATGGGCCAGCGGCAACGGCTCCCCGTTCATCCCCCAGACCAGCATGTTCTGTTCTTCCAGCGCCTTGTCGATCGGTACCCCACGGCTGAGCGCATCGCGCCCCGGGTCGCCGGAGAGGTGTGGATCGGCACCGTAATGCGCGGTGTAGACGGCCGAGGCCCCGACACCGGCGGCTTCCAGCACGTCCTTGAGCCGGCACCCGGTCCATTCGCCGTTGCCGACGGCCCCGATGACCCACTGGTTGCCCCGTGGCGAGGGGTTGAAACCGGCCCGACCATTGCCGCCACACTCCAGTTGCGCCTGACGGGTGATCGTCTCGAAGCGGGTCTTGAGCTCGCCCAGGCTAAACTCCAGGGGGCTTTCGACCTCACCGTCGATCGTCAGCCTCCAGCCGTCGGGATCCTCGCTCGCCTCGGGCAGGCCCCCGTTGTTACGCACGAAGAAGTGGCGTATGGGGGTGACCTCATCATCGAGCAGATGCACCGGCGTCTCGAGATTGATCGGCCGGTCGTTGCGGATGATGATGCCCTCCTTGCCGAGGATCTCGAAATCGCCCACCTCCTCGGCCAGGGCCGCCGGAATCAGCCCACCGGGCATGTGCCGGGCGAAGGGGATGGAGGCGGCACCCACCGCCGCGGTCATGGCGGCCAATCCCGCGCCCTTGAGGAAACCGCGCCGGTTGGTGTCGGTAATACGCCCGAACACCAGCCAGTCGGCGCGCTCGGGGTCCTGATCATAGAGCTCACGCAGGCCCCGCTCATTCTTGTCTGACATCTCAGCCTCCCGACCCGGTCGTTGCCATATCGGTGGATAAGACATCCCTGTGTGCTCGTCGGCTTGGCTAATCCTGCCTTGCCATGTCGCCATCTCAGATTAGCCCAGCCGCCGCATTTCCACCGGATACGCCAGGGCCGGCCATCGGCCCGCTCGCCCCCAGGACGTCCCCACCACCCCGAGGCGGCTGCTCCCGTGTTGCACGATGCCTGCCTGACCTCACGGTGACTGCCATACCGCCTTCGAGAGCTACCGACGCTGCCTCGGCGGCAAGTCGTCGTCATGCCCACCTACGACGAAGCTTCCCCAGTCTCGTCCGCCAGCCACACCTGGAAGAACGTCATAAAGGCCCGCACCCGTGCCGGCAGGTGGCGTCCTGGCGGATAGACGGCATGCACGCCGCCACTGGGCAGCGACCACGCCGGCAACACCCGCACCAGCCGCCCGGCACGCAGCTCCGCCTCGGCCGAGATATCGGCCATCACCGAAATGCCGCCCCCCGCCACCAGCAGGGCGCTCAGCGCCGCGGTGGAGTTGGCGGCGAGCCGCGCCTTCATCTGCACCCGGCGGCTCTCCTCGCCGCGCCGGAAGGTCCAGGTCAGGGGCGAGGCCAGCGGCGTGAAGGCCACCCAGGCATGCTCGGCCAGTGCCTCGGGATCGTCCGGCGTGCCATGCCGCGCCAGGTAATCGGGTGAGGCCACCAGGTACTGCTGGAACGCCCCCAGGGATCGCGACCGCAGCGTGGAATCCTTCAGCCAACCCAGGCGAAAGGCCAGGTCGATGCCCTCTTCCAGCATGTCGCTGATCCGGTCGCCACTGCGCAGCTCGATGCGCAGCTCCGGATGCCGCCGCCCGAACTCGACCACCGCCGGCCCCAGTACCCGGGTCGCGTAGTCTTCCGGGGCGGTCAGGCGCAGCGCGCCACGCAACCGCTGGTCATCGCCCTCGGCGGCGGCCAGGGCCTCCTGCAACCCCGCCAGCAACGGCCGGCACTCGCGATAGAGGGTCTCGCCGGCCTGGGTCGGCTGGACTCGTCGGGTGGTGCGCTGGAACAGCGTCACCCCCAGGCGTTCCTCCAGCTGGCAGATCTGCAGGCTGACCTTGGTCTTGGTGCAGCCCAGCCGCTCCGCCGCGGCGGTGAAGCTGCCCGCCTCCACCAGCGCCAGGAAGAGCGGCAGGCCATTGAGGTCGAGTTCGTCGGGACGGGACATGGGGCCTCACTGTTATCAAATAGATAACAGTAAAATATCAGAGCGGCTATTTTTCAAATCAATCAACCCGCCCACAATGCGCTCATCTTCCCCCTGAAACAGGAGACACAAGATGAAGATTGCATTGATCGGCGCCAGCGGTTTTATCGGCTCGGCCCTGCTCGACGAGGCACTCGCCCGCGGCCACGAGGTCAAGGCCCTGGTCACCCGCCCGGAACGCCTCGCCACCCGCGACGACCTCGGCGTCGAGAAGAGCGATGTCCTGGACAGCGCCGCCCTCACCGAGCAGCTGCGCGGTGCCGAGGTGGTGCTCAGCGCCTTCAGCGGCCACGCCCAGGAGGACGTCTACGGCTACTACGTGAAGGGCTTCGACGCCATCCTCGCCGCCACCCAGGCCGCCGGCGTGCCGCGCCTGATGGTGGTCGGCGGCGCCGCCTCCCTGGAGGTGGCCCCGGGTCAGTTGCTGCTCGACGCCCCGGGCTTCCCCGACGCCTATCGCGCCACCGCCGAGGGTGCCAAGACCGCCCTGGAGCGGTTGCGTGCCCAGCAGGCCCAGGCCTGGACGATGCTCTCGCCGGCCGCCGAGATCTTCCCCGGCGAGCGCACCGGGACATTCCGCCTGGGCGGCGACGGCCTGCTCGGCGACGCCGAGGGCCAGAGCCGTATCTCGGTGCAGGACTACGCCGTGGCCATGCTCGACGAGCTGGAGACGCCCCGCCACCCCAACCGGCGCTTCAGCGTCGCCTACTGAGCCCGGAGCCCCGGCCCGCCATCGGCGGGCCGGGGCACGACCTTCAGGCCGCCAGCCGCGGACGCAGCGTTTCCAGGGTGACGTGGCCCCGGAAGCCACCGGCGCCGTCGGGACTCTCGCCACGCTCGATGGCCTCGGCGAAGCGCACGGCCGCATCGGCCTTGAGTGTCGCCAGGTGTCGGGCCAGGTGCGGGTAGTCATGCTCGAGATCGAACAGCCGATGGTACTCGGCCCAGCGGGCGATACCGACGAAATAGGCATCCGCCAGGCTGCGGCGCTCGCCCAGCAGCCACGTTCGCTCGGCCAGCAGAGCATCGAGATGAGCACAACACTCTGCGACCTGCTGACGTCCCAACCGACGCAGCAATTCCTGCTCCACGCCGCTCATTCCTTGGCTGTCATATAGCGTCCACAGGGGGCCGAAGGCGCCGAAGAAGTCGGTGTTCAGGTAAGCGAGCATCTCGCTCAGCCGATCAAACTCGCGACTGCCCTGGGCAAAGCCCAATCCGGCCTCCCGGCCACGGGCCGCCAGGTGCTGCAGGATCGCCTGGCTCTCGGTCAGGGGCTCGCCCTCCTCCAGCAGCAGCGCCGGCGTCTTTAGCCGCGGGTTGATCTTGGCATAGAGGGGATCCCAGGGGTGTTCCAGCATCTCGATACGACACAGCCGGTAGGGCTGGCCCAGCCACTCCAGGGCCACGATCGAGCCGAATGAGCAGCCTTGGGGAACGCCATAGAAGAGGACGGGTTCCATCTTTCACTCCTTGCGTGGGTCGATAACGGCCGACGCCCCATGCGTCTGGCCATGCAGGCAAGGTAGTGGCTAAATAGGGCAGAACCCGTCCTATTAAAAGCGGAAAAATGCTCAACCCCACCGCCCGCGTGCTGGCCCTGCTGGAGCTGCTGCAGACCCACCGCCACCTCAGTGGCGGCGAGCTGGCGGAGCGGCTCGGCGTGGACCGTCGTACCCTGCGGCGCTATATCCGCACCCTGGAGGAGCTCGGCATCCCGGTGACCACCGAGCGGGGCCGCCATGGCGGCTATCGGTTGATGCCCGGCTTCAAGCTGCCCCCCTTGATGCTCAGCAGCGAGGAGGCGCTGGCCGTTTCACTGGGGCTGCTTGCCGCCGAGGCCTTGGGCATGGCTGAAACGACTCCCGCCCTGGACACCGCCCGGGCCAAGCTCGAGCGGGTCTTGCCCGCCGATCTGAGGCAGCAGGCGCAAGCCCTGAGCGAGAACGCGCGGCTGACGTTGCCGGCGGCGCGCACCCCGGGCGACGAGCGCCTGCTGGGGCTGTTCGCCACGGCCACCCAGGCGCGTCGACGGGTGCGGCTCGACTATGAAGACGACCGAGGCCAGGCCAGCCGGCGGGTGCTCAACCCCTATGGCCTGGTCTTCCACGGCGGCCACTGGTACGTCAGCGGCTGGTGTCACCTGCGCCGCGACCTGCGCAGCTTCCGTCTCGACCGCATCGGCGAGGCCACCCCGCTCGCGGCCGGCTTCGACCGACCACGGGAGTTCGACGCCGCCGCCCACCTGGCCCGCAGCCTCGCCACCCTGCCCCGCGCCATCGCCGTGGAGCTATGGCTCGATACCGACCTGGAGCGCGCCGTCGCCGAGCTCGGCCCCCATATCGGCCTGCTGACCCCCGCGGAACGCGGCGTGGTACTGCACGGCCGCACCGATAGCCTGGCCTGGTTCGCCCGCCAGTTGATCCGCCTGCCCTTCGACTTCCGGGTCGTCGAGCCCACCGCCCTGCGCGACGAGCTGAGTCGCCAGGCGGCCCGCCTGCAACGCCTGGCCAGGGCGGAGTGACAGGCCCCGGGCTCCTCCCCCGGGGCCTGTCACGGATCGCGCTCACGCTGCACAGGAACTAGGCTGTCGAAACTCCCCGGCCCCGTTCGACTCCTCCCTGTCCCCATCCCAATCACCTTCACTATCACCATGAAGAGGGCCCTCTCATGTTGCTCAATGCCTATCTGACCTTCGACGGCGACTGCCGCGCCGCCTTCGAGTGCTACCAGCGCTGCCTCGGCGGAGAGATCGTCGCCATGCACACCTACGGCGAGGCCCCGGCGGAGATGGCGATGCCCGCCACGGCCCACGACAAGATCATGCACGCCCGCCTGGTGGTGGACGGCCAGGTGCTGATGGGCTCCGACACCATGCCCGACTGCCCCGCCCCCTACGAGGGCATCAAGGGGATCTCCCTGACCCTCGGCGTCGACACCCCCGAGGAGGCCGAGCGGCTCTTCGCGGCCCTGGCCGACGACGGCACGGTCCAGATGCCCCTGGAGGAGACCTTCTGGGCCAGGCGCTTCGGCATGCTGGTCGACCGCTTCGGCGTGGCCTGGATGATCAACTGCGAGAAGGAGGCGCCACCATCATGAACGACGTGCCCCATCCCCCCATCGTCGAGCGCGAGGCGTGGCTCGCCGAGCGCCTGGCGCTGCTCGAACACGAGAAGGCCCTGACCCGTCAGTACGACGGGGTGAATGCCGAGCGCCGCCGGCTGCCGATGGTCAGGCTCGACAAGGCCTACGCCTTCGAGGGGCCGGACGGCGAGACGAGCCTGCTCGATCTCTTCGACGGGCGGCGCCAACTGATCGTCTACCACTTCATGTTCGATCCGGCCTGGGAGCGGGGCTGTCCGGGCTGCACCGGCTTCGTCGATGCGCTGGGCGATCTCTCCCTGCTCGGCGAGCGCGATACCCGCTTCGTGCTGGTCTCCCGGGCGCCGCTGGCCAGGCTCCAGGCCTACCGGGCCGAACGCGGCTGGCACTGGCCCTGGGTCTCGTCCCATGGCAGCGACTTCAACTACGACTTCCATGTCACCCTGGACGCCGCGATCGCCCCGCCCGAGTACAACTACCGCCGCCAGGCCGAGCTCGAGGCACGCGGCGACGAGCCCCATTTCCAGAGCGGCGAGTGCCACGGCCTGAGCGTCTTCTTCCGCCTCGGCGAAGCGATCTTCCATACCTACTCCGCCTACGCCCGCGGCTGCGAGCGCCTCACCGATGCCTATGCGCTGCTCGATACCACGCCCTACGGGCGTCAGGAGGACTTCGAGGACTCGCCACCGGGCTGGCCGCAACGGCCAACCTATGGCTGATGGGATAACAGAACACGAGGGAGCGGAGCCACAGGGCCCCGCTCGTCTTCGCGCCACCGTACATGGCGGCGATATTCGCCCGGCGTGAGGCCGGTCACCGCCGTGAAGTCGTGGACGAAATGTGCCTGATCGAAATAGCCCGCGTCATAGGCCACCTCGGCGAGCGCCCCGGGCCCCGCCGTCCGCTTGATCAACTCTCGCCCGTGGGCGACACGCAGCGTCCGGGCATACTGCTTGGGCGACAGCCCCAGGTGACGCCGGAACTGCCGTTGCAACTGACGCTGGCTCACCGACAGCGCCTCCGCCAGCTCGGCGACACTCCCCTGTCCCCGGCGCCGTCGCTGCCACTCGAGCGCCGCGCCCAGTAACGGCGATGGCGCCTCGCTCTGTCGCAGCCAGCCGAGCAGCTCGCGCTCCAGCAGGGCAACCCGGGCCATGCCGTCATCGATCTCTCGCAAGCGTTCATGCAGGGTGGCCAGGGCACGCCGCCGCAGCGCTGCCGCCGGAAGCAGCCCGGCCTCGGCCAGGCGCTCCGGCGCTTCGCCCAGCAGGGCAGCCCCCCGGCCCGGCAGGAAACGCACACCCAGCAGGGCCAGGTCGGCGGTGACCGCAAGCCCGGCGGTACGCAGCGAGGGGCCGTCGACCCAGGCCGGGCCAGCCCCGTGCCGAGCCTCCCGCCGCGGCGGCGTAGCGAAGTCGAAGACCATCCCCAGGCCACCGTCGGGATGCAGCAGCTCCAGGGGCTCCCCTCGCCCGGCGGCCTCGCCCCTCGCCCACCAGAAGCTCTGCACGACCACCCGCAAGGGCCCCCGCGGCCTGACCTGATGCAGCGTCAGCCCGGTGGCCGGGCGTCGCAAAACTACAATATCGCCCACCGGCGGCGGGCTAGGGTAAGGCCTGTCACTCATTACCGGAGCCTCATCATGAGAATGGACTACTTCGCCGCCAACCCGGACGCCCTCCAGCCCCTGATCGCTATCGAGACCCATCTCGCCCGGGCGGCCCGGCGCCGCGACGAGCTCGGCGGCGGCCTGCTGGAGCTGGTCAAGACCCGCGTCTCCCAGATCAACGGCTGCGCCTACTGCATCGACAGGCACACCCAGGATGCCCGACGCGCCGGCGAAAGCGAACAGCGCCTCTATGCCCTAAGCGCCTGGCGCGAGACGCCCTTCTTCACGCCCCGGGAACGCGCCGCCCTGACCTGGGCCGAGGCCCATACCCTGATCGCCGGACGCGGTATCGACGATGCCCTGTTCGACGCCACCCGCACCCACTTCTCGGAGGCGGCGCTGGTCGACCTGACACTGGCGATCTGCGCCATCAACGCCTGGAACCGCCTAGCGATCGGCTTCGCGGCCGAGGTCGGCAGCTACCGGCCCGACTGATCGCCTCTCAGGTACCGAGTTGCTCGCCTTCCGACGAGGTCCCGGCGAGCGACTCGGCGCGCCGACGCAGGACGACCTCCTGCTCCGGTGCCAACACCAGCCCGAAGCGCTCGCGCAGCACGCCGGGCAGTTCGGCGGCCTCGATCCGACGCACTTCCGGCGCCTCGCCGGGGCGGAAGGTCTTCAGTTCCAGGTCGGTGAGCGCCAGGCGCTCCTCCGGCCCGTTGTACTGGGCCACGATACGCCGAACGAAGGGCGAGGCCGGATGATGGGAGACATGATAGTTGTGATCCGCGTAATCGACCCGGTAATAGGGCTCGTCACTGAACTGGTAGAGGTTGAACCAACCATCGTGGCGCTTGTAGCGCAGCAGCCAGAGCCCCAGCGGCGAGCGCTCCATCCGGTACTGCCAGGGGCCATGGCGCACCTCGCTACCCGCCGCCAGCGGCACCGGCTCGCGCGGCCCGACATTGCCGACCCCGACATCGACCAGCCAGTCGCGTCCCGCCAGGCTCACCACCAGCATGGTATGGCCGACGGCGGTCATCTTGCGCTCGTCATCGCCCATCAGCATCCACGCGCTGCGCCCCTCGACCCGGAAGCCGAGCCGATCCAGTACCGTGGCGAACAGGGTGTTCTGCTCGTGGCAGTAGCCGCCACGCCGGCGCCGCACCAGCTTGTCCTGCAGGCTGTCGATGTCGAGCCGGATCTCGCCACCGGTGACGATCTCCAGGTTCTCGAAGGGCACCGCCGCGAGATGCGCCCGCTGCAGGGCGCGCAGCGTCTCCAGGCTGGGCGTCAGTGGCCCTTGGTAGTCGATGCGTGCCAGATAGGCCGCGAGATCGAGAGGCGACGCTTCCCAGGAAGTCGACTCATGGGGGGGATGCGAGGATAGGGTGACGTTCATGGGCTGGACTCCTTGGCCGAGCGGCCCCTGGCCGCGGTGTGCGTGATGCCCTCCGAGGGCAACCTTGCAGCGCAGGCTAATAGCTCAAGCCAACTTCAGGTAAAGAAGGAACTCCCCTATCGACCCCATAGCCACCGCCGATGTCTCCTTGCGACGTAATCGTCGGTGGTGACATATTGAGTGATCGACACTGGCATCACGACACGGGCCATTCCGTGCGTGCATCATGCGCGAGAGGAGAGCAGGTGCACCGAGAAGCGACTCAATGGATCGTCAGCCTATTGAAGAAAAGGCAGATCCCCTTTCTGGTCTGTGGGGGACTCGCGGCGAGGGGGTATGGTGCCACTCGCGCCCTGAACGATATCGACCTTTTCGTACCGGGAGAACACTTCGATGCCGTGGTCGAGGCCGGTCAGGCATTCATCTCCAAGCCGGCCAGGCATTATCGGGAAGCGGGCTGGGATCTGACCTACGTTCAGTTCAAGCATTCGGGAATCAAGATCGAGGTCGGCAGTGCCCATGACCCACGCATCTTCGATACTCACCGGCAGGAGTGGGTCGCGCTCGAGATCGATTTCTCTCGCTATCGGACGGTCAGGCTGCTGGGGATGGAGCTTCCCCTGATGCTCGATGAAGACTTGATTCGCTACAAGTCCGCGCTCTCCAGGCCGGTGGATCTCGAGGATATTCGCGCCATAAGGAGTGCTTCGGTGTCACTCGGGACGCCTCCCATCTAGCGACTCGCTGTCCCTTATCACCGGAGAGAATGGCATGAAGCTGATCCTCAGCCGCAAGGGCTTCGACTCCTCCGCCGGGGGCGTGCCCAATCCCCTCTTCCCCGATGGCCGGCTGCTCGCCCTGCCCATTCCGGATGGCCGGTCGCGCATTCGCTACCGGGATATCGCCTATGACGGGGGCTCCCTCGTCGACCTGGTCGCGCCCCTCACCCGGGGCAAAATCACTCAAGACGATGGCGCCCATCTCGATCCCGACCTGATCGACAAAATGCTGCCCCGCCGCCCGGGCTGGCGACCGATCTTCGGGCAGGCCGGCCCGGCCCAGGGTCATCTGCGCAACCAGGGCGTCGGGCCGGGGGATCTGTTCCTGTTCTTCGGGCTCTTCAGGCGCGTCGAGCGCCATGCCGGCACCTGGCGCTGGGCACCCGACGCCCGCCCCCGCCATATCATCTGGGGCTGGTTGCAGGTCGACTCGATCCTGCCGGTCGACGAAGCACGCTCTCCGGAGTACGCCTGGGCCCATTATCACCCCCACTTCCAGCGGCAAGGCGAGCCCAACAATGTGCTCTACCTGGCCCGCCAGCGCCTCGCCCTACCAGGGCTCGACGCAGAGCTCCCCGGCGCCGGGATCTTTCCGCGCTTCGCACCGGAGCGGCAGTTGAGCGCCCCGGAGGCGGACAAGGTATCCCAATGGCGACTGCCCGCCTGGTGCTATCCGCAAGGCAACCGCACGCCGCTGAGCTACCACGCCAACCGACAGCGCTGGCGAAAACACGCCGACCATGTCGAGCTGAAGGCGGCGGCCCGCGGTCAGGAATTCGTGCTCGATGGAAACGAGTACCCGCAGGCCTGGCCCTGGGTACGCGAGCTGATCCGGGCCAAAGCGACGACAAACCATTCCTAGCCATGCACTCGCGAGCTGGGCATGGGACGGCTCACTCCCGATCCGGGATCAGGCGCCGCCCCAGGCTGACCACCTCGTCCTGGACATAGCCCAGGGCCCGGTAGAAGGCCAATACCTCGGCGTTGCCGGCACGCACCTGGAGGTTCAGCTTGGCGCAGCCCCGCGCCGCCAGGCGGGCCTCGACCTCCGCCATCAGCCGCCGGCCATGGCCGGCACCACGATGTTCGGGCGCCACCGCCAGGTAGTAGACCCAGCCCCGGTGGCCGTCGTAGCCCGCCATGACGCTGGCCATCACCGCCCCATCGCACTCGCCCACCAGGAACAGTTCCGGCTGTTCCGCCAGCTTGCGAGCGATATCCCGGCGCGGATCGTTCCAGGGCCGGATCAGGCCACAGGCTTCCCAGAGGCGGATCACCGCCGCCTCGTCCTCGGGACGATAGCCGCGAATCGTCATGCGCCTGCCTCCTGCCCCCGAGGGGCTTGCCGTCCCGCACCAGGCCGCCGCCGTCAGACGATAGAGCCGTACTTCTCGATCATGAAAAGAGGTCGCTACGCAGTCCCGGAAACCGGCCTTCTCGACGACCCGCCGCGAGGCCCCGTGCGCCGGCTCGACAATGGCCACCAACGAGGCCAGTCGATGCGCGGTAAAACCCAGCGCCACCGCCTGCCGCGCCGCCTCCGTGGCCAGGCCGTGCCCCCAGAAACGGGTCGCCAGGCGGTAGCCGAGCTGCACCTCCCGACGGCCATCGATGGTGTCATGGCTCAGGCCACAGAAGCCCGCCAGTTCCCCGCTGGCCTTGTCGACCAGCGCCCAGGGGCCCAGGCCGTGCTCGGCATAGGAGGCCCGGCACCAGGCGATAAAACGCCGCGTCTGCGCCTCGTCATGGACGCCCCCCAGCGAATAGCGCATCACCTCGGGGTCGGCGAGGATCGCCGCCAGGGCCGGTACATCGCCGTTATCGAGCTCGCGCAGCCGTAGCCGCGGTGTCTGTGCTATCTCCATCACGCTCTCCTTGCGTCGGTGGGGGAATCCCCGACCCGGTTACTCCGCTTCCAGGCCGTCGAGCAGCTTGCCGAGCAACCGGCTCAGGGTCTCCTGCTCCTCGCGGCTCAGGGCAGCGAGCAGATGCGCCTCGTTCTCCACATGCCGGGGAATCAGCCGATTCATCAGCGCGAGCCCCTCCTCCGTCAGCGAGACCAGTACGCCGCGCCGGTCCTCGGGGTTGGGCGAGCGCCGAATCCAGCCCGCCCGCTCCAGGCGGTCCAGGCGATTGGTCATGCCCCCCGAGGAGATCATCAGCGCCTCGAACAGCTGGGTGGGCGTCAGCGCATAGGGAGCCCCGGCGCGGCGCAGCGAGGCCAGCACATCGAACTCCCCCGCCTGCAGGTCATGCGCCTTGAAGAAGGCGTTCAGCCGCCCCTGGGTGATCAACTGGCTGGTCTTCAGATAGCCCACCACCTCCATGGGCAAGAGGTCCAGCTCGGGCAGCTCCCGCTGCCACTGGCTCACCGCCTGTTTCACTCGGTTCATCGATCGGCCTCGCCACCATTGCCAACTATTAATCTCTACACTAAGATACTTTTAACAAAGTCACTCGATATCGAGATACTTTATCATGAGCTATAGGAGCCGAATGATGACCAAGGTTACCGCCCCGCGCAAGGGATCCCCCCGCCCCGGCCTCCGGGCGCTCGGCTGCCTGCTGCTGGTGGGCAGCTTCCTCGCCCTGTCGCTGACGGTCGCCAAGCTGGCCGACGATGCCGGCGCCCCGCGGGTCAGCTTCCTGATGGTCGCCATGGCCGGCGCCGGCCTGGTGCTGATGGGCCTCGCCGCGCTACGCCAGCGGCCCCTGGCCTTCAACCGCCGCACCCTGGAGTATGCCCTGGTGGCCGGCGCCCTGCTGGCCCTGCCCAATGCCTTGGCCTTCGTGGCCATCCGCCATGTGGGCGCGGGCTTTATCTCGCTGAGCTTCGCCTTCCCGATCCTGATCACCTGGGTGCTGGCCGTCGGCCTGAAGCTCGAGCGCCTGCGGCCGCTGCGCCTCACGGGAGTGATCCTGGGGCTCGGCGGCGGCCTGGTGCTGGCCGCCGCCAAGTTCGGTGGAATGCAGGCCGCCCCGGGCTGGGCCCTGCTGGTGATGGCCATGCCACTGGTGATCGCCCTCGGCAATATCTACCGCACCCTGCGCTGGCCCGAGGGCGGCTCGCCGCTCTTCCTGGCGGCGCTGATGCTGCTCGGCGGCGCCGTCACCCTGCTGCCCCTGTCGCTGGCCCTCGAGCCCGGCCAGCTGCCAGAGCTGTTCAGCCGCGAGGCCGTGCTGCGGCTGCTGGCGGTGGAGATCACGGTCTTCACGGTGCTCTACCTCTTCTATTTCGTGCTCCAGAAGCTCGCCGGCCCCGTCTACCTGAGCCAGATCGGTGCGGTGGCGGCGGTAGTGGGCACCCTGATCGCGGTGCTGGCACTCGGCGAGGCCCCGCCCCCCAACCTGGGCCTGGCCGCCCTGCTGGTGATCGCCGGCAGCCTGCTGTTCCAGCGGGGCGGCCGGGCCGCGACTCACGACGTGCGGTCGACAAACGCTCATCCAGCGTCTACCTAGAAGAGAACCCCATACACCGGCCTGGGAGGCCCCATGGCCCATCACATCACCCCGCACCTGATGTTCGAGGGCGACGCCGAGGCGGCCATGCGCTGCTATGTGGCGCTCTTCGAGGATGCCGAGATCACTCGCCTGGAGCGCTACGGCCCCGGCGAGGCCGGGGCGGAGGGCAGCGTCCGATACGCCGAATTCACCCTGGCCGGGCGCCGCTACCAGTGCATCGATAGCCCGGTGGCCCACGCCTTCACCTTTACGCCCTCGCTCTCGCTATGCGTCGAGTGCGAGAGCCCGGCGGAGTTCGAGCGGCTCCACGCCGCCCTCGCCGAGGGCGGCGAGACGCTGATGCCCCCCGACGACTACGGCTTCGGCGCCCGCTTCGCCTGGCTCAACGACCGTTTCGGCGTCTCCTGGCAGCTCAACCTGGCCCATGAGGAGGAGACCCCATGACTTCCCCCCTGCCCCCCAGCGTCTCCATGGCGGAGTGGCAAATCGCCCTCGACGCCCAGATCGCCAAGGAGAAGGCCCATACCCGGGAGCGCGATCGGCTCAATGCCGCCCGCCGTCGCCTGCCGATGGTCGAGGTACGCGGCGACTACGTCTTCGAGGGCCCCGATGGCTCCCTGACCCTGCTCGACCTCTTCGAAGGACGCCGTCAGCTGATCGTCTACCACTTCATGTTCGGCCCCGACTGGGAGGCGGGCTGCGATGGCTGCTCCTGGGTGGTGGATGCCATGACCCACCCCGCCCACCTGCACGCCCGGGACACCAGCCTGGTACTGGTCTCCCGGGCGCCCCTGGAGAAGCTCGAGCGCTACCGGGCCCGCATGGGATGGCAGCACCCGCCCTGGGTCTCCTCCCTGGGCAGCGACTTCAACGTCGATATGGGCGTGACCAGCGAGGAGTGCTGCGCCCCGGACACCGATCGCGGCGAGCGCCACGGGGTCAGCGTCTTCCTGCGCGACGGCCAGCGGGTCTTTCGCAGCTATTTCACCGGCAAGCGCGGCGTCGAGTACCTGGGCAGCCTGTGGAGCTACCTGGACCTGACGCCCTACGGCCGCCAGGAGAGCTGGGAGGACTCCCCGGAGGGCTGGCCCCAGACGCCGCCCTACGTCTGGAACCGCCGTCACGACGAGTACGAGACGTGAGCGAGTCTCCCGGACAGGTCGACCTGGTCTACCCTGAACGGCACCCTGGCCGGATTTCCCCGGTCATGAGTTGCCACGAACGGGGGGTAGCTACCCATGCAACCGCATCTCACCCTGATCACCTTGGGCGTCGACGACCTGGAGCGGGCGTTGCACTTCTATCGCGATGGCCTCGGGCTGGCGACGCCCGGCATCGTCGGCGAGGAGTTCGAGGAGGGGGACGGCGCCGTGGCCTTCTTCGAATTGCAGGGCGGGCTGAAGTTGGGCCTCTGGCCGCGGCGCTGCCTCGCCAATGACGCCAACCTGTCGGTGGGGCCGCCGAGCGCCACCGAGTTCAGCCTCGCCCATAACGTCGCCTCCCGGGAGGAGGTCGATGCGGTGATGGCCCAGGCGGAACGTGCCGGCGCCACGATCGCCAAGGTCGCCCACGAGACCTTCTGGGGCGGCTATGCCGGCTACTTCCAGGACCCCGACGGCCACCTCTGGGAAGTGGCCTGGAACCCGGCCTGGGAGCTCGAGGAATGGTGACGAAACCGCGACCCTCAACGCCAGTCCGGGACCCAGGCTCCCTGTTCGGTGACGCCTATCAGCCGCAACAGATCGCACAACGCGTGGCGAACATGGGAGTGGCCAAGGCTCGGGCCGATGGCCCGACCCTGCTGGTACTGGCCATCCTCGCCGGCGCCTTCATTTCCCTGGGGGCCCTGCTGTTCACCGTTATCATCACCGACTCGAGTCTCGGCTTCGGCGTGACCCGACTGCTCGGTGGCCTGGGGTTCTGCCTGGGCCTGATCCTGGTGGTGGTCGGCGGCGCCGAGCTGTTCACCGGCAACAACCTCCTGGCCATGGCCTGGGCGAGTCGCCTGGTCACCACCCGCGAAGTGCTACGCAACTGGGGGCTGGTCTACCTTGGCAACATCATCGGCTGCCTCGGCACGGTCCTGCTGGTCATGCTGGCCAATGTCGGCAACCTGGGGGATGGCAGCGTGGGCATCACGGCGCTACGGATCGCCCAGGCCAAGGCCGAGCTCGCACCGCTCGAGGCCTTCGCTCGGGGCATCCTGTGCAACGTCTTGGTCTGCCTGGCGATCTGGCTGGCCATGGGAGGGCACAGCGTCACCGACCGAATCCTGGCCATCGTCCTGCCGATCAGCGCCTTCGTCACGCTTGGCTTCGAGCATTCGATCGCCAACTGGTTCTTCCTGCCACTGGGCCTCGCCCTGGGTGGGCCGGAAGGCCCGACGCTTGGCGCCGCCCTGCACAACCTGGCGGTGGTCAGCGCCGGCAATGTCGTCGGCGGCACCCTGCTGGTCGCCGGTGTCTACTGGCTCGCCTACCTGCGCCCCCCGAACCGTCCGACAGGAGATGACCCGACATGAGCGCCGGACGCTCCCTCACCCAAGGAGTCCCGATGACCGAAGCCGAGTCCCTCGAGCGGGCCATCCACGAGCGGGTGATGCTGGAACCCTACGACCCGGCCTGGCCGAGCCGCTTCGCCACCGAGCGAAGGCGCCTGCTAGACCAGTTTGCCGACGCCCTATGCGGGGTGGAGCATATCGGCAGCACCGCGGTGCCGGGCCTGCCGGCCAAGCCGATCATCGACGTCATGGCCGGGGTCGAGTCCCTGGCGGTGGCCGATGCGCTGATGGCGCCGCTGCTCGCGGCCGGCTACGTCACCTCTGCCGAGTTCAACGCCGCCCTCACCGACCGCCGCTGGCTGATGCGCCATGCCGCGGGGCGACGCACCCACCACCTGCATCTGGTGGTTCACGACGGGCGCCTGTGGCGGGAGCGCCTGGCCTTCCGCGACGCCCTGCGCGGCGACCCGGCCCTGGCCGAGCGCTACGCCCTGCTCAAGGCCGAGCTGGCCGCCCGCCACCCCGACGACCGGGAGGCCTATACCCGGGCCAAGGGCGAGTTCGTGCAGGCGGTGCTGGCGCGAACCTGAGCCGGCCCCACCCAAGGGAGTGGCGCTATCGATCGGCGGCCATCGCCGCCCCCTCCTCGACCCGCGCCAGCCATTCCCGCGCCAGCCACTCCCCGGCCCGGACGATCTCCTCATCGCGGGCCCCGGCATAGCCCAGCACCAGCCCCGGACGGCCCGGCTGGCGCAGGTAATAGCCCGATAGCGGCGACAGGCTGATGCCCTGCTCGGTCGCCCGGACCACCAGCGCTCGTTCGATGTCCCGGTCGTCGAGCCAGGCCACCAGGTGCATGCCGGCTTGCCCCTCCGACAGGACGAGGCCCCGGGCCACCGCCGGCGCCAGGGCCCGGCGCAACAGCGCCTGGCGCGCCCGGTAGCAGTCACGCATGCGCCGCACATGCCGCGAGAAGTGCCCCGCGGTAATGAACTCGGCCAGCGCCGCCTGCACCGCGTACTGCCCCTCCCGATGCAGGCGGGCATTGGCGCGCCGGAAGGGCGCCACCAGCGCCTCGGGGAGCACCAGGTAACCGAGCCGCAGCCCCGGGTAGAGCACCTTGCTGAGGGTGCCGACATAGATCACCCGGGCCGCCTCGGTGAGGCCCTGGAGGGCGGCGATGGGGCGCTGGCCATAGCGGAACTCGCTGTCGTAGTCGTCCTCGACGATCCAGGCGCCGTGGGCCTCGGCCGCCTCGAGCAGCGCCAGGCGTCGGGGCAGGCTCATGGTCACGCCGCTGGGGTACTGGTGAGAGGGCGTCACATAGATCAGCCGGGGCGCGGCCTGCCCGGGCGGCACTCGCGCGAGGTCCAGCCCCTCGCCATCCACCGGCACCGGTACCGACGCCAGGCCGGCGGCGGCGAAGCAGGCCTGGGCCCCGCCATAGCCCGGCTCCTCCAGCCAGACGGTATCGCCCGGGTCGCTCAGCATCCGCGCGATCAGCTCGAAGCCCTGCTGGGCCCCCTGCACCACCAGCACCTGCTCCGGGCGACAGCGCACCGAGCGCGACAGCCGCAGGTAGTCGCACAGTGCCTCGCGCAGCGCCGGCACCCCACCCTGGGTGCGGTAAGCCAGCCACGCCTCGGGGGCATCCCGCTGGTGGTGCTTGAGCAGCCGCTGCCAGAGCTCGCGGGGAAAGCGATCGAGGGCCGGCACCCCCGGGGTGAAGGCGCCATGCGACGCCTCCGACGGGCCACAGAAGCTCAGCACCCGCTCGCCACGCCGCGACAACGCCGCCTCCGGCGCCTCGACCGGGGGCGTTCCGGATGGCTCGAATGGTGCCTCGCCAGTGCCGAACGGCAGGTCGGCGACGAAGGTGCCGGCGCCGGGGCGAGTCTCGAGGAAGCCCTCGGCGACCAGCTGCTCGATGGCCTCCAGCAGGGTGTTGCGCCCCACCCCCAGGTCACGGGCCAGGCGCCGCGACGACGGCAACCGACTGCCGCTGGCCAGGCGCCCCGACTGAACCCAGCCCCGCAGCGCCTGGTAGAGGCGGCGGTTCAGCGGCTGGGGCTGGAGAGAGGGCCGGGTCAGCTCGAGGCCCAGGGCCTCGCCGACCCAGTCGGCGGATCGACCGGCAAGTGGTTCCATGATTCTCCTGATAACTGGCTCTTACTGGGGAACCACTATGTCGCCAGACTCGAGTGGTGTCACTCCCCATGAAAAGGAGCTCCCCATGATCATCCGTTCTGCCCGGCTCGCCGATGTCGCGGCCCTCGGCGCCCTGCTCGATGCCTATCGGGTCTTCTACGGCCAGCCCAGCGATCCGGACGCCGCCCGCCGCTTCGTCGCCAAGCGCCTGGGGCTGGGCGATGCCCACCTGCTGGTGTCCTGCGATGACGAGGGCGTGCCACAGGGTTTCGTGCAACTGTATCCGCTGTTCAGCACGGTGCGCCTGGCCCCGCTCTGGCGGCTCAACGACCTCTTCGTGGCCCCTCAGGCCCGCCGACAGGGCATCGGTCGCGCCCTGCTGCGGGCCGCCCGCGATCTGGCCCTCGCCCATGGCGTCCACCAGCTGACCCTGGCCACCCAGACCGATAACCACGCCGCCCAGGCGCTCTACGACGCCCTCGGCTGGCAACGCGACCGGGCCTTCCACCACTATGCCCTGCGCCTCGACGGAGAAAACCCCCATGTACCGTCCCCGTGATACTCGAATGCCCCTGGACGAAGCCCAGGCGCTGATCGATGCCCATGGCTTCGCCGTGCTGCTGGACGAGCGCCTGCGGGCCAGTCACCTGCCCCTGGTGCTGGAGCGCGGCGAAGGCGAGCTGGGCAGCCTCTATGGTCACTTCGCCCGTGCCAACCCCCACTGGCAGGCGTTGGAGGGGCAGCGGGTGCTGGCCATCTTCCAGGGCCCCCACGCCTATGTCTCGCCCCGCTGGTACACCGCCCGACCGGCGGTGCCGACCTGGAACTATGCCGCCGTGCATGCCGGCGGCCTCGTCGAGATACTCGGCGACGACGCCACCCAGGCGGCCTTCGACACCCTGCTGGCCAAGTACGAGCCCGACCTGCTCGACGACGCGGCGATCCTCGACGACGCCTATCGCCAGCGGCTGCTCCGGGGCACCGTCGGCTTCCGGATCCGCCTGGACGATCTCCAGGGCAAGGCCAAGCTGGGGCTGAACCGCTCGCCGGAGGATCAGGCCGGCGTCCTGGCCGGACTCGGTGACAGCGCCGATCCCCTGGCTCGCCAGTTGGGGGACTATACCCAGGACTACCGCAAGCGCTATCTCGAGGAGGCCTTCGGGCGGGAGGGCGACGATGGGCAGTGATCGCGGGAATGTCTCGCCAGGTGGCCTGACGCCCTTCGGCCAGCCCATCGGTGCCCCCGTGCCGGGCTGGGCGGGGGCCGCCCCGCTGCCGGATGCGCCCCTGGAGGGGAGCCGGGTACGCGTCGAACCGCTGGAGAGCGGGCGCCACGGCGATAGCCTGTTCGATGCCCTGGAAGCCACGGGGGAGAAGCCCCATGAGGCCCCCGGGGCGCGCTGGGCCTACCTGGGCGGCCGCCCCTATGCCGACCGGGCCGACTTCGATGCCTGGCTGGCCGCCCGAGCCGCCAGCCGCGACCCACGCTTTTATGCCATCGTCGAGGCCGGCAGCGGCCAGGCCCTGGGCCTGGCCGCCTACCTGAATAGCGTGCCCGAGCACGGCAGCCTCGAGGTGGGGCACCTGCACTTCTCGCCGCGCCTCAAGCGTACCCCGGCCGCCACCGAGGCCATGGCCCTGATGATGGGTCACGCCTTCGCCCTCGGCTACCGCCGCTACGAATGGAAGTGCGATGCGCTCAATGCGTCGTCGCGGCGGGCCGCCACCCGCCTGGGCTTTCGCTTCGAGGGGATCTTCCGCCAGCACCGGGTGGTGGCCGGGCGCAATCGCGATACCGCCTGGTTCTCGATTCTCGACGGCGAATGGCCGGCCCTGGAGGCGATCCTCGAGCGCTGGCTGGCGCCGGACAACTTCGATGCCCGAGGCCGGCAGCGCCTCTCGCTGTCGGCCCTGACGGCGCGCCCGGCCGCGCCCGACCCGGCAGCCGACTAGTCGGTCAGCACCGCCTCGGCCTCGCCATCGAGATCCACGCCGATAAAGCCGCCGGACTGGCGCCGCCACAGGGCGGCGTAGAGGCCGTCCCGGGCCAGCAGCTCCTGGTGAGTGCCGGTCTCGACGATGCGCCCCTCGTCGATCACCACCAGCCGGTCGAGCATGGCGATGGTGGAGAGGCGGTGAGCGATGGCGATCACCGTCTTGCCCTCCATCAGGGTGTAGAGCTGCTCCTGGATCGCCGCCTCCACCTCGGAGTCCAGCGCCGAGGTGGCCTCGTCCAGCACCAGGATGGGCGCGTTCTTGAGCAGCACCCGGGCGATGGCGATGCGCTGGCGCTGGCCGCCGGAGAGCTTGACGCCGCGCTCGCCGACGTGGGCGTCCAGGCCGCGGCGCCCCTGGAGATCCACCAGGTCATCGATAAAGGCATCGGCATGGGCCCGGCGCACCGCTTCCTCGATCGCCGCCTCGCTGGCCTCGGGACTGCCGTAGCGGATGTTGTCGCGTACCGAGCGGTGCAGCAGCGAGGTGTCCTGGGTGACCATACCGATCCGCCGGCGCAGCGACTCCTGGGTCACCCCGGCGATGTCCTGGCCATCGATCAGGATGCGCCCCCCCTCCAGGTCATAGAAGCGCAGCAGCAGGTTGGCCAGGGTCGACTTGCCGGCCCCGGAGCGACCGATCAGCCCCACCTTCTCGCCGGGGGCGATGGTCAGGTCGAGGCCATCGAAGACCCGTCGGCCCTCGCCATCGGGACGCGCATAGCCGAAGCGCAGCGTCTCGAAGCGGATCTCGCCCCGCGGCACCGCCAGCGGCTTGGCATCGGCGGCATCCCGCACCGCCGGCTCCCGGGCGATGGTGTTGATGCCGTCCTGCACCGTGCCGATGTTCTCGAACAGCCCGGCCACCTCCCAGAGGATCCAGTTGGACATGAAGCGGATACGCATCACCAGGGCGATGGCCACGGCGATGATGCCCAGCGACACCGCCTCCAGGTACCAGGCGCCGATGGCCATGGCCGCCACCCCGGCCAACAGCAGGGAGTTGAGCAGGGTCAGGCTCACGGTGAGGCCGGTGGCCAGGCGCATCTGCCGATAGACGGTGGCCATGAAGCCCTCCATGGCGTCGCGGGCATAGGCCTGCTCGCGGCGGGTGTCGGCGAACAGCTTGATGGTCTGGATATTGCTGTAGCTGTCGACGATGCGTCCGGTCATCACCGCCCGGGCGTCGGCCTGGGCCATGGAGACCGCCCGCAGGCGCGGCACGAAGATCCACATGATGGCGATGTAACCCACCAGCCACAGCACCAGCGGCAGCATCAGCCAGGGTTCGGCGCGCCCCATCAGCAGCATGGCGCCGGTGAAATAGACGAGCACATAGACCATCAGGTCCATCAGCTTCATCACCGTCTCGCGGATCGCCAGGGCCGTCTGCATCACCTTCTGGGAGACCCGCCCGGCGAACTCGTCCTGATAGAAGGCCAGGCTCTGGCCAAGCATATGACGATGGGCCAGCCAGCGACCGATCATCGGGTAGTTGCCGAAGATGCTCTGGTGGGTGACCAGCGATTGCAGCAGGGCCAGCAGCGGCAGGCCGATCACCACCAAGGCCGCCATGCCGGCCAGGCGCCAGCCATACTCGGCGAAGAAGCCCTCCCGCTCGGCCGCGGCCAGCCAGTCCACCAGCTCGCCCATGTAGCCGAAGAAGAGCACCTCGGCGGCGGAGACCAGGCCGGTCAGCAGTGACATGGCGATCAGCAGCGGCAGTACCGGTCGCGAGAAGTGCAGGATAAAGGCGAACAGCCCCCGGGGCGGGGTGCCCGCCGCTTCCGTGGGGTAGGGGTTCACCAGTCTTTCGAAGTAACCAAACATGGCAGGCGTCCAATCACGAGAATGGGCCCGGACACGGCTTGCCCGGCATCCGCTTGGCAGGGTAAAACCTCAAGCTATCTTGAGGTCAAGGAGGCACTCATGACGACTCTCCATCGGGAACTCGGCGTCGGCGAGGTCGCCCGGCGCAGCGGCCTGGCGGTCTCCGCCATCCATTTCTACGAGGCCAAGGGGCTGATCGCCAGCCGCCGCAACGCCGGCAACCAGCGCCGCTTCGGTCGCGAGGTGCTGCGCCGCCTGGCGATCATCAAGGTGGCCCAGCGTACCGGCATCAGCCTGGCCGAGATCCGCGAGGCCTTCGCTACCCTCCCCGAGCACCGGGCGCCCAGCGCCGCGGACTGGCAGCGCCTCTCGGCGAGCTGGCGAGAGAACCTGGACGAGCGCATTCGCTGCCTCGTCCAGTTGCGCGACCAGCTCGACCATTGCATCGGCTGCGGCTGCCTGTCGCTGGCGGAATGCCCGCTGCGCAACCCGGAGGACGAGTTAGGCGACGAAGGCTGTGGCGCCCGCCTGCTGGTCCCCGACTGACCCGCCGGCCAGCCTCGCGATCGGCCCCGAGCGTCTATGCTCAGTCTGACGATAGCATGGCAGGCGCCGCGACCGACGATTCCCGCCGGCCGGGCGCTGCGCCCCATTCGCCAGGAGGGCCGGGGTCGACCCGGGCCGTCCGTGCTACAAGGAGTTCGTCATGGCCGATCGCGCCCCCGACCCGCTCGCTCCCCGACAGGATCGTATCAACCCGGTGGTTTTCTACGGCTCGGCCATCGGTATCCTGGCCTTCGCCCTCTGGGCGATGGCCTTCACCGACACGGCCAATACGGTCATCTATGCCGTCCTGGCCTGGATCTCGGACAGCTTCGGCTGGTTCTATTTCATCGCCGTGGTGGCCTACCTGGTCTTCGTCATCGGTATCGGCCTGTCGCGCTTCGGCAAGCTGCGCCTGGGGCCGGCCCACTCGACGCCGGACTTCAATATCGTCACCTGGGCGGCCATGCTGTTCGCCGCCGGCATCGGCATCGACCTGCTGTTCTTCTGCATCGCCGAGCCGGTGACCCAGTTCCTGGCCCCCCCGGAGGGCGATCCCGCCACGGTGGCGGCGGCCCGCCATGCCATGGAGCTCACCTTCCTGCACTGGGGGCTCTCCGGCTGGGGCATCTACACCCTGGTAGGCATGTCCCTGGCCTTCTTCAGCTACCGCCACGGCCTGCCGTTGACCATCCGCTCGGCCCTCTATCCCATCTTCGGCAAGCGCATCCGTGGCCCCATCGGTCATGGCGTGGATATCGCCGCGGTACTGGGTACGGTCTTCGGCATCGCCACCAGCCTGGGCATCGGCATCATCCAGCTCAACTTCGGCCTCAACTACATGTTCGGCATTCCCGAGAGCACCCTGACCCAGGCCAGCCTGGCGATCCTGATCGTGGTCTTCTCGGCCATCTCGGCGGTGACCGGGGTGGACAAGGGCATCCGTCGGCTCTCCGAATTCAATATGCTACTGGCGCTGCTGCTGATGCTGTTTATCCTCTTCAGCGGCCAGACGCTGTTCCTGCTCAATGCCCTGGTCATGAACGTGGGCGACTACCTCTCCAACTTCATCGCCCTCTCCTTCAACACCTACGCCTTCGATCCGCCCAGTGACTGGCTCAACGCCTGGACGGTGTTCTTCTGGGCCTGGTGGATCGCCTGGGGGCCCTTCGTCGGGCTCTTCCTGGCGCGCATCTCCCGGGGCCGCACCATCCGCCAGTTCGTCGCCGGCACCCTGATCCTGCCGCTGACCTTCATGATGGCGTGGATGTCGATCATGGGGAACAGCGCCATCGACCTGGTGATGATGGGCAGCGCCAGCGTCGCCGACTTCGGTGAGCAGGCCATGAACAACCCCGGCTCGGCCATCTACCTCTTCCTGCAGAGCTTCCCCTGGGTGATCCTGACCACCACCGTGGTCACCGTGCTGGCCATCGTCTTCTTCGTCACCTCCGGCGACTCCGGCTCCCTGGTGCTCTCCAACCTCACCTCGATACTCAGCGACCCCAATCACGATGCCCCCTCCTGGATGCGCATCCTGTGGGCGGCGATCATCGGCCTGCTGACCCTGGCGCTATTGATGGCCGGGGGCCTGGGCGCCCTGCAAGGCGCCGTGGTGGTGATGGGGCTGCCCTTCGCCTTCGTGCTCTTCCTGATGATGCTGGGCCTGTTCAAGGCCCTCAAGGTGGAGGGCCTCAAGGAGGACAGCCTGCGCGCCAGCATGGCCGGTCACCTCTCCGGGCGGCTGCTCGACGAGGCGGGCGGCAAGCGCCATTGGCGCCAGCGCCTGAGCCGGGCGCTGAGCTTCCCCAACCACGCCCGGGCCAGCCGCTTCCTCGCCGAGGTGGGCCGCCCCGCCATGGAGGCGATCCGCGAGGAGCTCACCGAGAAGGGCTTCCCGGTGGAGATCGTCGAGGACAGCGGCGACGAGGAGCACCTGGCCCTCAACGTGGCCCTCGGCGGCGAGCAAGACTTCACCTACCAGATCTGGCCGCACCGCAGCCCCATGCCGGCCTTCTCGATCCGCGATAGCCATGCCGGCACCCACTACTACCGGCTGCAGGTGCATATCGGCGAGGGCGGCCAGGGCTATAACGTCTATGGCTACTCTCGAGAGCAGCTGATCGCCGATATCCTCGACCAGTACGAGCGCCACCTGTTCTTCCTGCACAGCCAGCGGGAGCTGCCAGGAGGCGACACCGCCATGCCCGACGACCCGGCCACGGCGGGACGCTGAGCCGGCGCGTCTAGCGCAACGGTAGCCGCATGGCCACCCGCTCACGCAGCCCCAGGCGTGCCTCGGCGGCCAGGCGCGCCGCCAGCTCCGGGCCGCCGGCCTCGGGGGCCAGGGCCTGGAACCCCAGCCGGGCATAGAAGGGGGCGTTCCAGGGCAGGCTGGCGAAGGTGGTCAAGGCCAGGGCCGCATACCCCGCGTCCCGGGCCCACCGTGCCACACGCGCCACCAGGGCCCGCCCCAGTCCCAGGCACTGGTGGGCGGGGTGCACATCGAGTTCGATCAGGAAGGCCTCGCCATCACAGGTGCCGGCCACGGCGAAGCCCACCGGCAGGCTCGTCGGCGACAGGGCCACCCAGAGCCGCCCCTCGGCGTGGGCCTGGCGCAGCACCGCCAGCGGCACCACTCCCTCGCGCTGGGCGGGAGGGATCAGCCGGCTGGGAAACTGCCGCGCCGCGGCGCGCTCCACGGCGGCGAGCCGCGGCAGATCGACCGCCCGGGCGAGCTGGATGCGATACCCCGCCACCCGCCAGGGGGCCGGGGTGTCCGCGGTGTCTGGGTGAGTCATGGCGTGGTTCCGCTGTCGGCTGAGGCTCTATCCTACCCCACCCCCGGCGGCCCAGGCGGCGAGGCCGAGATCGAGGTGCGCCAGCTGTTCGAGCTGGAGGACTTCGCCCCCGGCGAGGCGATTCAGCGCTTCCGCCGGCTAGGCACCGTCTAGGCCGACTCGTCCCGCCACGGCTCAACCGGGAATCTGGGCCCGCAGGGCCCGATCATAGCCTTCGATCAGCGAACGCAGGCCATCCGTGGGAGGGCGTCCCTTGACGACGACCTCCAACATGGCCTGCCCTGGCGGCGGCTCTCCCGCCGAGGCCTCCCCGACCTCCGCCGCCGGTCGCCTGGGAAAGCCGACCTGGAGACTATCGTCATCATCGATGCTCACCTCCAGGGCGGTCTTGAAGCGCACCTCGTCGAGCTCGGACATCGATATCGGGGCCAGGGAGATCAGCGGAACATAGACGGGGTGTACCCGGGGGCCCTGGGCCGTCACCGTGGGGTACTGCAGCAGCACCATCTTGGGCAGATAGTAGGCCCCGGCGGCACCCTCACCCAGGGCCGCCTGGGCCGCAGCCTGCAGTGCCGTCGCCGCCTGCCGCAACGCCTCCCGGGTTTCTTCGCTACCGACCTGCTCACCGCCGGCAGCCGCCGCCAGCGAGGCCTGGATGGCCGCATCCAGGTCGTCCTCGGCCACGACCCGGTCGAAGTAGAGCCCCAACAGCTCGCGGTTCTTGCCATCCAAGGCCGTCGCCGCCGATTGGGCGCTGGTATGCACGGCAGTGACCAGTTGATCGAGTGAAATCATCATACCCCTCCGTTACTTCCGGGCCCGCATCGAGGTCGTGACCCGCGTCCTGGTGTCGGCCTGGCGGGCGCCCTTGCGACGCTCCTGCATCAGGGCCTGCATACCCGTCACGGCCTCCCTGACACGCGGCTGACTGCCGTGATGAATGCCGATCCTCGCCGAGCATCCGGGGCAGGTGAAACGGTGTCCCTGGACCAATCCGGTCAGGTCGAGGTCAATCGGCGTCCCGCAGTTGGGACAATTGATGGCTGAGTGCATGGTACCCTCCGTCGACAGGAAGGCTGGGCAGGGGGAGCCAGGCTCCCCCTGCACCGACCGGTTCGCGACGTCGCGCATCAGGCCGGCATTTCCAGCGGGGTGATACTCTTGGTGAAGGTCTCGATGATCGACTTCACCCCCTCCGGCATCGGCAACTGGGCGGCATGCACCTGCACCGAGTACTGTGCCGAGTTGCTCTTCTCGTAGTGCTGCTCCCGGGCGCTGGACGACTTGGAGTCGTAAGCCACGCTACCGGTGATCTTCGCCGAAAAGGGCCCATAGCCGACCTTGGCCTCGAAGGAGCTACTGGCCCCTAGGCTCTCCTCCGTCTCCTCGGTCTGCACATCGGAATAGGACGACTTCACCTCCATGTCGAAGCTGATCGAGGCCTCGTCCACCGCCAGGGAGTTGATCGGAATGATGGTGATCAACGGCAGGTTGAACTTGGTATGTACCTCCTTGATCTCCGCCTGGTGGGGGGCCTCGCTCTCGGGGTCCTGTGGCACCAGCACGCCCCTCACCAGCTCCATCTCGATCATGATGGGACGATAAATTTCCCGGTTCGTCTCACTGTCCTTTTCATGGAAGAAACAGAGATCCAGGAGAAAACGCACCTGGGATCCCGCCATATGTGAATTGGCCTCGGCCACCGCCATCAGAGGGCCACCGATCAGGTCATCCATCGGCAGTCCATTGAACTGCTCGGCCATCGATACCAGGGCACGGTCATTCGTTGCCATGTGACTCACCTCACTTCAGTCTGCGTATTCAGGTTGCTGGCCGCCGACTCCTTCGGCGGTACCTCAAGCCCAGCACGTCCCCCGAGCCGCCACCGCATCACCCTGGTATCACCTCGATCACGAAGCCCCCAACGACAACGCCCGCCCCGGGTGAGCGGGACGGGCGCGGGTCTGCCAGGGCGGGGAACTCAGTAGAGGTGCACCGCCTCGAAGCGGGCCAGGGAGGCGCCCTGGGCGTCCGTCAGGGTCAGCGTCTGGCCATCGACCTTCCAGCCGGCGACCTGCTCCAGCGTCGCCAGGAAGGCCTGTTCGGTGTCCATGCCCTCCATGCAGGCCATGCGGGTGGTGGCCATCTGCCCGAAGCTCAGTGCCTGGCCCTCCAGGCGATAGCCGCCCATCAGGCGGTTGCAGCCGGTGGAGCCCGCCACGCGCTGCTCCTCCTCATGCAGCACCAGATGTGCCTCGCGCTGATTATCGACGGTCGCCACCGGTGCCTCGCCAAGCTGGGTCAGCTTCCAGTAAGTATTGACCAGGGGTTCATCCGCGGAAGAGTTCATGGCAGCACAACCCACCATAAAAACGGAAAAAGCCAGCATCAATGCCAGTGAAACCATCCTTTTCATCTTCTTTTCTCCTACCAAGGTCGAGATAACACCTATCAGACTCCTGATCCGAGATAAGTTCCCCCGGCCTATCACACCCTATGCTCAGGAGGCAGCCTCAGTATAGGAGGGGAATCATGGGTCGACTCCGGCAAGGCCTGCTCGGCCTGCTGTGCCTGGTATCGCTACTGGCCACGGCCGCCCCAGCGTCCTCGGCGACGGCCCCCGGTTACCATTGGGAAGTGCTAGATCAGAGCGAGCTAGGGCGTAACCAGGTGACGCTGATCGCGCTGACGTCCCAGCAGTGGCGGGGCATCGTGTGGCGACATCAGCTGTGGCTGATCGACCCCACCCGGGGCCATGGTGCCTCCCAGGCGCTGCTATTCATTGCCGGCGGTTCCTGGCCAAGCACCGGGGCCCCGGATACCCGTCTGCCCAGGGAGGCGCCACTGTTCGCCGCCCTGGCACAGGCGCTGGAGGCCCCGGTGGCGGTGCTGCGCCAGGTGCCCTTCCAGCCGCTGTTCGACGGGCTCAGCGAAGACGCCCTGATCGCCCTGACCTTCGAGCGTTTCCTGGCCGAGCCCAATGAAGAGAGCTGGCCCCTGCTGGGGCCCATGGTGACCAGCGCGGTGCGCGCCATGGACGCCCTGCAGGCCCTGACCCAGGAGTGGGAGCAGCCCATCGAGGCCTTCACCCTCACCGGCGCCTCCAAGCGCGGCTGGACCACCTGGCTCGCCGGTGCCGCGGATCCCCGGGTGGCGGCCATCGCCCCCATGGTCTTCGATATCCTCGATATGGAGGCACAACTGGCGCACCAGCGCCGGGTCTGGGGCGAACTCTCGCCACAGCTCGGCGACTACACCGAACGGGGCCTGGATGCCCAGTTGGCCACGCCGGCGGGGCAACGCCTCCAGGCCCTGGTGGACCCCTTCCAGCAGCGCGAGGCCCTGACCCAGCCCAAGCTGGTGATCCTGGCCAGCAACGACGCCTACTGGCCGGTGGATGCCTCGAACCTCTATTGGGAGGCCCTGCCGGAGCCCCGCCACCTGCTCCACCTGCCCAACCAGGGGCATCGTGCCCGGGATCTCGAGCGGCTGATCCCGACCCTGGCGAGCTTTCATCGCCACGTGGCCGAAGGCTCAGCGCTGCCCCGGCTGAGCTGGCGTTACGCCTGCGAGGGCGAGGCGGTCATCCTCGAGGTCACGACGGATACTCGCCCGCAGCGGGCCCAGGCCTGGGTGGCCCAGGCCCCACGGCGCGACTTCCGCGAGGCCCACTGGGCCCCCCACCCGCTGACGACCACGGCCGAGAGCCATGCCCTGCGCCTGCCCCTCCCCGAGGCCGGCTATCTGGCCCTGTTCGGTGAGCTGCGTTTCGACGACGGCGCCACCCTCTCCACCCAGGTCAGGGTCATCGCCACCGACGCGGGAGGCGGCTGCGAGATCGATTAGGGGCTTGGGATCACTTCGGTATCAACCGCTCCTCCCCCCTTGGTGTCACGGCGTCCTTGTCCGACCCTGAGGAAAACCACTGCCTTGGGAGTACCGTCATGGACCATGCCCCCCTACGGGTCGCCATTATCGGCGGCGGCGTCTCTGGCCTGTCGCTGGCCTATTACCTGCAGAAGTATGGCGGCGAAGCGGCCCAGGAGATCGAGGTCACCCTCTTCGAGCGCAAGACCACCCTGGGCGGCAACGCCGCCACCGTCTGGGTCGACCTGGGCAGTCGGCGCCAGCCGGGGCAGGCCGACTCGCCCTACCGGCGCTGGGCCGACCTGGGGGTGAACGACGTCAACCTGGCCACCTACCACCACCTCCACGCGGTGCTGGAGGAGATCGGTGAGCTCGACCGCATGAAGCCGCTGGAGAATACCGAGAGCTACTTCAGCCGCGATGGGCGAATCGCCCTGACCGACGATGACGACCTGCTCCGCGGCGTCAGCGACCCGGCCCATGAGCTGAGCCAAGCCGACGGCGGTAAGCTGGCGCCGCTGATCAGCGTGGTCCACCAGAGCGCCCTCGATTTGGTGGAGAGCCACCGCATCACCCCGCGCTATACGGTGGGCGACTTCTTCGACGGCTGCGTCGCCGACCCCGTCAAGATGCTGGCCACCACGGCCGACCGGCTGAGGATCCCCATCGACTGGCAGGATCCCGAACTGCCGGCTCGCCTCGAGCGAATCCGCCACACCATCTACTACCCCCGTATCTCGGCCATGTATTTCGCCGATGACCTCGGCCCGGCCGGCATGCCGCTCCAGGCCCCCTTCGAGTATTACCGCATCCAGGAGGGGGGGACGCCCCCGGATCGCCGCTACTTCGATCACGGCGCCCAGCACTGGCTGGAGGCCCTGGCCACCCATATCACCGAGCCGGCGCACCCGGGCCCCCGGGTCGAGATCCTGCGCGGTCTCGGGGTCGAGGCCAGCCTCTCACCGCGGGGAGTGACACTGACGGAGTGCACCAGCCCCGGTGCGCGACGCTGGGAAGCCGACCTGTTGATCATGGCCACCCACGCCGAGGATGCCCTGCCCATGCTGACCTTCGGCGACGGCCTGGCCGACACCCATCGAGCCCTGCGGGGCACCCTCGGCAAGGTACGCTACACCCGCAGCTTCGGCGTCTGTCATACATCAGCCGCCCGCCTGCCCCCCAACCGCAACCTGTGGCGCACCTACAATATCGAGGTGCGTGACCCCGAGGACACCTTCTTCCCTTATCGCATCGACTATGTCGCCAACCGCCACCAGAACGATGCCGCCAACCCGGCCTATGACGGAGCGGGCCTCCCCCAGTACTTCGTGTCCCTGGTGGATGACCTCAACCAGATCCCCCGCAGCGAGATGCTCGAGCGCCATCCGTCCCCTCTGGGTGGACCGGCGGCCCTGGCCGGCGATCCCGGCCAGGCGGGCTACCGGGACCGGCTGCCGGCGCTGGAACCGGCCCTGGAAGCCAAGGCCTGGACCCTGTTCAAACACAATGTGCTGGATGCCGACTGCCTCGAGGCCCAGGCGGAGATCGCGCATTACAACCTCACCACCGCCCGGGGGCTATTCGAAGGACGCCAGGGCGTATGCCCACTGCTCTTCGCCGGCGGCTGGACCCGCGGCGCCGGCCTGCAGGAGCAGTGCCTGGAGCAATCCGCCCATATCATCGCCCTGCTGCTGGGGAACGGCTACCGGCCGGAACCGTAATGCTCCGGGGCTAGAGCCGGCAGGCCGCCAGTCCAGGCAGCGTCATCAGCAGGCCATCGGCTTCGCCACGACGCCAGCAGGCTCGCAGGGCTTCCAAGGCACGTGTCTCGCCGCTCTCCAGCCAGTCGGCATGGGCTTCGATCAAGGTCCGATGGTGCTCACCCCAGGCACAGGACTCCGTTGCCATCAAACGAGTCAACCGCCGGGCATAGTGACGGGCCGCAGATGCACGGTGGTCGAGCAGGCAAACCTCAGCCGCGGCGACCAGGAAACGGTAGCCATTGTGTCCCACGCAGCCGCGATCGAGCAGCGCCTCCCCCTCGGCCAGAAGGGCGAGGCGCTGCTCTGGCCCTTCCTCCAGCAGGGCTCGCGTACCCAACACCCAGGGACCGATAAAAGCCTCCAATCCATGCCGGCCGACCAGCCGCCAGGCTCGCTCGATGCTCTCCCGGGCCGCAGCCGGCCGGCCGGTGATCCACTCGATCCGCGCACGACTCTCCAGCAGGAAGGCCTCGAAGCGCCCGGAGCCCAGACCACGGGCCACCGTCAACGCCACCGTCACCTGTTCATCGGCGCCACGGGGATCCCCCTGCGAAAGCAGGATCCAGGCCGCGGTTAACCGAGCCACCACTTCGGCGCGCCGATTACCAACCCGCCGGCCTAGCTCGGCGGCGTCGAGGCAATCGCGCAGAGCCGCCCCGGTCTCGTTGGCATAGATGCGGGCCGTGCCCAGCATAAAGAGGTTGGAAGCCTCCAGGTCGGCATGACCATGCTCTCGACACAGAGTCACGCAGTGCGCGAACAGCTCATGGGTACTGCGCATCTGCCCTTCGGCATAGTGGGCGTCACCGAGCCCGCTCAGCGCCTGGATCTCGGTGCGAACATCCCCACCACGACGCGCCTCGGCCAGGGCCCGGGTCTGATAGCGGCGGCTGGTGGCGAAGTCGCCCCGGGGAAAATAGAGGTTACCCTTGAGGTAGAGCGCCTCGGCCAACGGCAGGGGGTCCTCTAGCGCCTCGGCCAACGGCAGCAGCTCGTCCAGGATCGCTTCCTCCGCCGTCAGGGCATCCAGCATGTTCAGCCCCCGGGCCAGCCACAGGTCGGCCGTGATGCGCTGTGACTCCTGGCAGGCCTGCTCGCGGGCCGCCTCGAAGGCCTCCCGGGCCGCCTGGATATGCCCACAGGCCATCGCGACCTGGCCCTGCAACAGCGCCAACCGGTATTCATCCCTCGGCGCATAGTCGATGGCCTGGCACTGCCTGAGCAGTTCCTGGGCCTCCGCATGCCGATAACGGGCCATCTCCGCCTCCGCGGCCTGCAGGAAGGCCCGCGGAGCCTCCAGGGCACGTGCCCGATGCAGGTGGCGCGCACGCAGCCCCGGCTCTTCTTCCCCGTAATACTCGGCCAGCCGCAAGTGCAGGCGATCCCGCTGAATCTTGGGAATGCCCTCGTAGATGCCCTGCAAAATCAGGTCATGCACGAAGCGGTACTCCGCCTCGCCCAGGGGGCGCACCAGGTTATGCCGCTGGGGCAGCTCGGGACGATAGCCGGACGCCCCCAGCAAGGTCCGCAAGGCCGCCAGGGAGAAGCGCTGCCCCATGACGGCCGCGACGCACATGGCACGACGATCCAGGTCGGTGAGTTGATCCAGCTTGGTCTGGACCAGGTTGGCCAGGCTCGCGGGCAAGCTGCGCCGGGGATGGAACAGCAGCAGCTGGGTCAGGAAGAGGGGATTACCCTGCGCCTGGGACACACAGCGGGCGGCATGCTCGACGGGCAATGTCGCAAAGCTGGCCACCAGGGCCTCGGCCTCCTGGGGACGCAGCGGCGGCAGCTCGATCAACGTCAGCGGCAGATCGGGCAGCTGGGGCCTCAGCCGGGTCTCCAGCGGATCCTGCTCCAGGCGCGAGGTAAATAACCAGATCACCGGCGCCTCCAGTGTCCCCTGGAGCAGGCCGGTCAGGGTCCCCAGCAGGGACTCGTCGGCCCAGTGCAGGTCCTCCAGCACCAGCAACTGAGGACGCTGAATGGAGCGAGACAGGATGACGTCGCGCACGGCCTGGATCAAACGCTGGGCACGGGTCTCGGGCGTCATGGCCGCATAGAGACGTTTTGCCCCCTCGGGCTGCGGCAGGCCCAGCAGGGGACGCAGCAGCATGGCATGGTCCGCGGGAAGACGCAGCGCCGCCAGACGGGCGAGCAGTATCCCCTCATCTACCTCTTCGCGGGATGCCTGCAGCAGCGAGCGGACCAGTTGCGTCAGGGGGCCTTCATCGGCACGGGTACCGAAGTCCAGCACCTCGGCCTGATGGTGATCGGCATGGGTCGCCGCCATCTCGGAGAATTCGGCGCTAAGGCGGGTCTTGCCGATACCAGCCACGCCACGAATATAGACCAGATGCCCGGCCTGGTAGGCCCGAGTGCTCTCCAGGATGGCGTGCAGCTGCCCCAACTGCACCCGGCGCCCCACCAGTTCGAAACGGGCCTCCCGAGCCCCATCACGGGGATGGCGGTAACGCAGCCAGGCTCCGCCCTCATCGGCGAAGACGAAGCGTTCGGCCAACTGCACCGCGACTCCACGCTCGACCCAGACCCCGCGCGGCTCCTTCGGCATCACGAGAGAGGTGGCCGCCGGCCAGGCACCGGCCTGCAGGCAGGCTCCCTGGGCCACCCCCTGCGCCACCAGGGTCTCGGCGCATAACAGGGCCCGCTGGGCATCGCTGCGGTAGGCCCGTGCCAGTCCAAAGAGGGCCGTCCCTTCCGCCGTCAGGCTACCGCCGAAATGCTGGACCCAGGTCGCCGCAGCCGTCTCATCGGCGGCCACGGCTCGTAGCTGTATCAGGACTCGCGTGCGCTCCACTGCCTCCGTCCCGGTGGCCGGGTCGTCGCCCACCTCCCCGACCTCCGATGCCAGGGCCTCGACCTCGACACCGTAGACGTCGGCCAGATGACGAGCGGTTCGATAGAGTACCGGCCGACCGCTCTCGGCCCGCTTGATGGAGGCGATGGAGACACAGAGGCGCCGATCGAAGCAGTGTTCCGCCAGGGCCTCTTGACTGAGACCCAACCGCTTGCGGTGTTGCTTCAAGCACTGGCGATCCAGCGTCAGGCGCCCATCTTGAGGGGCTGTCACTGATGGTATCCTTCCCTGAGTACAGACGGCGCAGTACCCATCGCGCCTATTAGTTATTTAGCATTAGAGAAGGATAAGCCTAGCAGATCACGCCCCGCCTTCCGGCATGCCGAGGAAGGAGGGACACCTCGGCACTCACATCCGAATCCCGGGGGGCGGTGCCTCGGGCGGCGTCCTGGGCAGGGCCGGCTCCGGCACCGCGGTGGAGAGCGACAGCTCATGGGCCTCGCCATCCTGCCAGTAGCCCAGCCGGGCGTCCTCCCCCGGCGGGGTGTCGCGCACCAGCTCCAGGAAGCGCAGCGGCGTGGTGGGCGTCTCGCCGTTCACCGTCAGCAACAGGGCCCCGGGGGCCAGGCCCGCCGCCTCGGCATCGCCGGTCACGCCGGTGATCAGCACCCCCGCGTCGTCCGGCAGGCGCAGGGCATCGCGCAGGTCGTCGCTGAGCGGGGTCACGGTGATGCCCAGGGCGGAGACCACCTGCTCCTCGATGCCCTGGTACTCGATCGCCTGGGCCGCCTCCAGCACCTGGGGCGAGACACGGATGCCGGCGCCGGCCTGCAGGCCCAGGGCGATGGCGTCGCTGGCGCGGCTATCGATGCGCAGCGGCGTCTCGGCATCGCCCACCCGCAGCTCCAGCATGCCCAGGAAGACCCCGTCGACGATGGCGTCCACATAGACCCGCTCCAGGCGCACCTCGAGGCCGGCCAGCACATCGCCGAGCAGCTCATGGGTCAGGGGCCGCCGGGGGCGGTCGCCACGCAGCCCGCGCAGGATGGCGTCGGCCTCCACGGGCCCGATAAAGATGGGGATTACCGCCCGGGCGCCGGGCTCGCGCAGCAGCACCACCGGCACCCCGGGGCCGGCCAGGCCCACGGTGGCCACTTCCACCTCGATCATGGTCTCGGGCTCCACCGCCAGCTCCCGGGCCTGGGCGGACAGCGACAGCAGCGGCAACAGGATCAGCGAGGCGCAGAGGCAATGGCGAAGTGGCAGCATGGGATACCGTCCGGCCCGAAGGCGGCTCATGGGGAGTTCCTTCAGGATGGCAGCGAAGCCGTGGCACCGCGAGTCGGCCTCAGCCGCCCAGGGGCGCCAGCAGCTCGTCCCAGAAGCGTCCCGCCAGGGCCGGCTGCAGCCACAGCATGAAGGCCACCCCCCAGGCGCCGCCCCACAGGTGGGCGCTGTGATTGACGCCGTCGCCGCCGCGCCGGTGGCCCCGCCAGGAGTAGATCACATAGGCCGCGGCGAAGAGGATCGCCGGCACCGGGATAAAGAACACGAACAGCAGCGACCAGGGCCGCAACAGGATATAGGCGAAGAGCATGGCGGCCACCGCCCCCGAGGCCCCCAGGCTGCGGTAGTCCCGGTCATGGCGGTGGCGCAGGTGGGTGGGCAGGATCGCCACCAGCAGCCCGGCCAGGTAGAAGAGCAGGAAGCCCAGGGCGCCGATGCGCGGGGTCAGCACCAGTTCCATCACGCTGCCGAAGAAGTAGAAGGTGATCATGTTGAACAGCAGGTGGGTGCCGTCGGCATGGATGAAACCGTGGCTCACGAGCCGCCACCACTGCCCCCGGGCCACCCCCGGCGGCCAGTAGATCAGGGCCCCCTGCAGCCGCGGCGACTGCCAGGCCAGCAGCGACACCGCCACGGTCACCAGTACCAGTGCCAGAGTGATCGTCATGCTCCCTCCTTGGCCGCGGCCGCCCGGTCGGGGCCGGAAATAAGCTTGTTACCGCTTTCCGATGTTCAGTAAGATTCTGCCATCGTTTTCGATCCGGTGAGAAAAGCAATGGGCAGAGCCTTCCAGAACCGCAAGGAATCCATGGCCAAGACGGCCGCCGCCAAGACCAAGGTCTACAGCAAGTACGGGCGCGAGATCTACGTCGTCGCCAAGTCCGGCGGCACCGACCCCAACGGCAACCTGGCGCTGCGCGGCCTGATCGAACGGGCCAAGAAGGACCAGGTGCCCAGCCATGTGATCGACAAGGCCCTCGACAAGGCCAGCGGCGTGGGTGGCGAGGACTACTCCCCGGCGCGCTACGAGGGCTTCGGGCCCGGCAACGTCATGGTCATCGTCGACTGCCTGACCGACAACCCCAACCGCACCTTCGGCGACGTGCGCGCCTGCTTCACCAAGACCAAGTCGAAGATCGGCACCCCTGGCAGCGTCAGCCATATGTTCGACCACTGCGCCATCCTGGCCTATGCCGGCGATGACGAGGAGGCGGCCCTGGAGGCGCTGATGGAGGCCGACGTCGATGTCACCGACATCGAGAACGAAGAGGGCCAGATCACCGTCTTCGCCCCCCATACCGAATACGCCAAGGCCAAGCAGGCCCTGCTCGGCGCCTTCGGTGAGCTCGACTTCGAGGTCGACGAGATCCAGTTCGTGCCCCAGACCACCGCCCCCATCGAGGGCGACGACGTGGCCATGTTCGAGAAATTCCTCGACATGCTCAACGACCTGGACGACGTCCAGAACGTCTTCCATAACGCCGAGCTGCCCGAGGGCTGAGCCCGACCGCCGCCCTCGAGGCGGCGGTGACGTCTCAGGGCCGGGGCAGGCCGGCGCTGTCGAGGAAGGCGTCGATCCCCGCCGAGTACTCCGGCTCGCTGTCGAGAAAGCCGGTGTTGTGGCCGCCGCCGATCACCAGCAGCGCCTTGGGCTCGCCAGCGGCGGCATGCACCGCCTGGCCCTCGGCGAAGGGGATGATCTCGTCGTCGCGGCTATGGATCACCAGCAGCGGCGCGGCGATTTCGGCCACCCGTCCCTCCACCTCATACTCCAGGCGCGCCAGCCAGCGCACCGGCAGGAAGGGGTAGAGGCGCTGCCCCAGGGCCGGCACCGAACGAAACGGCGACTCCAGGATCACCGCTCCCGGCGGCGTGCCCGCCGCGCTCAGCGCCGCCCCCAGCTCGGTGGCCACCGCCGCGCCCAGGGAACGCCCGAACAGCACCACCTCTCCGGGCGCCTCGTCCCGAGCCATCAGCCACTGCCAGGCGGCGCGGGCATCCCGCGCCGTGCCCGCCTCCGAGGGAGTGCCTTCGCTCCTGCCGTAGCCCCGGTAATCGAGGATCAGCACCGAGAGGCCCAGGCGATGGAACTGCACCAGGGAGGCCAACCGGTGGGAGATATTGCCGGCATTGCCGTGGAAGAACAGCAGGGTGCCCCGCGGCGCCTCGGCCGGTAGCCACCAGGCGTCCAGGGCCAGGTCATCCTCGGTGGTCAGGGTGACGGCCTCGAAAGATAGCCCCCGGTCGGCGGGGGTGGCGATGGGTTCGCGCCCCAGGTGGGGCAGATAGAGCAAGCGCTCCTGGAAGGCCCAGGCCAGCGCCACCACCAGGCCATAGGCGACCAGCAGGAGGACGGCGAGGCGCAACATGGGGCCGCCCCGTCACTCCGGCTTGGGGTCGCAGCCCATCACGCCGCCCTTGGCCCAGTCCTCGCCATCCACCTCGCTGAAGAATACCTGCACCGAGGCCTCCTCGGCGCCATAGACCTCGGCGAAGGCCTGGGTGATGCGACGGGCCAGCTCGCGCTTCTGCTCGAGGGGGCGGGGGAACTGCTGAATGGTCACGATGGGCATGGCCCGGGCTCCGTATCTCGGGTGGGATAGGCAAGCCTAGCATACGGGCGCCGCCCCACGGACTCAGGCGTCGTCGGCGTCCCGGTCGACCAGGGCCGCCAGCCGCTCGGCCTCCTCTTCCCGGGCGTCGTCGATCACCGCCAGCAGTTCGTCGACGTCGACCGCCTGGGACGATTCCTCGAAGGTGCCGCTCAGGGGCGAGTCGGGATGCAGCTCACCGGCCTCATAGAGGGCCCAGATCTCGCGGCCATAGTCGCTCGCCAGCAGCTCCGGGGCGAAGCGCCCGAAGTAGGCGCGCATGGTATCCACGTCACGGCGCAGCAGCATGCCGGCGCTGTTGTTGCCCGCCGCGTCCACCGCCTGGGGCAGGTCGATGATCACCGGCCCCTCGGCGTCGAGCAGCACGTTGAACTCGGAGAGATCACCGTGCACCAGGCCGGCACACAGCATGCGCACCACTTCGCGCATCACCCGGGCGTGGTAGTCGCGGGCCTGATCGGGCTCGAGCACCACGTCATCCAAGCGCGGCGCCACCCGCCCCTCGGCGTCGGCGATGCGCTCCATCAGCAGCACCCCATCGACGAAGCCATGGGGCTTGGGCACCCGCACGCCAGCCTCAGCCAGGCGATAGAGGGCATCCACCTCGGCATTCAACCAGGCCTGTTCCTGCGCCTTCTGCCCATAGCGGGTCTTCTTGGCCATGGCCCGGCTACGCCGGCTGTTGCGGTCCTTGCGGCCCTCCTGGTACTGGACCGCCTGCTTGAAGCTGCGCTGCTTGGCCTCCTTGAAGACCTTGGCACAACGCAGCTCGCCACCGGCGCGCACCACATAGACCTGGGCTTCCTTGCCACTCATCAGCTGGCTCTCGACCGAGTCGATCAGGCCGTCCTCCAGCAGGGGTTGTAAGCGTTTGGGGACTTTCATGGCACCTGTTCGATCGGATCAGCGACTGACACGGCGCACGCGAACGCTGCGCCCCTTGAGTTTGTCCCCCTCGAGCTTGGCCAGGGCCGCCTTGGCCACCTCGCGGCGCACCGCCACATAGGCACTGTTCGGCATGACCTTGATCTTGCCCACCTGGTCGCCGGCGATACCGTCCTCGCCGGTGAGGGCGCCGAGGATATCGCCGGGGCGCAGCTTCTGCTTCTTGCCGCTGCCCAACTGCAGGGTGGCCATGGGCGGCACCAGGGGAGCGGTGTCGCGGGGACGGGGCAGCGGCTCGGTGTCGAGGGACTCGCCGAGGAAGTCGGCGAGGCGCTCCAGGCGGTAGGCCTCCGCCTCAGCCACCAGGGTACAGGCCACCCCGGAGCCGCCGGCCCGGCCGGTACGCCCCACCCGGTGCACATGCACCGCCAGGTCCCGGGCCAGTTGGTAGTTGAAGACCGCATCCAGGGCCTCGATGTCCAGACCCCGGGCCGCCACATCGGTGGCCACCAGGATCGAGGCGCTCTTGTTGGCGAACAGCACCAGCAGGCGGTCCCGGTCACGCTGCTCCAGGTCGCCATGCAGGGCCAGGGCGCTGAAGCCCTCGCGGTTCAGGGCCTCGGCCAGCTCCTGGGTCTCGCGCTTGGTGTTGCAGAACACCACGCTGGACTCCGGGCGGTGATAACGCAACAGGTCGCACAGGGCCGGCAGGCGAGCCGCCTCGTCGGCGATCCGGTGGAAATGCTGACGAATGCTGGTCGCATCATGGGTCTCGGTCAGAGCCACCTCGAGCGGGTCATTCAGCAAGGCCGCGGCGATGGGGCGGATCGCCTCGGCCCCCGCCCCCTGCAGGCCGGTGGCACTGAACAGCAGCGTCTGGCGGCTGGCCGGGGTGGCGGCGACGATCGCCTCCAGGCTGGCCTGGAAGCCCATGTCCAGCATGCGGTCCGCCTCGTCCAGCACCAGGCCGGTCAGCCCGCCCAGGTCGAGGCTACCCTTGCGCAGATGCTCCTCCACCCGCCCCGGGGTGCCCACCACGATATGCGCCCCATGGGCCAGGGAGGCCAGCTGGGGCCCGAAGGGCGCGCCGCCGCACAGGGTCAGCACCTTGACGTTGGCCAGGCTGCGCGCCAGACGACGCAGCTCGCCGGCCACCTGATCGGCCAGCTCCCGGGTGGGACAGAGCACCAGGGCCTGGACCCGGAAACTCTCCCGCTCGAGCCGCGACAGGAGCCCCAGGCCGAAGGCCGCGGTCTTGCCGGAGCCGGTCCTGGCCTGGGCGATCAGGTCACGGCCGGCCAGGGCCGCCGGCAGGCTGGCGGCCTGGATCGGCGTCATGGCGTGATAGCCCAGGGAATCCAGGTTGGCCAGCAGTTCCGGCGCCAGGGGCAAGGCGGAGAAGGCCCCGGCGTGAGCGGTGGCATCGGACATGGTAGGGGGATCCTGCGAGAAAGAAGAGAAGATGAGGGAACCAGCAACGGCAGCGCGCCTGGCGCCCTTAGGGCGCCCAGCCTAGCAGAAAACGCGGCGAAATACCGCTAAAGTGGCCCGAATGGCCACGAAGCCGGAGTCGATATCAAGGAGGATCCATGCGCTGCCTGTCCCTTTTCGCCCTGCTGATCACCAGCGCCCTGTTGCTTGCCCCGGCCCAGGCCGAGGAAGCCGAGCCAAGCGTCCCCACCCTCGGCCTGGCGCTGGGCTCCGGTGGCGCCGCCGGCCTGGCCCATATCGCCATGCTCCAGGAGTTCGATGCCCTGGGCATCAAGCCGGATCGTCTCGCCGGCACCAGCATCGGCGCGGTGATCGCTACCCTCTACGCCGCCGGCCTCAGCGCCGACGAGATCCATGACCTCTTCGACGACTTCGGCGGCTCGCCCCTGGATGCCCTGAGCGAACTGGCGGGCGGCGACGAGCTGGGGCTAACCGACCTCATCCAGCTCGGCCTCAACGAGGGCGGCCTGTTCGATTCCGCCGGCTTCCTGCGCTTCCTGGCCGGTCATATCGAGGCCCGTCGCTTCGACGAACTGGAGATTCCGCTGATCCTGGTGGCCACCGACTACTGGAGCGGCAAGAGCGTGCTGCTCGACAGCGGCGAGCTGTTTCCCGCCATCGAGGCCAGCATGGCGGTGCCAGGGCTGTTCAAGCCGGTACGCCGGGACGATCAGTTGCTGATCGATGGCGGCACCTCCAACCCCCTGCCCTTCGACCTCCTGCAGGGCCAGGTGGACCGGGTGATCGCCGTGGATGTCTCCGGCAACCGGGTCCCGGTGGAGGGAGAGGAAATCGGCCTCACCGACCTGCTGTTCAAGACCTTCGAGATCATGCAGGGCTCGATCACCCGCCAGATGCTGGCGCACCAGGCGCCGGACCTCTACCTGCAGCCGGACACCCAAGGCATCCAGCTGCTGCACTTCAACCGGGTAGAGGAGATCCTGGCCCAGGCCGAGCCCGCCGCCCGGGAGCTGCGCGAGCAACTGGCGGCCTGGCTGGCGGAGAAGGACTAGTCAGTCTCCAGCGAGACCGCCGTACCACTGACCCGGATCCCGCCCCGCTCGGGCAGGACGACTTCCAGGCGGCTCGATTGCCCCATCGCCTCGCCCTGGAGGATCGTCAACCGCGCCGGCGCCGCCATCAGGCCGGCATCGCGCAGGTAGCCGCCGAGGGCCGCCGCCGCGGCGCCGGTGGCCGGGTCCTCCACCACTCCGCCCACCGGGAAGGGGTTGCGCGAATGGAAGACGCCCTCGGCATCGCGCCAGACCAGCTGCAGGGTGGTCAGCCCCTCCCGGGTCATCAGCGCCTTGAGCGCCTCGAAATCGTAATCCAGCCGTGCCAGGCGATCGTGGCTGGCCGCCGCCAGCACCAGGTGCCAGACCCCGGCATAGGCCAGCATCGGCGGCAGGGCGGGGTCCAGCTCCTCGGCCCGCCAGCCCAGGCAGGCCAGGGTCTCGGCGACCAGGGCCGCCGGCGCCGGACGCTGTTGCGGCGTCACCGAGACCAGGGTGGCCCACCAGGAATCGCCATGCTGGCTTACCTCCAGAGGCACCTCTCCCACCGCGGTCTCCAGCCGATAGGTGCCCGGGCCATGCCGGCGCCCCAGCACCACCCCGGCGGCCACGCTGGCATGGCCACAGAAGTCGATCTCCTTGGCGGGGCTGTAATAACGCACCCGGTAGCGCCCCTCCCCGAGGGGGGCCAGGAAAACGGTCTCGGAATAACCCACCTCGGTGGCGATCTCCTGCATGGAGGCGGCCTGGGGCAGCGTCTCGCCCAGCCAGACCCCGGCCGGGTTGCCACCCCGGGGATCCTCGGTGAAGGCGGCGAGGCGATAGAGACTCTCGGTCATGGGGCTCTCCCGTGTCATGGATAGTGGAGGTTCCCATTTTCGCGTTAGCTGGTTTAATGACAACGAACGGTTTCTTACCCTTAGGCTTAGCGAGACTAACCCATGCCCCCTCGACGCCTTCCCCTGGCCACCCTCAACGCCTTCGAGACGGCGGCCCGCCTGGGTAGCTTCCGCACCGCCGCCGAGGAGCTGCACGTCACTCCCGCCGCGGTCAGCCACCGCATCAAGGCGCTGGAGGCCGAGCTGGGCGTTCGCCTCTTCGAGCGACGCGCCCGGGGCGTGACCCTGACCCGGGCCGGAGAACGCTACCGGGAACGCCTCGCCGAGGCCTTCACGCTGATCGAACAGGCCACCGCCGAACTCGGCCGGCCGCCCATCGATGGCCCCCTGCGGGTCTCGGCGCCCCAGTCATTCACTCGCCACTGCCTGCTGCCACGCCTCGGCGACCTGTTGCAGCGTCATCCGGGGCTGCGCCTCGACCTGCTGGGCGCCGACCACCTGGTCGACCTGCACCGCGGCGAGGCCGACCTGGCGATCCGCTTCGGCGGCGGCCACTACCCCGGCCTGCAGACCGACTACCTGCTGGGCGATGCCATCACCGCGCTGGGGCCGGCAGAAGCCGCCACCGGCGACTGGCGGCGGCAACGCTTTATCGAGGACGGCGGCGCCACCGCCACCGAGCCCTGGAGCCATTGGTCCCCCTGGTGGCACGCCGAGGGGCTCCACGCCACTAGCGACCTGGCCCGGCTGCGGGTCTCCGACGCCGGCCTGGCCCTGGCCGCCTGCCGCCAAGGCCTGGGGCTCTGCCTGACGCGCTTCACGCTGGCGCGGCAGACCCTACGCCAGGGCACCCTGAAGCCGCTGCGCCCCTGGCGCCGCACCGAGTTCGCCTACTACCTGGTCGGCCTGCCCGGGGTACTGGCGAGCCCCCGGGCGGCCGCCTTTCGCGACTGGCTGCGAAATAGCCTCGCGCCCCTCGAGCAGGAGCTTCAGGCGGCCCTGGCCGGCTCCAGCGGGCAGCCGCCTCAGCGTCCGGAGTGAGCCCCCGCTTCGCCGCTAGCCCAAGGCTTCCCTTATGACTGCTAGCCTGTATGATGGAACGGCAAGTGATTTTCAGCGGAGATACCCAGACGAGCGATCATTCTTTCCAAGCCAATACCGGAGGTTGACATGAAGGTCTACAAACCTGAGTGGCGATGCACCTTTAGCGTAAACGACGGCGTGGAAGAATCAGCCAGTTGGAAGACACGTTTCGCCTGGTCACTGCGACGATTTGCCGACCGGCTCGAGAAACGCGGCCGCACCCTCAAGATCGACTACGAGGTTGCCCCTGCGGTGAGCCAGCAGGAAGTGGACACCTGCCTGGGCAAGGGCTTCGAGCTGACCCAGGGGCTGCTCACCCAACTGGCCCACCAGGCCGCCTGCGAGGCAGTGATGCGCGACGCCAAGGCGGAACTCTACGAGGAAGAACCTCGCCGCTGACCCCAAGCCCCGGCCCCGCGCCGGGGTTTGGCTATCCGCACTAGCCTGACGCTCCGACTCCTCCCCTCCCCGCCTGGCGCTAGCCGTTTCCGTCGCATCCCCGGCCATAAAACGGATTAATTTAGCATCTTGCGGTCTTTTGCTCCCATCGTCGCCCATCTTCGCAAAGGCTTGCCGCTCACGGCGGAGCCGGTTACTATCCGCTAGCCCCCTGGCCCTCATCGCCTCGAATGATGCGATATCCGCGACATGAGACCCCTGAGGTAATCCCATGGGAAATCGACCCAAGTTTCTGCTGCTTGCCGCCCTGATAGGGCTGTTGACGCTAGGCCCGATCGGCGCCGCCCAGGCCCACGAAATCCAGCCCCAACGCGGCGTCGCCTCCTACTACAGCGACCGCTTCCAGGGCGCCACCACCGCCAGTGGTGACACCTTCGACCAACAGGCCCTCACCGCCGCCCACCCCAGCCTGCCCTTCGGCACCAAGGTGCTGGTGACGCGCCGCGACACCGGTCAGGAGGTGGAAGTCACCATCAATGACCGCGGCCCCTTCGTCCAGGGCCGGATCATCGACCTCTCCAAGCGCGCCGCCCGGGAACTGGGCATGCTGCGCCGCGGCGTGGCCCCGGTGATGATCACCCAAGTCAACTAGCCCGCGAATCGCTGCTACCGGCCTCAACGCATGATGCCCGCCGATTGGCGGGCATCATGCATTCTCGGCCACGAAAACCGCTTACTCCACGCTTTCGCGCTTGTCCTCGGTGCGAGTCTCGAAGTCGCTGGCGTCGTGACGCTCGTGAAGCTGCATGGCCGGGTCACCGAAGGTGCGGTTGACCATGCGCCCGCGGCGCACCGCCGGGCGGGCATCGATCGCCCTGGCCCAGCGCTGCACATGGGCATACTCCTGCACCTGCAGGAACTCGCCGGCATCGTATTGCCGCCCCAGGACCAACTGGCCATACCAGGCCCAGTTGGCGATATCGGCGATGGTGTAATCGTCGCCGGCCAGATAGGGCGTCTCGGCCAGGCGCCGATCCAACACATCCAGCTGACGCTTGACCTCCATGGCGTAGCGGTCGATGGCATACTCGATCTTCTCCGGCGCATAGGCGTAGAAGTGGCCGAAGCCACCGCCCAGGAAGGGCGCACTGCCCATCTGCCAGAATAGCCAGTTCAGGGTCTCGGTGCGCTTCGCCAGGCTACCCGGCAGGAACTCACCGAAGCGCTCGGCCAGGTAGAGCAGGATGGCGCCGGACTCGAAGACGCGGATCGGCTCGGCCGGGCCATGGTCGACCAGCGCCGGGATCTTGGAGTTGGGATTGATCTCGACGAAGCCGCTGCCGAACTGGTCGCCGTCGCCGATACGGATCAGCCAGGCATCGTACTCGGCGTCCTGATAGCCCAGCGCCAGCAACTCCTCCAGCATCACCGTCACCTTGACCCCGTTGGGCGTGCCCATCGAGTAGAGCTGGAAGGGGTGCTTGCCCACCGGCAGCGCCTGCTCGTAGGTCGGCCCGGCAATGGGCCGGTTGATGCTGGCGAAGGTGCCACCGCTGGCCTTCTCCCAGGTCCACACCTTCGGGGGAACGTATCCATTCTCTTGGCTCATCTCGACTCCTTACGGACTCTCCGGTCCCGTGCCGGGAGCCGGCACGGGGTAATGTCCTTCGTCTGACAAACGATAGCCTGTTAAGGTTTCACTAGCTAAGCCGCCATGCCGGGGGATCTGCACGCCTTGACCCTAGCCGCACCAGGTCATCGATAAAATAAAAACCGAAACCCTTTGACCCACGCTGGCAAGCATGACACCGTGGTCGCAGTTGGTTAGCAAGTAAGCATGGTTTCAGAAGCATTCGAATTCTTTCGGCAGCCTGTAATTGTATTCCTTGTTCTACCCGCTACTCCTCTGGGTAACACCAGGATTCATTGCGAAGCGCTCAGCGCGAAAGGATTTTTTTATGGCAACTGGCACAGTCAAGTGGTTCAACGATTCCAAGGGTTTTGGCTTTATCGCTCCTGCCGATGGCGGTGACGATGTTTTTGCCCATTTCTCCGAGATTCAAGCCGATGGCTTCAAAACCCTGGAAGAAGGTCAAAGTGTCTCTTTTGACGTAACTCAGGGCCAGAAAGGCCTTCAGGCATCGAACATCAAGGCACTCGCCTGACCTAAGGGTCAGACGAGTTCTCGAACCCCACAGGGTTCGACATCAGGGCCCGCCTCGGCGGGCCCTGATGCGTTCCATGCCCCACCAGTAAGCACACCACCGCCTACTCCTGCTTTCCCACCAACCAGTGGGTGACCCCCAGCGCCAGCACGATGGCGGCAATCGCCAGCATCTCTTCGGCAGAGATCGTTGAGATATCGAGAATAATCACCTTACGGGCGATCGCCATCAGGGCCGTCGCTATCACCAGGCGAATCGGCAGGACATTGGTGCCCAGATAGAGGCGAATATTGATAAATATCTCCACGGCGATCAGCACCACCATAAAGGCGCCGAAGATCACGAAGATATCGCTGACATCGAACAGCAGAAGCGGTGGGGAGACAAACTTGGTGTAGAGCACATAGATCACATCCAGGACGCCCCAGATGATCACCAGCACCATCAGCACCGCCAGTAATTTGATGGCATAGCGAATAATGAAGTGCAGCTTGCGAATCAGCGGGTCTTCATGCTCCTCGGGCAACTCGTCATGCAGCAACTTCGGATACCTGGGCACCGCCTTGTCGTCGCTGTCCATCGCTGCTCCTCGTCGCCATGTCGGAATACCGCCACGCCTGCATTAAAGCCCAGCCATACAACCCGCCTTATTCACGAAGGTACCGAATCGCGCGTTATGACCCCATGGCTTGTCGGCTGCGCTTGCCACCAGCAGC
>NZ_JADOTW010000067.1 GCF_015645095.1 Halomonas sp. 328
CCCGCCCTGGTATTTCTGGGCGAGTATTCAGGAGCACTGGACACATCAGGTGCTGCGCTTATTGGTTGAATTCAGGACTCTTAGTTTCGACAACTCAGAGAGTATATGATCGTGAAATAAATGCATATAATCCTTATGATCATTCCTCCAACCCTTATATGAAATACCAAGCTTTAGAGAAGCATTCGTCTCCCTGAAAAACTCATCCTCGTCAATTAAAAACCTATCCAGAACATGCTTGAAGTTCCTATAAGTTCCTTCTCCTACGCCTACAGTACCAATTGCACTTGACTCAATGACGATGACTTCGGCACGGGGAAATATCTCTTTCATGAAAAAGCTAGTCAGCCACCCCGCAGTACCACCACCAACAATGGCCAGCTTATTTACATCCCTTAGGTTCAGCATCATAACTCCCCCTTGGTGGCCCGGATATACCTAGCAGCCAAAATTAACGCACACGCCATAAGAAATAAGGATTGCAAGTTTACTATTGTTTGAAACTCAGCCTGGTCAAAAGCGCTCAACCATACAACGGGAACAAACACCACCATCATGATACAATTTATAACCAACTGAGGCGTAAGAGTATCCTCCAACCCCCTGAGAGCGCTTGTCAAAAAGGTCAATAACCCACTGGAAAAAATAAACAAAAACAACGAAATAAGGAACAATGACCCAGGGACAAGCGCAGCACCTCTGAGATTAAATACTTCAAACAAAAAGGGAAACGAAATCGCACATAGCGCACAAGAAACTGTAATCACCGACAAAAGCACAAGCGACGACTCACCAAGCTTAACAATAGAGCATCCAGCAGCACGCTGCTTGCTAACATACAGACTGTTCGCCTGTGCGAACGATATTATCGGAATTAAGAAAAACGTCGCCAGACTACCAAAAATTGACAACAACCCAACATAGTCAGCATTGATAGAAAGCGCCCTTTCGTTAATTAAATAATACAGCCCTTTTTGCACTGCAAGACCAACCGCCACCGGCCACCCCAAGAGAAATATCTTTTGTGCAACTTTCACGTCAAAGTTAAAGCCACGAAAATCAAAACATTCTCCACGCTTACTAAACAATATGCAAAGCATCGACAACAAGAAAAAAACATCCGCCACTAACATGCAAATGAATGCCCAGACCAATGGTTCGACGGGTGTGCCAATAAAGTAATAAGACAACATCGCCAAAGTAATAAACAAGGAAATCACCTTGACCTTGTAAAGCGATTTTTGTTTCCCTCTCGCCTCAAGAAAGTAGAAAATCGGCAAGCCAACGCCCGAGAAAAACGTGCCTAACAAATATACAAAGACTGCTGTTTCGGCTGTCTCCACCATCCCATCAGAGAAGCCTGAAACATCCACAAACACATCGTAGATAATGTAATTTGATAAAATTGACAAGGGAACTAGGATCATCGCAAGCGCCAAACTTGACATAAGTAACACTTGCTGCCCCGAAGCACTATTGTTAGACGATATAGAGACATTTCCCACCATTGCCAATGACATTGTCAAGACAGTACTTGCAATTACAAATATTGAGAGCAAGTACCCAAACACTGACAAGCTAGAAAAATCCACATTGGCCAGAAACAGAGTCACCGATACAGTTGATAAAAATGGAGCAGCACGACTAACTGTATATGGAACTATCTTAGGAAGTATAAACTGCAGATAATCTCCCTTAAGGAGCCTTTCCCTGCCTCCTGCTATGCCCATATCCGTTTCATCCTTTCTCCAAACTCCAGCTCATGGAGCATCTGTGTAACTTCGTACGCCTCCCCAAGATTCTTGTAATCAACTTCGCTTCGCATACCAAAATAGGGGTAATGGTGGAAATAATAGCCAAAAATAGACGCACAATCCTTAATATAACTCCTCGTGTCCAATATATGGTGATGCCAAATCTCATCAACCTCTATGCTTGGAACTATGACTGGAACCTCATCGATGTATTTCTTATTCAAATAGAGGAAGTTTTTGTAATATTGCACAGCGACATCCAGCTCATCCTCACCCCACACCCTTGACACACTAGGATCTTCCTTCTTCAACTTCCCTTTAATAAGAGAAAAATCCATGTCATCTATATGCTTAACTGCTTCCTCAAGAGTCGGTTCATTTTCTATTTCTGGCTTACTCATGCTATGAGGAAGCGTAATCGCTATATTTTTTAACATCAATCGCCACTCCCCAACTCGATAATTGGGCATTGATTATCAGGAGGAGGAGAGCACTCCTCCTCCCTTGCTCATCATTGAATGAGTGTCTTACCAGCTACCGCCACCTTGGCAATGGCCACCACCACCACCAACACCGCCTGCCCCAACATCGGAGAAGCGCTCAGTATTAGCGCGTTGCTCAGGCTTCACGGTTTTCGGTTGATTATTGAGTTTCTCAATCAGCTTATCCATGAATAAAATCCTCATTAATTAGATTCCTCTTATTCGGCAGATCAAGATTTCCACACATGGCCAGTTCCGACAAGCATCGATCGGCATGGAAATTGTTGTATTTTAGTAAGCTAATTAATACATTTTTCCTTGGGTTTTTACTCACTCAATATATATCTTATTTCCTACAACACATTCAGTCATCATCTATTCCGATTTCTCGCAACCAAAACCCTGCCTTTGCACTCCTTTTCAGCATGTGCCGAGGGGCGCTGGGGGCAGGGTGGAGCGGGGGTTTTTAGGTTCTTCGTCACTTCATGTGGATTTGGCCTGATCGGACAAGCGGCCCACGGGGCTGCCAATCAGGTAGATCATCG
>NZ_JADOTW010000007.1 GCF_015645095.1 Halomonas sp. 328
GCCGAGGCCGAGAGCGACCTGCCGGAGCTGGCCCCCGGCACCCGCTTCACCCTCGAGGGCCACGACCTCGAGGAGACCAACCGCGACTGGCAGGTGGTGGCGGCGGTTCACAGCGGCACCCAGCCCCAGGCCCTGGAGGAGGAGGCCGCCCAGGCCGATGGCCTGACCACCCTCGCCAACACCCTGGTGCTGGCCCCCGCCGACCGCGCCTGGCGTCCCGAACCGCCCGTCCGGCCCCGGGTCGACGGCCCCCAGGTGGCCTTCGTGGTCGGCCCCGAGGGCGAGGAGATCCACTGCGACGAACACGGCCGGGTCAAGGTGCAGTTCCCCTGGGACCGCTATGCGGCCCCGGACGACACCGCCAGTTGCTGGCTGCGCGTGGCCCAGGGCTGGGCCGGCGGCGGCTACGGCGCCATGGCCATCCCGCGCATCGGCCACGAGGTGATCGTCTCCTTCCTGGAGGGGGATCCCGACCAGCCGCTGATCACCGGGCGCACCTACCACGCGGTCAACACCCCGCCCTACGCGCTGCCCGAGCACAAGACCCGCACCGTGCTGCGCACCCAGAGCCACCAGGGCGAGGGCTTCAACGAGCTGCGCTTCGAGGACCAGGCCGACCAGGAGCAGATCTGGCTGCACGCCCAGAAGGACCTGGAGCTACTCACCAATAACGACCGCACCGAGGCGATCGGCCACGACAGCTTCCTGCGGGTCGCGAACGACCGACTCGCCGAAATCGATAACGACGAGCACCACCGTGTCCACGGCAACCGCCATGAGCAGAGCGACGGCAACCAGCACCTGATCGTCCAGGGCAGCCTGCACGTCCGGGCCGGCCAGGCCTGGCTCAGCGAGTGTGGCCGCGAGCTGCATATCAAGGCCGGCCATCAGGTCGTACTGGAGGCCGGCAGCGAGCTGACCCTGAACGCCGGCGGCAGCTTCCTCAAGCTCGACGGCGGCGGCGTGACCCTCGCCGGCCCCAGCGTCAAGATCAATGCCGGCGGCAGCCCCGGCTCGGGCAGCGGCCAGGCCGCCGAGGCCCCGCTGCTGCCGGGCCATGCCGTGGCGGAGAGCCATGAGGATATGACCCTGGGGCCGATCTTCGGCCATCGTCTGGAACAGGCCATGATCGCCCACGCCCCCCTGGTGGAACCTTGCCAGAAGCCCGCCGATGGAGGCCCTTGTCCGCTGGGTGAGGACTGCCCCTGTGACGAGAGAGGCCAGGCGGTATGAGCCATCTCGTCAGTGCTGCGCAGATCGCGGAGCTGCTGCCCGATGAGCGGGGGAGCTGGCTGGTCCTCGAACGCCATCCGCAAACCTTCGAGCGGCTCTACGCGCTGGAGTCGGCGCCCGACATCGCGTGGTTGTTCCATGACACGCGTTATGCGGCGCTGGCCGATCAGAGCCCGCTGGTCGTGCGTGTCTCACCCGGCAGTGCGTTGCTGGAGGCATTCGCCACCGGCCATGGCGCCCCGTCGCTGGAGGGTATCCTGGTAAACAGCACGGCCACACCGGCCCGGGTACTGGCCCAGCTGCGCAAGCGCCTGGACATACGCTTCTATGGCAAGCGGCAGGCCTTGTTGCGTTATTACGACCCTTGGGTCGCGGCCGCATTCTTCAGTGCGGATGAGGCGCTGGACACCTGGCTTGGGCCGCTCGAGCGCGTGATCTGGTTCGGCGGGACCTTCGCGCAACGCGCCCAACGGGGGGCTTGCTGGTACGCCTGCAGCGCCACCTCCGAGGCGACGGCAGTCGTCGAGTCCGACGATGTGCCGGAGCTGACGCACGCCCAGGAGGGCGAGCTGGAGGACTTGCTCGACCACTACCCGCTATGGCGCCACTTGGTCGAGCGAGCCGCGCTCGATGAGGCCAGCGCAGAGCACGCCAAGCGCTTCCTATCGGCACTGGGCGACGCCGCACGCCTATCGATTCCCCAGCAGGACCTGGCCGACTTTCTGGTCCTGCGCATCGCGCATCACCAGGCAGCGCTGCCCGAGACATGGGTGGCACAGCCAGCCGATAAGCGGTTGGCGATGCTGAAGCAGCATTTCGACACCCAGGAAGACAAGACGACCACCGGGAGAGACTGGGCATGAGCAGAGGCAATCTGGGTAATCTCGCCTGCGAGAGCGAGAAGCTCTTTATCCAGGTCATGGGCAAGGATCACCCCGCCGGACACGAGATCGTGATCGTCGACGCTCACTCGGGGGAGCGCCTCGAGGCCTTCGGCGAGGCTGACACCGAAGCACTGCCCAACCCGGTCAGCGTATTGCACCAGTGGTGCTGGCAAGGTTACCAGCGTGTCGATGCCCAGTTGCATATTGCCAGCGAAAACGGCGATCCCATTCGGTTGCCACTGCTGGAGAGGCTCTTCAAGAGCCCCCGCAAGCCTCGCCTGCAGGACAACGTTATCCAGCCCGTGCTGCCGATGGCGCTCTGGCAAGGGCTGGAGCGGAACGCACGGCATGCGCTGCCGCTGCGCCCCGGCTATGTGTATGTCTTTTACGGCGACAAGCTGTGGCGGGAGATCGAGGCCTCCGCCAATGCCGAATCGGGGCAGATGGAATTTCGCGATATTGATCTGGCCGCCCATCGCGATGGAGATGAGCGCTATCGGGACGATCGCCGACCTGCCGTCGGGGTCGCGCTCGAAGAGGTCTGGCTGCCCTGCCGAGCCAATGAACGCCATATCGATGGCGGCGTGCGTCTCGCCTATTCCGAGGTGCAGTGGTCGGCCGCCCGGATCAACTATCTACTGGCGGACAGCCACGCCCAGCGCACACGCTGCCATGCCGTCAACCTGTCGAGCACCAACGACTTCGCTTTGCCCGGTCAGTTGTACTCGCTCTCCAATGACGAGCCTCAGCGCCTGCGCATCGGCTTGGCAGAGCAGCATACCGCCACGCCGAATGCCTTGACCCAAGACCTGATCGGCGACTACCTGTCACGGTTGCGTGACCAGGCCACGGAGGAGCTCACTCGCTTCGATGCAGGGGACTCGGCCCGTGCCGCCGCCGATGAAGGCATGCGTTCCGGTAATGGCTATGGCGAGCCGGCGGGGCCCCTCTATCTGCAGGCCTCCGCCCGTTGTCAGGTGCTGAAAGCGCGCATGGCCCAGGACGGCGACGATTCGGATGCCGTCAATGCCATCTGGGATGGGCTGGGCGAAGCCCAGGATTGTCTCGTTGACGCGCGGGAGCGTGAAATTCCCGGGCTGGTACTGGTGGATACCCTGTTCGAGCTACGCCACAGCCTGCATGGCTGTCGAGCCGCCCTCGAGTATCTGCAGCAGATTCCTGCATTGGCCGCCCAGGACGAGTTCTACGAGTGCGCCGCGCTGGTCAACCAGACCATTCTCAAACGCCACGACAAGGCCGGCCAGGCGAATGCGCTGCGCCGCTTTGCCGACAAGGCCGACCTGAGCGACTCCGGTGAGCTCCAGCGCATCCTGCGCCATGCCCAGAGAGAGCTGGCTCGCGGCCAGCTCGAAGTCTATCAGGCGCGGCTGCATGGCCTACTGCTCAGCCGCGAGGGCAATGCGCTACTGGCCGACCTGTTCAGCCTGGAGGGTCACGACTACCTTGGTGCCTATGCGCTGGTAGCCGACCTGCTGGAAGCGTTGCGTGATTCGCCGGGCGATGCCGATCCCCTGAATGACGACCCGCCCACGTCACCGACTCGGCCACAGCGTTTCCTGGTCGATGTGTTGCGAGACGGCAGCCGCTACACCTTGCATGCCATGCTATTCCCCAGCAATGAGGAGACGCCACTCGAGGTACCGCTGGTGCTGCCCGAGGAGGAGGAGAACCCGGGCGACGGCCGCGTGCGCCTCAAGGCACTAGCACAACAGGCGGAGCAGGAATTTCCCACCGCGGAGGATGATCTTCAGCTCCAGGAGACGGCGTATCTTGCGGCAATAAGCCGTGCCGAGGGCTTCACCCCCAGTGCCGAGCTAAAGCGCTGGGGCGGTGCGGTGGATCTCGTGTTCGGCCGCCTCGCCGAGCATGCCAACGTGCTGTTCGACGAGAGCGCACGGCAGGCCATCGCCCTGCCGGCCGCACGCCTGGCGAGGGTGGGTTTCTCGGAGCTGTTCGGGTCGATTACCGGTACCGCGCGTGGCAACGTGCGTGAGGATCTGGTTATCCTCGGTGTTCGCGACTCACGCGGCCAACTCTACAACGGCCTCACCGAGCAGGAGCGCAGCGCCAGCCGCCAGGGCGCCCAGGGCCAGGCACGCCAGAGTTTCGAGGGGGCGGTGCGCCAGGCCTCGGGAAGGACCCTGACGCCCAGCCAGGCGAGAAGCATGGCGGCCCTGTCCGCGACGGCCAACGAGCCGCATCTGATCGTACTGGTGGCCGAGGCCGACTCCGAAGCGGCCCGGCTGTCGCGCCGGGCGCGAATGCAGGTAGGCGTCGCGGGCGTCACCGATAGGGTACGATTGCCATATATTATTACGGTATTTGAATTATTTAACCTGCGACAAGAGTGGCAGAGGCTCATGAGCCGCCTTTCAGGGAGAAATTTCGCTGGAATTTCAAGTGCAGCCTTCGATGTGACTATCGCTTCCTTAAAAGCTCTTGAGTTTTATGGCAAGCGACACGATAGCCTTAACCAGCTTCGCTCCAGTGTTATTAGCCGGCATCTCCCCTTGGGAAATGCCTTGATGCGTTCACAATCTACCTTGTTAATAAGGGTTGGAAGTCGACTCAAGGGAACGATTACCGTCGTCAACCTAGCGGGCTCGCTAGCCGGCGTGGTTAGCGCCGCCTTGCTGGCTTGGGATGCCTGGACACGTTTCCAGCATGGCAATATCGGGGCGGGTATCGCGCTTAGTATCGCCTCGGTCAGCACCCTGGTGGTGGCCGGCTCGGGGCTGGTCAAGACCAGCCCGCTCTGGCTCGGCCTGGGGCCGGTGGGCTGGATCGCCCTCGGCCTGTCCATCGCCGCGGTCGCGTTATCGATCTGGCTGACCGACAACGAGATCGAGGAGTGGCTGCGCCTCGGGCCCTTCGGCAGCAACGAACGCTATGCATGGCGTAACGATCCCGCCGAGGCCTTCGATCGTCTGGTCAGCCTGTTTGCCAATATCCGTATTCGTATCGAGCCGATCGGTCGGGCCACCGCCGAGTCCGTCGTCGAGGATTCCGAACGGCGCCCCGCCATTGGCCTGCTTAGCCCCAGCCACCCCATGGCCTATACGGATCGCCTGATGGCCCAGCAGGCGCTGGTCCAATCCTCGGGCCCTTCCGCCAATACCCGGGTGGTGATCAACAGCAACCTGCCCGGGCTGGCGCCGAGTTGGGAGCAGGTCGCCCTGTTTCGCTGCCGTGTCGTCACCGAGCGCAAGCACGAGTTTCGCAAGGACGGCTACTCCCGGTGGCTCGAGGAGCAAAGCGAGGTGGGCGAGCCGATCACTCCACTCTTCGAGCGCGCCACCACCGATGGCAGGGAGCATTATCTCTGGGTGCCGGAACCGGAAACGCAGCCGGGCAATCTCTGGCGCCCGGAACGCCGCACGACCCATCAGCTAAGGGTAAGGGCTCAATGGCGCAAGGAGCCCGCCAACAGCGTTATGCTGCCGCGTGTCTTGCCGGCACCGGCACCGACCAAGACGGGAAATGGTAACCCGCTCGTTCCCGACTTCGAGCGCACCGACCAGCCCTACTGGGCCGACGAAACGACGCATCAAGATAACGAGGACACCGATGGCTGATATGACGCCCATCACCTATGGCACCGATGCCCATACCGCGGAGCGCATGGATACCCCGCGACAAGACGAGAGTGAGCACTCGAGGCGCTTTCGTCTATCCGCCGCCAGCGGCCAGCGCCTGCCCCATCGTTGCCCGACGGTGGATCTGTTTCCGATGCGTGAACTACAAGATATGAAACCGGCAAAACTGCGCGAGATCGAGCAGATGCCGGGGCATACGCCACGCCCCACAGATCGTCCCGAACATCCCTTACGCTGGGACGAAGAGTGCCTGCGCTATACCAGCCAGACCAAGCGCAATTTTATCATTGGGGTGATACGTGCCCTAGGTATGGTTGGTTTTTTTTTCGCACTCTTTATTTTTCCTGTAAGTACAATATTGACATATTTTGCCTCGATATCTCAGCAAAGCACTTTCTATTTTAGCGAGGCGCTTCCGACGATTATTAAATTTTATTCTTTGCTGTTTTCAGTTTTATTGTCCATGTGGGGGGGGGCGAATTTGCTTTACCGGCTATTCCCAAACTTTGCCGCCGGCTATCAGCCTGGCCCCATGTGGGAGCTTAATCGGCGTACCGGCATGGTCACGGTCTTCGCCAACCCGGCGAAAAAGAGTACCGCCTGGCAGGTGGCCCATCGACTCCCCTTCCATGAGTTCGACTGCTACCTGCAGAGCACGCCCAGCCACCAGGGGTTGCCGCAGTTCAACCTGAGCCTGGTCCACTACCGCCAGGAAGCCTATGTGGCCCTGGTCGGCATGTTCGGTGCCTCCAGCACCCATGAAGAGCAGCGCGCCGCCTGGGACATGGTGCAGCGTTATATGGACACCTCCCAGCCGCTGCCCGATACGCCTCTATGGGAGGAGTTCCGTCCGCTCGACCCCACGACACGGGAACACGACCGGCGCACCGGCCGCCCGCCCCGCTACTGGCGCGATATGGACGACGAGACCTACCAGCAGCAGGTCCGCGCGCATCAGGAAAAGCTCGATGCATTCTATCGACGCTAAGGAGGGCTTGGACACCGATGGCTGAGGTAACGCTGGCAAGCCCCCGTCGTCAGTAGCGGAAGACGCGCGGGCCTGGGCGGTGGCGACTGGCCTGAAGGTGGATGAGGGGACCTGTCGGCTCCCGAACTTCTTCGACCTAGCGCATTGGTCCTACTCCCCCTGGATCCGCGCCAGGAGGTCGCCGGCCAGGGCGATGGCCTCCTCGCGGCGGCGGATGTCCTGCTTCTGGTAGAGGCTGCGGATATGGGTCTTGACGGTGGTGGGGGCCACGCCGAGCTGTTCGGCGATCTGCTCGTTGGAGAGACCGGCATGGATCAGGCCGAGGATCTGCCACTCGCGGCGGGTCAGCGGCGAGGTGCGGATCAGCTCCGGCACATCGGGGCGCGAGACGATGTCCTCGATCACGGCGTCGTCGAGCATCAGGCGTACTGCCTGGCCGAAGTCGCGCTGGCGTCCGGCCAGGCTCAGCAGCCGCTCGGCGCGCTCCCGGTCGAGGCGTTCCAGCCCACCCTCGGCCAGCAACGCCTGGAGCATCTCCGGTAGCGTTCGGCCCAGGCGCAGGAAGCTGCCGGTGAGGCCGGTGCGACCGGCCAGGGTCAGGGCCTGGCGCAGGTGCTCCAGGGCCGCTTCCTGGCATCCCCGCTGCCAGTCCAGGGCCGCCAGGCAGAGGCGGTTGCGGTTGGCGTCGGTGACCAGGCCGAGGCGGGCGGTGTGCTCCTCCAGGGCCTCGAGCAGCGCCTCGGCCTCGTCGAAGCGTTCCAGCAGGGTCAGGGCCCGGGCATGGTTGCGCACATTGCACTGCACGAAGTGGTTGCTGGCCACCGCCGGCTGGGGCGGCGGCGCCTCCTGCAGCCAGCGCGCCACGGCGTCGCGATCATCGTTGGCCTGCCACCAGCCGAGCAGGGTGGCGTGGGCATTGGCCAGCCAGTCGATATGGTAGTCGCCCTCGGCGAGGACCTTGCGCAGGCGGCGGATCTGGTCGGCGGCCTGGGCCTGGTCGCCCCGGGAGAGGGCCACCTTGGCCAGGCCGATATGGCACTGCAGCCCCCAGCGCTCGCCCTGGTTGTCGAGCACGGCGATGCCCTGCAGCGCGGCCTGCTCCGACTCCTCCAGGCGGTGCCACTCCCACAGCAGCTGGCTGCGGATGCGGTAGAGGAATTCGCTGATCGGCAGCCGCTCCAGGCCGCTGCGCTCCACCAGGGCCAGGGCCCGCTCCTGGACGTCGTAGGCGGCCTGCAGGCGGCCCTGGGCCACCAGGGTCTCGGAGTGGTGGCAGTGGGCCCACAGCAGCAACTGGTCGTCATGGATGCGGGCGGCTTCGCGCTCCACCTCCTGGATGCGACGCAGCGATTCCTCCAGGTGGCCCAGCACGAAGCGCGACTCGGCGAGGATCGCCGCCGCCGAGACCGGGGTGGCGGCCAGGTAGCGGGCCGGCAGGGCCAGGGCCGACTCGGCCAGGGGGGCGGCCCGCTCGGCATCGCCCTGGTTGATGGCCAACTGGGCGCGCAGGGTGGCGAACTCGGCGGCCAGGGCCTGCCACTCCGGGGCCTCCAGCTGCGCCTCGATCCAGTCGATGGCCTGGCGGGTGCGGCCGAACTGGTACTGGGCATGGCTGACCCAGCCGTGAATCAGGGTCAGTCGCGGCGAGGTGACCAGCCGGGTATCGCCCAGGGTGTCCAGGCCCCGGGCCAGCAGGGCGAAGTGGCCGTTGGCCAGCAGCGTCGGGCCCTGGGTCTCGATCAGCTCGGCCAGGGGGGCCGGCTCCTCCGCCTCGATGGCCTGGGCCAGGGCCAGGGCGGGGTCGCCGAGGGCCAGCCAGGCCTGGCTGGCGCGGCGGTGCAGCTGGCGCTGGGTCTCGAGGCTCAGCTCGTGGCGGCGATGGTGCAGGTAGCCGGCGAACAGCGGATGGAAGCGACACCACTGCTCATGGGGCGCCAGGCGCTGGATAAACAGACCGGCGCGAATCAGGTCGTCGAGGCGCTGGGAGAGGCGATGCCCCTCCAGCAGGCGTGCTACCAGTGGCGGCGAGAAGCGCTCCAGGACCCCGAGCTGTAGTAGCAGCCGGCGATCCGCCTCGTCGAGAGCCTCGCCCAGCAGGTCGTCGAACCAGGCCACGAAGTCCGGGTGGCTGCCCTGCAGGCGATCCACCAGGGCGTCGAAGCCGGCCCGGGTGGTGGTGCGCTCCACCAGCCAGTTGAGGGCCATGGCCCAGCCCTCGGTGCGGCGCAGGGCGCGTTCCAGGCTGACCCGGGTGGGCGGGAAGCTGAGCTGTTCGGCGCACAGGGTCTGGGCCTCCTCCAGGTCGAAGGCCAGGGCGGTGGCATCCACCTCCTCCAGCTCGCCACGCAGGCGCAGGGCGGCCAGGCCCAGGGGTGGGACGGTGCGGCCGATCAGGCTCAGGGTCAGCCAGGGGGGCTGATGGCGCAGCCACAGGCCGAGGCCCTCGAGGAGCTCGGGGTCGCGGATATGCTCGAACTCGTCCAGCACCAAGCGGCAGGGCGAGTGACTGGCCGGCAGGGCCGCCAGCCAGGCGGCCACGCTGTCGCCGAAGGCGGCCTGGGGCTCGGCCAGCTCGGCCTCGGGCAGCAGGCCGGCCAGGGCGGCGCGGAAGTAGGCGGCGAAGCGTGCCGGGGTATCGTCCTGGGCATCCAGGCGCAGCCAGGCCGCCTCCTGTTCCAGGGCCGGCAGGCGCTCGGCCAGCAGGGTGCTCTTGCCGTAGCCCGCCGGGGCCTGCACCACCTGCAGGCGCACCCGCTCGTCGAGCACGAAGTGGGCATTGAGACGTTCCCGGGCCACCACCCAGGGCGGCAGCGGCGGCGGCGAGAGCTTGCTGGGGATCAGGGACATGGCGGCATCGGGGAGCTGAATCGTTATAGTTTGCCCAGTATGCCTGCCGGGAGGGCGGGAGTGGGGCGACTACGACCAAGGTGGTAGTCGCCCGTGCTTCTAGCGTCGCCGTCGTGTGGCCTTGCCCTGGCCGCATAGTCGTCGCCTGGGCGGCCGTGCCGCTGATTGGCTAGAGTCCCAGCCGTTCTTTGACTCGGCCGAAGGCCGCCAGGGCGAACTCCAGGTCGTCCCGGGAGAGGGCGGCGGAGACCTGGGTGCGGATGCGCGCCTTGCCCTGGGGCACCACCGGGTAGGAGAAGGCCACCACATAGATGCCCTCTTCGAGCATCGCCTCGGCGAAGCGCGCCGCCAGGGCGGCGTCGTGGAGCATCACCGGCACGATGGGGTGCTCGCCGGGCAGCAGCTCGAAGCCGAGGGCCTCGAGGCCGGCGCGGAAGAGGTGGGTGTTCTCCGCCAGGCGATCCCGCAGCTCGCTGGACTCGCTGACCAGCGCCAGGGCCTCGAGGGCCCCGGCCACCACCGGCGGCGCCACGGTATTGGAGAAGAGGTAGGGACGCGAGCGCTGGCGCAGCAGTTCCACCACCTCCCGGCGGCCGCTGGTGTAGCCGCCGCTGGCGCCGCCCAGGGCCTTGCCCAGGGTGCCGGTGATGATGTCGACCCGATCCATGCAGCCCCGGTACTCGTGGGTGCCGCGGCCGCCGGCGCCGAGGAAGCCGGTGGCGTGACAGTCGTCGAAGTGGACCAGGGCGCCGTAGCGTTCGGCCAGGTCGCAGATCTCGTCGAGGCGGGCGATATAGCCGTCCATGGAGAAGACGCCGTCGGTGGTGATCAGCTTGAAGCGGGCGCCGCGGCGGTCGGCCTCCTGAAGCTGGGCCTCCAGGTCGGCCATGTCGTTGTTGCGGTAGCGGTAGCGGCTCGCCTTGCACAGGCGGATGCCGTCGATGATGCTGGCGTGATTGAGCTCATCGGAGATCACCGCGTCCTCGGGGCCCAGCAGGGTCTCGAAGAGGCCGCCGTTGGCGTCGAAGCAGGAGGGGTAGAGGATGGTGTCCTCGGTGCCCAGGAAGTCGCTGAGCTTCTGCTCCAGCCGCTTGTGCAGGCTCTGGGTGCCGCAGATAAAACGCACCGAGGCGAGGCCATAGCCCCAGGTATCGAGGCCGGCCCGGGCGGCGGCGGTGACCGCCGGGTGCTGGGCCAGGCCCAGGTAGTTGTTGGCGCAGAGGTTGAGCACCTCGCGACCCGAGTCGAGGCCCACGTGGGCGCCCTGAGGGGTGGTGATCAGGCGTTCGTGCTTGGTCAGGCCGGCGGCCTCGATGGCCTCGAGCTCCTGGCGCAGGTGCTGGCGGAAATCGCCGTACATCGCTTTTCTCCCTATTCCCAGTTCAGTACCACCTTGCCCGCGGAGCCGTCGAGCATGGCGTCGAAGCCCTGCTGGAACTCCCGGTAGGGCAGGCGATGGGTGATCACCGGGGAGATATCCAGCCCCGACTCGATCATCACCGACATCTTGTACCAGGTCTCGTACATCTCCCGGCCATAGATGCCCTTGATGGTCAGCATATTGAAGATCACGGTGTTCCAGTCGATGGCGGTCTCCTCGCTGGGGATGCCCAGCATGGCCACCTTGCCGCCATGACAGAGGTTGGCCAGCAGGTCGCGGAAGGCCTCGGGGCTGCCGCTCATCTCCAGGCCCACGTCGAAGCCCTCGGCCATGCCCAGGTCGCGCTGCACCTCGGCGAGGGTCTCGTGGCGCACGTCCACGGTGCGGGTGGCACCGAGCCGCCGGGCCAGGGCCAGGCGCTCCGGGTTGAGGTCGGTGACCACCACATGGCGGGCCCCTGCGTGGCGACACACCGCCGCGGCCATGGCGCCGATGGGCCCGGCCCCGGTGATCAGCACGTCCTCGCCCAGCAGCTCGAACTGCAGGGCGGTATGCACGGCGTTGCCGAAGGGGTCGAAGAGCGCCGCCACGTCCAGGTCGATGCCCGGGCGATGCTCCCAGACATTGGACATGGGCAGGGCCAGGTACTCGGCGAAGGCGCCGGGGCGATTGACGCCGATGCCGCTGGTATGGGCGCACAGGTGGCGGCGCCCGGCCAGGCAGTTGCGGCAGCGCCCGCACACCACATGGCCCTCGCCGGAGACCAGCTGGCCCGGCTTGAAGTCGTTGACGTTGGAGCCCACCTCGACGATCTCGCCGACGAACTCATGGCCCACCACCATGGGGGTGGGAATGGTCTGCTGGGCCCAGGCGTCCCAGTTGTAGATATGCATGTCGGTGCCGCAGATGGCGGTGCGCTTGACGCGGATCAGCACGTCATTGATGCCCACCTGGGGCTCGGGAACCTCTTCCAGCCAGAGGCCGGGTGCGGCCTCACGCTTGACCAATGCCTTCATGGTGTCTCCTTGGGCAGGTGATTTCCCTGGCATTCCCGATCAGGGGGTTTAAGATACGGGAATAAATTCCAGTATCGCAGACAAGTTCCATGATGCAAGAAATTATTCCTGTATTTTGGAAAATGCACTCCATGGAGGAAGTCCCGTGACGGCAACGTCGCCCCCCACCCCCATCCCGGGCGAGCGCACCGGCGACCTGGGCAGCCAGGTGCTCTCGGGCCGGGTAATCGAGCTGCGCAAGAAGCGCGGCCTGACCCTGGACCAACTGGCGGCGGCCTCCGGGGTCAGCCGCTCCATGCTCAGCCAGATCGAGCGCGGCCGCGCCAACCCCACCCTGGCGGTGACCCTGCGCATCGCCCAGGCCTTCGGCCTGAGCATCGGCGAGCTGGTCGACCAGCCCTGGACCGCCTCGCGCATCGAGGTGGTGCGCAGCGACGATGCCAACCAGCTGTTCCGCGACGACCGGGAATGCCGCATCCGCACCCTCTCGCCGCTGCACATGGAGAAGTCGGTGGAGTTCTACGAGATCCGCCTCTCGCCGGGGGCCCGGCTGCCCAGTGCGCCCCACTTCGAGGGCACCCGGGAACTGCTCACCGTGACCCAGGGGCGGGCGCGGATCCAGGCCGGCGACAACGTCAGCCTGCTGGGCCCCGGCGACTCGGCCCACTATCACGCCGACCTCGACCACACTATCGAGAATAGCGGAGACCAGGAGCTGGTGTGCTTCCTGGTGGTGACCTATCAGTAGGCGTCGCACGCATGGGAGGAGGGCAGGGTGACCGGTTGGATCTATTGGCTGGACATGGCCGGGGTGATCGTCTTCGCCCTGACCGGGGTGATCATTGCCTGTCGCTCGCGGATGGACCCCTTCGGCATGCTGGTGCTGGCGGCGGTGACCGGCATCGGCGGCGGCACCCTGCGCGACCTGGTGCTGGGAGTGCGGCCGGTGTTCTGGGTGGAGGATCCCACCTACCTGTGGGTGATTCTCGCCACGGTGGCCCTGTCGATCCTCGGCTTTCGCTATATCCACCGCCTGACCCGCACCTTCCTGCCGGTCACCGACGCCTTCGGCCTGGCGCTGTTCACGGTGCTGGGGGCCCACAAGGCGCTGATCCTGGAAGCGCCGGGCATCGTGGCGGTGCTGATGGGGATGATGACCGGGGTGGCCGGGGGAATGATCCGCGACGTCCTGGCGCGGCGGGTGCCCATGGTGCTGCGCCAGGAGATCTATGCCACCGCGGCGATCCTCGGCGGCAGCGCCTATGTGCTGCTCCACGGCCTGGGGGTGGCCCAGTGGCTCGGCGTGAGCCTGGCCATCGCCCTGACCCTGGGGCTGCGTCTGGCGGCCATCTACTGGCGGCTGTCGCTGCCGACCTTCGCCTGGGTGGTCACCGAGCCCAATCCGCCACCTTCCGACGAGACCCTGCCCCCCGGCGAGGCGCCGCCGCGCAAGCGCGCCAAGGCCCGGGTCAAGCTGATCCGGCCCGAGCAGTCGCGGCGCGGTCGCCGCTGACCCCGCTTCTCCAACGGGCCGGGGCCAAGCTGGCTTAACCGGTTCGGCCCGGAGCAGTCGCGACGCGGGCGTCGCTGAGCGAACGCGACGGCATCGGGAGGTCGCGTCTGGTCGATGCAGGCCGCGTCGGGGTATGGTAAAAGGGCACGCTTGGGGCGCGCCATGGCGCCACCGATTCACCGCGCAGGGCAGGACAGCGATGTTTCTCGATGATTACCACTCGGCCAGGGATGGCCGGATCTGCATTTCCGCCGACCAGGCGAGCCACTTCGCCAAGGGCGTGGCCGGGGACTACAACCCGATTCACAACCCGGACGCGCGGCGTTTCTGCGTGCCGGGCGACCTGCTCTTCGCCCTGGTGCTGATGCGCTTCGGCCTCTCCCAGCGGATGGTTTTCCATTTCCGCAGCATGGTGGGCGCCGAGGTGCCCCTGGCCCTGCACCTCGACGAGGATGGCCTGATCCGCGTCACCGACGAGGCGGGCAAGCTCTACCTGGAGGTGGAGCGCAGTGGCGAGATCACCCATGACGAGGCGGTGATCGAGGCCTTTACCCGCCGCTACGTGGCCTTCTCCGGCAAGAACTTCCCCCACTACCTGAAGCCGCTGATGGAGGCCCAGGGAGTGATGTTCAATCCCCAGCGGCCGCTGGTGATCTACGACAGCATGGGCTTCGAGCTGGAGCGCCTGGACGTGCGCGAGCCGGCCCTCGAGCTCTCCGACTCGGCCCTGGAAGTCAGCGGCAAGCGCGGCGACGTGCGCCTGGAGTTCGCCCTGAGCGGTGCCGGTGCGCCCCTGGGCAAGGGCTCCAAGAAACTGGTGGTCAGCGGCCTGCGCGACTACGACGCCGAGGCCATGGAGGCCATCGTGGCGGAGTTCTACCGCCTGAAGGGCGCCTATGAAGGGGTGGCCTGACCCCATTTCCCCCTCCGACGTCGCCCTCGGATAGTTCGCTGTCGTGACGGTGCAGGCGCCGCGTCGCTGGCTGACACAGGCTTAGGGAAATGCCCGCGATGGGCATGGCGCCCATCGCCCGGAATCAGGAGTGGCGATGATGAATACCTCCCTCGGGCTGGCTTCCTCGGCGGCCCCGGACAGCAGCGACCTGGCCATCGCCCGGGCCGCGCCCCTGCGGCCCATCCTGCCCCTGGCCGAGCAGCGCCTGGGGCTCGCCGCCGAGGCCCTGATTCCCTATGGCCATCAGATCGCCAAGTTGACCCATGCCACCCTGGCGAGCCTTGCCGAGCGTCCTCGTGGGCGCCTGGTGCTGGTCAGTGCCATGAGCCCCACCCCCGCCGGCGAGGGCAAGACCACCACCAGCGTGGGCCTATGCGATGCCCTCAATCGGCGTGGCGTCGAGGCCTCGGTCTGCCTGCGCGAGCCCTCCCAGGGGCCCTGCTTCGGCCTCAAGGGGGGCGCCGCCGGCGGCGGGCACGCCCAGGTGGGCCCCATGGAGGCGATCAACCTGCACTTCACCGGCGATTTCCACGCCATTACCGCCGCCCACAACCTCCTCGCCGCCCTGCTCGACAACCACCTCTATTGGGGCAATGCCCTGGCCATCGACCCCGAACGGGTGGTGTGGAAGCGCGTACTGGACACCAATGACCGCGCCCTGCGCCAGATCGAGATCGGCCGCGGCGAGGATCCCCGAGCGGTGCCCCGGGAGAGCGGTTTCGAGATCACCGCCGCCTCGGAGGTGATGGCGATCCTCTGCCTGGCGGAGGACCTCGACGACCTGGAGCGGCGCCTGGGGCGCATCGTGGTGGCCTGGCGAAGCGACGACACCCCGATCACCGCCGCCGATCTGGAGGCCCAGGGGGCCATGGCGGTGCTGCTCAAGGACGCCTTCCAGCCCAACCTGGTGCAGACCCTGGAGCACAACCCGGCCTTCGTCCACGGTGGCCCCTTCGGCAATATCGCCCACGGCTGCAACTCCCTGGCGGCTACCCGGGCGGCCCTGGCGCTCTCCGAGGTGGTGGTTACCGAAGCGGGGTTCGGCACCGACCTGGGGGCCGAGAAGTTCATCGATATCAAGGGGCGCCAGGCGGGGCTCTACCCGGATGCCGCCGTGCTGGTGGCCACCCTGCGGGCGCTGAAGTATCACGGCGGCGCCCCCCGGGAGGGCCTGGGCGAGCCCGATCCCGCGGCCCTGGAGGCGGGCCTGGCCAACCTCGACCGTCACCTGGGCATTCTGCGCCGCTTCGGCCTGGAGGCGGTGGTGGCGTTGAACGTCTTCGCCGGCGACAGCGTCGAGGAGCTGGCCCGGGTGGAGGCCCATGGTCGTCGCCTGGGGGTCACGGTGGTGCCCTGTCGCCACTGGGCCGAAGGCGGGGCCGGCGCCGAGGACCTGGCGAGCGAAGTGATCGCTCGGCTGCAGGGCGAGGCGCCGAGGGTCGCGCCCCTCTACGACGATGCCCTGCCTCTGGCCGAGAAGCTCGAATGCATCGCCCGGGAGCTCTATGGCGCCGTGGGGATCGAGCTCGCGCCGGCGGCCCGGGAGCAACTGGCGCGTTTCGAGGCGGCGGGTTATGGGCACCTGCCGGTGTGCATTGCCAAGACCCCCTTCAGCTTCAGCGACGACCCCCAGCGCCTGGGGGCCCCCGAGGGGCATCGGCTGCACATCCGCGAGGCACGACTCAGTGCCGGCGCCGGCTTCGTGGTGGCGCTATGTGGTGCCATCATGACCCTGCCCGGGCTGCCCCGGGAGCCGGCTGCCCAGGGCATGGGGCTGGATGAACGGGGCGAGATCGAGGGCCTGTTCTAACCCTTGCTGGTGATTACCGCCACCGGACAGGGCGAGCGATCCACCACCTTGAGGCTGACGCCGCCCAGCAGGTGTTCCCGCCACTGACTCAGGCCGCGGCGCCCCATCACCAGGAAGGGGTGGCCCGGGGTCTGGGCGGCGTGTTGCAGGATCGCCTCCGCCGGCGAGCGTCCCACCAGGCGGTGATCGTTGATCTCCGTGACTCCCTCCAGGTGCTTGCGGGCATGGGCGAAGATCCAGTCGCACTCCCGGCGCTCCGCCAGGCGGCGAGCTTCCGGCGTGGCCGGGTCGTCCGGGTCCCGGGGCACGCAGTAGAGCAGCTCCACCGGCAGGTCACCGGCCCGGGCCAGGCCGGCGGCCAGGCGGGTCCCCGCATCGCTGTGGGAGGAGCCATCCACCGGCAGCAGGATGCGATCGATCTCGCCGCCACCGCGGCCCGGCATGTCCGCATGCACCACGCTGACCGGGAAGCGCGCCTTGTGGATGATGGTGTTGCTGAGGTTGCCGCGCAGCAGCTTGCCCAGGGTATCCAGGCCCTGGGCGCCCATCACCAGCAGGCTGTCGGGATGTTCGTTGACATGGGCGATGATGGCCCGGGCCAGGTGGCGCACGAAGTCGTGCTCGTGGAGGGTGACCTCCTCCACATGCTGGTCGAAGTCGGGACCGAGGGCCTTGTGGGCCCGGGCGAAGGCCTGGGAGACCGAGGACTGCAACACCTCGTGGTCGTGATCCACCTCGTGGAGGCGGTTGGCGGGAATGTCGCTGAGCTCGGCGGGAAACAGCGGCTGCACATGCAGCAGCTGCAGGGGCACCCGCCATAACTGCGCCAACTGGCCGGCATGTTGCACCGCGGCGATGGAGGCCTGGGAGCCGTCCACGGGAACCACCACCAGCGAGATCTGCATGCTCATTCACCCACTCCTGTTGTTATCGATTCGCCCGCGCTTGCCCGTAGCCTAGACCAGCACCAGGCCGGGGGCGCGTCTTCCCCATGATCAGCGGGAATGCATATAGAAACAAGCCGTGGCGGCTTAACGCTGGGAGCGCTTAGAGCCCCAGCAGCACCGCCCCCAGCGGGCACACCAGCACCACCACCCAGGGCGGCAGCCGCCATACCGCCAGCAGCACGAAGCCCAGCAGCGCCAGGGCGAAGGCCGTCGGGCCGATCACCCCGGCGGTGAACACCGGCTGGTAGAGGGCCGCCCCCAGCAGGCCCACCACGGCGGCGTTGGTGCCGCGCAGGGCCGCCTGCATGGTCGGGCGGGCGCGCAGCTCGCCCCAGTAGGGCAGCGCCGCCAGCAGCAACAGCATCCCCGGCACGAAGAGCGCCACCAGGGCCAGCAGGGCGGTCGCGACGCCGCCCCCCTGGGTCACCATGCCCAGGTAGGCGGCGAAGGTGAACAGCGGGCCGGGCACCGCCTGGGCGGCGCCATAGCCGGCCAGGAAGTCGTCGGCGCTGACCCGGCCGGCCTGCACCATCTCCGCCTCCAGCAGCGGCAAGACCACATGGCCGCCGCCGAACACCAGGGCCCCGGCCCGGTAGAAGGCGTCCACCAGCCCCAGGGCCGAGGCGCCCAGCCAGACCAGCAGTGGCAGGCCCAGCAGCAGGGCGACGAAGAGCCCCAGGCAGCGGCGGGCGGTGCGCCGCGAGAGGGGCAGGGCCAGCGCCTCGCCGGCGCCGCCCTGACCGTCGCGACATAGCCACAGCCCCGCCAGGCCGCCCAGCAGGATGGCCCCCACCTGACCGCCGGCGCCGCCCACCAGGGCCACCACCAGTACCGCCGCCACCGCGATGCCGGCCCGGGGCCGGTCGGGGCAGAGGGTCTGGGCCATGCCCCAGACCGCATGGGCGACGATGGCCACGGCGACGATCTTCAGGCCCTGGATCAGGCTCGCGGCCAGGGGGCCGTCGAAGGCCGCCGCGCCCAGGGCGAAGGCCATCAGCAGCAGCGCCGAAGGCAGGGTAAAGGCGGCCCAGGCGGCGAGGGCCCCCCAGGGGCCGGCCCGCAGCAGGCCCAGGGCGAAGCCCACCTGGCTGCTGGCCGGCCCGGGCAGGAACTGGCAGAGCGCGACCAGGTCGGCGTAGGCACGCTCGTCGAGCCAGCGGCGCCGGGCGACGAACTCGTTGCGAAAGTAACCGAGGTGGGCGATGGGGCCACCGAAGGAGGTCAATCCCAGGGCCAGGAAGGCGCGAAACACCTCCCCGACCCCTCCCTTGGGTTCTGGCATGACGCAGACTCCTGCTGCCGTGAAATCGGCCCCGCAGTCTAGCCCGTCCCGGGACCGCGCCCCACCCCTGTCACGGAAGTTTCATCTCGGTCTGGCCGGGATCAGCCCAGCGGCACTTATCCCAGGGGCACCAGGCGCGGGGCGATCATATGCTCCGGGCGCAGGATATCGTCCAGGGTGGCGTCGTCGAGCAGCTGCTCCTCGCGCACCAGCTCCAGCACCCCACGGCCGGAGGCCAGGGCCTCCCGGGCGATGCGGGTGGCGTTCTCGTAGCCGATATAGGGGTTCAGGGCGGTGACCAGGCCGATGGAGTTCTCCACCAGCTCCCGGCAGCGCGCCTCGTTGGCGGTGATGCCCACCACGCAGTGCTCGCGCAGCATGTCCATGGCCCGGGTCAGCAGGCGGATGGAGTCGAAGATCTTGTAGGCGATCAGCGGCTCCATGACGTTGAGCTGCAGCTGGCCGCCCTCCGCCGCCATGGTCAGCGCCAGGTCGTTGCCGATCACCTCGAAGGCCACCTGGTTGACGGCCTCGGGAATCACCGGGTTGACCTTGCCCGGCATGATCGAGCTGCCCGGCTGGCGCGGCGGCAGGTTGATCTCGTTGAAGCCGGTGCGCGGGCCGCTGGAGAGCAGGCGCAGGTCGTTGCAGATCTTCGACAGCTTCACTGCCAGGCGCTTGAGCATGCCGGAGAAGAGCACGAAGGCGCCCATGTCGGAGGTGGCCTCGATCAGGTCCTGGGCCGGCACCAGGGGGTGGCCGCTGATCGCCGCCAGGCGCTCCACCGCCAGGCGCTGGTAGCGCGGGTCGGCGTTGATGCCGGTGCCGATGGCGGTGCCTCCCAGGTTGACCTCGCAGAGCAGTGCCGGCACCTGCTTGGTCAGGTGGCCCAGGTCCTCGCCCAGGGTATTGGCATAGGCGTGGAACTCCTGTCCCAGGGTCATGGGCACCGCGTCCTGGAGCTGGGTGCGGCCCATCTTCAGCACCTCGGCGAACGCCTCGCCCTTGGCGGAGAAGGCCAGGCAGAGCTTCTCCAGGCTGGCCAGCAGGGAGTCGTGGCCGAGCAGCAGGCCCAGGCGGATCGCCGTGGGGTAGGCGTCGTTGGTGGACTGGGCCATGTTGACGTCGTTGTTGGGGTGCAGGTGGCGATACTCCCCCTTGGCGTGACCGAGGAATTCCAGGCCCAGGTTGGCGATCACCTCGTTGGCGTTCATGTTGGTGGAGGTGCCGGCGCCGCCCTGGATCATGTCCACCACGAACTGGTCATGGTGCTCGCCGTCGATCACCCGCTGGCAGGCGTGGCCGATGGCTCGGAAGCGCTCGCTGTCCAGGTGCCCCAGGCGGTGGTTGGCGCCGGCGGCGGCCTGCTTGACCATGGCCAGGGCGATCACCAGCTTGGGGTAATGAGAGAGCGGCACGCCGCTGAGGTGAAAGTTGTTCACCGCGCGCAGGGTCTGGATGCCGTAATAGGCCTCGGCCGGGACCTCCAGGGTACCCAGCAGGTCGCGCTCTTCGCGGGTGGCGGGGGAAACGGCGGGGGCGACGTCACTCATCTTCGACTCTCGGCAAGGTCAGGGGGTTGAATGGCGCTCACGCTACCGAGTCGCCCGGTCGCTGACCAATGCCGTTGTCTTGGGCGTCATGCCGTCCCGGAATCATGTCGACCGGGCATGGGGCATGCCGCCGCTCAACGCCCCCGGGCGAGGCGCCAGAGCAGGGCCACGCCCAGCAGCAAGAGCCCCATCAGTGCCGCCAGCAGCCAGGGGAAGGCCTGGGCGCCGGCGCTGTCCAGCAGGGGGCCGGTCAGCGAGGGTACCAGCATGGCGCCCAGGCCGCTGGCCAGGAACACCAGGCCGGTGCGCTTGCCGCTCATGCTCATCAGCCGGTTGCACAGGCTGAACAGGGTGGGAAAGATCGCCGAGGCGGCCAGGCCATAGCCCAGGGCGATCAGCCACAGGGGCAGCCAGGGCATGGCCAGGGCGCTGGCCAGGCCCAGTCCCAGGCAGCCCAGCAGCAGCCACCAGGGCGAGATCAGGCGCAGCAGCGGGATCGCCAGCAGGCGTCCCGCCGACAGCGCCAGCCAGAATAGGGTGACCAGCAGGGCGGCGCCCTCCCCGGGCTCGCCCTGGAGGACCGCATAGGCGGTAATCCAGCCGGCGAAGGTGATCTCGGCGCCCACATAGAGGGAAAACAGCAGCATCAGGGTGCCCAGCAGGCGCGTATCGCCGCGGCCTGGCGAGGGCGTCGCCCGCTCCCCGCCCGCCGCGTCGCTCCTGTCGGCCTCGGGAGGGCGCGGGCCGGGATCGCGGCGCAGCCAGAACAGCAGGCTCAGGCCATAGAGCCCCACCAGCCAGAAGGCCCACTGGAACTGGCCGGTCCAGTGAATGGCCGCCACCACCGCCAGGGGGGCGAGCATATTGCCCAGGGCGAAACAGAAGTGCAGGGCGCTGATGTAGGGGCCCGCCGCCTGGCGGTGGGTCCATAGCAGCAGGGTATTGCTGCCGGCGTTGATCGACACTTCGGCGAAGCCCATCACGAAGATCACCCCGATCAGCAGGCCCAGGGAGGGGCTCAGGGGGGCCAGGCCCAGCCCCAGGGCCATGATCACCACCATGGCCATCAGCACCGGGTGGCCGGGCAGGCGATCCACCAGCACGCCGACGCTCACCGAGCCGAGCATGTTGCCCAGGGCGCGGGCGGTGAACAGCAGGGCGATCTGGCTCATGCTGGCGCCGGTCATCTCGGCCAGGTGTGGCAGGGCGGGGCCCAGCAGGCCGCCGGTCAGGCCGATGGCGACGAAGGCCAGGAAGTAGGTGAGAGTGACGCGGCGGTGGTAGGCGGACTGGAATAGCGGCATGGACCTTCCCTGAGACATACGCGAGGCAAAGCGCCCCATGCTGCCGCAAGCCCGGGGAAAAGTCCTCCGCCCCCCGGCAAAAACTCGCGGCGGAGGGTGCAAGGCGCAGCGGCATCGCCTATCGTCGGGACAACGCTCAGCGCAGGGAGGCCCCATGATTCGAGGCATGTTGATTACCGGTGAGGGAGAGGCGGTCCGCGGCGGCGAAGCATTGATCGACCGCTGGCGGGAGGATCCCGACAGTCGGCTGTGGCTCGACCTGGAGGGGGAGGCGCCGGCTCGGGAGCGGGCCCTGCTGGAGGCTTTCGGCTGCCACCCCATGGCCATCGACGATGCCCACCGCGAACGCCACCCACCCAAGGTCGAGGAGTTCGAGACCCATGCCCTGATCCTCTACCGGGGGATCGCCTCCTTCGATGCCGAGCTCAATTTCGTGCCCCAACAGGTGGCCTACTTCATCGGCGAGCGCTACCTGATCAGCCTGCACCCGGGCACCGCCCACAGCATCGAGGGGTTGCTCGATAACGGCGAGGGCGAGCGCCTGCTGGGGCACTCCCCGGAGTTCGTGGCCCTCAAGGCGATGTATCTTTCGGCGGGCTTCTACCTGGATAGCCTGCTGGAGTTCGAGGAGGTGCTCAGCGACCTGGAGGATAGCCTGCTGGAAGGGGGCAGCGATGCCTTGATGCGCCGCATCGTGGCCTACAAGTCACGGCTGGTGAAGATGCGTCGGGTCTTCAACTACCACGTCGGCATTACCCAGGAGCTCACCGCCTACGACTACAGCCACCTGCCCCGGGAGGCGGACGAGACCCTGCATGCCATCAAGGATGTCCACGAGCGCTTCGAGCGCCTCTACAGCCTGAGCCAGATGTACTACGACATCTGTGGCGACCTGGTGGATGGCTACCTCTCGCTCTCTTCCCACCGCCTCAACAACACCATGCGCATCCTGACGGTGATCACCGCCATCTTCGTGCCGCTGACCTTCCTGGCCGGGGTCTACGGCATGAACTTCGAGCATATGCCGGAGCTGGCCTACCGCCATGCCTACTTCGTGGTCTTGGGGGTCATGGCGACCATCGGCCTGGGGCTGCTGTGGCTGTTTCGGCGCTGGCGCTGGATATAACGGCGCCGGGAACGCTGGCGCACTATGCTGGGGGAGCGACCCTGTACAGCCAAGGGAGGTCTGTCATGTCGATCACAACCCTGTCCCGAGGGGCGCTGCTCGGCGCCCTGTTACTGCCCGCCGCGGCCCTGGCCGCCGAGGGCCACGACCTGGTCTTCCAGGGCGACGCCAGTTTCCAGGGGCCCCATGGCGGCCAGGCCATCGCCGTGGCCCTGGTGGAGGCCGAGAGCGGCGAAGTGGTGGCGCGCCAGGAGGGCAGCGTCGCCGGCGAGGGCGAGATGGCCTTCGCCTTCGAGTTCCCCGGTGCCCTGATGGCCGGAACCGCCTATGAGGTCCACTACTGGATCGACTCCAACTTCGGTGGTGGCAGCGAGGGTGTCTGCGATGCCATGAGCCATGATCACCAGTGGCGGGTGGCCCTGGACGCGGTGGAAGATGACCTGACCCATACCGAGGATCATGCCCCCGGGCGCATGGACGAGGTGTGCGGGACCTTTATGCCGGAGTGATGCCGGGAGGCAGGAGGCGGCCCCGGGCCCTGGCCCGGGGCCGAGTCGTGTCAGGGGGCAAGGTCGAAGAGGGCACGGCCGTTCTGGGGATCGAAGGGCGCCGAATGGTGCTCGTGCACCAGCTTCCAGTGGCCCTCGATGCGCCTCAATCCGGCGCTCATGCGCAGCCAGCCGGCGTCCGCTTCATTGCCGCCGCAGCGTACCAGGGCGTGACAGAAGGCGAGATTACCCTCGGCATAGATGATCTCCTCGTGCAGCTCGAAGGTCATCGCTCCCGGGCACTGGGCCAGGCAGGCTTCCCAGTGCTGGCGGTAGGCTTCCCGTCCCTTGAACTGCAGCTGGGCGATGGCATCGAAGGCGACGATCTCGGCGGCGTAATGGGCGGTAATGGCATCGATGTCCTTGGCGCGTACCGCTGCCGCCCAGTCGTCCAGCAACTCCATGACCGCGGCTTCGGCGGACAGGCCGGTATGTGTGTTCATGGGGACTCTCCTCGGGATGATGGATTCCTAGTGTGGCACTCGTGTATCGAGCCCGGGGCCATCAGATCGACATCGGGCCGTCATCCCGCGGCAGGCGGTAACGGCGGGGCGGGCGTCGTGGCGAGGGATCTGGCATGCTGGGGCACCGGACGGGTCAGGACACAGGGCCCGCCGTCGACACGTCGTGCGACACTTCGTGCGACACTTCGTGCGACCCTATCGTGACCTGGCAAGGAGCTCCCCCCATGACCGTGATGATTCTCGGCCTCGTGATTTTCCTCGGCATGCATTCCGTGCGCATCGTCGCCGACGATTGGCGACGCGACCAGATCGCCCGCCTCGGTGAGTGGTCCTGGAAGGGGGTCTATTCGTTGGTCTCGGTGGTGGGCCTGGCGCTGGCCATCTGGGGGTTCGGCCAGATGCGCCTCGATCCGACCTTCGTCTGGTTCCCGCCCATGGGGCTGCGCCATGGGGTGGCACTGCTGATGCTTCCCGCCTTTATCCTGCTGGTGGCGGCCTATGTGCCGGGCAATGCCATCCGTGCCCGGCTCGGCCACCCCATGCTGCTGGCGGTGAAGCTGTGGGCCTTCGCCCACCTGCTGGCCAACGGGCGCCTGGGGGATATCGTCTTCTTCGGCGCCTTCCTGGCCTGGGCCATCGTCGCCTTCGCCGCGGCCCGACGCCGTGACCGGGCCGCCGGCCTGGTGGCACCGGCCGGGCGGTGGCCGGCGACCCTGGCGACCCTGGTGATCGGCCTGGTCGCCTATTGGCTCTTCGCCATGCACCTGCACGTCTGGGTCACCGGCGTGCCGGCCATCGCCATGGGCTAATCGGTAGCGTCCCGGGCCCCGGCTTCCAGGCGTCGCCAGACCGCCGCCTTTTCGGCCTCCGTCATGCCGCCCCAGCGGACGATCTCGTCGAGGGTGCGGCGGCAGCCGCGGCAGCACTGGGTCGCCTCGTCGAGTTGGCAGGCCCGAATGCAGGGGGAAACGGGGCGCGTGGCCGTCGGGGTCATAGCTTGACCTTGCCGCGCAGCGCCTTGGTCTTGCCCTTCTGGGTCTTCTTGTCGACCCGGCGACGCTGGGACCCCTTGGTGGGGCGGGTGGCCTTGCGGCTCTTCTGGGTCTTCACCGCCTCGAGAATCAGCGCCCGGAGGCGGCGCAGGGCGTCTTCCTTGTTGAGCTCCAGGGTGCGATGGCTCTGGGCCTTGATGACGATCACCCCCTCCTTGCTGATGCGCTGGTCGGAGAGCGCCATCAGCCGCTCCTTGTAGAAGGGCGGCAGGCTGGAGCGGGGGATATCGAAGCGCAGGTGCACCGCCGAGGCCACCTTGTTGACGTTCTGGCCACCGGCGCCCTGGGCGCGGATCTGGGTGATCTCGATCTCCCAGTCGGCCAGGGAGACGTTATTGGAGAGTCGCAGCATGTTCGCCTCAGTGCCCCCGGCGCAGGGGCGCCAGCAGGTCGTTCAGGCCGTTGTGATCGATCTCGTGCATCAGCTGCAACAGGCGCCCCAGCTCGCTCTTGGGGAAGCCCTCCCGGGCGAACCAGGCCAGGTAGGGGCCGGGCAGGTCGGCGATCACCCGTCCGGCATACTTGCCGAAGGGCATCTTCAGGGTGACCAGCCGCTCCAGGTCTTGCGGATTCACGGCAGACTCCTCTCGAGGATGGGCGGCCTACTCTACGGCTTCCCGGCGAGTTCGGCCAGGGCGCCATCCGGCAGCCACTAGCCGTTTCTGAGTAGCTGACGCTCGAGGGCGTCGAGGAACTCCTGGATGCGCAGGGCGTTGGTGCCCAGGTCGCTGCGCCCCAGTCGCGAGGCGGAGCGCATGTCCACGCGCACGCCCGCATCGCTCTCGGTGAGGCGCAGCACCACATCGTCCTTGAAGCCGAACCAGGTGGTGGACGCGGTGGCCTCCAGGGTGGTGTCGTCGACCCGGGCGATCTCCCAGCCCCGCTCGCGCATCATGGTCTCGGCGGTCAGCAGGATCCGCGGCTTGGGGGCATCCACTATCCGCGGGGCCAGGTCGGGATAGGCCCGGCGCTGCTGGGCGGCGAAGGCGCGGGGATAGCCGACGGCATTGGGGGCCGCTTCGCGGGGCGCCACCAGGGCGATAAAGGCCGGTGGGTCGTCCAGGTCGGTGGTGATATCGTGGATCGGCGGTACCGCCTGAGCGCGTTGCAGGTGCTGCAGTGGTACCACCAGCAGGGTGGCCACCATCACCAGTACCAGGCCGCCGATCAGGGCGGGACGCGGGCGTCGATACCAGGCCGCCACGCACAAGGCCAGCACCGCCGTTCCCGCGGCGGCGATCGCCACATAGGCGCCCTGGCGCAGCAGGCCGAGGGCCTGGCCCAGGTCGAGGAGGTCGAGGCGATAGGCCGGCCCCGCGCCGCCCATCAACAGCGCGGCCAGGCCCAGCAGCAGCACACTCAGCGCTGCCAGGCCGGCCGGCCAGCGGCCGCCCCGGGCATAGGGCTCGAGAATCACCATCTCATGCCTCCGTGCGTGAGAAAGTCTCAGGTTACCAAGGCCAGATTACGCCCTTCCGCCTTGGCGCGATAGAGGGCCTTGTCGGCGCGCTCGAGGCACACCTCCCACTCCTGGCGATACTCCTGCTCGGCTTCGCCGCCGATGGGGCAGCGCGAATGATGCGGGGCAGGTTGTCCTGGGGAGACAGTGTCAGCGGCATGCCGAGACTCCTCTCAAGCGAGGCGGGGCGAAGCCTGCCTCCAGCCGTGCTTCCAGGCCATCGGCCAGGGCATCCAGGGCGGGGCGCGCGAAATGGTAGCCCTGCTGCAGGGCGATGCCCGCCTCGAACAGCCAGCAGGCCTCTCCGGCCTCTTCCACGCCCTCGGCGATCAGGGTCAAGTCCAGTTCCCGGGCCAGGGACACCAGGGCACGAATCAGGGTCTGGCGACGCGGATCCCGGTGGCAGCCCATGATCAACTGGCGGTCGAGCTTGAGCTTGTCCGGGTACAGCTCGGTCAGCAGGTCCAGATTGGCATGGCCGGTGCCGAAGTCGTCCAGGGCGACTCGGAAGCCCATGCGGCGATAGGCATCGATGATGCCGCGTACATGGGGGCGGTCCTGGATGCGCTCCGACTCGACGATCTCGAAGATCAACCGCTCCTTGGGCCAGCCGACCCGTTCGGAGACCGCCAGGGTCGCCTGGATGCAGGCCTCCGGCTCATAGACGGCATTGGGCAGGAAGTTGATCGACAGGGACTCCCGCATGCCCAGGCGGCTGGCCTGCTCGATCGCCTTGACCCGGCAGGCCTGGTCGAAGCGGTAGAGCAGGTCGTCGGTGACCTGGGCCAGTACCTGGCCCGCCGGCTCTCCCCGGGGGCCGCGCACCAGGGCCTCGTAGGCATGGATGCATCGCCGCTGCAGGTCGACGATGGGCTGAAAGGCCATGGTGAAGTCGAAGGGAAGGGCCCCTTCGCAGCGCTTACATCGGCCATTGAATCGTGCGCAGTGTCCCATGGATGCCTCCTCGATATGCCCAGGGGTGTCGCATCCGGGCAGCGGAGACCCAACGGCTGGATGCTCTAATATGTGTTTCCAATGTTAGCTGTGTATCATATTTGTACAAGTATTATTTGCCATAACGCGCTAATGGTCTCCCGTCACAGCGCATACCGCGGGCGTTATCGGCAGACGGGCTGATACCCTGGGCGCTGAATTTCCACCGCACGAGAATGCCATGGCCCCTTCGACCCTCGAGCCCGACGCCCTGCGTCGGCTACTGTGCTCGCTGCCCGACGCGCAATTGCCGCTGACCTACCAGCAGGCGGCGGAGGCCCTGGGCCTGACACCACCTCGCACCATTCAGCGGGTCGCCCTGGCCCTGGAGGTGCTGATGCGCGAGGACGTGGCCGCCGGCCGCCCGCTGATCGCCGCCCTGGTGGTCAGTCGCCGCGGCGGCCAGCCGGCCCGGGGCTTCTTCGACCTGGCCGTGGCGCTGGGGCGCTTCCCGGCCGATCCGGCCCATCATGCCGAGGCCTATCGGCAAGAGCTGGCACGGGCCCTGGCCGAGCGGTGATCTTTGCGAAATAATAAGCAAGATAACTAAGTCCGTCGGGTGACGCGGCCGTCGAACGGCATGGCGTCGCCCCACGTCAGGCGAACGACTCACGAGGTCCCATGAATCCCACCATCGAACTGCTGAAGTCCCACCGCTCGATCCGCAAGTTCACCGAGCAGAAGATTCCCCACGAGCTGCTGGTGGAGTTGATTCGCGCCGGTCAGGGCGCCGCCACTTCCAGTCATGTGCAGGCCTATAGCGTTATCCATGTGACCCAGCCCGAGAACCGCGAGACGCTCGCCGAGCTGGCCGGTGGCCAGGGCTACGTGGCCGGTGCCTCCGACTTCCTGGTGTTCTGCGCCGACATGAAGCGCCCCACCGAGGCCGCCGAGCGCACCGGCGCCAAGGTCGTGCGCGGCATGACCGAGCAGTTGCTGGTGGCCAGCGTCGACGTGGCACTGATGGCTCAGAACGTGGCCATCGCCGCGGAATCCGAAGGGCTCGGCATCTGCTATATCGGCGGCATCCGCAACAACCCCGCCGCCGTCAGCGACCTGCTGCGCCTGCCCAAGCATGTCTACCCGGTGTTCGGCATGTGCCTGGGCTACCCGGCTCACCAGCCGGACATCAAGCCGCGCCTGCCGGTGGAGGCGATCCTCAAGGAGGATTATTACCGCGATGACCGCGAGCAGGTGGAGGCCTTCGACGAGACCATGCACGCCTACTACCAGGCGCGAAAGGGCGGCAACAAGGACAGCAACTGGTCGCAGAACCTCACCCCCCTGTTCGACAGCAAGCTGCGCGCCCATATGCGCGACTTCCTGATCGAGCGCGGCTTCGAGATGAAGTAAAGCGCCGCGGCCCGCCGCCATGATGGCGGTGGGCCGGGCGTCAAGGCAGGACCGGCCGGCTGAATAGGGCACCGTATTCGTCTCTGGGTATCACCATGGCCCCATGCTAGGCTGACTCAGGTGAACTAGCCGGTTCCGTGCATGCCGGTAAGGAGGTGCCATCCGATGAACCGAGCGAGAACCCTGCAGCTGTTGCGGGAACATATGCCGACCCTGGCCGAGGACTATGCCGTCAGGTCCCTGGCCCTCTTCGGTTCCATGTCTCGCGATGAGGCCCGAGCCGATAGCGATATCGATATCCTGGTGAGCTTCGATGGACCGGCGACCTCGGCTCGTTACTTCGGGGTGCAGTTCTACCTGGAAGACCTGCTTGGCCACCCGGTGGACCTGGTGACCGACAAGGCACTGCGTCCCGAACTCCAGCCCTATGTCGAGCGCGAGGCGCTGCGTGTCTGAGTCCCGCCTCCAGCGCGAATGGCGCTTCTATGTTGACGACATGATTGGATTCGCCGAGTAAAGTGCTTTCCTATACGGACGGCCTGGCTCAGGACGACTTTATTGCCCACGACCTGACCTATGATGCCACGCTGCGTAACCTCGAACTGATCGGCGAGACGGCGACGCGTATCCCCGAGACGGTTCGCCAGCGTTACTCGCATATTCCCTGGCGGATGATCGTGGCCACACGCAATCGCCTGATCCATGCCTATCTGGGGATCGATGACGATACGGTGTGGAGCATTATCCAGGACAATATTCCCGAGCTGCTTGAGCAGTTACGAGATATCCAGCGCCAGAATCCATCGAAGTGAATCGTCAAGGCAGGACCGGCCGGCCGTCGCGTCTCAGGCGCAGGATGGTGACGACGTTGGTGATGAAGATCAGCGATTCGGCCAGGGTGCCGCCGATGGAGCCCGCCAGTAGGTTGCTGAGTACCCAGCAGAAGGCCGCCACCGCCAGGGTCACCCGCATGGCGATGCCGCGCAGCATGAACATGCCCCAGGTGCCCAGCAGGCCCGCCGCCAGGGCCGGCAGGTCCCGCGGCCCGCTCCAGGTCAGCGCCGCCACCGCCAGGGTGGCGAGCAGCATCCCCACCATCAGCCCCCGGTGACGGGGAAAGCGGCGCACCAGGGCGATGCGCACCACGATCAGCGCCGAGATCCCCGCCGCCACCCAGCTCTCGAGCAGGGCGAACTGGGTGGCAAAGGCCACATTGGCGAACAGCAGCAGTACGAACAGCTTGTCATCGCGCTTGCTGGCGAAGGCGATCACGCACAGCGCCAGGGCCACCAGGCTGACGCCCTGGCCCGCCAGCCACCTCAGGCTGAGTTCTTCCATGCGTGCCGCTCCCCCGCAACGCTTCCATCGACCGCCCTAGCCTGGCGGTTTCCCCCGGCCCTGCCAAGCCTCTCGGTGCCTTGTCGCTTTCACCGCCGATACCGCTAAGATGGGGGGACTTGCCCCAAGACCCCGGATCGAACGGAGACGAGATGGAACCGCTACTTCATGCCGGCACGCCGGTCACCGAGGCCGCCCTGGCCGCCATCGCCCATATGCCCACCGCCAGCCTGCCGATGCTGATGGATGACGACTTCGCCCGACGCTTGAGCGATGCCGAGCTGATGCGCATTGCCGTGCTGCTGGCCGAGAAGAGCCGCGCCGAGGGCGGCTGCCCGATCGGCGCGGTGATCATCGACAATGCCACCCGGCGCATCGTCGGCAAGGGGCACAACACCCTGGTCCAGGAAGATCATCCCTACAACCATGGCGAGACCGCCGCCATCCGCGATGCCGGACGCCTCGACTTCAGCCAGACCACCCTCTTCACCTCCCTGAGCCCCTGCGATATCTGCGCGACCCTGCTCTACATGCGTGGCTTCGCCCGGGTGGTGGTGGGCGACATCACCAATGCCTCGGGCAACGAGGGCCTGCTGCGCAGCAAGGGCCTGCGGGTCGATATCCTCGAGGACGCCCGTGGTGTCGAGGGCTACGCCCGCTTCCGCGCCGAGCAGCCACAACTGGACCTCGAAGACTGGAAAGGCAGGAGTGCCCTATGACGACCCTGGTAATCGGCGCCAATGGCCAGATCAGTCGCCAGGGCTGGGCCCTGCCGTGAAGCCGGCGCCTCCTCCGGTTGACTCCTCTCCGCGTTCGGGCGAGGCTAAGGGCCGCGCCGTCTAGGCGTCCCCGTCCGCGGAAAGGGCTGCGCCCATCGCTTTCAATCGACTTCCCCATACGACTCCCGGCCTGTCCGGCGGACGCAGGCATATGGAGGGATTCGTATGACCACGCTTCCCCGGCCGGATGCCAGGTCTCATGGCCGCTTCAATCTCGAGCAGCAGCGCAAGCGCGCCAAGGAACTGCTCAAGGCGGTGCGGGCCGACGACCCGGACGCCCTGGCACGCATCCTGTGCCAACTCCCGCCCCGCGAGACGCCGCTGCGGCTCGCCGATGCCCAGTTCGTGATCGCTCGGGAATGCGGCTTTGCCAGCTGGCCCAGGCTCAAGGCCCATACCGAAGCGCTCGATACGTCACGGCGGCTGGTCGCCGAGCGCGGCGACCAGGAGCAGACCACCCTGCATATCCGCTGCGGCTCGGACATTGAACCCGGTCTGCGCACCGCCGGCTTCCGCGGCGATTTCCTCGAGTTCTCCGACCCCTTCTGCCTGGGGCCGCTGCGCGACCTGCCCCCCAAGGAACTGATGCGGTTGCGAGCGCATTACCTGGCGGAGGTCTCCGGCATGGCCGAGCGTGATGCCCTGGCCCGCCTGCGCAGGAGCTACGAGGCACTGGACGACCTGGCTCGCTTTGAACGGGTGGTGCTGTGGTTCGAGCACGACAGCTACGACCAGTTGATCCTCGCTTACCTGCTGCACCGCCTGCATCTGGCTCCGCCCAGGGCACGGATCGAGCTGATCGCCGTAGAAAGCGTCCCCGGCGTCGAGCGCTTTATCGGCATCGGCCAGCTCGCCCCGGACCTGCTGGCCTGGCTATGGCGGCAGCGCCGCCCCGTCGAGGCGCCGCTGCTCGAACTGGGCAGCCGGGCCTGGGCGGCGCTGACCGCCGATCGCTCCGAGCCTCTGGAAACCCTGATCGCCACCGGCACGCCGGCCCTGCCGATGCTGGGCAAGGCACTCGCGCGCCATCTGCAGGAGTTGCCGGACGCGGCGTCCGGTCTGGGTTTCACCGAGCGCCTTACCCTGGCGATCGTCCGCGACCGGGGCCCGCTGCCGGTGGGTCAGGCCTTCTCGTTGCTGATGCGCGACTACGAGCCGCTGCCCTACCTGGGCGACCTGATGTTCTGGTGGCTGCTCCAGCCGTTGATCACGGCGCCCCGGCCGGCACTGGCGATTACCGAGCCCCACCGGGACTGGCCCCATCGCCGCCTCGCCCTGACCGAGCTCGGCCGTGACCTTCTCGAAGGGGAGCGACACTGGCTCGATCAGGCCCCCGGCGAGCGCTGGGTAGGCGGAATACGTATTTCACCACGCTAGTCATGGGGCCAGCCCCGACCTGTCGGGGGCCCAGATGGCGGGGGGGCTTGGGCGGATTGCCGGGCAGTGGCGCAATATTGTCCAAGCCCGCGGTGTCGCCTTGGGCCTAAGCTATGCCTGAGTGGCGTTCTGGGAGGCATGGCATGACGCAGCAATCCAGCCGGTTCGATTATTTCAAGAGCCGGCATAACCCCGAGCTAACGGTGCTCCGGGCGGCGATGAGCGACTTCAGCTACGACCGCCATGCCCATGAGGAGTATGCCTTCGGCGTTACCCTCACCGGGCGCCAGGACTTCTTCAGCGGCGGGCAGTTTCACCGCAGCCCGCCCGGCAACACCATCCATTTCGCTCCCGAGCAGGCCCACGACGGGCACCCGGGCGACGACAGCCGGCTGGGCTATGTGATGGTCTATGTGCCTCCCGCCCAGCTCGAGGCCTCGTTCGCCGACGCGGCGGGCGGCGAGTGGGCCGCCCGCTTCCGCAGCGGCGAGACCCTGATGGCGGATGCCGAGCTGCGGGGCGCCATCCTCGAGCTGGCGCAGCTGGTGACCCGGCGGGTCGGCACGCGTATCGACCAGGAACACGCCCTGCATTGCATGGCGACACGCCTGGTGCAGCGGGCCGGCAAGTTCCAGCCCGGCGGCACGGTGAGCCGGCCCGATGCGCTGCTGCTGCGCGCCAAGGAGTACATCCTCGCGCACCTGGAGGCGGACCCGTCGCTGGACGAGATCAGCCGGGCCGCGCACCTCTCCAAGTACCACTTCCTGCGCCTGTTCCGTCAGCAGTTCGGCATCACGCCGCACCAGTACGTGCTCAGTTGCCGGGTCAATGCCGCGCGCCACGCCCTGGAGGCCGGTGTGACGCCCAATGAGGCGGCCTTCCGCTACGGCTTTACCGACCTCAGCCACTTCAACCGCCGCTTCAAGCGCATCTACGGCAAGACGCCCTACCAGTACCAGCGCAGCATCGCCCAGTAACCCGAGGTATTCCCCATGTTGGAGATCGTCGCCTATGCCCTGGGCGTCATGTACACGCCTGGGCCTGTGAACCTGCTCGGCCTGAATGCGGGCCTCAACGGCCAGGGCCGTACCTCCCTCGGCTTCTTCGTCGGGGTGGGCGCGGCCATGCTGACGCTGTTCCTGATCTTCGGCTGGGTCGGGGCGGCCTGGGTGCGCGGCGACCTGCTCGCCGTGGTGGGTGCCCTGGGCTGCGGCTATATCCTCTACCTGGCCATCAAGATCGCCCGCTCGACCATCGACCCCGGCGCCGTGCGGCAGGCGCCGCGGGTGCTGCAGTTTCGCGATGGCCTGATCATGCAGCTCTGCAACCCCAAGGCGCTGGTCGCGACCCTGCCGATCGTCACCATCCAGTTCCCCGCCGCCGGCATCCAGGGCGTGGCCTTGCTGCCCTGGTCGCTGGGACTGGCGATCCTCGCCTTCGGCGCCCCCGGCAGCTATGCGCTGATGGGCACCGTGGTCGGGCAGCGTCTCGACGACCCGCGGCTGCTTAAGGGCTTTAGCCTGGCGATGGCGGCCCTGCTGCTGGGCGTCGCGTTTTCCATCGGCTATGAGAACGTCTGGTTACCTGTGTTATCCGGCGTCAGTTGATGGATCGCCCTTCACGCCAGCCCCGTCTCGGGTCCATATTCGTCACCCTCGCGAGAGGCTGTTATCGTCACGGGCAGGCCGGCTCGGCGGCTCTCGGCCTGGGGCTGATCGGCGCCGCCGTGCTCGGCACGACGCTGTATTTCGTGCTGATACGCGGCATTGGCCGAGGCGGATGGTGACGCTCGCGGGTGAGTGCCGAATGAAGCGGCTCGACGTGGCCCTCGGGGTATCGCGACACCATGCAAGCCGCAACGGGATCTCGACGACTGGAAAGGAAGGAGTGCCCTATGACGACCCTGGTGATCGGCGCCAACGGCCAGATCGGCCGCCAGTTCTGCGCCCTGGCCGCGGAGGCCGGCGAGCCGATTCGCGCCATGCTGCGCTCGGCGGAGCAGCGGCCCTGGTTCGAGGAGCGTGGCATCGATACCGTGATCGCCGACCTGGAAGGCGACTTCGCTCACGCCCTCGATGGCTGCGACCAACTGCTCTTCACCGCCGGCTCCGGCCCCCACACCGGCGCCGACAAGACCCTGTTGATCGACCTCTATGGCGCCATCCGCAGCATCGAGGCGGCCCGTGAGCGGGGCCTCTCCCGCTACCTGATGGTCAGCGCCATGCGCGCCGATGACCCCCAGGCCGCTCCCGAGGCGCTGCGCCCCTATATGGCCGCCAAGTTCGCCGCCGACGCCTACCTGCGTGCCTCCGGCCTGCCCCATGTGATCCTCAAGCCGGGGCGCCTCACCGACGAACCTGCCACCCAGCGGGTCGCTGCCTCCCTGGAGGAGACCGGCGGCGAGAACACCATCTCCCGGGCCAACGTGGCCCATGCCCTGCTGCATCTGGTCAAGGCGCGGCAACGGGTCGACCGCGAGTTCGTGCTGCTCGACGGCCGGCGCTCCCTCGCCGAGGTGCTGGCCTGAGTGCCATCCCCGCCGCGGGCCTCAGTGCGGGTGATGCGCGCAGGTCACCCTGGGGTTGAAGGGCTCGAGGTTGCCGTTGGGGTTGTCGCGGAACCACAGGTGCTGATCGAAATGGGCCGTGAAACCGTGGGCCTCGTCGACCGCGGTGGCCGGGTCGTTGACCATGAAGTCCCAGGTGCGCCCGGCCAGCGTCGGCGGCCCCTCGTGGCCCGCGGCCTCCCAGGCCGCCTGGAACACCAGGTTCTCGACCCCGACCAGCACCATTGAGCCGTCTTCCTGGGGTTCGTAGAGCAGGATGGCGGGGTTCATGAAGTCGGTATGGGTGCCGGTGCCATCGACCCGCGGCGCCGTCGCGGTGATACCGAGCAGGTCGGGACGAAAGTAGTGGATGCCCATGTCCCCCAGTTCGGCGGGCATGCCATGGGCTGCCGCCGTCGCGCACTCCCCGGAGGGATCCGGGATATAGCCCTCCGCCAGGGCCACCTCGACGTCCTCGAAGCGTAGGGTGGCGGCGCGCACCGACTCGATCAGCGCCGTCACCTCCGCACTCTGAACATTGCCCGTCGGCGCATACGCCGCCACCAGGGGCGCCGCCGCCAGCCCCACCATCAACATGCCTCCCCACAGGACTGCACGCATTGATTGCTCCTCCCGGCCTCGCCGGGCCGGCCGCACCGGGCAGGACGCCCGCCAGCGTTACCCCCGGGCCCCCTCGCGGCCGAGAAGAGGGCGGCCCGAAACGCCATTGTCATCCCTGTCACTATAGTGGAGCCGAGGCTGGGGCGGGGAGGCCTGAGGGCCGGAATAAGGTCGCCGCGGGCCTGGTTCCCGGAACCATACACCTAGGCTTGCGGCTGCATGCCCATCGGCGCACTAGGCCGGTCGCCCACCTCCCGTAGCAGCCAGACCCCCAGGGCGGCGATGGCCAGCCCCAGGAGGGCGAAGAGCATAAAGGTGGTGACATGGCCTTCGGCGCCGACCAGCCAGCCGGCCAGCGGCGAGCCGGCGACCTGGCCCACCGAGGTGGCCAGCAGCGGCAGCACCGGGGCGAAGGCGGGGGCCTCGGTCATGATCTGGGTGCTCCTGACCAGGTAGAAGCCGCTGAGGGTCATGTAGCCGGCACCGAACAGCGCCGCGGAAACCAGGGCGTAGCCGAAGTGGCCGGGATCGATCACCAGCAGCGCCAGGCCGGCGGACATCACGGTGAGGGCGATGGCATGGCTCGTGGCCGGGCCGCAGCGGGTGATCAGGTCGCCGGCGCTGGCCCCGGAGAGCCCGCCCAGGCCCACCGCCAGCCACATCCAGGCGGTCTGGCTCGCGGCAAGCCCGCCGGCGTTGACCACCGCATCGGGGGCGAATACCCAGTAGGCCGCGCTGACGACCCCCACACCGACGGCCAGGCCACTCAGCCGGGCGATGCCCAGCCACTGGGCCCGACTGACCGGCGCGGCCAGCAGGCGGGGGCGCGAGAGTGAGGTGTGCCGTTCATCCCGAGGCAGGTAGTAGAGGGCCGCCAGGGCGCCGATGGCCGCCAGGGCGGCGAAGCCGGTATAGGCGCTGCGCCAGGCCTCGGCCCAGAGCAGCACCGCCGGCATGGCAAGCGCGATCCCCAGGCTGGTGCCCGCATTGATGGTGGCATTGACTCGCCCGCGCAGGTCGGCCGGTACCACCCGATAAACCGCCTGCGCCATCACCGGTGACGATAGCCCGGTGCTGATCCCGCAGGTCAGCACGCCGGCGGCCAGCAGCAGCGAGGACGGCGCCTGGGCGATCATGATCAGGCCGACGCCGGCCAGGCCGGCGGCCGCGACCCCGGTGCGGCGCACGCCGAGGCGCCGCGTCACCAGCGGGGCGACGAGGATCGTGAAGACGAAGCTCAGGAAGGGCAGGGCGCCGATCACCCCCGCCATGGTGGCGGTGATTGTCAGCTCGTCGCGCATCGCCGGCAGGAAGAGTCCGAACACGAAGCGTGCCAGGCCGTAGGTGATGGCGATGATCCCGCTGCCGAGGGCCGCCATGCCGAGAGGAGAGAGGGGCCTCATTGGGCATCGCTCCGCGCCATCGCGATCAGGGTCTCGGCCAGGGCCCGGGTATCGGCCAGGGCCGTGGCGGTATCCAGCAGGGCCACCGCCGTATTGCTGCCCTCCAGCACCATAAAGAGGCGCCGCGCCAGGCCGGGGTGGTGGTCCAGCCCGTCGCGGGCCACCGCGGCCTCCAGGCGAGCCAGCAGGTCGTTCTTGGCGGTCGCCGCCAGGGCATGAAGCTCGGCATTGTGCTCGGCGAACTCGCCCATCGCCTTGGCCATGATGCAGCCGTGCTGGCTGTGGTGCTCAAGCCAGTCACCGTGGGCATCGATCAACGCCAGGGTCTCCTGTCCCGGCGCCGCCGCGGCCATGGCCGCCTCCAGGCTGGCGATAAAGCGCTCGTGCCGGGCCGTCAGCACCGCCGCCACCAGGGCCTCCTTGGAAGCGAAGTGGTTGTAGAGCGTCATGCGCACCACCCCGGCCGCCGCCACGATGCGGTCGATGCCCGTGGCGTGGAAGCCCTGCTCATAGAAGAGCCGTTCGGCGGTGGCGAGCAGTTGGTCGCGTTTCGAGGCAGGCATCGGCGGTCGCTCCTGTATAGACCGATCTATCTAAATGCGCGACCATAAAAGTACAGTGCTCCCGGGGCCGTCAATCACTGTTTCGGCGTGTCCGCCACGCGGTCGTTTCGGGTAGGGATCGACGTCGTTCTCGGCAATAAGCCGACACTTCGCCCCCGAAAGGCAGGCCAGGGTGGGGCCGATGGTGGGGCTCTCGGGTGGACCTGTCGACTCGCGCCTTTGGCGTGGCGCATGACGACCATCAACTTCGTAGCGGGACCGAGGGGGGAGCACAATGAGGCTGTCGAGCACAGGGTTCGCGATTTTCGGGGCCGCGCTGATCGCGATCAGTTACGGGCTGGCCCGCTTCGCCTTCGGGCTCTTCGTGCCGCCGATCCGCGAGGAGCTGGGCCTCACCTCCTCCATGATCGGCATCATCGGGGCGCTACCCTTGATCAGCTTCCTGCTAGCCACGGTGGTGGCGCCGCTGATCACCGACATCCTGGGGGCCCGCTACGCGGCGGTGCTCTCCGGTGCCTTCGGCGTCGCCGGGCTGGCGCTGATCAGCCAGGCCAGCGGCCCGCTGATGCTGGGGGCGGGGGTGTTCGCCTGCGGGGTCTGCACCGGCCTGATGATGCCCGCGCTGACGGCGGCCATGCAGGCGATCGTGAAACGCTCGCTGCATGGGCGGGTCAGCTCGGTGATGAACGCGGGGACCAGCATCGGCGTGATGGTGGCGGTGCCCACGGTGCTCTTCATGGTCGGCGCCTGGCGCCTCGCCTATGTCTCCTTCGCCGTCCTGGCCGCCCTCGGGGTGATCGCCGCCTGGCTCTTCCTGCCGTCGGTCTCGCGGATCGTGCCGGCGAACGCCGCGCCGCCGCCGCCGATCAGCGAGCTGCCCTGGTCGCGTCTGATCAGGCTCTCGCTGTTCGCCTACCTGATGGGGCTCGTCTCCTCCGCCTACTGGATCTTCGCCCCCGACCTGGTGGTCAGTCTCGGTGGCCTGCCCGCCAGTGCCACCGCCTGGCTCTGGCTCGCGGTGGGCGTCGCCGGCCTGGGCGGTGCCGTGGTCGCCGACCTGGCCGATCGCAACAACCCGCCCATTACCCAGGCCCTGATGTTGATGATGCTCTCCGCCAGCCTGGCCCTGCTCGCGGCGAGCCCCGCCCAACCGCTGCTGACGGCCTTCTCCGCGCTGGTCTTCGGCCTGGCGTACATGAGCCTGACGGGGCTCTACCTGATGACCGGCATTCGCCTCCTGCCCGGCCGGCTGTCGGCGGGACCGGTGCTGCCCTTTATGGCGGTCTCGTTGGGGCAGGCGACCGGCTCGCCCTTGGTCGGTGGGCTGGTGGAAGGCTTCGGCTATGCCGATGCCTTCGCCATGTTCGCCGCGCTGGGCATCCTGGTGGCCGTGCTCTCGCCCTTTTACCCGGGCGCCATCGCCCAGGCGGACGAGGAAGAGGTCGAGGAGGAGAGCGGTCTCCAGGCGGCCTATGACCACCAGCTCCAGAACGAGGAGGGCGAACCGCTGGAGGATCCCCTCGAGGAGGAAGACGAGGCGCCTACCGCCACGTCATGAGGGGAGCGGGCAGCCGGCCACCCAGGGCCAGGCTGCCCTCGCGTCCCTGCCGACGCCTTGCCCGGTGGTCACTCGGGGTGCCCGTCGAAGACGGCGATGGCCTCGTCCAGGCTGGTGGCCACGGCGTTCCACGGCAGCGGCGATCCGGCGAAGTGGCAGTGGTAGAGCGCCTCGTCGTCGATCTCGACACGATGGATGCGGTTGCCTCGATCGTCCTGCCAGCAGTCGGCATGGACCTGCTGCCAGTGGGGGGCGAGCGGGGCGAAGATGGCGATGTTCATGATGGCTTCCCTCCTCCAGTCGCTCGAGTCTGGCGTCGGCTCAGGGCGCTTTTGGTTGCCTATGACTTAGACACTATCAGGGCGACGATCCTTTCAGGGCTTGCCTGGACAGGCGAAACCGAGATGCCTCGTATCGCTCCTACCCTCGGTTGCGCGACCCGGTTTCTCCAGTGTAGGACAGAATGGAAACAGTAGGTAACATTTAATTACATCTCCGCGTTGTTTCCCTGCCTGGGACTCAGCATCCTTCGGTGCTAGTCTGGGACGGACACCGATAACGACACCGCCACTACGCAAGGGATGCCCCTATGGCGATGGATTCCACCGAACCCCGTATCACCCTGCACCCGCACTCCCGCCGGGTGCGCGTGGTGATCGACGGCACCCTGATCGCCGATACCACCCGCGCCATCGAGCTCCGCGAACGCGGCTACCCGCCGCGCCAGTACCTCCCCCGCGACGATGTGCGGATGGAGCTGCTGACCCCCTCCGAGACGGTGACCCACTGCCCCTTCAAGGGCGATGCGACCTACTTCTCGTTTGGTGAGCACCAGGACGCGGCCTGGAGTTATCAACAACCGTTGGAGGGGATGGAGGCGATTGACGGACGGGTGGTGTTTTATAAGGGCGTGAGCGAATGACGGTTATCGGCCTGAAGTGGCCTTGTCGGCAAAGGCAGCAGGCACGTTCATTGGGGGGATGCAGCATTCACGGTGATTGGTGTTATTTTTCCGAGTTATACTTAATTTTCAGGATTTTCAACAAGATAAAATGTGCTCGATGTTCAGCATAATATTGTTGAACGCGCATGCGCACTCAAGTGGAGTATCAAGCATGCTATACAATATAACTGTTAGCGATACCAAAAGGACCATATGACAGATAAGAAGCTACAGGGGCTAATGAAGGACTCCGTTCGTGAAGCAAGAAACGCTTTGCGGAGCTTGGACCGTTTGATGCATGGCGTGGCCATGATTATCGTCCTCATAGGTATAGTTTTCATTCTTGCTAGTGCAGTTTCAACAACGATTCTAACCGCCGTTTCAATGGTGATTGTTTTCTCCGTGTCGCTGGCTGTTTATATCAGTACACAAAGCTTCGGAGAGGGCGCCTTGGCGTTAATTTTTGGTTTGGTGGGTATATTTTCGGTTGAATGGACAACTGGCGGGTTAGTGGCATTCAACTTTGCATGGGTAGCATTTTCCGGCCTGGCCTTCATAATTGCAGGAATTCGGTCTGCAGGAGATCTTCAGGTTATTATGCGAGATGCTGCACAGAGACTAGCTGAATGCCCTAGAGACGTTGCGAATAAGGAAAAGAAGATCGATGACTTGGTTTATAAACACCAAATTGGATCGATAGGAGCTGAAGGAGTGGCCAAGATCATTCGCCTGCTTGCCTATCGTGGCGTTTCAGAGGATCTATTTAGCCCTGTTATTGAAGAAACTGGGAGGTTGGTAAAGTTTACCAGAATCTCATACGACAAGCTGAGTGCTTTTCTTATTGACTTGATTCGGCGATTTGAGGTCGGCACAGTCTCCGAATTTGTAGCGATCGCACAAGAGGTTCGTCAGATTCTTGATTCTGTGAAAGCGACTCCGGAGGAGTTCTTTGCTAGTTATGAGGAGAGTCGCAGCCTCCTCTTGGGGGACAGAGTAGATCACCACCGATTCTTTGTGGCATTGGGGCAAGCCATAGATGAGGGTGTCCAAATTCAGCATGTTCATGCTCGCGTCTCAGAGTTGCTGGGCTAACAACAGCGTCAACGCGGACCGACTTCTCCGCTGACGCTCCAAAGCCGTCCGGTTACGCTGGGCGTAAGGCTGTAGAAAAAGTCCAGGTGCTTCGAGGTGGGTGCGCTCGTTAACAAAGTATAATTAGATGTTATGATGAGAGCTGGTCTGGATTATATGAGAGAGTGTGGAAATTAGTGGAAAAATTAACTAAACAGGGGGTTGAAAGGCTCGTGCCTTTTTCTACAGCCTCGTTAAGTGACTAGAGGGAATTATGTCAGAGATTTCCAAAACCCCTGAGCCTCCATACTACGCGGTGATTTTCAGTAGTCATCGCACGGAGGGTGACAATGGGTACACTGCAATGGCTGAACGAATGGTGGAGTTGGCATCAGAGCAACCAGGTTTTCTGGGTGTTGAGTCTGCTAGAGAGAATGTGGGTATCACTGTGTCGTACTGGGAAAATCTTGAGGCAATCATCAACTGGAAGAGAAATATTGAGCATCGCGAAGCCCAGCGGCTCGGCCATCAGCAATGGTATTCCACTTTTCGGGTTCGGGTGGCAAAGGTTGAGCGTGAGTATGGGGTTTAACCTTGTCTTTATATTCCAATAAGAGAGTGTTTTATGTCTTTTGTTGTTTTTTTCTTGGTTGTCATGGGTTTGTTTTTTCTTAGTTTTCTGTTGGAGTTTTTTAGGTTTGAGCATGGTGTTCCAATTGCTTTAGTGGATTTGATGTTTTTCCCGCTAACGATGGTGTTGTGTTTTTTGGGTTTGAAGGCGGTGTTTGAGATGGGGAGGAAAGGGGGGCGCGTTGCTGAACTCGAAATAAGTAATCCGTTGTCTACCTTCGCGTGGATTTCAATCATGGCTATCCCGTTTTCAGTTTGGGTCGCTTGGAATGTTAGAGAAGGGAGTATATCCCCTTTTGGACCTTTTTCTTTGGGAAGGGGTGGGGTGGTTCATGGATATACCATAATGTCTTTTGGCGCTTCTCTCGTAATTATGTGGATTTTTATTTTTTTGAAAGTGGCTTTAAAGGTGGTTAGGGGGAAGGGGGGTAGTCGTCTTTAGGCGTGTTTTGATGTTTTGTTGCTAAGATTTCGTTATTTGCTGGTCGATATGTTGCATAATTATTCGCCTGAGAGAGTCGTAAATAGCGATAGAAACTGGCAAAAACCCGATATCACCAATACTAGTGATATCGGGTTTTCTACACCCTCCCCAACCCACTCACTCGCATCACCTCCCTCGTCACCGCTTCATCCAGCATCCCGCGGCCGGTTTCCACCAGCGTTAGCCAGTGCTTGGCGCGGGTGATGCCGGTGTATACCAGCTCCCGGGTGAGGATGGGGTTGGGGGCGTCGGGGAGCAGCAGGGCGGTGTGGGTGAATTCCGAGCCCTGGGACTTGTGTACCGTCATGGCGAAGACGGTTTCCACCGCCTGGAGGCGGCTGGGCAGTACCCACTTGATCTTGCCGCTGCCGTCGCTGGACGGGAAGGCGACCCGCAGCAGAGTTCTGCCGGGCGCCCGGGCATCGGGGAGCGCCAGGGTGATGCCGATATCGCCGTTCATCAGCCCCAGGCCGTAGTCGTTGCGGGTGACCAGTACCGGGCGGCCTTCGAACCAGCCCCGGTCGAGCTCCATATCGCTGGCATGGAGCCAGCCGGCACGGCGCAGGGCGCGGCCGATGCGCGGGTTGAGGCCCTCGATGCCCCAGGGGCCCTTGCGCAGGGCGCAGAGCAGTTGGAACTGGCCATGGGCCTCGAGCACGGCGCGGGCCCAGGCGTCGAAGGGCTGGCGCGCTTCGTCGTCGCCGAAAGCGGTCTCGGTCGGACGCCGGTCGCGCAGTACCGCCAGGTAGTGGCGGTAGCCCAGCGGCGGGGCGACGGGCTCGCCGCGCCGGTCGTGGCGACCCTGGCCGCGGTTGGGGAAACCGGCGGGATTACCCTCCACCACCAGCCTGTCGAGACCCGCGTCCTCGGGGTCACCGAGATGCAGCCGGGCCAGGTCACGATAGGCGGCCTTTCCTTCTTCACCGAACACCTCGCGCACGGCGCGGCGCTTCTCCTTGGCCAGACGCTTGTCGGGCAGCGGGCGATTGACCGCCTCGGCGAGCCGGCCGATGCCGCTGGCGGCGTCGAAGCGGTGGCTGACCCGCAGCATGGCGATGGCCTGGTCCAGGGGCTGGCCCTGGGCATCTCTATATCGTTCGGGTAGCGGGGTGCCGGTGGCGGCCTCCAGCCAGTCGGCGGTCTCGGCGGTGTAGTGGCCGCCCTCGGCGCGCTGGCAGAGATCGCCCAGCACGGCGCCGGCCTCCACGGAGGCGAGCTGGTCCTTGTCGCCGAGCAGCACCAGCCGCGCCCGGGCGGGCAGGGCGGTCAGCACCGCGGCCATCATCTCGACATCCACCATGGAGGCTTCGTCGATCACTAGCACGTCCAGGGCCAGGGGGTTGCCGGCGTGGTGGCGGAAGTGGCGGGTATCGGGACGGGAGCCCAGCAGGCGGTGCAGGGTCGTCACCTCGGTGGGGATGGCCTCGCGCAGGGTCGAGATATCCACACCCTGTTGGCCTACGGCGCCGGCCAGCTCGGCCAGTGACAGCTTCTTGACCTGGCCGGCGATGGATTCGTTGAGGCGCGCGGCGGCCTTGCCGGTGGGGGCGGCGAGGCGGATACGCAGCGGGCGGGCGGCGTCCGGCTCGGGGCGGCCCAGGGCCATGGCCTGGAGCAGGGCGAGCAGCTTGACCACGGTGGTGGTCTTGCCGGTGCCGGGGCCGCCGGTGATCACCGCGAAGGGGGAGCGGGCGGCCAGGGAGCAGGCGGCCTTCTGCCAGTCGAGGTCGCCGCTGGTGGGGAAGAGGGCGTCCAGGGCGGTGGAGAGGGTTGCGGTGTTGGTGGGGGCTTCGGGGCCGGTGGCCGCTTCCGGGCGCCTATCGGCGCCATCGCTCGGGGAACCCGAGCTCCCACGGGGGGCCTGATCGGGTGCTGCGGTGTCTTCGGGGCGCCTATCGGCGCCAATCGCCCGATGAATCGGGCTCCTACAGGTGGTGGTGGTGAGTCGGGCGGCGATCTGTTGGCGGATCTGTTGTTCGTATTGCCAGTAGCGGCGCAGGTAGAGGCGCGGGCCGCGGGGACCGGGGGCGTGGACCAGGGGCGTGCTGCCCGGTGCGTCGTGGGCGACCAGGCCGGGGTTGGCGAGGGCTCGCTGCCAGTCATCGAGGGTCAGGCCGTCGAGCACCTCGCTGGGCAGGGGCGGTGGTTCGCTGAGGTCGTCGCCTTCCGGCGGCAGCGACAGGGCCAGGTCCGGGGCCTCCAGGGTGGCGGCCAGGTCGAGGCAGACATGGCCGCGGCCCAGTTGGTGGCTGGCCAGGGCCGCGGCCAGCAGCAGCGGCGCCGGGGCCTCGGGCACCTCGCGGTGCAGGAAGCGCGCCAGGGCCCGGTCCAGGGCACGCAGCCAGCCGCGCTCCACCCAGCGCGCCAGCAGCGCCATCAGCGCCGGCGTCTCGTCCAGGGCCGGGTGCCGGGCCTCGGGCAGGTCGTCGAACAGATCCTTCATGCGGAGGCCTCCGTGGCGTGAGTGGGCGCCGGCTCACCGCGAAACAGGGCGTCCAGGCCGTCGATCAGGGCCCGGGGCGGGCGCTCGGCGTAGATGCCGCGGCCCTCCGTGGCGGTGGCGGGGCCGATGCCGCGCAGGAAGACGGTCAGCGAGCCGCCGATATGGCGGTCGTAGTCGTAGTCCGGCAGGCGCGACTTGAGCAGCCGGTGCAGGGCCAGCAGGTAGAGGGCGGCCTGCAGGTCGTAGCGCTTGTCGGCCATGGCGTCGCGCATGGCCGCCTGGGTGTAGGCGTCGTCGTCCGGCCCCAGGTGGTTGGACTTCCAGTCCAGCACGTAATAGCGCCCGTCGCGCTCGAACACCAGGTCGATAAAGCCCTTGAGCATGCCGTTGAGGGTGTCGGCGTCCAGTGCCGGGCGCGGGGCCCCGGCCAGGGTGTAAGCGCTGACCTGGCGGTCCAGGGCCGGGGTGGCGACCCGGTGGGCGGCGAACCAGAACTCCATCTCCACCTGGTAGCTGGCCAGTTCCTCGAGGCGCAGCGGCGACGCCTCGGGCAGCGGCAGCGGCGTGGTCAGGAGCTCGCCCAGCCAGCCGTTGAGCGGGGCCAGCCAGGCGCCCCAGCCGCGTAGCTGGGTGCGCCGGGCCAGCATGTCCTCGCGCAGGGCGGCGTCCCGGGCGGCGCGGCCGAAGCCCTGCTCGCCGGCCCACTCCAGCAGGCCATGCAGGAAGGTGCCGGGGCCGGGACCGCGGGGAAAACGGTGCAGGCGATGGGCCTGGGGGGGCTGCGTCGCGGCGCTGTCGCGGGGCTCGTCCATCACCTCGAAGGCGGTGGCCTCCAGGGGGGTGGTGGGCTCGGGCAAAGGCGCCGTTTCATCTGTCTTGGGCGGTAAGTCAGTGCTGACTGGGGCGCCTGCCTGCGCCGCGGCGGGGCCGGGCTCGAGGATGGCGCCGCCGGTGCGCAGCGCCGAGTAGCTGGCGATCCACCAGTGCTCCCGGGCCGGGCGCGTGGGCACCCGTGCCTCGCCCAGTTCGCCTTCGCCCTGGGCCGGGGTAACGCACTCGGCGGTGGCGGGGGGCGCCGGTTCGATGACGATGGCCTCCTCCTCGCCCTTGAGGGCGGCCAGGGCCGCGCCGAGGTTCTCCGGCGTGATCGGCTCGCCATTGGTGAGCAGCTGGCCCAGGGCGCTGGCCTCCAGCCCCTTGAGGGGGGCGACCCCCAGCCAGGTGGCGTGGCGGGCGCGGGTCAGGGCCACATAGAGCTTGCGCAGGTCCTCGCCCAGGCGCTCCCGGTCGGCGATGGCCAGGGTCGCCTCGTCGGCGGTGAGGCTGAGGCGCAGCCGGCCCTCGGCATCGTGCCAGCGCAGCGGCGAGTCGTCGGCCTTGGTGGCGCGGTGGTTGCCGATAAAGGGAAGGAACACCAGCGGGTACTCCAGCCCCTTGGACTTGTGGATGGTGATCACCTGCACCAGGTCGGCGTCGCTCTCCAGGCGCAGCTTATGGGCCTCGCCCTGGTCGTCCGGCTCGGCGATGGCCTCGGCCAGGAAGCGAATCAGCGCATGCTCGCCGTCCAGCTCCTGGCTGGCGTGCTGTAATAATTCGCCCAGATGCAGGAGGTCGGTAAGCCAGCGCTCACCTTCGCTGGAAGGTCCACCGGCCAGCAGCCGGCCGGGCACCTCGAAGTCGTTCATCAGCCGGCGCAGCAGCGGCAGCACCCCCTGGCGCTGCCACAGGCGGCGGTAGTCGCGGAACTGCAGCACCCGGGCCTCCCAGGCCAGCTCATCCTGCTGCAAGCGGTCGAGGGCGGCGAGGTCCAGGCCCAGGCCGGGGGTGGCCAGGGCGGCGCGCAGCAGGCGCTCATCGTCCGGGTCGGCGCAGGCGCGCAGCCAGGCCTCGAGCTCGACGGCCATGGGCGAGGCGAACACCTTGTCCTTGTCGGAGAGGTAGACGCTCTTGACCCCGCGGCGAGCCAGGGCACGGCGGATCTCCCGGGCCTCATTGATGCCGTTGACCAGCACCGCCATGTCCGAGGGGGCCAGCGGCGTGACGCTCTCGCCATTAGCGAAGCCCGCCGCGCCGCGCCGGCCCCGCTCCAGCAGGGCGACCATCTGGGAGGCGCAGCGCTCGGCCATCTCGCCCAGATAGGCGCCCCTGCCGAGGGGCTCGTCACTGTCCAGTTGCCAGAGGGTCATGGCCGGCTGTGGCTGGCCGTCGACGGTGAGTGAGTCCTTGCGGCCCTTCGCCTTGACCGGGGTGAAGGGCACCGGGTTGACGCTCGCCTCCTTGAACAGGAAGGCCCCGGCGGGGTGGGCCTCGGCGAATTCGAAGCAGCGGTTCACCGCGGCCACCATGGCGGCGCCGGAGCGGTAGTTGGTGCCCAGGGTAATGTGGCGGCCGGCGGTGTCGCGGCGGGCCTGGAGGTAGGTGTAGATATCGGCGCCGCGGAAGGCGTAGATCGCCTGCTTGGGGTCGCCGATCAGGAAGACGCCGGTCTCCGGCGCATTGTCGGCCAGGTGGTAGACCCGGTCGAAGATGCGGTACTGCACCGGGTCGGTGTCCTGGAACTCGTCCACCAGGGCCACCGGGAACTGCTGGCGAATACGCTCGGCCAAGGCGTCGGCACTGGGGCTGGCCAGCGCCCGGTCGAGATGCGTCAGCAGGTCGTTGGGGCCCATCTCAGCGCGGCGCTCCTGCTCGCGGGCCAGCCGCGCCCGGCACCACCGCACGGCATGAATCAGCAGGTCGGCATGGGGCTCGGGCAGGGCATCCAGGGCCGCGGGCAGCTCGGCCAGGGCCTCCCAGGCCGCCGGCACCGGGGGCGTGCCCTCCTTCCAGATCTCCGCCATGCCCTCCGGGGTCAGGCGTTTCCAGGCGTTGGCGGTCAGCGCCGGGCGGCTCGCCTCGCCCTCGCACCAGTCGCGCAGGGCCCCCAGCCAGTTGGCGCGGCTCTTGGCATTGAAGCTCTGTCCCTTGAAGGCCTTGCGCTTGGCGGCCTCCTCCAGGGCCGGGCCCAGCTCGTCCAGCCAGGCGGCCCAGGGCGCCTTGAGCTCGGCGAGGCGCGCCTCGCGCTCCGCCCGGGCCGCGGCCAGGGTCTCGGCGGGGGGCGGGGCCCGGTGGTCCAGGGCGTCGCTTTCGGGGAGCAGCGGGCGCACGGCGGCGTAGAGGGAGGCGCGGCCCTCGGTGGGGGCCTCCCAGTAGCGGGTGATCTCGGCCAGGGCCTCGGCGTCCAGCGGGTAGTAGAAGCTGCGCCAGTAGTCGCGCACCACCTCCTGCTCGAGCTCGCCCTGGTCGGTGGTCAGCTCCAGGGAGAAGAGGCTGCCGCTGTCGAAGGCGTGCTCCCGCAGCATGCGGTAGCACCAGCTATGGATGGTGGAGACGGCGGCCTCGTCCATCCACTCGGCGGCCAGCTGCAGGCGCCGGGCGCAGGCGGGCCAGGCCGCCGGGTCGTACTGGTCGCGCAGGGCCAGCAGCAGCGGATCGAATGGGGGACAGACCCCCATTTCCGGCGCCGTGGACTCCGCCGGGGTCTGACCCCGAAAAACCTCGGCGGCTTCCACCAGGCGGGCGCGAATCCGCTCGCGCAGTTCCTGGGTGGCGGCGTTGGTAAAGGTCACCACCAGGATCTCCGGCGGGGTCAGGGCGCGGGGGAAGGCGGCTTCGTCCTCGGCATGGCGGGCGCCCAGCACCAGGCGCACATAGAGCAGGGCGATGGTAAAGGTCTTGCCGGTGCCGGCGCTGGCCTCGATCAGGCGGCTGCCGTGCAAGGGAAACGTCAAGGGGTCGAGCTGGGTGACATCACTCATTTGCCGTCTCCCCCATTTTTCTCCCCTTTTACTGCGAGATAGAGCGGCGCCAGCAGCCGCTCGGCCAGTGTTGGAAAATCCAGCCTGGCGACGCCAAGCCGTTTCTCCTTATCGGCCGGGGCGGTGGCCATCAGGGCGGCGAAGTCGGGCCAGCGGTGGGCGAGGTAGGCGTTGCGGTCCACCTCGCCGCCGCTGAAGGCGTCGCCCTCGTAGGCCTTTCTCGCCTGCTGCCAGGCATCGCTGTCGGGGCCGTTGTTCTCCTTCGAGCCGTCGTGCCGGTCGACCTTGGCCAGCCAGGCGAAGGCGGTATCGCAGGCCAGCGGCAGGGGCTCGCGCATCCCCGCCTGCCAGGCGTCGATCAGCTCGCCGAGGCGTTGCCGGGCGGCCGTGGCCTCCACGGGGGGCAGGGTCACGCTGCCGGCCTTGGAGAGCAGCCGGGTGGTCAGGGGCGCCTCCAGGTTGCCGGCCAGATGGGCCACCCAGGGGCGCACCAGTTGGGCCCAGCGGTACTTCTTCTGCTTGATCAGGCTGCTGCTGGTCAGCAGCAGGCGACAGCGCTCGCCTGCGTCGTTCGTGCGCAGCTGATCGAGCCAGTCCTCCAGGGGCGGGGTGGTGCGGGTGGGCAGTGCCAGGCGCACCGGCTCGGGCTCTTCCACCGCATGGGGCCAGGCGTCGATCAGCTCGGCGTACTCGGCGAACAGCGCCTCCATGGGCTCGGTGAGGCTCTCGCGCATGCGTTCGGCGAAGGCGCCCATGGCCAGCACCCCCTGGCCCTCCAGGCGCTGCAGGGCCTCGTCCAGCGCCGCGATCCGCGGCTGGCCGGCATCCACGGCGCGGCGCTGGGCCTGGATCAGGGCGTCCTGCAGTTGCCAGTGGGTCAGGCCGTCGAGGGCGAAGGGCTCCTGGTCGAGGCGGGTCAGTTCCTCCCGCTCCAGGAAGACCCGTAGGCGGGTATTGAAGAAGGCCTTGGCCGGGTCGCGCAGAAAGCTTCCGAGCTGATGCAGCGTGAGCGGGTTTTCCTGCGCGAAATCACCCAGGGCCTGGGCGTCCGCCGTGGGAATCGCCTCGTTATGCACGTCCCGCCACTCATGGGCATAGGTAAAACGGCGCCGGGCCGAGGTGTCCCGGACCGCCTGCTGCGCCGGGGTGGGGAAGTAGTCGCGGCTGAAGGGCTGCAACGGATGCTCGGTGGTCAGGGCGGCGAGCAGGTCGTCGCCATGCGCTGTCTGCCAGCCGGCGGCCAAGTGGTCGCGCAGCTGGCCCACCAGCACCGAGGGGGGCTTCTCGGCGTTGTCGACGATGCTGCGCCCCACCCAGCTGATATAGAGCTGGCGCCGCGCCGAGAGCAGCGCCTCCAGGAAGAGGTAGCGGTCGTCCTCGCGGCGCGAGCGGTCGCCGGGGCGGTAGTCGCCGTGCATCAGGTCGATATCCAGCGGCGGCTGGCTGCGCGGGTAGTCGCCGTCGTTCATGCCCAAGAGACACACCCGCTGGAAGGGGATAGCGCGCATCGGCATCAGGGTGGCGAAGTTGACCGCCCCGGCCAGGAAGCGCTGGGAGAGGCTGTGCTCGTCGATCTGCCCCAGCCAGTGCTCGCGCACCACCGAGAGCGGAAGCTCCCGGGTCAGCCCCGCCTCCCGGGCGCTCTCCTGGAAGGTCTGCAGGCCCTGTTCCAGGCGCGCCAGCATCAGGCTGTCGGCGGGCTCCTCCGCGCTGAAACAGGCCTCCAGCAGCTCGCGCAGCACCGCCACCCAGGCGTCCGCGTCCTGGGCTTGGCGCAGCCGCTGCCACTGGGCCTCCAGGGTCTCCAGTAGCTGCGCCAGGGGGCCGGCCAGGCCCGCCTCCAGGCCGCCGATATCGTCGTAGGGCTCGATGCCCTGCCAGGCGCCGCCGCCGTTGCCCACCGCATAGCCGAGCAGCAGCCGGCGCAGGCCGAAGGCCCAGGTGTTCTGGGTCAGGCCCTCGGGCAGGTCGAGGCTGCCGCGCTGGCGGGCGTCGAGTCCCCAGCGGATGCCGGCGCCCTCGATCCAGCGGGCGAGCGTCGGCAGGTCCGCCTCGTCGAGGCCGAAGCGGGCCCGCAGCGCCGGCACCTCCAGCAGGTCGAGCAGGTCGCTCACCGAGAAGCGCAGCTCCGGCAGGCGCAGCAGCTTCTCGAGGGCCACCATCAGCGGCAGCCGGTGGCGGTCGGCCTGGTCGGAGAGGGTGAAGGGGATATGCCGTGGGTCATCCGGCGGGTATTGGCCGAAGACCGCCTGGATATGCGGGGCGTAGTGATCGATCTCCGGCACCATCACGATGATATCCCGGGGCCTGAGCTCGGGGTCGGCGGCGAAGGCGGCCAGCAACTGGTCGTGGAGGACTTCCACCTCCCGCTGGGGGCCGTGGGCGACGTGGAAGACCAGGGAGTCGTCCTCGGCCGGGTCCAGCGCCGGCCAGGTGTCGCGGCTCTCGGCCAGCGGGCGCAGGGCGCGGATATCGTCCTGCAGCTGTTGCAGCAGCAGGCCAGGCGAATCGTCCGGCACGCAGGGCTCGAAGAGATCGATGCGCAGCGCCTCACCTTCGAAGAGCCCTTGATAGCTGCCGGCGTCGTCGTGTTCGTCGAGCAGGCGCAGGTAGTCGCGGCCCTGCTTGCCCCAGGCCGCCAGCAGCGGCTGGGCGTGTAGGTGCAGGGCGGCCTCGCCGTCGCCATCGCCGAGCACGTCGAGGCGCTCCGGCATGCCCGGCTTGCGGGCTTGCCGCCTTCGCGCCGCCCGCAGCAGCTCCTTATGCTCGATGATATCGGCCCAGTAGTGCTCGCAGGGGTTGTGCACGCAGAGCAGCACCTGGCTGACCCGGGCGATGGCGGCCAGGGCCTCCAGGGTCTGCTGGGGCAAGGAGGAGATGCCGAAGACCACCACCCGGCGCGGCAGCCCGGGAGGCCGGTGGCTGGGAGTCAGCGACTCGGCGGCGGCGAGAAAGCGCCGGTGCACCCGGGCGCGGCTGGAGTCGATACCGGCGCTGCCATGGGCGGCCTCCACGTCGGCGCATAGCGCCCGCCACAGCTCCGGCTGCCAGCGTTGGGCCTCCTCCAGGGGGCGCGCCTCGCCGCGGGCGGAGATGCGCACGTCCTGCCCCGCCGCCCAGGCGTCCAGCCAGTCGGCCCGGTAGACCTGGTACTGGTCGAAGAGGTCGGCCAGCCGTTCGGCCAACTGGTGGTGCTTGCGCAGGTCGGCATCGTCGGCCAGGAAGCGCGCCAGGGGCGCGAAGCTGGGCCGGTCCAGCAGCCCCGGCAAGAGGCGCAGCAGCCGCCACACCAGCCGCGACTTGTCCAGGGGCGAGGTGGCGGGCACCGCGTTCTCGTCGCCGCTGACATGGTTCAGCACGCTGCGATAGGCCTGCCACAAGAAGCGCGCCGGCAGGGTCACGTCGAGTGCGGCGGCGATGCCGGCGCCGCCCTGGGGGGCGTCCTCGGCCAAGGCCAGCTTGAGCCACTGGCCGATGCCGTTGCTCTGTACCAGGATGGTCTCGTTCTCCAGCGGGCCGAGGGGATGGCGGGTCATCCACTCCACCGCCAGGTGGCGCAGGGCCTCCAGGCGGTTGCCGTGGATCACCATGAAACCGGGGGAGAGGGCGGTCGTGGCGACGGCCAGGGACATGGGCGCTTCCTTCGCGATGGGCCGGGGTGACTTATGGTGCCATAGCAAAAAGGCGGGGGTTAGCCCGCAGGAAAAGGCGAAGCCTAGCCCGCCAGGTTGGTCACCGGTCTGCCGTCGATAAAGGCCAGCAGGTTGTCGAAGGCGTCGCCGAAGTAGCGCTCGTAGCTCTCCCTCTCCACATAGCCCAGGTGGGGGGTGGCCAGCAGGTTGGGGAGGGCGAGCAGGGGGTGAGCGGTCACCGGTTCCTCCTCGAAGACATCGATGGCCGCCTGGCCGGGGCGTCCGGCCACGAGGGCCGCCTCCAGGGCGCCGGGGGCGATCAGCTGGGCGCGGCTGGTATTGACCAGCAGGGCATCGGGCTTCATGCGCGCCAGGTGCTCGGCGCCGACGATGCCGCGGGTGCCCTCGTTGAGGCGCAGGTGCAGGCTCAGCACGTCGGCGCGGGCGAAGAGGTCATCCTGGCCGGCGGCGATGGCCAGGCCGTCCTCGGTGGCGCGGCGACGGCTGCCGTCGCGGCCCCAGACCAGCACCTTCATGCCGAAGGCTTGGCCGTAGCGGGCCACCAGGCGGCCGATGCGGCCATAACCGAAGATCCCCAGGGTGTGGCCGTGCAGGCCGCTGCCCAGGGTGCGTTGCCACCCCCCGGCCTTGAGGTGGGTGGCCTCCTCGACGAGATGACGCCGCGCCGCCAGCACCAGGGCCCAGGTCAGTTCCGCCGGGGCCTGGGGCGAGCCGGTACCGGTCATCACGGTGACGCCGTGCTTGCGGCAGGCGGCCAGGTCCACATGGCCGGCACCGCCGCCGGTCTGGCTGATCACCCGGAGCCGGGGCAGGCGCGCGAGCAGCTCGGCGGTGATCGGCGTGCGTTCGCGGATCAGCACCAGGGCCTCGGCGTCTCGGAAGCGCTCGGCGAGGGCCTCGATATCGCTGAGAGTGTCGTTGAATATCGCCACCTCATGGCCCGCCAGCCGGGCGAAGGCGTCGAGGCGGCGGACGCAGTCCTGGTAATCGTCGGGGATCATGATCTTCATCGCTCGGCTCCTTGCCGGACACACCAGTGCCTAGCTTCGCCGGAATCGCCGGGCGAGTCGACTCTTGCCGAGGGGTCACTCGAGCAGGAAGGGCAGCTCGCCGGCCTCGTGGGCCAGCAGCCATTGCTTGCGGCCGAGGCCGCCGGCATAGCCGGTGAGGCGTCCGTCGCTGCCGATCACCCGGTGGCAGGGCACCACGATGGCGATGGGGTTCCGGCCATTGGCGGCGCCCACGGCGCGCTGGCCGCCCTTGCAGCGCAGCTGCTCGGCGATCTCCGCGTAACAGCGGGTTTCGCCGAAGGGAATGGTAGCCAGCGCCGCCCAGACCCGGCGCTGGAAGTCGGTGCCGACGGGGGCCAGCGGCAGGTCGAAGGCCCGGCGGGTGCCGGCGAAGTACTCGGCGAGCTGGGCCTTGGCCCGCTCGGTCAGCGCACCGGGGCAGGGCGGGGCGTCCTCGTCCAGGGTAAAACCGATCTCGGTGATGCCGGTGGCATCGGCGCGGATGCGGATCAGCCCCAGGGCATCGGCGGCGGGGGGACGGTAGTAGTCCAGGGCGGTGGCGAGAGAGGCCTTAGCGGTCATGGGCTGGGCTCCGTGGGTCGTGATGCCAGAGTTGCAGGGTCAGGTAGCTGCGCCAGGGGGCGGCGGCGGCCGGATCGGCCCCCTCCAGGCGTGGCAGGGCGCGACGCACCCCGGCGTCGCCCTCCAGCCAGATATCCGGGTGGCCGGTGCCGCGCAGGGCCGCGTAGCGGGCCGTCCAGGGGCCGATGCCCTTGAGTGACGTCCACGCCAGGGGCTCGTCGCCCGCCTCGCCGCCAGCATAGCAGGCCGCGAAGCGGCGCAGGGTGGCCCGGCGGGATTCCGGCATGCCGAGGAAGGCCAGCGTATCGGCGGCGACGGCCGCCGGGGTGGGGAAGTGGCGCCGCCCGTCGCCGGCCGGCTCGCCCAGGGCGGCCACCAGGGTCGTGACCAGGCGCCGCGCCGCGATGATCGAGACCTGCTGGCCGAGGATGGCGCGTACCCCGGCCTCGAAGGGTCCCCAGGTGCCGGGCAGGCGCAGCCCCTCGACCAGCGGCAGGCCCGGGGCGGCCTCCCGCAGCCGGGCTTCGATACCGGCGCTGTCGGCGTCCAGGTCGAGCAGCCGGCGGATGCGCCGCATCACCGGGGCCAGGGCGCCCAGGTCGTCGAGCACCAGGCGTACCCGGAAAGCGTGGCGTTCGGGGTGGTGCTCGGCGGTGAAGTGACCGCGGGCCTCGCCCCAGGCGAGGGTGCGGCCATAGTGCGTGGCGTCGCCCCACTCCAGGCCCTCGATGGCCCGGCCGGCGAGAAAGTCGCGCAGTTCATGCCAGGCATAGGGTGGCCGATAGGCCAGGGTCAGGGTCAGTGCCTCCTCGGCGTCGCCGGCGCGGCGGCGCAGCTCCCGGGGCGCCAGGCCGATGCGCGCCCGGAAGGCGTCGTTGAAGCGGCGCAGGCTGCGAAAGCCGCTGGCATGGGCCACCTGGGCGATCGGCAGGCGCGTCTGGTGGAGCAACTGCTTGGCGAACAGGCACTGGCGATGCTGGGCATAGGCCTTGGGGGAGACGCCGAGGTTTTCCTGGAAGAGCCGGCGCAAATAGCGTTCGCCGATGCCCAGCCGCATGCAGAGCGCGCCCAGCGAGTCGTTCTCCAGGGCGCCCTCGTCGATCAGACGCAGGGCCCGCTCCAGGGTCGTGGCGGTGCCGCGCCAGGCCGGAGAGTCCGGGGCGCTGTCCGGGCGGCAGCGCAGGCAGGGACGAAAGCCCGCCTCGGCGGCGGCCAGGGCGCTCGGGTAGTAGCGTACATTGGCCTCCCGGGGCGGCGTGGCCGGGCAGATCGGCCGGCAGTAGATGCCGGTGGTCAGCACCGCGGTGACGAAGCGACCGTCGAAGCGGGCATCCCGGGCCAGGCGTGCCTGGCGGCAGAGGGCGGGGTCGAGCATGGTGAAGACCTCGGCGAAACCTGTCCTCAGTGTACGCCCCGCGCCGGGAAAGACTGGCCGGAATCGGCCCTGGAGTGTCTTCAACGCCGCCCTGGGGTAGGCTCTCCCCTTTCGATAATCACTCCAACGACACTTCCGAGGCTTCCATGCGACTCCTCAAGACGCTGACACTGGTCACCGCCGCGGCTTCCCTGGCCCTGGTTTCCCTCCATGCCCAGGCGCGGGACTTCCGCCTGGGCTTGATCACCCCGCCCCAGCACCTGTGGAGCACCGAGGCCGAGGCCTTCGCCGAGAGCCTGCATGAGCGCTCCGGCGGCGAGCATAGCGTCAGCGTTTTCCCCGGCCAGCAGCTCGGCAACGAGGCGCAGATGGTCCAGCAGCTGCAGACCGGGGCGCTCGACATGGCCTTCCTGACCATCGCCGAGATCTCCAACCGGATTCCCGACTTCGGTGCCCTCTACGCCCCCTACCTGGTGGGTGGCGTGGATCACGCCGCGGCCCTGCTGCGTTCCGACACCGCCGCCGAGCTGCTCGAGCTGATGCCCGCCGAAGTGGGCCTGGTGGGGCTGGGCTACGGCATGGTGGGCATGCGTCAGGTGCTCAGCCGCAGTCCCATCGAGAGCCTGGATGACTTCCGCGGCAAGCGCCTGCGCATCACCCCCTTCGAGCCGATCCGCGACTTCTACACCGCCACCGGGGCGGCGCCCGCGCCGATGCCGCTGCTCGAGGTCTATGACGCCCTGGCCAACGGCCAGGTGGATGCCATCGACATGGACTTCGATTCGATCCTGATCCTCAAATTTCACGAGCAGGCCAATCACCTGCTGATCTCCAACCATATGATGTTCCCCATGGTGGGGGTGGTCTCGGGGCGGGTGTGGCGCGAGCTCTCCGCCGAAGACCGCGAGCTGATCGAGACCACCATGGCCGAGCACCTGGAGAACGTGTTGAGCGGCTTCCAGGCGATGGATGCCGCCCAGGAGGCGGAGATCCGCGAGCTGGATATTCGGATCACCGAGGCGGACGCCGATTTCTTCCGTGAGGCCATCACCGAGTGGGAGGCCACCTGGGGAGAGAAGGCGCCCAGCCTCGAGGCGCTGCGCGAAGAAGCCGAGCGCCTGCGGCAGTAAGGCGGCGCCATGTTCGCGCGACTCTCCCGGCGCCTCGCCCGTGGCGAGGAGATCGCCGCCGCCGCCCTGGCGGCGGCGGTGACCCTGCTGATCCTCATCAATGTGGCCTTCCGCGCCGCCGGCCATCCCCTCTACTGGGTCAGCGAGCTGGCCATCTACGCCATGATCTGGATGACCTTCCTGATCTCCGGCGTGGTGCTCAAGCGCCGCCAGGGCATCGCCGTGACCCTGCTGGTGGATGCCCTGCCGCGGCTGCCCCGCTACCTGCTGGGGCGCTTCGTGGACCTCACGGTGCTGGGCTTCGCGCTGCTGATGCTATGGCTCTGCTGGCGCTGGTTCGAGCCCCTGGCCCTGGCCCGCAGCGGCTTCGACGTGCGCGCCTTCCAGGGCGAGACCTTCAACTTCATCTATGCCGAGAACACCTCGACCCTGGGCATCAGGAAGTTCTGGGTGTGGCTGATCCTGCCCTGGTTCGCCCTGTCGCTGACCCTGCATGGGCTGGTTAATCTGGTGACGGGGTGGCGCTCTACCGGCGCCTAACGGCTGGCGGTCAGGCTGCCCGTCACCACCAGTGCCGCGGCCAGCGGCAGGCGCCAGTCCGGCGTGGTGACGCCGGCCAGCACCAGGAAGAGGGTGGCGAGCACCGGGACGGCGTGGGCCAGGTTGCCGAGCCGGTGGGCCTGGGGGTCGCGCAGGGCGCGATCCCAGGCCAGCATGGCCAGGCCATAGGGGCCCAGGCCCAGGGTGGCGGTGATGACAAGGGTCTCCGCCGAGGGCAGGGCGGTGGCGCCTTCCAGGGCCAGGCTGGCGGCGCCGGTGATCAGGCTGGCAATGAGCAGCAGGTGGGGCATGCGCCCGCCCAGCCGCCAGGCCGGCACCTGGCAGGCCAGGGAGTAGAGCGCCCAGCACAGGGCCGTGATCCCGGCCAGGCCATAGCCGCCCCAGGCGCCGGAAGCGCCACCGGCCAGCGCCTGGGGCGCCACCAGCAGGGCGGCACCGCTGAAGGCCAGGCCGGCACCGACCAGGGTGGTGGCCGGCAGCCGCCCCAGCGCCAGGCGGCGGCTGGCCAGCAGGAAGAGCACCGGCCAGGTGTAGAGGATCAGCGCCGCCTCCTCGGCGGGGGCGCGGGTAAAGGCGGCGAAGCCGGCGCCCACCGCCCCGGCGATCAGCAGTGGTACCCCCAGATGGACCATCAGGGCCTGCCCCCAGGGGAGCGGGGCGTCGTGGCGATGCCGGCGTGCCATGGGCAGGGTGCCCAGGGCGCCGGCCAGCAGCGCCAGGGTCGCCAGGCGCAGTGGCGGCAGCGCCTCGGCGAGACCGGCCAGCAGCGGTACCAGGGCCCAGAGCAGCACCGCCAGGCCGGCGGCGGCGGGGCCCTGCCAGGTGGAGAGATGGCGTGCGGAAGTCACTGTCTGCATGGTCGAGCCTCCTGGCGGGGATGACGAGAGCAGCCTATCCATCCCATACTCATCATAAAATCGATCTTTTTTGATCCAATCCATCAAGCCTGGTGATGTATCGATGCGTGCCGAGACCCTCGACCTGAGCCTGCTGCGCACCCTGGTGGCGGTGGCCGACACCGGCAGCGTGACCGCCGCGGCCCGGCGCCTGGCCTATACCCAGTCCACGGTGAGCATGCAGCTCTCGCGCCTGGAGGCCTTCCTCGACGTGGCGCTCCACGAGCGGGAGGGACGCCGCATCCGCTTCACCGCCGAGGGCCAGCGCCTGCTGGGCCATGCCCGTCGCCTGCTCGCCCTCAACGACGAGGCCCTGGCCGATATGCGGACGCGCCGGGTGGTGGGGGAGCTGACCCTGGGGATTCCCGAGGACTATGCGTCCCTGTTGACCTCGGTGTTTGCCTATTTCCACCAGCTCTACCCGGAGGTGAGCCTGCAGGTGGTCTGTGCCACCAGCGCCGACCTGGTGGCGCGAGTGCGCCGGGGCGAGCTGGACCTGGCCCTGGTGACTCGCCAGCGCCACTCGCCGGGGGGCGAGGTGATTCGTCGCGAGCCCCTGGCCTGGGCGGTGGGCGGCCAACGGCAGCCCTCCTTGGAGGATCCCCTGCCGCTGGCGCTCTACTCGCCGGGGGCGGACCTGTTCCGCGAGGTGGCCGAGCAGGTACTGGCCGCTGCTGGACGCGACTGGCGCCTCGCCTATACCAGTCAGTCGATGACCGGGCTGACGCCGGTGGTGCAGGCAGGCCTGGCCATCGTGGTGGTGACCCGGAGCATGCTGACGCCGGAGCTGCGGGTGCTGGAGGCGAGCAGCGGCCTGCCGCCCCTGCCCGCCGTGGAGCTGGCCCTGCACCGGCCGCCGCATCGTCCTTCCGAGCCCGCCCGGCGCCTGGCCGAACTGATTCGCGAGCAGCTCTCGCCCGGCAGTGACTGATGTCGTGAGTTGATCAGTCGCAGGCAATCACGTCGGAATGGCTGAGGGGCGCTGGGGACAGCTGGAGCAAAGCGTCTTTTCAGGGGTGAGGAAGCCCCTTCCGAACGGGTAGGCCATGGATGGCCTACCCCGGTCCTGAAAGCGAAGCAGGACAGCGTAGCGCCTCAGGAAAAAGTCGAGCGCCCAGGGAGGGGTTCACAGCGTCTTTGCGAAGGCTTGTCCCCAGGGTAGCCCCGGGCCTCAACAGAGGGGAGCATTACCCGAGCGGGGTGGGGAATGGTGGCCAGCCTTCGTGGTCATCCGTAGAGTAAGCGCCATTATCCGATTGCGGAGCCTGCCATGTTTCCCGACTTCACCCTGCGCTATGCCCGCCTGCCGGCGCACTTCTACGAGCCCTTCACCCCCGTCCCGGTGGCGGCGCCGCGGCTGTTTGCCTTCAACCGCCCGCTGGCCGAGGAGCTGGGCTTCGATTTGACCGCCTTCGACGAGGCCCAGGCCACCGCCTGGTTCTCCGGCAATGCCGTGCCTCCCGGTGCCGAGCCCCTCGCCCAGGCCTATGCCGGCCACCAGTTCGGCGGCTTCAATCCGCGCCTCGGCGATGGCCGGGCGGTGCTGCTGGGAGAGGTCACCGACCGGGACGGGCGGCTCAGGGATATCCAGCTCAAGGGTGCCGGGCGCACGCCCTTTTCGCGGGGGGGCGACGGTCGCTCGCCGCTGGGGCCGGTGCTGCGGGAGTACCTGGTGAGCGAGGCGATGCATCGCCTCGGCGTGCCCACCACCCGGGCCCTGGCGGCGGTGACCAGCGGCGAGCGGGTGTTCCGCGGCGTGCCGGAGCCCGGCGCCATCCTGACCCGGGTGGCCTCGAGCCATATCCGCGTGGGGACCTTCCAGTACTTCGCCGCCCGGGGCGACCAGGAGGCGGTGAAGACCCTCGCCGACCTGGTGATCGAGCGTCACTATCCGAGCCTGCGCGAGGAGGCGGCGGGCGAGCGCTACCTGGCCCTGGTGGCGGCGGTCCAGGCCCGGCAGATCCGCCTGGTGGCCCAATGGATGGGGCTCGGCTTTATCCACGGGGTGATGAACACCGACAACTGCAGTATCGCCGGCGAGACCATCGACTATGGCCCCTGTGCCTTCATGGAGGCCTACGACCCCCGCACGGTGTTCAGCTCGGTGGACGATGGCGGCCGCTACGCCTATCGCAACCAGCCGTGGATCGCCCAGTGGAACCTGGCGCGCCTGGCCGAGACATTGCTGCCGCTGATCGACGACGACCATGAGCGTGCCGTGGCTCGGGCCACCGAGCTGATCCAGGCTTATGAATCGGACTACGAGGCCGAGTGGCTGGCGGTCTTCCGCACCAAGCTGGGGCTGACGCAGGCCGAAGCGGGCGATCAGGCGCTGGTCGAGGCCCTGCTCGAGGCGCTGCAGGCCGGCCACGCCGACTTTACCCTGAGCTTCCGGTACCTTGCCGAGGCGGTCGAGGCAGACAGCCCGGCGCTGCTCGAGCGGTTCGAGAACGACGCGGCGTTGCGCCGCTGGCTGCCCCGCTGGCGCGAGCGTCTCACGCGGGAAGGCGTCGATGCGTCCGCCATCGCCGAACGGATGACGGCGGTGAACCCGCTCTATATTCCCCGCAATCACCAGGTGGCGGCGGCGATTGCCGCCGCGGAGGACGACGACTTCGCCCCCTTCGAGGCCCTGCGCCAGGTGCTCGCCGAGCCCTTCGCCGAGCAGCCCGGTCGTGACGCCTATGCGCGGCCCGCGGCCCCCGCCGAGCGGGTCTTCCGCACCTTCTGCGGTACCTGAGGCCAGGCCATGAAATACACCGATATCTCCATTGCCCGTAAGCTCAAGTTCCACCAGCTGATGGTGCTCGATCAGGTGGTGCAGAGCGGCTCCATGCTGCGCGCCGCCCAGGCCCTCAACCTGACCCAGCCGGCGGTCACCAAGGTGATCCACGACCTGGAGGCCTACTTCGATGCGCCCCTGCTGGTCCGCGGCAACCGGGGCGTCAGGCCCACCGAGCTGGGCGAGCTGGTGCTCAAGCGCGCCAAGGGGCTGCTCGCCGAGCTGCGCAGCCTTACCGATGAGGTCAATGCCTTCCAGGAAGGCACCAGCGGCCAGGTGGTGGTGGGCACCCTGATCTCGGCGTCGGTATCGCTGCTGCCCAGGGCGATCCGTCTGCTCAAGCAGCGGGCGCCAGGGGTGATGGTGTCGCTGCGGGTGGGACAGATGGATCAGCTCTTCCCGGCCCTGGCGGTGGGAGATCTCGACCTGGTGGTAGGGCGCATCCCCGATGACTGGCAGTGGCGGGACGAGGCCGCCGAGCTGTCGGTGGCATCGCTCTACAACGAGGGGCTCAGCGTGGTGGCGGGGGCCGATCATCCCCTGCATGGCGAGTCGGCGCTGCGCCTGTCGGACCTGCAGGGCTACCCCTGGGTGCTGCCGACCCGGGAGTCGCTGCTCAGGCGCACCGCCGACCGGCTCTTCGCCGGGGCGGGGCTGAGCATGCCGCAGAATGTGGTGGAGTCCCTCTCCATCCTCACCAACCTGGCGTTGATGCAGGATCAGCAGACCATCGCCTTGATGCCCCAGGAGGCGGCGCGACCCTTTACCGAGGCGGGGTTGCTCAAGGCGTTCGACCTGGGCGAGTCGCTGGTCTTCGGTGATATCGGCTGCTTCTTCGCCTCGGGGCGGGAGCTGGGGCCGGCGGCGCGGCTATTCCGCGAATGCCTGGAGCGGGTGAGCGAGGCCGATGGTGGGCCGTTGCTCCCTGGTATTTAAACTGGGAATATCTGAAGCCTCTAGTTTTATTATCGATTAATACCCGCTCTGGCTAGACTCGATCCGAAACAAGCCATCACGCCGTTTCGGAGAAGACCGTGTCGACCCCAGCCCCCCAGCTCCTCAATTATGTCGGCGGTGAGTTTCTCGCCACCGACCAGACCTTCCCCAATATCTCGCCCATCGATGGCCGCCTGCTGAGCCGGGTCTGCGAGGCCGACGAGGCCCTGGTAGGCCGTGCCGTGGCCGCCGCCAAGGCCGCCCAGTCGGGCCCCTGGGGGCGTACCAGCGCCAGCGAGCGGGCCGATCTGTTGATGCGCATCGCCGATGGCATCGAAGGCCGTTTCGAGGAGTTCGTGGCCGCCGAGGTGGCCGACACCGGGCGCCCGGTGGAGCAGGCGCGGCGCCTGGATATCGCTCGCGGGGTGCACAACTTTCGCACCTTCGCCGAGCTGATTCGCCAGTCCGGCGGCGACTACTTCGAGATGCGCGCCGCCGACGGCAGCGATGTCTTCAGCTACACGGTGCGCAAGCCCCATGGGGTGGTGGCGATCATCTCGCCCTGGAACCTGCCGATGCTGCTGCTCACCTGGAAGGTGGCGCCGGCCCTGGCCTGCGGCAACTCGGTGGTGGTCAAGCCCTCCGAGGAGTCCCCCTCCACCGCCACCCTGCTGGCCGAGGTGATCCACGCGGCGGGCCTGCCCGAGGGCGTCTTCAACCTGATTCATGGCTTCGGGCCGGGCTCCGCCGGCGAGTTCCTCACCAAGCACCCGGAGGTCGATGCCATCACCTTCACCGGCGAGTCGCGCACCGGCAGCGAGATCATGAAGGCGGCCGCCGACGGCGTGCGGGACGTCTCCTTCGAGCTGGGCGGCAAGAACGCCGCCGTGGTCTTCGCCGACTGCGACTTCGAGGCGGCGGTGGCCGGCGTGGCCCGCTCCAGTTTCACCAACTCGGGCCAGGTCTGTCTCTGCTCGGAGCGGGTCTATGTGGAGCGCCCGATCTTCGAGCGCTTCGTGGCCGCCCTCAAGGCGAAGGCCGAGGGCCTCAAGATCGGTTACCCGGACGAGCCCGGCGTCGACATGGGCTCGATGATCTCTCGGCAGCACCGGGACAAGGTGCTCGGCTACTTCGACCTGGCCCGCGAGGAGGGCGCCACCCTGGTGACCGGTGGCGAGGTGCCCGAGTTCGGCGATGCCCGCGACCAGGGCGCCTATGTGCGTCCCACCATCTGGACCGGCCTGCCCGACGATGCCCGCTGCGTGCAGGAAGAGGTGTTCGGCCCGGTCTGCCATATCGCCCCCTTCGATCGTGAGGAGGAGGTGGTCGAGCGGGTCAACGGTACCGCCTATGGCCTCGCCACGGCGCTGTGGACCCGCGACCTGGGCCGCGCCCATCGCCTCTCCCGCCGGTTCCATGTGGGCATGGTGTGGGTCAATACCTGGTTCCTGCGCGACCTGCGCACCCCCTTCGGTGGCGCGCGTCTCTCCGGCCTGGGCCGGGAGGGGGGCCGTCACTCCCTCGATTTCTATTCCGAACTGACCACCATCTGCGTCAACCCCTGAGCGAGGAGATTCCCATGCATACCGCCCTGATCGAGGCCGCCGAGCGCCTTCGCCAGGCCCAGGCCTCGGGCCGGCCCTGCGCGCCGGTGCGCGAGCTGATCGCCCGCGCCCAGGCCGAGGAAGACGGCGACCGGGTCGCCCTGGCCTACGCCGTCCAGCAGCACAATACCCGCCTGGCCGAGGCCCAGGGGCGCCGCCGGGTGGGCTTCAAGGTGGGGCTCACCTCCCGCGCCGTGCAGCGCCAGCTGGGGGTCGACCAGCCGGACTTCGGCGTGCTCTTCGCCGATATGGCCGCGGGTGATGGCCAGCCCATCGCCGCGGAGGCCGTGTTGCAGCCCAAGGTGGAGGCGGAGATCGCCCTGGTGCTGGGTCGGGACCTCGACCACGAGCGCCACACCCTGGCGGACCTGATCCGCGCCACCGACTTCGCCCTGCCGGCCATCGAGGTGGTGGGTAGCCGCATCGCCGACTGGGATATCCGCCTCGAGGACACCATCGCCGACAACGCCTCCTCCGGCTGCTTCGTGCTGGGCAGTCGCCCGGTCAGGCTCGAGGCCCTCGACCTGGTGCGCTGCGGCATGAAGATGACCCGCCGCGGCGAACCGGTCTCGGTGGGCGCCGGGGCCGCCTGTCTCGACAACCCCCTCAATGCCGCCGTCTGGCTGGCCGACACCATGGCCCGCTTCGACGAGCCGCTGCGGGCCGGCGACGTCCTGCTGACCGGTGCCCTGGGGCCCATGGTGGCCGCCGCGCCGGGGGATGTCTTCCAGGCCGACATTCAGGGGTTGGGCAGCGTGACCGCCGCCTTCGCCCAGTCACAGTGAGGGGAGCGACCATGAGCAAGAAAGTCAAAGTGGCCATCATCGGTTCCGGCAACATCGGCACCGACCTGATGATCAAGATCCTGCGCCACGGCGAGTCCCTGGAGATGGGTGCCATGGTGGGCATCGACCCGGCCTCCGACGGCCTGGCCCGGGCCCGTCGTTTCGGTGTGCCCACCACCGCCGAGGGCATCGATGGCCTGCTGGCCATGGACAATATCGACGAGATCAAGATCGCCTTCGACGCCACCTCCGCCGGGGCCCACCAGCGCCACAACGCGCTGCTCCAGGCCCGCGGCATCAAGGTGGTCGACCTGACCCCGGCGGCCATCGGCCCCTACGTGATCCCGCCCATCAACCTGGACGAGCACCTGGACGCCCCCAATATCAATATGGTCACCTGCGGTGGCCAGGCCACCATCCCCATGGTGGCGGCGGTTTCCCGGGTCACCCAGGTGCACTACGGCGAGATCGTGGCCTCCATTTCCAGCCAGTCCGCCGGCCCCGGCACCCGGGCCAATATCGATGAGTTCACCGAAACCACCTCCCAGGCCATCGAGACCTGCGGCGGGGCCGCCAAGGGCAAGGCGATCATCGTTCTCAACCCCGCCGAGCCGCCGCTGATCATGCGTGACAGCGTCTTCGTGCTCGCCGAGGAAGCCGACCGGGACGCCATCGAGGCCTCCATCGGCGCCATGGTCGAGGCGGTGCAGGCCTATGTGCCGGGCTATCGCCTCAAGCAGCGGGTGCAGTTCGAGTCGATTCCGGCCGAGCGCCCGGTCAACCTGCCGGGCCTGGGCCCGACCCACGGCCTCAAGGTCTCCATCTTCCTGGAGGTGGAGGGCGCCGCCCACTACCTGCCCGCCTATGCCGGCAACCTGGACATCATGACCTCTGCCGCCAAGGCCTGTGCCGAGCGCCTCGCCGAAACCTGCCTGCTGGCCGCCACCGTCTGAGGAGACCCGCCATGAGCAGAAAACTCTATATCTCCGACGTCACCCTGCGCGATGGCAGCCATGCGGTACGCCATCAGTACGGCCTCGAGGAGGCCAAGCGCATCGCTCGCGCCCTCGACGCCGCCCGGGTCGACTCCATCGAGGTGGCTCACGGCGACGGCCTGCAGGGCTCGAGCTTCAACTACGGTTTTGGCGCCCACAGCGATGTGGAGTGGATCGCCGCGGTGGCCGAGGTGGTGGAACACGCCATGATCACCACCCTGCTGTTGCCGGGCATCGCCACCGTCCATGACCTGGACGCCGCTTTTGCTGCCGGCGCTCGGGGGGCGCGCATCGCCACCCACTGCACCGAGGCGGATGTCTCCCGCCAGCATATCGAGCATGCCCGCAAGCTCGGCATGGACACCGTGGGCTTTTTGATGATGAGCCATAGGCAGACGCCCCGGGGCCTGGCCGAGCAGGGCAAGCTGATGGAGTCCTACGGGGCCCAGACCATCTATGTGGTGGATTCCGGTGGCGCCCTGACCATGGACGGGGTGCGCGAGCGCTTCCGGGCCATGAAGGACATCCTCGATCCGGCCACCCAGCTGGGCATTCATGCCCACCACAACCTGAGCCTCGGCGTGGCCAACTCCATCGTCGCGGTGGAGGAGGGGTGCGATCGGGTCGACGCCAGCCTGGCCGGCATGGGCGCCGGCGCGGGTAACGCGCCCCTGGAGGTGTTCATCGCCGCCGCCGAGCGCCTGGGATGGGATCACGGCACCGACCTCTACACCCTGATGGATGCCGCCGACGATATCGTGCGGCCGCTGCAGGACCGTCCGGTGCGGGTCGACCGGGAGACCCTGGCGCTGGGCTATGCCGGCGTCTACTCCAGCTTCCTGCGCCATGCCGAGGCCGCCGCCGAGCGTTATGGCCTCAAGACCGTGGACATCCTGGTGGAGCTGGGCCATCGCAAGATGGTGGGTGGCCAGGAAGACATGATCGTCGACGTGGCCCTGGACCTGTTGGCCCAACAAGGAGAGCGCGCATGAGCATCGAGATTTCCGCTATCGCCGAGGCGCTGGATCAGGCGGCCCGCCGTGCCGAGCCCCTGGCCCAGTTCAGCACCCACACGCCCTTCAGCCTGGACCAGGCCTACGCGATCCAGCGCGCCTCCATGCAGCGCCGCCATGACGACGGCGAGCGCAGCATCGGCATCAAGCTGGGCTTCACCAGCCGTGCCAAGATGCAGCAGATGGGCGTCGACAGCCTGATCTGGGGCTGGCTCACCGACGCCATGCTGGAGGAGGACGGTGGCGAGGTGGCGCTGTCGCGCTATATCCACCCCCGCGCCGAGCCGGAGGTGTGCTTCCTGGTGGGACGCACCATCGACCGGCCCCTGACCCTGCTGGAGGCGGCCGACTATATCGAGGCGGTAGCCCCGGCCATCGAGATCATCGATTCCCGCTACGAGGCCTTCAAGTTCAGCCTCGAGGACGTGGTGGCCGACAACTGCTCCTCCTCCGGCCTGGTGGTGGGGCCCTGGTCCCGGGACCTTGCGGGGCTCGACAACGCCGGGGTGCTGGTGCGCCTGGACGGCCAACTGGTACAGGCCGGCTCTACCGCGGCGATTCTCGGTAACCCCCTGCGCAGCCTGGTCGAAGCCGCCAAGCTGGTCAGCGAAGCGGGCCTCAGCCTGCCCGCCGGCAGCCTGATCATGGCCGGCGCCGCCACCGCCGCCGAGGCGTTGCGCCCCGGTGTCCACGTCAGCGTGGAAGTGGCCGGCTTCGGCGCATCCGCCTTCACCTGCGTCTGATTACCCCACGAGGAGCCTGTCATGAGCACCCGTCGTGCCACCCTGGTAGAAGGCAAGGCCAAGCCCCGGGGTGCCTTCCCCCATATCAAGCGCGCCGGCGACTTCCTGTTCGTCTCCGGTACCAGTTCACGCCGCCCCGACAACAGCTTCGAGGGGGTCGAGGTGGACGAGATGGGCACCACCCGGCTCGATATCCGCGCCCAGACCCGGGCGGTGATCGAGAACATCCGTGACATCCTGGCCAGCGAAGGGGCGGGCCTCGGCGATGTGGTGGAGATCAGTGCCTTCCTGGTCGATATGAACGACTTCGGCGGCTACAACGCCGTCTATGCCGACTACTTCGACGAGACCGGCCCGACCCGCACCACGGTGGCGGTGCATCAGCTGCCCCATCCGCATCTGCGCATCGAGATCAAGGCCATTGCCTATTCGCCCCGCAAGGAGAACGAATAATGGACAAGCATCACTACAGCCCACCGCTCAACTTCAATCGCTGGCTCGAGGAGCATGCCCATCTGCTCAAGCCCCCGGTGGGCAACCGGCAGATCTGGGCCGACAGCGACTACATGGTCACCGTGGTGGGCGGGCCCAACCAGCGCACCGATTTCCACGACGACCCGGTGGAGGAGTTCTTCTACCAGTTCAAGGGCAACGCCTACCTGAACATCTGGGATCGCGGCCGCTACGAGCGCATCGAGCTCCGGGAGGGCGACATCTACCTGATGGCGCCCCATGTGATCCACTCGCCCCAGCGCCCGGAGCCCGGCAGCCTCTGCCTGGTGATCGAGAAGACCCGCCCCGAGGGGCTGCATGATGCCCTGCAGTGGTCCTGTGCCCGCTGCGGCAATGTCATCAAGCGCTACGAGATGCAGCTGGAGAGCATCGTCACCGACCTGCCGCCGGTCTATGAGCGTTTCTACGCCACCAGTGAAGAGGAGCGGCGCTGCAGCCAGTGTGGCGAGGTCCATCCGGGTCGCGACTGGGAGACCTGGCACCGCATGCTGCATGAGGTGCATGGCCAATGAAGATCGATATTCACTCCCACTTCATGCCGCCCATCAGCCAGGCCGAGGCGGCTCGCCTCGATCCGCTGCGGGCGCCCTGGCTGAAGACCGAGGGGCGCGGCGGCCAGATCATGGTGGGCGACACGCCCTTCCGGCCGGTCAACGACCTGCTCTGGGATCCGGCGCGGCGTGTCGATTACCTGGACGAGCAGGGCCTCGACGTCCAGATCATGTGCGCCACCCCGGTGATGTTTGGCTACGACCAGCCGGTGGCGCGGGCCCTGCCCTGGGCCCAGTTGATGAACGACAAGGCCCTGGAAATGGCCGCCTTCGCGCCGGATCGCCTCAAGGTGCTGGCCCAGGTGCCCCTGCAGGATATCGATGCTGCCTGTCGCGAGGCGAGCCGCGCCAAGGCCGCCGGCCACCTGGGCGTGCAGATCGGCAACCATGTGGGGCCCAAGGATCTCGACGAGGAAGGACTGGTCACCTTCCTGCAGCACTGCGCCACCGAGGAGATTCCGCTGCTGGTACACCCCTGGGACATGATGACCGACGGACGCATGAAGAAGTGGATGCTGCCCTGGCTGGTGGCCATGCCCGCGGAGACCCAGCTCGGCATCCTCTCGCTGATCCTCTCCGGTGCCTTCGAGCGCATCCCCGAGACACTGAAGCTGTGCTTCGCCCATGGCGGCGGCGGTTTTCCCTACCTGCTGGGGCGCGTCGACAACGCCTGGCGGCATCGGGACATCGTCCGCGAGGATTGCCCGAACCTGCCCTCCAGCTACGTGAAGCGCTTCTACGTGGACTCGGCGGTCTTCGACGACGGCGCCCTGCGCCTGCTGGTGGACGTGATGGGCGGCGACCGGGTGATGCTCGGCTCCGATGCGCCCTTCCCGCTGGGCGAGCAGTCCATTGGCGCCGGGGTCAGCGAGCACCCGACCCTGCCAGCGGCGGACAAGTCGCGGATCCTGGGGGGTAACGCCAAGGCGTTCTTCGGGATTTAAGGCGGCATCGGGACCCTGCCCGAAGACGAGGGGACACCCGCGCCTACAGGTATTCCATATTAAAATACCAGGGGCCGATTAATTTATTTTTAGATTATATCCGCGCTGGCTAGACTCCCGAGACAGGGGGAATCCCGCCCGGATCGGGCCCTGGAGACGTCACCACCACGAGGTCGAGATACCATCATGAACAATATCAACAAGATCGCATCGACAACCCTCGCCATTGGCCTGGCCATGGCGTCCTGGAACGTTCAGGCACGGGATTTCCGCCTGGGCATGATCACGCCGCCTTCCCACCTCTGGACCCAGGCCGCCGAGGCCTTCGCCGAGGACCTGGCCGAGCGCTCCGGCGGGGAGCACAGCGTCAGCGTCTTCCCCTCCCAGCAGTTGGGTAACGAGGCACAGATGGTGCAGCAGATGCAGGCCGGCTCCCTGGACATGGCCTTCCTGACCATCGCCGAGATCTCTAATCGTATCGATGACTTCGGCGCCCTCTATGCCCCCTACCTGGTGGATGACGTGGAACATGCCGCCCGCCTGCTGCGCTCCGACGTGGCCGGTGAGCTGCTCGAGCTGATGCCGGCCGAGATCGGCCTGGTGGGGGTCGGTTACGGCATGTCGGGGATGCGCCAGATCCTCAGCCGGGGGGCCATCGGGTCGCCCGATGACCTGCGCGGCCAGCGCCTGCGCATCACTCCCTTCGAGCCGATTCGCGACTTCTATCTGGCTGCCGGTACCGCGCCCACCCCGCTGCCGCTGCCGGACGTCTATGATGCCCTGGCCAATGGCCAGGTGGACGCCATCGACATGGATTTCGAAGCGATCGAGGCGCTCAAGTTCTACGACCAGGCCGAACACCTGCTGATCTCCAACCACATGATGTTCCCGATGGTGGGCGTGGTCTCGGGACGGGTCTGGCGCGAGCTCTCCGCCGAGGACCGTGAGCTGATCATCACCACCATGAACACTCACCTGGATGGCGTCATCGAGAGCGTCCTGGAGCGGGAGCCGGCCCAGGAGGCCACCCTGCGTGGCCTGGATATCACCATCACCGAGGCCGATGAGACGTTCTTCCGGGGGGCCGTCGAGGCATGGGAGGCGACCTGGCGCGAGCGAGCACCGGCACTGACCACGCTGCGTGAGGCGGCGGCGGTGCTCCGGGTCGAGTAATGCATCATCCAATGCCCCGGGGTCGCCCGGGGTTGGGGCTCCCTATGCTTAAGCAACTCTCTCAAGGGCTGGTCCGTATCGAGTCGATGGCCGCGGCCCTGCTGGCGGCGGCGGTCACCGCCCTGATCCTGCTCAATATCGTCACCCGGGCCCTGGGCAGTCCGCTCTACTGGGTCAATGAACTGGCGATTCACGCCATGGTCTGGATGACCTTCCTGACCACTTCGGTGGTGCTGAAACGCCGTGAGGGGATCGCCGTGACCCTGCTGGTCGAGGCGTTGCCTGCCCGTGGGCAGGGGCTCTCCCGCCTGGTGGTGGATGCTGTGGTACTCTTCTTCGCTGGCCTGCTGCTGTGGCTCTGCTGGCGCTGGTACGACCCCATGACCCTCTGGGCCACGGGCTTCGATATCGCCGCCTTCCAGAGAGAGACCTTCAACTTCGTCTACTCCGAGCGCACCAGCACCCTGGGGCTGCCCAAGTTCTGGTCCTGGCTCTGTCTGCCGGTCTTCTCGGCGTCTCTGGGGCTGCATGGCCTGGTCAACCTGATCGATAGCCTCAAGGGCCTCGCGGCCGGGCAAAGGAGACTGGCATGACTCTCGCCGTATTCGCACTCTTGCTGCTGGGGGCGGTACCCATCGCCCTGGTGCTGGCCCTCTCCGCGGCCTGGTATATCGTCGATTCCGGCAACACCCTGCTGTTCGCCTCCTACCCCCAGCAGCTGTTCGGGGCCATTGAGCACTACGGCCTGCTGGCGATTCCGCTCTTCATGCTGGCCGGGGAGCTGATGAACGAGGGGGGCCTGACCCGCCGGCTGATCGACCTGGCGCGGATCCTGGTGGGCGGCTTCCGCGGCGGCCTGGTCTATATCAACCTGGTGGCCAACATGATGATGGCGGCCATCGTCGGCTCGGCGGCCTCGCAGATCGCCATCATGTCCCGGGCCATGGTGCCGGCCATGGAGCAGGAGGGCTACGACAAGCCCTTCGCGGCGGCGGTCACCGCGGCCGGTGGCCTGATGTCGCCGATCATCCCGCCGTCGATGCTCTTCGTGCTGTTCGGGGTGATCGCCCAGGTGCCCATCGCCGACATGTTCATCGCCGGTATCCTGCCGGGGCTCTTGATGGGCGGGCTCTTCTTTATCGCCATCACCGCGATCGGCCTGGTGCAGCAGTATCCCAGGGGCGACTGGCCGAGCCGTGCCCAGGCGCGCCATTACCTGTGGATGGGGCTGCCGGCGGTATCGATTCCGTTGATCATCATCGGCGGCATCCTCTCGGGGCTGGCCACCCCCACCGAATCGGCGGCACTCGCCTCCCTGGCGGCGCTGCTGATCGGCCGCTACGTCTACCGGGACCTGAGCTTCGATCGTCTGCCGCGGATCCTCGAGCGCACCGCCATCAACGCGGGACTCGTGATCATGCTGATCGCCGCCGCCGGGGTCTTCGGCTGGGTGATTATCTACGAGCAGCTGCCGCAGATGGCCGCCGCCTGGATCGCCGCCCTGACCACCGATCCCTTCCTCTTCCTGCTGCTGGTGATCGGCGTGCTGCTGCTGGTGGGGATGATCGTCGACGGCATCGCCGCCCTGATCCTGGTGGTGCCGATCCTGCTGCCCATCGCCACCCAGCAGTTCGACATCACCCCCTACCAGTTCGGCGTGGTGGTCTCCCTGACCCTGGTGCTGGGGCTGCTGACGCCGCCGGTGGGGGCGGGGCTCTTCATCGCCTCGTCGATGACCGGGGTGCCGCCGCTGCGGATCTTCCGGGCCCTGCTGCCCTTCCTGCTGATGAGCCTGATCGCCCTGGTGCTGCTGGCCTGGCAGCCCTGGCTGACCCTGGCACTCCTGTAACCCCGCGTGACTCCCCGAAGACGAGGCGCTTGTGCAGTAATGCACAAGCGCCTTGTGCTATTGCGTGTTGTTCGCCAACGATCCCCCTGACTACACTCGATGAGGCCGTATTGGCTTTACCTAATGGTCAGGCCGATCGGCGAATAACGACAAGAATTCCGGGTTGGCCTGGCGATGGCGCCGGTTGCCCAGGCGGGCGGGAGTCTGTCTAGGCGTGCATCTGGGCACGGGCTGACCGATCACAAGGAGCACGCAGCAATGACAAGACGAGTGAGCTTCGCGGTATCCAGCCTGGTCGCCGGCATCGCCCTGGCGGGCCTTTCCAGCACTGCCCAGGCCCAGCAGCAGTGGACCATGACCACCACCTGGCCGGACAGCCTGGCGCTGATCGAGATGGACCGTCACTGGGCGGAACTGGCCAACCTCTTGACCGGCGACGAGCTGCAGATCGAGTTTCACGCCGGCGGCACCCTGATGCCCGGCACCGAGGTGTTCGATGCCACCGAGAGCGGCAGCATCGAGGCCGCCGGCGACTGGCCCGGCTACTGGGCCGGGCGCAACTCCGCCTTCTCGCCCCTGGGCACCACCACCAGCCTGTTCAATGCCGTGGATTACCTGAACTGGATCCTGGAGTGGGGCGGCTTCGACCTCTACCAGGAGATCTACGGCGAGTACGACCTGGTCTACCTGCCCTACGGCATCACCAACAACGAATCGGGCTTCATGGGACGCACCCCCATCGAGAGCCTGGCCGACCTGGACGGCAAGCGGCTGCGTCTCTCCGGTCGCGACCAGGGCCGGGTGCTGGAGCAGTTGGGCGGTTCCCAGGTGACCCTCTCCGGCGGCGAGATCTACCAGGCCGTGGAGCGGGGCGTGGTGGATGGTGCCGAGTTCTCCACCCCGGGGGTCGATTTCGGTGCCGGCTTCGCCGAGGTGGTGGACTACTGGGCGGTGCCTGGCTGGCACCAGAGCGCCAGCGTCTTCGGGGTGATGATCAACCGCGACGCCTGGGACGCCCTCTCCGAGGAGACCCAGCAGAAGCTGCGCATCGCCGCCGAGGCCACCATGGCCTGGTCCCTGGCCTGGTCCGAGCGGGGCTCCACCGAGGGCACCGAGGCCTTTATCGACGCCGGGGTGCAGATCTCCCAATTCTCCGATGAGGACCTGGCACGTATCCAGGAGATCACCAACGCGGTGATCCTGCAGGGCGCCTGCGAGAACCCCACGCATGCCCGGGTCTACCACTCCATGGTCAGTTACCTGGAGCACTACGCCAGCTGGCGCGATATTTCCGCGCCCTTCAACATGAGCCGAAGCAACGACAACCTGCCTTCTTTGGAGGAGCTCGAGGCCTGCCTCTAGGCGCCTGCTTGCGCTCAGCCCCATAAGGCCCGCCCCTCGGGCGGGCCCTTCCCCGCCGCGCTTTGTCTTGCCTAGAGGAGATCGTGATGGAGGCCATTGCCAAGGTCATTGATCTGATCAATGAGTGGTTCGGTCGTCTGCTGGCACCGCTGATCGCGGTGATCGCCCTGGTGGTGCTCTACGACATCGGGCTGCGCTTCTTCAGCGGTCGTCCCAGCGACTGGGCCTTCGATATCACCAAGATGCTGTTCGGCGCCCACTTCATGCTGCTGGCGGCCTATGGGCTGCGTCACCACGCCCATGTGGAGGTGGACGTGATCAAGCGTCTGCTGTCACGGCGCAAGCAGGCGGTACTGGAGATCCTCGGCTACCTGATCTTCTTCGTGCCCTTTATCTACCTGCTGCTCAGCTATGGCTGGAGCTTCTTCATGCGCTCCTTCAGCCGCGGCGAGACCACCTACGGCATGGTGGCGATCCCGGTCTATCCGGTGAAGGCGGTGATCGTGATCGCCGCGGTGGCCATCCTCCTGCAGGCCATCGCCGTGGTGATCCGCGCCATCCTCGAGCTGCGCCGGGAGGAGATGCCATGAGCGCCGAGCTGTTGACCCTGTTCATGTTCGCCGGCCTGCTGGTGGGACTCTTCATGGGCCATCCCCTGGCCTTCGTGCTGGGTGGCGTGGCGGTGGTGGCGGCCTACCTGGGGCCCGGGCCCCAGGTGCTGGGCTCGATCATCAACAACGTCTACGGGCGTGCCATGGACAACTATGTGCTGGTGGCCATCCCGCTGTTCATCCTGATGGCGCGCTTCCTCAACGACTCCGGGGTCACCGAGAAGATGTTCCAGGTGATGCGCCTGCTGCTGGGGCGGGTGCGCGGCGGCCTGGCGCTGACCGTGGTGATCGTCTCGGTGCTGCTGGCCGCCACCACCGGCATCGTCGGCGCCTCCATCGCGGTGATGGGGATGATCGCCCTGGTACCGATGCTGCGCCATGGCTACCACACCCAGCTCAGCACCGGGGTGATCATGGCCAGCGGCTGCCTGGGCATCCTGATCCCGCCCAGCATCATGCTGATCCTGATGGCCAGCTACTCGCCGGTCTCGGTGGGGGCGCTGTTCGCCGGGGCCCTGGTGCCGGGGCTGCTGCTGGGTACCCTCTATGCCCTCTATGTGCTGGTGGTGTGCTTCTTCAAGCCCGAGTATGGCCCGCCGGTGGGCGCCGAGGAGCGCGCCGAGACCGGGCTCGGCGAGCTGCTGGTGATGCTGCTCAAGTACGTATTGCCGCCCATGGGGCTGATCCTCGGCGTGCTGGGGGCCCTGTTCACCGGCCTTGCCACCGCCACCGAGGCCTCGGCCATCGGCGTGCTGCTGGCCTTCGTGCTCTTCCTGGTGTTCGGCGATCGCAAGCCGCGTACCTGCTACCGCAGCTTCCTGGAGGCGAGCAAGACCACCACCATGGTGATGTTCGTGCTGGTGGGCGCCACCGCCTTCACCGGGGTCTTCACCCGCGGCGGCGGCATGCGGGTGATCCAGGAGCTGGTGATGGCGATGCCCGGCGGCACCGCCGGGGCCCTGCTGCTGATGCTGCTGTTGGTCTTCGTGCTGGGCATGTTCCTCGACTGGACCGGCATCGTGCTGCTCAGCTTCCCGATCATGCTGCCCATCGTCGACGCCATGGGGGTGGACCTGCTGTGGTTCGTGGTGATGGTGGCGGTGGTGCTGCAGACCTCCTTCCTGACGCCCCCCTTCGGCTATGCGCTCTTCTATCTCAAGGGGGTGGCCCCGCCCGGGGTGGAGATCGTCCATCTTTATAAGGCGGTGATTCCCTTCTGCCTGCTGATCCTGCTGGCCTGTGGGCTGCTGGCCCTCTTCCCGAGCCTGGTGACCGGGCTGCCGGCGCTGCTGCTGGGCTGACTTTCGAAAACCACCGCAAGGAGTGACTACCATGAAAATCGCCTTTATCGGCCTGGGCAATATGGGCGCCCCCATGGCCACCAACCTGGTCGCCGCCGGGCATGACCTGCATGTCTTCGACCTCTCCGCCGAGGCGATGCGCGCCCTGGGCGAGGCCGGGGCCCAGGTCGCCGCGAGCGCCGCGGCGGCGGTCGAGGGCGCCGCGGTGGTGATCTCCATGCTGCCCGCCGGGGCCCATGTGAAGGGGCTCTACCTGGGCCGCGACGGGGCGCCGGGGCTGCTGGCGAGCCTCGACGCCGAGACCCTGATCATCGATGCCTCCACCATCGCCCCGGAGGATGCCCGGGAGGTGGCGGCGGCCGCCGCCGAGCGTGGCCTGGACTACCTGGACGCGCCGGTCTCCGGCGGCGTAGGGGGCGCCAAGGCGGGCACCCTGACCTTTATCGTCGGCGGCAGCGAGGCGGGCTTCGCCAAGGCGCGGCCGGTGCTGGAGGGCATGGGCAAGAACATCTTCCATGCCGGTGGGGTAGGGGCCGGCCAGGTGGCCAAGATCTGCAATAACATGCTGTTGGGCATCCTGATGAGCGGCACCGCCGAGGCCCTGGCCCTGGGGGTGGAAAACGGTCTCGACCCGGCGGTGCTCTCCGAGATCATGCGCCAGAGCAGCGGCGGCAACTGGGTGCTCAACGGCTACAACCCCTGGCCCGGCGTCATGGAGGGCTCGGCGGCCTCCCGGGGCTACCAGGGGGGCTTCCTCACCCACCTGATGGCCAAGGATCTGGGGCTGGCCTGGGAGCTGGCGCTGGGCTCCCGCTCTTCTGTGCCCATGGGCTCCCAGGCCCGCAACCTCTTCGCCCTGCACGCTCGGGAGCATGGCGAGCTGGACTTCTCCAGCATCCTCAAGCTCTATCACCACGACGACTGAGACTGCCCGAGGCATGAGGAAGTGCAAGTAGTCATAGTCGGAAGCGCTTAGGGGCGCTGGGGGCAGGCCGAAGCAAAGCGTCTTTTTCAGGGGTGAGGAAGGCCCTTCCGAACGGGTAGGCCATGGATGGCCTACCCCGGCCCTGCAAGCGGAGCAGGATGCGAGAGCGCCGCAGGAAAAAGTCGAGCTTCCATGGAGGGATTTACAGCGTCTTTGCGAGGGTCCGGCCTTCCGGGTGCCTGTCCCCAGGATAGCCCCGTGTCTCCGCAGCGGGGCGAACATTTGTTCGCCCCGCCGTGCTAGAGTAGGGCCTTCGACGGTAGCCCCAGGCGGAGGCAAGCAGCAGATGGAGATCCCCCCCCAGGAAGCGACCCTGAGCCCGGACGATCGTGACTTCGTCACCGCCCTGGCCAGCGGCCTCGAGGTGATCCAGGCCTTCGACGAGGCGCATCCGCGCATGACCCTGAGCGAAGTGGCGGCGCGCACCGGCATGAACCGCGCCAAGGCGCGGCGCTTCCTGTTGACCCTGCATGCCCTCGGTTATGTGCGCAAGCAGGGGCGCAGCTTCGAGCTGGCCCCGCGGGTGCTGCAGCTGGGCTACGCCTTCCTCTCGGCCAACGACTACCGGGGCGTGATCCAGCAGTACCTGGAGGAGATCACCGCCGAGAGCGGCGAGTCCTCCTCCCTGGGGGTCCTCGACGGCGACGAGGTGACCTATGTGGCGCGCTCGGCGGCCCGCCATCGGCTGATGGCCATTACCCTGGCGGTGGGCACCCGACTGCCGGCGGCCTACACCTCCATGGGGCGGGTGCTGCTGGCCCAGTTGCCGGCCGCCGAGCTCGACGCCTACCTGGCACGGGTGACCCTGGAAGCGCATACCGAGCGCAGCGTCACCGACCCGGCGACGCTGCGCGCGCGCATCGAGGAGGCCCGCCAGCAGGGCTACGCCATCGTCGATCAGGAGCTGGACCCGGGGCTACGTTCCCTGGCGGTGCCGGCCTTCGACGGCGGCGGCACGCTGATCGGCGCCATTAACATCAGCACCAATGCCGCGCGGATCGACCTCGAGACCCTGACCCGGCGGTTGTTGCCCTTGCTGCAGGAGAAGGCGCGGGCGATTCGCGACGCCGTGCATCAATAAGCCCGCACGCCGAGCACCAAGAAGGCGCCGATGGGAACCCCATCGGCGCCTTTCTCGTTATGGAAGCCCTATTTATTGCAGCGGCGCGGCGACCGAGCGCTTGAGGGTCTCGGAGGGCAGCTCGCCGTAGCGCGCCTTGTACTCCTTGGAGAAGCGCCCCAACTGCTGGAAGCCGCAATCCATGGCGATGCTCGAGACGCTCTCGTTGGGGGCGGCCCGCTCCAGGCGCCGGCGCACATAGTCGAAGCGCAACTGGCGGAAGTAGGCGATGGGCGAGACCCCGTAGTGGGTATGGAAGTCCCGGTAGAGGCGCTCTCGGGAGACGCCGGCGGCCCGCTCCAGGTCGGCCAGCCCCAGGGGGCGATCCAGGGACTCGTGCAGCAGGGCCTCCAGGTCACCCAGGTAGGCGGGGCGCCCCTGCTGACGGCCCAGCAGCTCGCTGGTGTAGTTGTGGGGCTGGGTATAGAGCAGGCTGGTGATCAGCGAGTTCTCGAAGTTGCTCCACACCTCGGGGATATCGCAGAGCGACCCCTCGGCATGCAGCATCTCCTGCAGGTTGGCGACCATTTGCCACCACTCCTTCACCGTGCCGCTCAGCGGCATGCGCGGATCGAAGATTACCGGCCGCGACAGCTGGCGGCGCAGCAGCTGTGACAGCTTGTGTTCCAGGGCCTGGCGGGAGAGGCGAACCAGGCGCTTCTGGCACTGCTCGTCCATGCTCAGGCGCAGCGGCTGGCTGGGTGAGATGATCGCGCCCACGGCGGCATCGGAGTCGAAGGCCGCGCCCTGGTACTCGATGCTCTGGGCCCCCTGCAGGGGCAGGCTGATGCTGTAGCTATGGGTCAGGTCGGCGATGCCGACGGTCACCCGGGTCGCGTACTCGATGGTGCCAATGGAGACATGGCCGAGGCGGGTGCCCTGGTGGCGAAAGCTGAGCTGACGCGGCTGGGGCACCTCCAGGCGATGGGGGCCATTGACCTGGCACATCCAGCGGCAGGCCGAGTCGGGATGACGAAACTCGGCGGCGATCTGTTGTCGGGTCAGGGGTACGGTCATGGTTCCTCCTGGCCTCGCCGCGGTAATCGTTATCGTGGGGTCGTGTGACCCGGGGCGGTCGAGGCGTTGTTCGCATATCGTTCTTGGGTACGTATTGCGAACTGGCGTTGTTATTCTGCCATCTTGGCCAGGCAATGGCCAATCACCTAAAGGTATCCCCTTTCGGCGTCGAGGGGAAACCGGAGCCCCGAGTCGTTCGCTAGGGGGGCTCCTGCCCCTTGCCTCGCCGTGTCTCACTGGGGGCTTCGCCGAAGGCCTGCCGATAGGCGAGGCTGAAGCGCCCCATATGGGTAAAGCCCCAGCCCATGGCGATCTCGGTGATCGATGCCCTGCCAGTGTCCGAGAGCAGGGCCTGGCGCACCCGCCGCAGGCGCACCTGGCGCAGGGTCTCCATGGGGCTCTGGTGACGAAAGTCGTGGAAGCCGGCATAGAGGGTACGCAGGCTGACGCCCGCCACGTCCGCCAGCTGCGCCGGGGTCAAGGGCTCCTGGGCATGGGCTTCGATGTACTCCTCCACGCGCTTGACGTGACGCGGCGCGAGCCGCTTGTCTCCCTGGCGCAGCGCCTCGCTGTAGTTATGGGGCTGAGTGGTCAGCAGGGTATGGATGATCAGTTGCTCGAGCTGGGGGGTGATCAGCGGATCCCGATCGGCCTCCGGCGACTCCCCGAGCAGCCGGGTGACATAGGCGATGAGGTTGAACCAGCTCGGGGTGTCACGCCAGCGCAGGGCGGGATGGAAGCTCAAGGGGGAGCGCAGGGGGCGTCCCAGGAACTGGCCGCAGGCCTGTTCCAGTGCGTCGCGCTCAATGCGCAGCATCAGCTGATCGCAGTCATCGCTCCAGTGCATCCTGAGCCGGGCCGTGGGATTGAGCACCGAGGCCAGCCCCGCTCCCGATGACACACGTTCGCCGTCGCTGTCGATTCGGGCTACCCCCTGGAGGGGCATCTGGATCAGGTAGAAGCCCTCGAGGCGCTCCGGGTCGATACGTACCGCGCCGCCATAGGCCAGGCGGTTATAGGAGACGCGCCCCAGGGTCACCGAGTGCAGGCGAGCCGCCAGGCGCCCGCCCTGGCCCAGGGGCTCCAGTCGATGTGGCTTGAAGACACTGGCGACGCTCTGGCGCGCCTCTTCCGCGGCGGTCGATCGGAACACCAGGCGCCGATGGTCCTCCATCAGGGCTCGCTTCAGCCAGTCGGGTAGTGGCTTGTGCGTTGTCATGGGGGTCTCGCTTGTTGTTGTTATGTGCCCGCGTCAGGGACGGGCATCGCAATGCCCTTGCAGTATAAGGGCGGCATTTCCTGATTCGCGTCGTGGAAACGCACTTTCTGCACTCAGCGGATAGTGGTCGCACTCAGCGGATCGTGGCCTGCCCGGGCCCTTGCCTAAGGTGGTGGCGTGGATTCCCGCAATGACCCGCCAACAACAACACCAGGAGGCATCGGCATGGGCACTTCCATCGAGATCAAGGCCGCGGATGGCAGCGGCAGCTTCAGCGGATATCTGGCCATTCCGGCCTCCGGCAGCGGCCCGGGGATCGTGCTGCTGCAGGAGATCTTCGGCGTCAATGGCACCATCCGCGAGATCGCCGATTACTACGCCGAAGAGGGCTATGTGGTGCTGGCTCCGGACCTGTTCTGGCGCCAGGAGGCCGGGGTCGAGCTCGACTACACCCCGGAGGATTGGCAGCGCGCCTTCGGCTTCTACCAGGGCTTCGATCAGGATCGCGGCATCGAGGATATCGCCGCCGCCATCGCGGCCCTGCGTTCGCGCCCCGAGTGCAGCGGCCAAGTGGGGGCGCTGGGCTTCTGCCTGGGGGCCCGCCTGGCCTACCTGACCGCCTGTCGCTGCGACGTGGACGTGGCCGTGGGCTACTACGGCATGGGCATCGAGAATCACCTGGACGAGGCGGCCTCGATTCGCGGCCGCCTGGTGCTGCACTTCGCCGAGCAGGACGAGTACTGTCCCGCCGCCGCCCGCCAGGATATCGAAGCCGCCCTGGGCCAGCGGGAGAACGTCGAGCTCTATCGCTATCCGGGGGTCGACCACGCCTTCGCCCGGCCCCGTTCCGAGCATTACCACAAGCCCTCCGCGCTGATGGCCCACCAGCGCTCGGTGGCGGCCTTCCGCCAGGCGATGGGGCCCCACTACGACCTATCGGCGCTGTGGGACAAGCACTGCGAGTACGAGTTTTCCACCCGCAACGTGGACGACACCATGGCCACCATGGTCGCCGAGCCCTATGTGAACCATATCCCGACCCTGACCGGCGGGGTGGGCTACCGGGAGCTCTATCGCTTCTACAAGCACCACTTCGTCGACAGCAACCCCGATGACACTACCCTGATTCCGCTGTCGCGAACCATCGGTGCCACCCAGATCGTCGACGAGCTGCTGTTCTGCTTTACCCACGACCGGGAGATCGACTGGCTGCTGCCGGGGATCGCTCCCACCGGCAACTACGTGGAGATCCCCCTGGTCGCCATCGTCAAGTTCCGCGGCGACAAGCTCTACCACGAGCACATCTACTGGGATCAGGCCTCGCTGCTGGTGCAGGTCGGGGTGCTCGACCCCGCCGGGCTGCCGGTGGCCGGCCGCGAGACCGCCGCCAAGCTGCTCGACGAGACCCTGCCGTCCAATGCCTTGATGCCCACCTGGGCCGATAGCGCCAACCGCTGAGGGAAGGGAGGAGCGTCTCATGGAATCACTGCACAAGCGCAGCGTCATCATCACCGGCGGAGCCACCCTGATCGGCCAGGCCCTGGCCGAGGCCTTCGTGGCGGCGGGCAGCCAGGTCGCCATCCTCGATATCGATGCGGCGGCCGGGGCGGCCCTGGCCGACCGGCTGGGGCCGGGGGCGCGTTTCATCGCCACCGACATCACCCGGGACGACCAGCTCCAGGCGGCGGTGGCGCGGGTCGAGGCGGAGGTGGGCGGGATCGACATCCTGGTCAACCTGGCCTGCAGCTACCTGGACGATGGCCTGGCCTCGTCCCGGGCCGACTGGCTGACGGCGCTGGACATCAACCTGGTCAGCGCGGTCATGGCCGCCAAGGCCGTGCACCCGGCCCTGCGCCGTCGCGGGGGCGGCGTGATCATCAACTTCAGCAGCATCTCGGCCGAGGTCGCCCAGACCGGGCGCTGGCTCTACCCGGCCAGCAAGGCGGCGATGCGCCAGCTGACCCGCAGCATGGCCCTCGACCTGGCCGAGGCGGGCATCCGCGTCAATTCGGTATCGCCGGGCTGGACCTGGTCGCGGCTGATCGAAGAGGTCAGCGGCGGCGACCGGGCGCGTACCGACCGGGTGGCGGGGGACTTTCATATGCTCGGCCGCGCCGGGGACCCGGAGGAGGTCGCCCAGGTGGTGCTCTTCCTCTGCTCCGACCGGGCCAGCTTCGTCACCGGCGCCGACTACGCCGTGGATGGCGGCTACTCGGCGCTGGGCCCGGAGCAGCGAGTGCCGGCAATCCCGCGGCTCGCCGGCTGATTTCACCGAGGCCTCTGGCCATCACAACAACAACCGATGGGGAGATTCCCATGACCCGACGCATTGCTATCGTAGGGGCCGGTCAGTCCGGCCTGCAGACCGGCATCGGCCTGCTCAAGAGCGGTTACCAGGTGACCCTGCTCTCCAACCGTACCGGTGAACAGATCCGCCAGGGGCGGGTGATGTCGAGCCAGTGCATGTTCGATCAGGCGCTGCAGACCGAGCGCGACCTGGGGCTGAACTTCTGGGAGGACGAGTGCCCGCCGGTGGAGGGCATCGGCATGACGGTGCCCCACCCGGAGCGGGCCGGCGCCAAGCTGATCGACTGGGCCGCGCCCCTGGAGCGCTACGCCCAGTCGGTGGATCAGCGCCTCAAGATGCCGGTCTGGATGGAAGCGTTCGAGCGCCTGGGGGGCGAGCTGGTGATTCGCGACGCCGGCATCGAGGAGCTGGAAGAACTGGCCGCCAGCCACGACCTGGTGCTGGTGGCCGCGGGCAAGGGCGATATCGTGCGGCTCTTCGAGCGCGATGCCGAGCGGTCGCGCTTCGACAAGCCCCAGCGGGCCCTGGCCCTCACCTATGTGCAGGGCATGACGCCCCGGGAGGACTTCTCCCGGGTGGCCTTCAACCTGATCCCCGGCGTCGGCGAATACTTCGTCTTCCCGTCCCTGACCCTCAACGGCCCCTGCGAGATCATGGTCTTCGAAGGGGTGCCCGGTGGGCCCATGGACTGCTGGCAGGAGGTCACCACCCCCGAGCAGCACCTGGCCAAGAGCCTGGAGCTGCTGCGCACCTATGCGCCCTGGGAAGCGGCGCGCTGCCAGGACGTGCAGCTCACCGACGACAACGGCATCCTCGCCGGGCGCTTCCCGCCCACGGTGCGCAAGCCGGTGGCGACCCTGCCGTCGGGGCGCCAGGTGCTGGGCATCGCCGATGCCCTGGTGGTCAATGACCCCATCACCGGTCAGGGCTCCAACAACGGCGCCAAGTGCAGCCGCGTCTACCTGGACGCCATCCTGGCCCGGGGTGATGCTCCCTTCGATCGGGCCTGGATGGAGGCCACCTTCGAGTCCTACTGGCGCTATGCCAAGGACGTGGTGAGCTGGACCAACAGCCTTCTGCTGCCGCCTGCCGAGCACATCCTCGAGCTACTGGACGCCGCCCAGCATGCCCCGGAGCTGGCCTCGATGCTGGCCAACGGCTTCGATAACCCCCCCGACTACCTGCCCTGGTGGCTCGATGCCAAGGCCTGCCGCCACCTGATCAACGAACAGCTCAAGCTGGAGGCCTGATCATGACTACCCTGACCGCATCCAAGCCGGCCGTGGCGGTTGGCGCCGAGGCCCTGGACCCCCGGGCCCTGCGCCAGACCCTGGGCCATTTCGCCACCGGCGTGACCGTGGTGACCACGACGGGGGAGGGCGGCGAGCCCATCGGCATCACCGCCAACTCCTTCTCTTCGCTCTCCCTGGATCCGCCTTTGATCCTGTGGAGCCTGGGCGTGCAGTCGCCCAGCCTTGCCGCCTTCGCCGAGGGGCGCCACTTCGCGGTGAATATCCTCGCCGCCCAGCAGGAGGCGCTGGCCATGCAGTTCGCCCGCCCCGCCGAGGACAAGTTTGCCGGCGTCGCGGTGCAGACCAGTGCCGAGGGGGTGCCGCTGCTGGCGGATAGCCTGGCGCGCCTGGAGTGCCGCGTCGAGTTCACTCGCCTGGCCGGGGATCATCTGCTGATCGTCGGACGGGTGCTGCGCTTCGCCAGCGAGGCGGGCGAGCCGCTGCTCTTCTACCAGGGGGGCTTTCAGCGCCTCTGCGCCTGAGCCTGCCCGCCCCGGGGCCGTCCGGCCCCGGGCCATAACAACAACAGCCATGTGAGATCATCCGATGAAAGGAACTGCACTGCGAGGCGGGATCGCCGGCCTGGCCCTGCTGGCCGCGGCCTCGGCCCAGGCCACCGAGGGGGGCGGGTCGAGCTACCCCATGGGGGCCGAAAACTTCCTGATGGGGGCCCTGCCGTCGCCGGGCGTCTATCCGCTGCTCTACGCCAACCACTATGCCGCCGATGCGTTCCGCGACGGCCAGGGGAATCGCCTGCCCATCGACTTCCGGCTCAGGGCCAATGTGCTGGCGCCGCGCCTGCTCTGGGTCACCGAGCAGACCCTGTGGGGCGGTCAACTGGCCTTCGCCGGCCTCTTTCCGCTGGTCGACCTGGATGTCACCGTCAATGGCCAGCACGATAGTGCGCGGGGCCTGGGGGATATCGACCTGACCATGGCCCTGGCCTATCACCATAGCCCTCACCTGCATAGCGCCGTGGGGGTCGACCTCTTCGTGCCCACCGGCAGCTTCGATGCCGGCCGCCTGGCCAATCTCGGTCGCAACTACTGGACCGTGCAGGGAGTCTATGCGCTCTCCCGGGTCGACCCCGAGGGGCTCAACTGGGATCTCAAGGTGATGTATGACTACAACTTCGAGAACAGCGACACCCACTACCAGTCGGGCCAGGAGCTGCATGCCGACTACGCCCTGGGCTATGCGCTGCGCCCCAATTGGGTCGCGGGGGTGGGGGGCTACGCCTACCGGCAGGTCACCGATGATCGCCTCAACGGGGTCGAGATCGGCAATCGCGGCCGGGCCTTCGCCATTGGCCCGTCGCTGAAGTGGGACAACGGCCAGGGCGCCTTCGTGACCCTCAAGTATGAGCGGGAGTTCGCCGTCCAGAATCGCCCCCAGGGGGATTCCCTGTGGCTCAAGGCGAGCCTGCCGTTCTGATTCAGTCAGTGCATATCTTTCGAAAAAGGCACCGTTCGCCCCGGCGACGGTGCCTTTCTCTTTGGTCGTATGGGTTCTTTAAAGATGTTAACTATCAGTGGGTTATATGCCCGCTCCGGGGGTGGAGAAAAAGTGCATAGCGTTCCTCCAAGAACTGCATAGTGAGCCCTGGGGAAGGGCGCCTAAGGTGAGTCGTACCAAAACAGCAACAAGACGGTAACGACCGATGACAGCATATCGCTCCCTCCCCGAATGGCAGGCGTTCATCGAGAAGTGCATCGATTTCCGCCCCGATAACGGCGTCTATCGTGTCTCCCGTGACATGTTCACCGATCAGGCCCTCTTCGATCTCGAAATGGAACTGATCTTCGAAAAGCAGTGGATCTTTGCCTGCCACGAGAGCCAGATCCCGAACAACAACGACTTCATCACCATGCAGGCCGGCCGCCAGCCGATGATCATCACCCGCGACGGCAAGGGCGAGCTGCGCGCGCTGGCCAACACCTGCCAGCACCGCGGCGCCACCCTGACCCGGGTCGGCAAGGGCAACCAGTCCACCTTCACCTGCCCGTTCCACGCCTGGTGCTACAAGTCCGACGGCCGCCTGGTCAAGGTCAAGGCGCCGAGCGAATACCCCGCCGACTTCGACAAGGCCAGCCGTGGCCTGAGCCAGGCGCGCATCGAAAGCTACCGTGGCTTCGTCTTCATCAGCCTGGACACCGAGTCCAGCGTCGGCCTCGAGGAATTCCTCGGCGACACCAAGCTGTTCTTCGACATGATGGTGGAGCAGGCGGAAGACGGTGAGCTGGAGGTGCTGCCCGGCGAGTCCCGCTACACCTTCAACGCCAACTGGAAGCTGCAGAACGAGAACGGCCTGGACGGTTATCACGTCAGCACCGTCCACTACAACTACGTCTCCACCGTGCAGCATCGCCGCGAGCTGGAGGCCCAGAAGCACGGCAGCGGCGGCGATACCCTCGACTACAGCAAGCTGGGCGCCGGCGACAAGGACACCGATGACGGCTGGTTCTCCTTCACCAACGGTCACAGCCTGCTGTTCAGCGACATGCCCAACCCCCAGGTGCGCCCCGGCTATGCCGCGGTGATGCCGCGCCTGCTGGAGCAGCACCCCCAGGAGCGCGCCGAGTGGACCATGCACCGCCTGCGCAACCTGAACATCTACCCCAGCCTCTTCTTCATGGACCAGATCAGCTCCCAGCTGCGCATCGTGCGCCCGGTGGCCTGGAACAAGACCGAGGTAATCAGCCTCTGCCTGGGCGTGAAGGGCGAGTCCGACGCCGACCGCGAGAACCGCATTCGCCAGTTCGAGGACTTCTTCAATGTCTCCGGCATGGGCACCCCCGATGACCTGGTGGAGTTCCGCGAGCAGCAGCGCGGCTTCGAGGCGCGGGCCACCGAGTGGAACGACATCTCCCGGGGCCATGAGCACTGGCAGTACGCCGAGACCCACAACAGCCAGGTGCTGGGTATCCAGCCGGTGATCACCGGTACCGAGTTCACTCACGAGGGCCTCTACGTCAACCAGCACGGCACCTGGCAGCGCCTGCTGCTCGAGGGCCTCGAGAAGAAAGCACTCAAGCTCCAGGAGGTGTAAGTCATGAGCCAGCAGCAAGCCATCGAGCAGTTCCTCTATCGGGTCGCCGAGTATTGCGACAACCAGGAGTGGGACGCCTACCTCGAGCAGTTCGCCCCGGAGTGCGAGTTCCATATTCCCCAGTGGAAGGGCGAGCACGAGGTCACCAGCGACCCCAAGCGCGAGATGTCGCTGATGTACTACGCCGATCGCACCGGCATCGAGGATCGTATCTTCCGTCTGCGCACCGGCAAGTCCGCGGCCTCCACGCCGATGCCGCGCACCCTGCACCTGATCAATAACGTACGCCTGGCGACCCGCGAGGATGGCCAGGTGCAGGTTAAGGTGAACTGGGTGACCCACTTCCATCGCTTCGGCGAGAGCGGCCACTTCTTCGGCACCGCCGACTACACCCTGCGCGGCGACGGCGACGACTGGAAGATCACCCGCAAGCACACCGTGCTGCTCAACGACAAGATCGATTCCGTCCTGGATTTCTACCACGTCTGATTGCGCTGGAGGGCGAGTCATGCACAACACAGCCGCCATCGTCTTTCGGGACGGCACCACCCGCTTCGTCAAGGTCGACGCCAACGAGCTGCTGATGGACGCCGCGCAGCGCCACGGGGTCAACCTGCCGGTGGATTGCCGGGAAGGGGTCTGCGGGACCTGCCGCTGCCTGCGCGAGTCCGGCGAGGTCGAGGTCGAGTACATCGACGAGGAGGCCCTGACCGAGGAGGAGATCGCCGACGGGCATGTGCTGGCCTGCCAGACTCGCCTGCGCTCCAGTCAGGCCTCCTTCTACTTCGATATCGACTCCACGGTCTGCAGCGTGGCCACCGAGGTGCACGACGGCACCGTCACTGCCGTGGAGGCGGTCTCCGACGGCGCCGCCATCCTCGAGATCACCCTCGACGACCCGGCCCAGGCCCTGCCTTATCTGCCCGGCCAGTATGCGCGGATCGAGGTGCCGGGCTCCGATGAGTGGCGCGCCTACTCCTTCGCCACCGCGGCGGTGAAAGAGGGCAAGCTGCGCTTCTTGATTCGCCTGCTGCCCAGCGGGGTGATGAGCGATTACCTGCGCGACCGGGCCAAGGTGGGCGATGCCATCTCCCTGGAAGCGCCCCTGGGCGCCTTCTATCTGCGCGAGGTGCAGGCCCCGCTGCTGATGGTGGCCGGCGGTACCGGCCTCTCCGCCTTCCTCGGCATGCTCGAGGAGCTGGCCGAGAAGGGCGAGTGCACCCAGCCGATTCGCCTCGCCTATGGGGTGACCCAGGAGCAGGACCTGAGCGAGCTCGATCGCCTCGAGGCCTTTACCCGCACCCTTCCCGACTTCGCCTTCGACACCGTGGTGATGAATCCCTCGGAGGCGTGGCAGGGCAACAAGGGGGTGGTCTGCGATCTCTTCGACCTCGACTTCCTGGCCCGGCCCTTCGATGCCTACCTGTGCGGGCCGCCGCCGATGATCGAGGCCACCAAGCAGTGGCTCGCCGAGCGCGAGGTGGGCGAGCACCGCGTCTTCTTCGAGAAATTCGTTTCCAGTTGAGGCCCTGGGCCTATCAGGGCCCCAGTACCGGCCCGGGTGGCCACCTCCGTCCCAAGAATGACAACGAGAGACTTGACCATGACCGTAAAGATTTTCGATAGCGCCGATGTCCAGAGCTTCCTCAGCAAGGTGGCCGGTTTCGACCAGGCCGGCGGCAGCGAGCGCGCCAAGCAGATCCTGCATCGCCTGCTCAGCGATGTGTACCAGCTGATCGACGACTATGACGTCACCCCGGAGGAGTTCTGGTCGGCGGTGAGCCTGATGAACGAGCTCGGCAAGGAGACCCAGTTCGGCCTGCTGGCCCCGGGCCTGGGCTTCGATCACTACCTGGACATGCGCATGGATGCCGCCGATGCCGAGGCCGGCCTGACCGGCGGCACCCCGCGCACCATCGAGGGTCCCCTCTACGTGGCCGGTGCCCCGGTCTGCGAGGTCGAGGCCCGTCTGGACGATGGCAGCGACACCGACAGCGAGGTGATGTGGCTGACCGGCCAGGTGCGCGACACCCAGGGCAACCCCATTCCCCATGCCCAGGTCGAGGTGTGGCACGCCAACGCCAAGGGCGGCTACTCCTTCTTCGACCCGTCGCAGTCCGAGTACCACCTGCGTCGTACCATCATCGCCGATGCCGAGGGGCGCTATCACGCCCGCAGCATCATCCCCTCCGGTTACGGCGTGCCCAAGGGCAGCCCCACCGACCAGGTGCTCGCCGCCCTGGGCCGTCATGGCCAGCGTCCGGCACATATCCACTTCTTTATCTCGGCGCCGGGCCACCGTCACCTGACCACCCAGATCAACCTGGCCGGTGACGAGTACACCTGGGATGACTTCGCCTTCGCCACCCGCGAGGAACTGGTGGTCGATGCCAAGCGCATCGAGGACCCCAGCGAAGCCGAACTGCGTGGCCTGAGTGGCCCCTTCACCGAGGTGGTCTTCGACGTGGAACTGGCCAAGACCGAGGACCCCGAGCAGCAGGCCCGCCACAAGCGCCCGCGTGCCCTGGAAGACGGCTGACGGCCTCCCCCCACCCCCCGGCGGGGGTGGGGGATTCGCTCTCCATAACAACACTAGAGAGACACCCCATGACACCCATCAAGACCCTGTTGAGTACCGCCGTGGCGGCTTCCCTGGTCCTCGGCGCTACCACCGCCCAGGCCCGCGACTTCCGCCTGGGACTGATCACCCCGCCCCAGCACCTCTGGTCCACCGAGGCCGTGGCCTTCGCCGAGAGCCTGCACGAGCGCTCCGGCGGCGAGCATAGCGTCAGCGTCTTCCCGGCCCAGCAGCTCGGCAACGAGGCCCAGATGGTTCAGCAGCTGCAGACCGGGGCGCTCGACATGGCCTTCCTGACCATCGCCGAGATCTCCAACCGGATCCCTGACTTCGGTGCCCTCTATGCCCCCTATCTGGTCGATGACGTCGACCACGCCGCCCGTCTGCTGCGTTCCGACGCCGCCGGCGAGCTGCTCGAGCTGATGCCCCAGGGCGTGGGCCTGATCGGCGTCGGCTACGGCATGGTGGGCATGCGCCAGGTGCTCTCCCGGGCACCCATCGAGAGCCAGGCCGACATGCGCGGCAAGCGGCTGCGCATTACCCCCTTCGAGCCGATCCGCGACTTCTACACCGCCACCGGCGCGGCCCCGGCGCCGCTGCCGCTGCTCGAGGTCTATGACGCCCTGGCCAACGGCCAGGTGGACGCCATCGACATGGATTTCGATTCGATCCTGATCCTCAAATTCCACGAGCAGGCCCCCAACCTGCTGATCTCCAACCACATGATGTTTCCCATGGTGGGCGTGGTCTCGGGGCGGGTCTGGCGCGAGCTTTCCGCCGAAGACCGCGAGCTGATCGAGACCACCATGGCCGAGCACCTGGAGAACGTGTTGAGCGGCTTCCAGGCCATGGACGCCGCCCAGGAGGCGGAGATCCGCGAGCTCGACCTCAATATCGTCGAAGCCGATGCGGCGTTCTTCAGCGATGCCATCGCCGAGTGGGAAGCCACCTGGGGCGACAAGGCCCCGCGACTGACGATGCTTCGCGAGGAAGCCGACCGCCTACGTGAATGAGGGTGACGTCATGCTGTCACGACTTTCCGACCGACTGGCCAAGGGAGAAGAGATCGCCGCCGCCGCCCTGGCGGCGGCGGTGACCCTGCTGATCCTGGTCAATGTGGCCTTCCGCGCCGCGGGCAGCCCCATCTACTGGATCAGCGAGCTGGCCATCTACGCCATGATCTGGATGACCCTGCTGATCGCCAGCGCGGTCTTCAAGCGGCGTCAGGGGATCGCCGTGACCCTGTTCACGGACCTCTTGCCGAGCTCCCTGCAGCGCCTGGTCGGAGTCTTCGTGGACCTCATGGTGGCGGGCTTCGCGCTGGTGCTTCTGGTGCTCTGCTGGCGCTGGTATCAGCCGCTGGCCCTGTGGCAGGCCGGCTTCGATGTGCAGGCCTTCCAGGGCGAGACCTTCAACTTCATCTACGCCGAGAACACCTCGACCCTGGGCATCAAGAAGTTCTGGGTGTGGCTGATCCTGCCCTGGTTCGCCGCCTCCCTGCTGCTGCATGGCCTGGTCAACCTCGGCCAGGCCCTGCGTGGCCTGGGTCAGCCGGTATCCCATTCCACTCGAGAGGAGGTGGCCCGATGACCGTCGCCGTCTTTGCCTTCCTGCTGCTGGGGGCCGTGCCCATCGCCCTGGTGCTGGCGCTCACCGCCCTGTTCTATATCCAGGTCTCGGGCAATACCGTGCTCTTCGAGTCCTATCCCCAGCAGCTGTTCGGGGCCATCGAGAGCTATGGGCTGCTGGCCATCCCGCTCTTCATGCTGGCCGGGGAGCTGATGAACGAGGGCGGGGTGACCCGCCGGCTGATCGACCTGGCACGGCTGCTGGTGGGCGGCTTCCGGGGCGGGCTCGCCTATATCAACCTGGTCGCCAACATGATGATGGCGGCGATCATCGGCTCGGCGGCCTCGCAGATCGCCATCATGTCCCGGGCCATGGTGCCGGCCATGGAGAAAGAGGGCTATGACAAGCCCTACAGCGCCGCCATCACCGCCGCCGGTGGCCTGCTCTCGCCGATCATTCCGCCGTCGATGCTCTTCGTGCTGTTCGGGGTCATGGCCCAGGTGCCCATCGCCGACATGTTTATCGCCGGCATCCTGCCGGGGCTGCTGCTGGGCGGCACCTTCTTCCTGGCCATCGCCGTGGTGGGCCTGGTGCAGCAGTACCCCAAGGGGGAGTGGCCGAGCCGTCAGGAGGCGATGAAGGCCCTGAAGATGGGGCTGCCGGCCATGTCGATTCCGCTGATCATCATCGGCGGCATCCTGCTCGGCCTGGCCACGCCTACCGAGTCGGCGGCACTCGCCTCCCTGGCGGCCCTGCTGCTGGGGCGCTACCTCTATCGCGACCTGAAGTTCGCCATGCTGCCCGAGGTGCTCAAGCGTACCGCCATCAACGCCGGCCTGGTGATCATGCTGATCGCCGCCGCCGGGGTCTTCGGCTGGGTGATCGTCTACGAGCAGCTGCCGCAGATGGCCGCCGCCTGGATCGCCGCCCTGACCACCGATCCCTTCGTCTTCCTGCTGCTGCTGATCGGCGTGCTACTGCTGGTGGGGATGATCGTCGACGGCATCGCCGCCCTGATCCTGGTGGTGCCGATCCTGCTGCCCATCGCCACCCAGCAGTTCGATATCACCCCCTACCAGTTCGGCGTGGTGGTCTGTCTGACCCTGGTGCTGGGGCTATTGACGCCACCGGTAGGGGCGGGGCTCTTCATCGCCTCGTCGATGACCGGGGTGCCGCCGCTGCGGATCTTCCGGGCGCTGCTGCCCTTCCTGCTGGCCAGCCTGGCCACCCTGGTGCTGCTGGCCTGGCAGCCCTGGTTGACCCTGGCGCTGTTGTAGCACCAAGGGGAGCGAAGGAGACCGCTCGCATCTCCTTCGCTCCCTGCTGTTTCTGCCATTGATAACAACTCAAGAGAACACCATGACGCAGACCAAGACTCTGTTGACGGCGACACTAGCCGCCGCTCTGAGCCTGAGTGCCCTGAATGCTCAGGCCCGCGACCTCCGCCTCGGATTGATTACCCCCGCAACCCACCAGTGGAGCCAGGCCGCCGAGCGCTTCGCAGCGGATCTCGAGGTGGCCAGTGACGGTGCCTATCGCATCAGCGTTCATCCGGCCCAGCAGTTGGGCAATGAGGCCGAGATGGTTCAGCAACTCCAGGGAGGGACGCTGGACATGGCCTTCTTGACCCTGGCCGAGCTCTCCAACTGGATTCCCGATTTCGGCGCCCTCTACGCCCCTTATCTGGTGGATGGTGTCGACCAGGCGGCGGCGCTGCTGCGAACCGATGCCGCCCGCGAGCTGCTCGAGTTGATGCCCCAGGGCATGGGGTTGGTGGGCGTGGGTTACGGCATGGCTGGGATGCGTCAGGTGCTCTCCCGGGATCCCATCGAAAGCGCGTCCGACTTGCGCGGCAAGACGCTGCGCATCACGCCCTTCGAGCCCATTCTCGACTTCTACCTGGCCGCCGGCAGCGCGCCGATTCCCCTGCCCTTGCCAGCCGTTTACGACGCCCTGGCTAACGGTCAGGTGGATGCCATCGACATGGATTTCGACTCCATTCTGATGCTGAACTTCCATGAGCAGGCCAACCATCTGCTGATTTCCAACCATATGATGTTTCCCATGGTAGGAGTGATGTCCGGGCAGTTATGGCGTGATCTTTCGGAGGATGGCCGGGAGCTGATTCAGGACACCATGAATCGTCATCTGGATGAAGTGATCAGTACCTACCAGCAGCAGGACGCTGAACAGGAAGCCGAGCTGCGCCGTCAGGATATCGAGGTTGTGGAGGCGGATCGCGCGGTCTTCCAGGAGGTGATTGCCGCCTGGGAGGCGACCTGGAACGACAAGGCGCCATCACTGGCCGCGCTACGCGAGACCGCAGCGGCCCTGAACTTGCCGTGAGATGGTGGGTGAATGTCAAGGAGGTGCTTAAGCAAGGACGCCGTGGGTATGATGGAAAGGTAAAAAGCTAATTTATAGTTTGCTTTATCATGGAGAAAATAATGCATAACAAGTCTCTGACGACCAAGCTGCTGGCCTCCCTGGCCCTGGTATCGCTCTCGGCCTTCACGACGGCCACGGCATTTGGGGCCGACTACACCATGCGCCTGGGGGTCGCGACCCGCAACGATCCCATCCACCACTACGCCGAGCGCTATGCCGAGCGCATCGAGGCCGCCTCCGAGGGGCGCATCCGCGCGGAGACCTTCCCCGGCGGTGAGCTGGGCAGCATCCAGCGCATGCTGGAGAACCTGCAACTGGGCACCATGGAGATGGTGGTGGCACCGCCGGCCTTCGCCCGTGGCATCAACCGGGGCTTCGATGCCGCCACCGTCTCCGGCCTGTTCGAGGATATCGAGCACGCCAGCCGGGCGCTGCAGGACGAGGCGTTCCGCGACACCTACCTGGCCCTGGCCGCCGATCGCGGCCTGACCGGTGTCGGCCTCTGGGCCTATGGGCCCACTTCCTATGCCACCCGTCAGCCGGTGGCGTCCCTGGAGGATTTCCAGGGCATGCGCATTCGCACCATCGGCACCGAACTGGAGAATGCCGAGCTGCGCAGCCTGGGCGCCACGGCGGTGCCGATGCCCTTTATCGAGATCGTGCCGGCCATGCAGAACCGCTCCATCGATGGGGTACGCAGCAGCCTGCTGGCCATGAATGGCGTCAATATGCAGTCCGCCGCCGAGCACCTCACCATCACCCAGGAGGCCCTCTATCCGATCACCGCTTTCGTCTCCACGGCCTTTATCCAGCGCCTGCCGGAGGACCTCCAGCAGGTAGTGCATGAGGTGGGGGCCGAGGTCGAGCGGGAGATGCTGGAGGTGGTGCTGGCCTCCGAGAGCCGCGTCCTGGAAGCCTGGCGAGAGGAGGGCGTCACTATCATCGAGTTCGACGCCGAGCAGCGCGCCTACATGGGTGAGATGATCCGCACGGCCAGCGAGTCGGTGCTGGCCCAGGATGCCGAGACCTTCGCGCTTTATAACCTGCTGGTCGAGTCTGCCGAGCGTCACCGCTAAGGCTTCACTCCCAGGCCCCCGCCCGGCGGGGGCCTTCGCAAGAGGCTTCGCCGCTTATGCGCTATCTCTCCCTGGAGGGCCGCCCGCCGTGGGTGGGGCGGCTCCTGCGATGGCTCGAGGGACTGGAAAGGGTCATCCTCAAGCTGCATCGTGCCCTGTTGGGAACCCTTATCCTCGCCGCCATCGCCATCAACTTCTCCAATGTGGTGGGGCGCTACTTCTTCGGTACCTCCCTCGGCTGGACCGAGGAGGTGCTCTCCTATCTGCTGATCTGGTCGGTCTTCGTCGGCAGTGTCCTGGTGACGCTCGACAACCAGCACCTGAGGGTCAATGCCATCGAGGCCTACCTGCCCGCCTGGGGGCGCTACCTGCTCGAGGCACTCATGCTGCTCTGCATGATCGCCCTCTGCCTCTTTGTCGCCCGGCAGTCGAGCGCCGTGGTCAGCCTGATGTCGCAGATGGGGCAGCGCAGCAGCACCGCGGGGATTCCCATGGCCTGGGCCCATGCAGGGGTCTATGTGGGCTTCGCGATGATGGCCGTGGCCGCCGGCCTGCGCCTGGCGAGGCATCTTCTGGAAGGCGTGGCGCGCGACCACGATGCCAAGGAGTCCTCCTCATGAACATGGTGCTCTTCGTCCTGCCGGTGGTCTTCCTGGCGCTGGGTTTTCCGGTCTATCTGGTGATCCTCGCCGCGGCTTCCCTGGCCGTGGCGCTGTTCATGAACATGCCGGGGGTGGCCATCCACCAGGCGATGTTCGGTACCCTCAGTGCCTACTCGCTGCTGGCGGTGCCTTTTTTCCTGTTCGCCGGCGAGCTGATGGCTCGGGGCTCCCTGTCGAAGCGTATCATCGACTGGGTGATGTGCCTGGTCGGCAACATGCGCGGTGGCCTGGGCATGGTGACCCTGGGGGGCTCGACCTTCTTCGGCGCCATCTCGGGCTCCTCGGTGGCCACGGTGGCCGGGGTCGGGCGCCTGGTCGACCGGCCCATGGCGGAGCAGGGCTATGGGCCCCAGTTCGGCTCCGGGCTGCTGGCGTCTTCTGCCGCCATCGCCCAGCTGATTCCGCCCTCCATCGCCCTGATCCTCTATGGCATCGCCGCGGAGCAGTCGATCACCAAGCTGTTCGTGGCCGGTATCCTGCCCGGCCTGGTTCTGGCGGCGGTACTGGGCTGCTATATCTACCTGGCGGCGCGACGCAAGGGGCTCCAGGCCAGCGGCGGGATGCGCGTCGGCGACTTCTGGCGCAACTCGCGGCGTGCCTTCCTGGCCCTGATGATGCCGGTCTTTATCCTGGGGGGGATCTACGGTGGGGTTTTCTCGCCCACCGAGGCCGCCGGGGTGGCCTGTGTCTATGCGCTGGTGGTGAGCGCCGTCATCTATCGGGACGTGGACATGGCCGAGGTCTGGCGCACCGCGGTGAACGCCATGTACCTCTCCGCCCAGATCATGATCATCGTGGCGGCGGCGGGGGTCTTCAGCTGGGTGCTGACCATCAACGGGGTGCCACGGAGCCTGGCGGGCTTCGTCGCCAACCTCGACCTGACGGTCTGGCAGGTGATCCTGATCATCAATGTCCTGCTGCTCTTCGTGGGCTGCTTCATGGACACCTCCTCGGCGATCCTGCTGTTCACGCCGCTGTTGCTGCCGGTGGCCCTGCAGATGGGCATCGACCCGATTCACTTCGGCATCATCGTCACAATGAACCTCTCCATCGGGCTGTTCACGCCGCCCTTCGGGCTCAACCTCTTCATGGTGCATGCCCTCAACCGCACGCCCATGGCCGAGGTGTACCGTGGCGTGCTGCCCTTCGTGCTGGCCAGCCTGATCGCCCTGCTGCTGGTCAGTTATATACCGGCACTTTCCCTGCTGCTGGTGCCCTACCTCGGCTGAAATGACTTGGAGTCAGTGATGAACGATTGCATCGAGCTACGCGGCGAATGGCCCACATCGCCGGATGAGGAGGGGCGGCGGCAAGCCTACCGTCAGGGGCTGATGGCGCTGCAGGCCGAGATGGGCCGGCGAGGGGCGACCCCTTTCCACCTCGAGGCGTTGACGGTGGGGGCGCCGGAGGGGGCCCTGGATCCGCAAGGACGCCACTACGAGCGGATCTTTCGTCACCTCTTCGGTGGCGTGCGACCGACGTTCACGCGAGCCACCGCCGATACCCTGGTGCTGACGGCGACCCTGGCGGCGATTCGGCCCGGCGAGGCGTCACCGGTACCGGTCTGGCATGGCCTGACGCCCGCCCAGGTGGGACGCGCCTACAGTCCTCGGGCCACAGTGCCCGAGGCGCCGGAGATCTTCGAGGCCTGGCGTCGCCGGGGGGATGCCTGCCTGGCGGGGGAGGGCGTGGTGCGCGACCTGGCCTACGGGCCCGGCGAGCGTCAGCGCCTCGACCTCTTGCTGGCCGATGCGCCCGGGGCGCCGCTGCATGTCTTCCTGCATGGCGGCTACTGGCAGGCCATGGACAAGGACGACCATGCTCACCTCTTCGCGCCCCTGCGCGAGCGTGGCGTCAACGTGGCCCTGATCGAGTACACCCTGGCCCCCCAGGCGACCCTTGGCGATCAGGTCGAGGAGGTACGCCAGGCCCTGACCTTTCTGTGGCGCCAGGCGGCGACCTACGGCTATGACCGCCATCGCCTCCAGCTCAGCGGTCACAGCGCCGGTGGCCACCTGGGGGCCTGGCTGCTGGCCACCGACTGGCCCGCCCGGGAGGCTGGCATGCCGGCACAGCCGTTCGGCTCGGCGCTGCTGGTCAGCGGGCTTTATGAGCTAGAGCCGTTGCGCCATCTGCCCTTCGGCCCGCTGGTAGGCTTGACCAGTGTCGAACGGGCGCGAGACGGGAGCCCCATTCATGCCCGGCCTCATCCCGGGGCGCGGCTCTGCCTGGCGGTGGGGGAGCAGGAGAGCGAGGAGTTCCACTGGCAATCCCGAGCCCTGGCCGAGGCCTGGGGCGGTGAGGTCGAGGTGCTCAGCATCGCCGGCACGCACCACTTCTCGGTGATGGAAACCTTCCAGGAGGGCGAGCTGATGGCCCGCGCCCTGCGATACTTGGGATAAGGACAGTTGGCAACGGGAGGAGGCGACATGGCTGAGGGGAAGAGAGCGGGACGCACTCGCGTGGACCTGGCGGCCGAAGGGGTGCACTGGGACCCGGCGATGAGCTATGGCCAGTACCTGGCCCTGGAGCCGCTGCTGGCCTGCCAGACGCCATTGACCGACGAGCACGACGAGATGCTGTTTATCGTCATCCACCAGGTCTCCGAGTTATGGCTCAAGCAGTGCCTCCACGAGGCCCATGCCGCGGCGGCGCATATTGCCGCCGACCAACTGCGGCCCGCTTTCAAGATGCTGACCCGGGTGGCGCGCATCCAGGAGCAGATGATCCAGGCCTGGGAGGTGCTGGCCACCCTGACCCCGGCGGACTATGCGCGCTTTCGCGATAGCCTGGGGCAGAGCTCCGGCTTCCAGTCCTACCAGTACCGGGAGCTGGAGTTCTTGCTGGGCAACAAGCACCCCGAGCTGGTGGAAGTGCATCGCGGCCATCCCGAGCACTATCGGCGCCTTACCCAAATCCTCGAGGCCCCGAGTCTCTACGATACCTGCCTGCAACTGCTGGCCCGGCGGGGCTTCGCCCTGCCCGACGAGGTGCTGGATCGCGACTGGCGCGAGCCCTATGCCCCCCACCCGGAGGTGGAATCGGCCTGGGCCGCGGTCTATGGCGACACCGAGCGCCATTGGGACCTCTACGAGCTGGCCGAGAAGCTGGTGGACACCGAGTACCATTTCCAGCAGTGGCGCTTCAGCCATATGAAGACGGTGCAACGGATCATCGGCCACAAGCCCGGCACCGGCGGCACCAGCGGCGTCGGCTATCTCGCCAAGGCCCTGGAGCTGACGTTCTTCCCCGAGCTCTGGTCGGTGCGTACCCGGATGTAGGAGGTCAGGGCATCACCTTGAGGGGGCCAGCCTCCTTGAGGGTGTTCATGGCGACCTGAGTGGCGATATCGCGGATGCCCGCCATGGGGCTGATGGTGGTGGAAAGGAAGTGGGAAAGCTCGGCGAGGTCCGCCACCCTTACCTTGAGGATGAAGTCATGGCTGCCTGTCACGGCATGGCAGTCGATCACCTCGTCCCGGGCCAACAGCGTCGCTACCGCCTCCTGGGGTGAGGCCATGCGCCCCTTGTCCACCGAGAGGAAAATAAAGGCGGTGACCTTGAGGCCCAGGGCCTCCGGGTCGAGGCGCAGGCCGTGTCCCCGGATGACCCCACTCTCCTCGAGGCGGGCGATGCGCCGCGAGCACTGGCTGGGGGAGAGGTTGACCGCTTCCGCCAGGGCGGCCAGGGTCAGGCGAGCATCTCGCTGCAGGGCATGAAGAATCCGCCGGTCGAACCTGTCTAGCATATCCATTGCGAATACCTGATTTTTGGTGCAATAATTTTGCATTAAAGATGACATGTGCGTCGAAGAACGCAAGCCTTTCCCGCCTTATCCCTCCTAGAATCGGTTTCAGATATCCGATCGATTCCCTGGAGGACACCATGACCCCGACTCTCGATAGCGTGCGTGAACTGGATCGCCGTGACCCCCTGGCCGCTTTCAAGGCTCGCTTCGCCCTTCCCGAGGGGGTGATCTACCTGGATGGCAACTCCCTCGGTGCCCAGCCGGTGGCCGCCCGGGCGGCCCTGGATGCCACCCGGGATCAGTGGCGTGACGAGCTGATCAAGGGCTGGAACCAGGGCTGGTTCGACGCTCCGGAGCGCCTGGGTGACCTTCTGGCGCCGCTGATTGGGGCCGGGGCTGGCGAGGTGATCGTCAGCGACAATATCACTCTCAATCTCTTCAAGCTGCTGGGCTATATCACCGAGTCCCAGGGGCGTGCGCGGCCGGTGATCTTGAGCGAGGGGGGTAACTTTCCCACCGATGGCTATATCGCCCAGGGGCTGTGCCGCTTCGCTGGCCTCGAGCACCGGGTGTTGCCCGAGGGGGCGGATCTTGCCGACTACCTGGACGAGCGGGTCGCCGCCGTGGTGCTGAGCCAGGTCAACTACCGCACCGGCCGGCTGCGCGATATGGCCGCCATCACCGCCCAGGTGCATGAGCAGGGCGCCGAGATCGTCTGGGACCTGGCCCACTCGGCCGGGGCCCTGCCGGTGGACCTGCATGGCTGCGGTGCCCGCTATGCGGTGGGCTGTACCTACAAGTACCTCAACGGCGGCCCCGGGGCGCCGGCCTTCCTCTATGTCCACGAGGATCATCAGGCCGGCGGCTGGCAACCGCTCTCGGGATGGCACGGTCATGCCGCACCTTTCGCCTTCGATGGCGACTATGCGCCGGCCCCGGGCATCACCCGTTTCCGTACCGGAACCCACTCGGCGCTGATCTATGCCCCCCTGGAGGCCTCGCTGCGGCTCTGGCAGGAGGTGGACATGACCGCCCTGCGGGAGAAGAGCCTGGCCCTGGGGGAGCTGTTCCGCGACTGCCTGGCCGACCTGCTCGACGCCGAGGGGATCGAGGACATCACCCCCCCTCAGGCGGAGCGGGGCAGTCAGGTGGCGCTGATTCACCGCGACAACGGCTATGCCATCGTCCAGGCGCTGATCGCCCGGGGCGTGATCGGCGACTACCGGGAGCCGGGGCTGATGCGTTTCGGCTTTACCCCCCTCTACCTCAGCTATGAGGACGTCTGGCAGGCGGCCCGACACTTCCGCGAGGTGGTGGAGAGTCGCGAATACCGGGAGGCGCGTTTCCAGGTGCGTTCGGAAGTGACCTGAGGAGCCCGCGATCCGGCTGCGATCACTTCGACAGACTCGAACGGCCCGAGGCGCTGCCTCGCCGAGCCGACTCTTCCATCCGATGAGATAATTCCAATGACAATATCGCAATCGAACAGCGCCGCTGGCGCCACTTCCTCAGCCGAGGCGACCGCCGGGCGTGCGCAGTTCTCCAGCCGTTTCGGCTTCCTGATGGCCGCCGCCGGCGCCGCGGTGGGCCTCGGCAACGTCTGGAGCTTTCCCTCCATGGCCGCCAACAACGGCGGTGGCGCTTTCCTGCTGGTCTATGTGGCGATGGCCTTTATCCTCGCCTACCCGGCGCTGATGGCGGAGCTGACCCTGGGACGTTATGCCCAGAGCGGTATCATCAATGCCATGGGCCGGGTGGGCGGACATGGCCTGCCACGCCGCCTGGGTCACGGGGTCGGCGGCCTGGCCCTGCTGGCCGCCTGCCTGGGGCAGGCCTTCTATGCCATCGTCACCGGCTGGCTGATCGGCTATGCCCTCCTGGCCCTGGCTGGGTTGCTGGGCCTCGAGGGGGCGGCGGCCTGGCTTGGCGATGGCAGCTTCTGGCGGGACTGGAGCCTGACCCTGGCGGCCATGGTCATCACCGCGGCGGTGGTCCTGGCCGGGGTCAACCAGGGCATCGAGCGCTGGACCAAGCGGCTGATGCCGCTGCTGCTGGTGATGATGCTGGGGTTGATCGCGGTAATGCTGAGCTTCCCCGGCGCCGGCGAGGGGGTGAAGACCTACCTGGTACCGGACCTGTCACGAATCGACGGGCAGCTGCTGCTGGACGCCATGGGCCAGGCCTTCTTCTCGCTCTCCATCGGCGTCGGCGCCATGGTGGTCTACGGCTCCTACCTGAGCCGCAAGGCCAATCTGCCGCGGGTCGGGGCCCAGGTGATGCTGATCGACATGGGCGTGGCCTTCGTCGCCGGCCTGCTGATCATTCCGGCCATGTTCGTGGCTCATGGGCTGGGCGTGGAGGTCTTCAACGAGGCCGGCGAGCTGCAGAGCTCGGCGACCCTGCTGTTCGCGGTGATGCCCGCCCTCTTCGAGGCCATGGGAGCGCTGGGGCTGGGCCTGGAACTGATCTTCTTCATGCTGCTGGCCATCGCCGCCCTGACCTCCATGTTCCCGGTGCTGGAGGTACCGGTCTCGACCCTGGAGGAGACCGGCCTGATCCGCCGTCGCTCGGCCACCTGGCTGATGGCGTTGGTCACCTTCGCCATCGCCACCCTGATCCTGGTCTACTTCGAGCCGCTGTTCGACTGGGCCATCACCCTGACCATCAGCTACAGCATGCCGCTGGTGGGCGCCCTGGTCTGCCTCTATGTGGGCTGGCTAATGTCGCGCAATGCCAAGCTTCAGGAGCTGCGCCAGGGGGCCCCGGAGATCGAACGCACCCTGTTCTGGAAACTCTGGCCCTGGTACATCCGTGTGGTCTGTCCGCTGCTGATCCTGGTGGTGATGCTGCGCAGCCTGACCTGAGTCGGCTCGCGAGGCCTGTCGACCCGCCGCCCCTGCCTCAGGGGCGGCGGGGCGCTTTTTGCCATCGGGAGGGGAGTCGTCCCGCCCCGGAGGAGGCTATGCTCAAGGTGGTGGGCCGCAACGCGGCCGTGAACGCCTGAGGCGGCAGACGCGGGGGCTCAGTGTCCTCTACGGAGGCTTTCAGCGAGGTTCCCCGAACCATGGCTCGAGGAGATTGGCGACCCGGCCGGAGTGTCATCCGGCTGCTGGGGATACTGCTCTGGGTTTGCCTGGCCGGCGTCCTGTCGGCCCAGGCCCAGGACGACTGGCTGCGCGACAGCTGGCGTGATGTGATCGCCGGCTCGCCCTTCGACGAGCCCCTGGTGGTGGCCTCCGAAGAGCGTCCCCATTCGGTGAGTGGCAGCGTGCATGCCCGCCTCGAGCAGCCCTTCGCGGAGCTCGCCGAGGCACTCGGCTCGCCGTCGGCCTGGTGCCAGGTGCTGTTCCTGCACCTCAACGTCAAGGGCTGCTTCCATGACCCGGCGGGCGATGAGGCGGCGCTGACGCTCTATCTGGGTCGCCAGCGTTTTGAACCCCTGACCGAAGCCGAACGGCTCGATCTGCGCTTGCGATGGGGCGCCGAGGGGCCCACCTACCTGGAGATGGTGCTGGAGGGGGAGCGGGGGCCCTACGGCACCCGGGCCTTTCGCCTGCAGTTGCGTGCCGTGCCGGACCTCGACGGGGCCAGCCTGGTGCAGCTGCGTTACTCCCTGGTGTACGGCATGACGGCCCGCCTCGCCCTGCGTGGCTATTTCGCCTTCGGGGGACGCGACCGGGTGGGGTTCAGCGAGGCGCCGGGCGAGGATGGCCGACCGCGCCCGGTGGGTGGCATGCGGGGCATGATCGAGCGCAACGTCATGCGCTTCTACCTGGCCCTGGTGGCCTATCTGGAGACCCGGACGCTGCCCGAGGCGGAGCAGCTGGAGGCCAGCTTGTCCCGCTGGTTCGCCCTCACCGAGCGCTACCCCGAGCAGTTGTACGAGATCGACCGTTCCGACTATCTGGAGATGAAGCGCCGCGAGCAGGCGCGGCAGCATCGCGACGACAGGCGATGAGGGAGCTGCTCCGTATCGGTGACGGCACTATGCCGGGCACATGGCGGTGGAGCCGGCCCCGGCTCAGTCCGGGGGTGGTTCGACGAAGGCGCCGCGGTGGAAGCCCGCCGCGGCCTCGACCTCGGCGAGGCCACGCTGGCCGGGTTCCGGCGGTTCCTCGCCGGCCAGCACCCGCAGCACCGACCTAACGCCGCGTGACAGCGAGATCAGGTTGTAGCCACCCTCCAGCACGAAGACCAGGCGCTCCTGGCAATGCCGGCGGGCCAGGGCCTGGAGGATGCCGGTCATGGCGGCGAAACCGTCATAGGAGACCTCCATGGCCAGGTCATGGCTGTGCGGGTCGAAGCCGGTCGAGACCAGGATCAGGTCGGGCCGGAACCAGTCGGCCGCGGGTACCAGGATCTCGCGAAAGGCCTTGAGGTAGGCGGCGTCGCCGGCGTCGGCGGGGAGGGGCACATTGACGTTGGTGCCATCCCCCAGGCCCATGCCGATCTCCTCGAGAGTCCCCGTGCCGGGATAGAAGGGGGCGGTGCGGTGCAGGTCGAAGAACAGCACATGCGGGTCGGCCCAGAAGATATCCTGAGTGCCGTTGCCGTGATGGGCATCCCAGTCGACGATCATCACGCGCCGGCAGCCCAGGGCGGTGCGGGCATGCGCGGCGGCCACCGCCACATTGTTGAACAGGCAGAAGCCGCGGGCGCGCACCGGCTCGGCATGGTGTCCGGGGGGCCTCACCAGGGCGAAGCTGCTCGCGGCTCGCCCCGCGACGACGGCTTCGACGGCGGCGATCGCCGTGCCGGCGGCCACCTCGGCGGCGTCGACGCTACCGGGCGACACGGCCGTAGTGTCCACATCCAGCCAGGCGCTCTGGCCGCGCAGCTCGAAGATATGGTCCAGGTAGGAGCTGGTATGCACACGTCCCAGCTGCTCCCGCGTCGCCACCCGGCCGGACTCGAAGGCCACGCCGGGAATCGGCTCGAGCTCCAGGAGGCGCCGGATGGCGGTGAGCCTGGCGGGGTGTTCCGGATACTTCCAGGGGACGCCCAGTCCCGACAGCAGCGAGCGGATACGATTGTCCATGCGTCCCGGCAGGAAAGGCACCTCGATATCCGGTTCATGGGCCAGCATTCGCTCGTCATAGAAGACGATCACGCGGTTCTCGTCGGCCATGAGGCAGGCTCCCCGGGTTTGCGGCGACAAAGGTGGTTCAGGCGACATGCCTGGCTACAGCATAGACGGGGGAGAGGCGTCGAGTGGGCGCCGACGCCAACAGGTGGGCAGAAGAAAGCCGCACCCTTGGGGTGCGGCTTTTGCGGTGTGCCCGCTGGCAAGGTGTGGCTCCGCCGTTACCGGGTGATATCGAAGCGATCGGCGTTCATCACCTTGGTCCAGGCCTTGACGAAGTCCTTGACGAATTTCTCCTGGTTGTCGTCCTGGGCATAGACCTCGGCGTAGGCGCGCAGGATGGAGTTGGAGCCGAACACCAGGTCGACACGGGTGGCGGTCCACTTCACCTGGTCGCTCTGGCGGTCGCGAACCTCGTAGAGGTTCTTGCCCGTCGGCACCCAGCGATAGGCCATATCGGTCAGGTTGACGAAGAAGTCGTTGGTCAGCTGACCCTCCCGGTCGGTGAAGATACCGTGCCGGGTGCCGCCATGGTTGGTACCCAGCATGCGCATGCCACCGATCAATACGGTCATCTCCGGCGCCGTCAGGCCCAGAAGCTGGGCGCGGTCGAGGAGCATCTCCTCCGGCTTGACCACATACTCCTTCTTCTGCCAGTTGCGGAAGCCGTCGGCGACGGGCTCCAGGTACTCGAAGGAGTCGGCGTCGGTCATCTCGTCGCTGGCGTCGCCGCGACCGGGCACGAAGGGCACCAGGATCTCGTGGCCCGCGGCCCGGGCCGCTCGCTCGATGCCCACGCTGCCGCCGAGGACGATCAGGTCGGCGACGCTGGCGCCGGTCTCGGCACTAAGGCCCTCGTAGACCTTCAGCACCTTGGCCAGGCGATCCGGCTCGTTGCCTTCCCAGTCCTTCTGCGGGGCCAGGCGAATGCGAGCGCCATTGGCGCCGCCGCGCATATCGGAGCCGCGGAAGGTGCGGGCGCTGTCCCAGGCGGTGCTGACCAGCTCGGCCACGGAGAGGCCGCTCTCGGCGATCCGCTGCTTGACCGCTTCCACGGAGTAGTTGGTGTTGCCGGCGGGGACCGGGTCCTGCCAGATCAGGTCCTCGGCGGGCACCTCCGGGCCGATATAGCGGGCCTTGGGCCCCATGTCCCGGTGGGTCAGCTTGAACCAGGCGCGGGCGAAGCAATCCTTGAAGTAGTCGGGATCCGCCATGAACTTCTTGCAGATCTCCCGGTACGTCGGGTCCATCTTCATGGCCATGTCAGCATCGGTCATGATCGGGTTATGGCGCTTGGACGGATCGCTGGCATCGACCGGCTTGTGCTCCTCCTTGATATCGATGGGCTCCCACTGGTTGGCGCCGGCGGGGCTCTTCTTCAGCTCCCACTCGTAGCCGAACAGCAGCTCGAAATAGCCCATGTCGAACTGGGTGGGGTGGGTGGTCCAGGCCCCTTCGAGGCCCGAGGTCACCGCCCGGGATGCCTTGCCCTGCATATTGGGGTTGTGCCAGCCGAGGCCCTGCTCGTGGACGTCGGCTCCTTCGGGCTCCGGACCCAGGGCCTCGGCATCGCCGTTGCCGTGGGTCTTGCCGACGGTATGGCCGCCGGCGGTGAGCGCCGCGGTCTCCTCGTCATTCATCGCCATGCGGGCGAAGGTCACGCGCACCTGCTCGGCGGTCTTGAGGGGATCGGGCTGGCCGTTGACGCCCTCCGGGTTGACGTAGATCAGGCCCATCTGCACCGCGGCCAGGGGGTTCTCCATGGTGTCGGGCTTGTCGAGATTTTCGTAGCGGGAGTCGGAGGGCGCCAGCCATTCCTTCTCGGCTCCCCAGTAGATGTCCTTCTCGGGGTGCCAGATGTCCTCGCGGCCGAAGGAGAAGCCGAAGGTCTTCAGGCCCATGGACTCGTAGGCCGCGTTGCCGGCCAGGATGATCAGGTCGGCCCAGCTGATCTTGTTGCCGTACTTCTTCTTGATCGGCCACAGCAGGCGCCGGGCCTTGTCCAGGCTGGCGTTGTCGGGCCAGCTGTTGAGGGGAGCGAAGCGCTGGTTGCCGGTGCCGCCACCGCCGCGGCCATCGGCGATCCGGTAGGTGCCGGCGGCGTGCCAGGCCAGGCGGATCATCAGGCCGCCATAGTGACCCCAGTCCGCCGGCCACCAGGACTGGCTGTCGGTCATCAGGGCGTGCATGTCCTTCTTCAGCGCCTCGAAGTCGAGCTTCCTGACCTCCTGGCGGTAGTCGAATCCCTCGCCCATGGGATCGGTCTTGCGGTCGTGCTGGTGGAGAATGTCCAGGTTGAGGGACTCCGGCCACCAATCCGTATTGGACTGGCCGCTGACGGTCTGGCCACCGTGCATGACCGGGCACTTGCCGCTGCTGCTCTGTTGGTCGCTCATTGCTCTCTCCATTCCTCTCTAGTCATGGCCACTTGGCGGTGCCTCACTAGTGATAGATGAGAAGCGCCGACCTTAACAATGCGCTGAATCAACTTTGCGTCACTCAGGCATCGGCGGCGGCCTTCCCCCGTCTGCTCTCTATAAGCTAAGAGCCGAGGACGGTTGCCGCCATTTTTCTTTCTCGAAGGCCTTGATAGTCACGCTTTATCAATAAAGATTGATATACCCATGACCCGTTATTGATGGCTCAGGCTTCGGGGAGGATCAAGCTGGCCGATTCCCCCATCAGGAAGTCGCGGTTGAGCTCGAGGGCCTCGCGCAGGTAGTCCCACAGCAGCCGCACCCGGGCCAGCTGGCGCTGCTCCTGGCGAGCGGTGATCCAGAACTGCCGGTTCACCTCCACCTCGTCGTCGAGCACCGCGGCCAGGGCCGGGGCCGGCTCCGCCATGAAGCAGGGCAGGACGGCGAGCCCCGCGCCGTGCAGGCAGGCCGTGTACTGGGTGGTGACGCTGGTGCTGCGGATCGCCATCTGGGGCGCCTGGCCGACCTTGGCCGGGTCGAGCAGCGGCTCCAGGTAGCTGAGCTGGTCGCTGAAGATCAGGTCGTCCACGTAGCCGATCAGCCGGTGGCGCCCCAGTTCGGCGAGGCGTTCTGGGCGGCCGCGACGGGCCAGATAGTCGCGGCTGGCGTAGAGGCGCAGGCGGTAGTCGCAGAGTCGCGAGACCACCAGGCCGGGGCTCGCCGGGCGCTCGATGGTGATCGCCAGGTCCGCCTCGTGGCGGCTCAGGTTGACGACCCGGGGCAGGGCCAGCAGGTCGAGGGTCAAGCCCGGGTGACGATCGCCGAAGGCGGCCAGCAGGGGGGCCACCACCCAGGTGCCGAAGCCCTCGGTGACGCCCAGGCGAATCTGGCCGCTGAGGCGACGATTCTGGTCACTGACGCCCTCCAGCGCCTCCTGGGCGTGACGACTCATCTCCTCGGCATGGGCGCGCAGCCGCTGGCCCGCCTCGGTGAGGCGGTAGCCATGGGTGCTGCGCTCGAAGAGCTGGGTGTTGAGCTTCTCCTCGAAACGCCGAGTGCGTCGCGACAGGGTGGAGTGATCCAGGCCCAGGCGTCGCGCCGCCTCGGTGAGGCGCTGACAGCGTGCCACCTCCAGGAAGAGTTGTATGTCCTGCCAGTCGAGCATGGCCACCTCGGCGTATTGTTGTGCATTCGTGCACAAACAATGTGCGGCCCTGGCCATTGTCTGTCAATTCAGCCCCTGACTACACTCAAATCATCCCTAGGCTTTAGTACGAAAAGTCGGCGAGCGATGGCCAGACAAGGCAAAAATCGACGAAAAGACGGACCGGGCTCGCGTGCGAGTTTACGCGGTGTAAATGAGTACTTTGATCGGACTCGCGCACGAGTCGATTTTTAACGCCGTATGGGCGAGCGCAGGCAGTTTTCGTGCAGAGCTTGGATAGCGTATCGCCCTTGCTGATATGCACATCAGTAGCGCTTCGGATAACAACCCCAACCATCGGGTCTAAGGCAGTGACGCCGCCCGCTCAGGAGTCGCCATCATGTCCATCCGCGAGATTTCCCTCTATATCGACGGCCAGGCCGTGCCCTCTCAGAGCCAGGAGTGGCGCGACGTGCTCAATCCGGCGACCCAGGAGGTGGTGGCCCGGGTACCCTTCTGCACCGCCGAGGAGGTCGACCGGGCCGTGACCAGTGCCAAGGCCGCCTTCAAGGAGTGGCGCAAGGTGCCCCTGGCCAAGCGTCAGCGCATCATGCTCAGGTTCCAGGCGCTGATTCGCGAGCACACCACCGAGCTCGCCGCCCTGATCACCGAGGAGCACGGCAAGACCCTGCCGGATGCCGAGGGCGAGGTGGGCCGCGGCCTCGAGGTGGTGGAACACGCCTGCTCGATTCCCTCCCTGCAGTTGGGCGAGCTGGCCGAGAACGCCGCCAGCGAGGTGGACGTCTATACCCTCAACCAGCCGCTGGGGGTGGGCGCCGGTATTACCGCCTTCAACTTCCCGATCATGCTGCCCTGCTTCATGTTCCCGCTGGCCATCGCCACCGGTAACACCTTCGTGCTCAAGCCCTCCGAGCAGGACCCCAGCTCGACCATGCGCCTGGTGGAACTGGCCCATGAGGCGGGCCTTCCCGCCGGGGTGCTCAACGTGGTGCATGGCGGCCCCGAGGTAGCCAACCAGATCTGCGATCACCCGGACATCAAGGCGCTCTCCTTTATCGGCTCCACCCAGGTGGGCACCCATATCTATCGCCGCGCCGGCGAGGCGGGCAAGCGGGTGCAGTCGATGATGGGCGCCAAGAACCACTGCGTGATCATGCCCGATGCCAACCGCAGCCAGGCCATCAACAACCTGCTGGGCTCTGCCTTCGGTGCCGCCGGCCAGCGCTGCATGGCCAACTCCGTGGTGGTGCTGGTGGGCGAAGCCCAGGCCTGGCTGGAGGATATCGTCGAGGGTGCCCGCCAGATGAAGGTGGGCCCCGGCACCCAGCGCGATGCCGACCTGGGGCCGCTGGTCTCGCCCGCCGCCCGGGATCGGGTGGTCAGCCTGATCGATGCCGGCGAGAAGGAGGGCGCCAAGCTGATGCTGGATGGCCGCGGCTACCGGGTGGAGGGCTATGCCAAGGGCAACTTCGTGGGCCCCACCGTCTTCGCCGGGGTGAGCGCCGAGATGACCATCTACCGGGAGGAGATCTTCGGGCCGGTGCTCTGCGTGGTGAGCGTCGACACCCTGGATGAGGCCATCGACTTCATCAACGCCAACCCCAACGGCAACGGGACCTCCATCTTCACCAACTCCGGCTGGGTGGCCCGACGCTTCGAGACCGATATCGACGTGGGCCAGGTGGGCATCAACGTACCGATTCCGGTGCCGGTGGCCTACTTCAGCTTCACCGGCTCCCGGGCCTCCAAGCTGGGTGACCTGGGCCCTAACGGCAAGCAGGCCATCGCCTTCTGGACCCAGACCAAGACGGTCACCGCCCGCTGGTACGAGCCGGAGAACGTCTCCAGCGGCATCAACAGCACCATCTCGCTGAGCTGATCCGGCCGAGAGCCGGCCACGGCGGCCCCGCCTCGATGAGGTGGGGCCGCTGCCGTTGGGGCCATGGACGTATGGACAATAGGATTACGTTTACGTTAACTGAAGATTATTGATCATAACCCGAGGAGTCCCACGCCATGACCCCATCCATCAGCCGTTTCCCCGTGCCCGAGTCGCTGGATGAGTTGCCCGCGGATATCCGCGACGCCATCCTGGCGGTGCAGGAGAAGGCCGGCTTCGTGCCCAATGTGTTCCTGATGCTGGCCCATCGGCCGGCGGAGTTCCGGGCCTTCTTCGCCTACCATGACGCCCTGATGGAGCGGGAGTCGGATACCCTGACCCAGGCGGAGAAGGAGATGATCGTGGTGGCACTGAGTGCCCGCAACCGCTGCCTCTACTGCGTGGTGGCCCATGGGGCCCTGCTGCGGATCTACAGCAAGGCGCCGCTGCTGGCCGATCAGGTCGCGATCAATCACCGGGTCGCCGAGATCAGCGATCGTCATCGGGTGATGCTCGATTTCGCCCTGCACAGCGGCCTGGGGGTGGGGGAGCTCGACGACGACTGGGCGGCGCGGCTCGAGGCGGCGGGCTTCAGCCGGGACGATAGCTGGGATATCGGCGCCATCGCCGCCTTCTTCGGCCTCTCCAATCGCCTGGTGACCCTGGCCGGCACCCCGCCCAACCCGGAGTTCTACCTGATGGGTCGGGTGCCGCGAGAGAAATAGGGCGGACTAGTCGCCGAGCATGGTCTCCACGAAGGCGGCCAGGGGGGGCAGGGCGCCGGCATGGACCAGCAGGATGACCCGAGCCCGGTCGTCGCCTTCGAGGCCGGTCACCACGCCGAACTCGCACTCTTCCAGGTGGAATTCATGGATCTCCCGGGGCCCCTCCGGGGTCTCGCAGCGTGCCACCCGATAGCTTTCGTCCTCGCCATAGGTGAGGCGGTGATAGACCTTGAAGAAGGTGTAGAGGGAGAGGCCCCGCTCGAAGCTGGGCCAATGGGCCGGGTTGCTGCGGGTCTCGGTATCGATCGTCTGGCCCCGGGCCTCGGCGGCGGCGATGGCCTCCGCCAGGGGCCCGGCCAGCAGCGTCTCGGCCTCCCGGGGCGGGGCCAGCTGCGCGTCGATGGCGGCCTGGTAGCGGGCCACCACCGGCAAGAGGTCGTCGCGCCGGGTCAGGGGGTGGTCGCTATGGGTCAGGGTTTGCGGGTCGGCTTCGCCATTGGCCCAGCCATGGAGCACCCGCAGGGTTAGGCGTCCCTCCCGGCTGGGCCGGTCCAGCAGGGCCTGGAGGGCGACGCGCAGGTGCAGGCGGCGCTCGACGACCTCATTGTCGAAGGCGCTGTAGGGGTCGGTAAAGATGGTGTGGAGCCGCCCCGGGGCATGCTCCTTGGCTTCGGTATAGGGCATCGAGGGTCTCGGTGAATGATCGGGCCGGCGAAACGGCGATAGGTGCCATATCGGCCGATGTGGTGATGACTTGATGCCTGGGAGGTGCGGCTTTGGTCGCAGGCGAGCACTCCGGTGAATTGCCCCGGTGAATCGCCCCGGTGGATAGGCGGTATGGCTTTACACCCGCGGCCGGTGACGACACCATAGGCCGCCGCGAGCCATCGCGAGACAATCCAACCATTCACTGTCGCCAGGGGTGTCCCGCGGGACTGAGAGGGCCAAGTGCCGACCCTGGAACCTGATCCGGTTCATGCCGGCGGAGGAAGTGCGACATGCCTTACCTGACGTCTGCCGTGCTCGGCGCGGCGCTGCTCTGCTTTGCCTTCCTGGGCCTCAAGGCCCGCCGGGCCGATGGCCCCCTCGATGACTATGTCACCGCCCGCAACTCCCAGGGCGCCCAGGCCATCGGCCTGTCGTTCCTGGCCTCCAGCATGGGGGCCTGGATCCTCTTCGCCCCGCCGGAGATCGGGGCCTTCGTGGGGCCGGTGGCGCTGGCGGGCTATGCCATCGGTTCCTCCTTGCCGTTTATCGTGCTGGGGCTCTATGGTCCGGCGATCCGCCGCCATCTGCCGGAAGGGCGCAGCATCGGCGAATTCGCCGAGTCCTGCTATGGCGTCGGGGTGCGGCGCTGGGTCTCCTTCGTCTCGGTGGCCTATATGGCGATCTTCCTGGCCGCCGAGCTCACCGCCATCGGCGCCATCGCCGCGCTGCTCTCCGAGGTGCCGCCGGCGCTGGTGATCCTCGGTGTGGCGCTGGCTACCCTGGTCTACACCACCCTGGGCGGGCTGCGGGCGAGCCTTGCCACCGACCGCTGGCAGGCCTGGTTGCTGCTGGCCCTGCTGCTGCTGGTGGCGGGCGTTGCCTGGTGGTGGCTGCCGCCCATGCCCAGTGAGGCGGTGATGCCCTCCATCCCCACCGGCAGTGCCCTCTCCGTGGCCCTGACCCTGGTGATCGCCGTTACCGCGGCCAACCTCTTCCACCAGGGCTACTGGCAGCGGGTGTGGGCCGCCGAGGATGATCGTGCCCTGGGGCGCGGGGCCCTGTTGGGCGGGGCCAGCAGCCTGCTGGTGGTGATGGCCATCGGTGGCCTGGGCATGCTGGCGGCCATGCACGCGCTGCCGCTCGGCGAGCCGCCGATTCCCTTCTTCGCCCTGCTGAGCGAGGCGCCGGCCTGGCTGAGCCTGCCGGCCCTGGTGCTGGCGGTGACCCTGGTGGCCTCCAGCGTCGATACCCTGCAGAACGCCATCGCCTCCATGGCGGTGGCCAGCGCCGGCCGCCGGGGCCTCTCGGTACGGGGCGCACGATGGGTCACGGTGGCGCTGATGGTGCCGGTGGTCTGGGTGGCCCTGCAGGGCTTCTCGGTGCTACGCCTCTTCCTGATCGCCGACCTGCTCTGCGCCGCCATCCTGCTGCCGGTGCTGCTGGGCCTATGGCGTCGCATGTCGCCACTGGCGGCGGTGGCCGGCGGCGTGGCGGGCCTGGTCGGTGCGGTGCTGCCGGGCTGGATCACCCTGGGCAGCCTCTCCGCCGGGGTGCTGGCCGCCACCTTCCCGGACAGCATTCCGACGCTTCCGCCCTTCCTGGGAGCGCTGGTCGCTTCCACCCTGGTCAGCCTGCTGATCGCCTGGCTCCGCCCGGGGGAACGATTCCAACCGACACTCGAAGGAGATGCCCGATGACCACCCGCGCCGACTGGAATGCCTGGGCCACCGGGCGCGAGATGCCGCGCCTCACCGACTGGCTGCGCGAGATCAGCGAGCCCGACTGGTCCGCCACGGTCAATCATCCGCTGTTCGACGCCCTGGCCGAGGGGCGTCTCTCCGGTGATGACTTCGCCGCCTACATGCTCCAGGACTACGGCTTCGTCGACCCCTTCACGGCGCTGATCGGCCATGCCATCGGCCGGGCGCCGGGCATGGCGGACCGGGTGGTGCTGGGCCAGTTCATGGGCATGCTGACCAGCGACGAGAACAGCACCTTCCAGCGCACCTTCGAGGCCTTCGAGGTGCCCGAGGCCCGGCGCGAGGCGCCGGACTACCTGCCCGAGACCCGGGACTTCCAGGCGCTGCTGCGCGAGACCGGCCGCACCGGCGACTACGCGGAGATACTGGCCGCCCTGGTGGTCACCGAGTGGATCTACCTGGAGTGGGCGCTGCGGGTCACCCGCGCCGAGGGGCTGCACCCGCTGGTGGGGGAGTGGATCGACCTGCACGACAACCCCGCCTTCCAGGACTTCGTCGCCTGGCTGCGCCGGCGCCTCGACGAGGAAGCCGAAGGGCTCGATGACGCCGCCTTCACCCGCATGGCCGAATGCTTCCGCGAGACGGTGGCGAAAGAGCGCGCCTTCCACGATGCCGTGATGCCGCGCTGAGGCGGTTGCCAGCCGGGCGGTGAGAGGCCACCCTCTGAAGGCCATGCCATCTTCAGAGGAGGCCCGCCATGTCTGACACCCCCAAGGATCCCCGCCGCCGCCACTCCGCCCCGGTGGTGGATGGCCCTGGCAAGGCGGCCGGCCGCGCCATGCTGCGTGCGGTGGGCTTCACCGACGACGACTTCACCAAGCCCCAGGTGGGCATCGCCTCGACCTGGAGCATGGTCACCCCCTGCAACAGCCATATCGGCGAGCTCGCCGAGCACGCCCGGGACGGCGCCGATGCGGCCGGCGGCAAGGGGGTGATCTTCAATACCATCACCATTTCCGACGGCATCGCCAACGGCACCGAGGGCATGAAGTACTCCCTGGTGTCGCGGGAGGTGATCGCCGACTCCATCGAGACGGTGGCGGGCTGCGAGGGCTTCGACGGCCTGGTGGCCATCGGCGGCTGCGACAAGAACATGCCCGGCTGCCTGATGGGGCTGGCGCGCCTCGACCGGCCCAGCGTCTTCGTCTATGGCGGCACCATCCTGCCCGGCAAGGGGCATACCGATATCGTCTCGGTGTTCGAGGCCATGGGGGCCCATGGCCGTGGCGATATCGACCGGATCGCGCTCAAGCAGATCGAGGAGACGGCGATCCCCGGCCCCGGTTCCTGCGGCGGCATGTACACCGCCAACACCATGGCGTCGGCCATCGAGGCGCTGGGCATGAGCCTGCCCGGCAGCTCGGCCCAGAATGCCGTTTCCCGGGACAAGCGGGAGGATTGCCAGGCGGCGGGGGCGGCGGTGCTCAGGTTGCTCGAACGCGATATCCGGCCGTCGCAGATCATGACTCGCCAGGCCTTCGAGAATGCCATCACCGTGGTGATCGCCCTGGGCGGCTCCACCAATGCGGTGCTGCACCTGATCGCCATGGCCCGCACCCTCGACGTGGAACTGGCCCTCGACGACTTTACCCGCATCGGCAAGCGGGTACCCGTGGTGGCCGACCTGCGTCCCAGCGGCCACTACATGATGAGCGAGCTGGTGGCCATCGGCGGTATCCAGCCGCTGATGAAGACCCTGCTCGATGCCGGCCTCTTGCACGGCGACTGCCTGACGGTGACCGGTAAAACGCTCGCCGAGAACCTGGCGGCCGTCGCCCCCTATCCCGAGGATCAGAAGATCATCGCGGCGCTGGACAAGCCGCTCAAGGCCGAGAGCCACCTGCGGATCCTGCACGGCAACCTGGCGCCTCAGGGGGCGGTGGCCAAGATCACCGGCAAGGAGGGCACCCGCTTCTCCGGCACGGCGCGGGTGTTCGGCTCCGAGGAGGAGGCCCAGGCGCGTATCAACGACGGCAGCGTGGTGGCCGGCGATGTGGTGGTGATTCGCTACGAGGGCCCCCGGGGCGGGCCCGGCATGCGCGAGATGCTCACCCCCACCTCGGCGATCATGGGCCGCGGCCTGGGGGGCGAGGTGGCGCTGATCACCGATGGGCGCTTCTCCGGCGGTAGCCACGGTTTCGTGGTGGGGCATGTCACCCCCGAGGCCTTCGACGGCGGTCCCCTGGCCCTGGTGGAGGATGGCGACCGCATCACCATCGATGCCGAGGCCGATACCCTCGATATCGAGCTCTCCGACGCCGAGCTGATGCGCCGCCGTGCCGCCTGGCGGCAGCCGGCACCGCGCTACACCCGTGGCGTGCTGGCCAAGTATGCCCGGCTGGTCAGCTCGGCGAGTACCGGGGCGATGACCGATACGCTGGATTAAGTGCCCGGGGCATGCTGCCTGGCAGGGTCTGCCGGGAGGCTTGGCGGCTCTGATGGTGGATCGCCTGCGGTAAGCCTCTCAGCAGCTCTGGCGGCTGAGGGGGCTGTTTCAACAGCTCTGGCGATTGATGGTAGTGGGAGTGAGGGGCGCAGTATCGCCTGCGGTGAGCCTCTCAACAGCTCTGGCGATTGATGGTATGGCGCAGGCGAAGATGAGCGCGCAGGCGGCGGGCCAGGCTATCCACGCCGATATTGAGGGCGGCGGTGATCAGGATCAGCACCAGGGCGCGGTCGAAGCGGATCTCCTGGATGGCGCTGTCCACGTAGAAGCCCAGGGTGGCGATACCGAGGATGCCGAGGATGGCGGTCTCGCGCATGATGATCTCCCAGCGGTAGAAGAGCAGTGCCAGGAAGGGGCCATAGACCCGTGGGGCGACCTCGTAGGCGTAACGCTCGACCCCCTTGGGGGCATCGGGGCGCAGGATGATCTCGTTGCTGCGCCGTCCCACCAGGTGGGCGATGATGCCGCCATTGTGCAGGGCCAGGGCCACCACCGCCGGCAGCATGGAGGGGCCCCACAGCTGCAGCAGGATAAAGGCCAGCAGGTACTCGGGGGTGGAGCGCAGCACCACCAGCACCCCATGACCCAGGCCACCGCCGAGGCGACCGGTGAGGTGTCGCCCGGTGAAGTGATGAGAGATCAGCGGAAAGAGCGCCATGGCCAGCAGCCCGGTGAGCACCAGGGCGATCTGACTCAGCAGCAGGGTGTTCCAGATGCCGGGCAGGGCCTGATGGAGCAGCAGGTCGCCGAGCCAGGGGCCGAGCCCCGAGAGGCCTTCGCCGTTACGTAGGGGCGCCGGCACGATGTCCTGGGTGAAGAAGCGTGACACATTGCTCCACATGATCGGCAGGCCGGTGCCCAGGCAGAAGGGGGCCGCCGCCAGGTAGAAGGGCAGTAGCGCCGGCCGGACCCAGAGGCGCAGGCTGGCGATCAGCAGGTAGAAGATCAGCAGCAGGGCCCCCACCACGGCGTAGTGGCCCTGGGCGAAGTGGCTGGCCAGGTGGAAGCCCAGGGTCGGCATGCCCACGAAGCCCAGCACGGCACTGGAGCGCAGGCCGCACTCCAGGCGGTAGGCGGTATAGCTGACCAGGTGCGGCCAGGCCTGGCTGATGCGCGCATAGAGCAGTGCCGAGAGGCGGCCGGTGCCCTGGGGCAGGGTTCGCGCCGGGGTCGGGTCGGTCTCGTCGAGGATCTCCGCATAGACCTTGGCGAAGATGCCCGCATAAGGGATGGCGATGGCCAGTACCCCGGTCAGCGGGTGCAGGCCGAAGCTCTGCAGGAAGATCAGCGCCCAGAACAGCTCGTGGATGGCACGGATAAAGGCGCAGAAGGTACGCACCCACCAGTGATGGAAGCAGAATGCCAGCAGCAGGCCGGCAATGGCACCGACACCGACGCCGACGAAGGCGAAGGCCACGGTACGCAGCAGGGCCTCGCCGAGGGCATCCACGGCACCGAAATCGGGCCGAACCAGGCCCAGGGCCAGGCGCCCCAGCTCTTGCCAGGGGTCGTGAGCGCTGATCTCGAAGTCGCCCAGCCACAGGCAGACGATGGCCAGCACCACCAGGCCGAGGCTGACTCGGCGGGTGGCACTGAACGGCATGCGGTCGCGTGACGAGGGGAGGATGGGCATATCAGTAGAGGGAGAGCAGGTCGCCCGTGCTCAGCTCACGGCTGGGGCGGTCGATGGCAATGTGGCCCGCCTGGATGCCCACGACGCGGTTGCAGTGACGCAGTGCCAGCTCCAGGTCATGCATGGCCAGCACCGCCATGTCATAGCGCTCGGTAAGGGCGCGCATCACGCTTTCCGCCTGGGGGCCATCCAGGGCCGAGACCGGCTCGTCGGCGAGCAGGACGCGCCCCCCCTGATGAATGACCCGGGCGGCGGCGACCCGCTGGCGCTGGCCACCGGAGAGCTCCCCGCAGGGCACCCAGCGCTTCTCGGCGATACCCAGGCGTTCGAGCAGCGGGGTGATCAGCGCCACATCGCGGCTTCGGGGGCGCACCAGGGTCAGCAGGTTGATCCACCAGGGGTGACGGTCGAGGCGGCCCATATAGACGTTGTGGAACACCGAGAGGGTGGGCACCAGGCCCAGGTCCTGGGGCATCAGGGCCACGCCCTGGTCTCGCCAGCGCTCGTGCATCAGCGCCAACAGGGTCGACTTGCCGGCGCCGCTCTTGCCCACCAGGGCGACGCGTTCGCCGGGAGCCAGGCTCAGGTCCAGGGGACCCAGCACCCGGGTGCTGCCGTAGTCGGCGACCGCACCGGCCAGGACCAGGCTGCTCATCAGTCGAGCAGTCCCAGGTCCTGAGCGACCTCGAGGATCATGTCGTAGTCGTCATTGCCGGCGGGAATAAAACCGGAGCGCGGGAAGCTGGCCAGCAGGGCTGGGTCGTCCATGGCGATCAAGGCCGCCTGCAGGCGATCGGTGAAGCCCTCGCCGAAGCGCTCGTCCAGGTCGCCGCGAACCGTCCACTGGTAGTCCGGATAGGGCGGTGTCTCCCAGATCACCTGGACTCGGTCGGCATCCACGTTGCCGCTCTCCACCTCGTTCTCCCAGGCCTTGTAGCTGACCACCCCGGCCTGATAGGCGCCGGACTGCACCAGGGAGATGGTGCGGCTGTGGTTGCCGCTGAAGCCGACCCGCTCGAAGAGCGCCTCGGGGGCCTCGCCCAGGTGCTCGCGCAGGAAGTATTCCGGCATCAGGCGCCCGGAGGTGGAGCTCTGGGAGCCGAAGCTGAAGGTCAGGCCGCGCAGCGCCTCCGGAGCGGTCGCCTGCTCGTGGCGCTCGATGCCGGTGGCCTGGTTGGCGATCACGTAGCTCTTGTACTGGGGGTCCTCGACGCCCTGAGCGATGGCCCGGGCACCGGGCACCAGCTGGCGGGCCTGGACGCCGGTAAAGCCGCCGAACCAGGCCAGTTGCACCTGGTTGTTGCGAAAGGCGGTGACCGAGGCGGCGTAGGAGGTGACGGGGATAAAGCGCACCTCCACCTCGAGTGTCTCGGCCAGGTAGTCGGCCACCGCGCCGAAACGCTCCTGCAGGCGCGTCTCGTCCTCGTCGGGAATGGCGGTAAAGACCAGGGTATTGGCGGCGGCCAGGGGGGCGGCGACCATCCCCAGGGCCAGGATCAGGGCACGCAGCATGGCTCTCTCGTCCTCGGATTGAGAAGAAAGCGCAAGGATACTCGATTGGTGGGGTCTTGCCGACTCCGGTCGGTGAGGGCGAGGCGCCCGCCCCGCGCAAGGCGGGGCGGGCGCGCTCAGTGATCCGGGTCTAGGCTATCGCGTAGCGACTCCAGCTCTTCTACGCCGAACAGCTCCACCTTGCCGGCCAGCAGGTCGCTGAGGCGCTGGGAGGGCATGCCGACGCGATGGGCGATCTCGCGGTTGGGCAGGTCGGAAAGGGCGATGCGGCGGGTCAGGATGCGCATCAGGCGAGAGCGTTTTTCCAGCTCTCTGACGTCCAGGTTGGGGGCCGTGCTTGCACTGTCTAGGGCGTCCCAACCGCTGGGTAATCGTGCCGTGCTCATGGTTCTCCGTTGGCCTTGGCTAGCGACGACCTCAGCATGCAAGGTTTTGCCGTGGCTTGCCAGGGAAAAGTGCAGGAATTTTTCCTTATTCCTTGGTCGCAGTCGGCGGCCAGCGTTGAGCGGTGAATTCCAGAACCTGCTAATTTTGACCTCGACGACAGGCCAACAACAACCATGACTTCCTGGAGTGATCCCATGCCACGATTCAAGCTTACCCTGGCTGCCTCCCTGCTGGCCCTGGCCCCGGCCGCCTTCGGCCAGCAGCTCTCCATCGCCACCGGTGGTACCGGCGGCACCTACTACCCCTATGGCGGTGGCCTCGCCGAATTGATCAACAACCATATCGAGGGCGCCAGTGCCGTGGCCGAGGTCACCGGGGCCTCGGTGGAGAACATGGGCCTGGTGTGGCGCGGCGATTCCGACCTGGCCCTGGCCCTGGCGGATACCGTTTACCAGGCCTATAGCGGCACCGGCGACTTCGAGGGGCGCCAGCTGGAGAATATTCGTGCCCTGGCCTCCATCTACCCCAATGCGGTGCAGTTGGTGACCCTGGCCGATTCCGATGTGCACTCCCTGGCGGACCTGCGCGGCAAGCGGGTCTCGGTGGGGGCGCCGGGCAGCGGCACCGAACTCAATGCCCGGGCCCTGCTGGAGGCCAATGGCATCGACTATGACGACTTCACGCCCCAGCGCCTCAACTTCAACGAGACCGCCGATGCCATCCGCGATGGCGATATCGATGCCGGCTTCTGGAGCGTGGGCCCGCCCACCAGCTCCATCCTCAACCTGGCCACCACCCGGGATGTGCGACTGGTCGGCCTGACCGACGAAGAGATCGCCAATGCCCGGGAGGTGGAGCCGGTATTCGCCCCCTACAGCCTGCGGGTGGGCATCTATGACGGGGTAGAGGAGCCGGTGCAGACCATCAGTATCCCCAATGTCCTGGCGGTGAGCAGCGAGATGGACGAGGAACTGGCCTACCAGATCACCAAGGTGCTCTTCGAGCACACCGATGAGCTGATCGCCATCCACCCGGCGGCCAATGACACCACCGTGGAGTTCAGCGTCGACTCCACCCCCATCGCCTTCCATCCGGGGGCGCTGCGCTATTACGAGGAGGTGGGGGCCGAGATCCAGGAGCACCAGCGAGGCGACTGAGGCACGACGGACGCCGTGATGCCGTGTGGCCCGATCGCACGCCGCCGCGCCCTGGGCGCGGCGGCGTTGCTGCTGTCGCTGCTGTGGCCGCCTCTGGCGAACGCCGACGGGGCCCGTCTCGCCGTGATCGATGAACACGGCGACACCCTGTTGAACCTGCCCATGCCCGAAGGCGCCGGCTGGTGCCTGGCATGGAACCATTCGGTGGCGGGCTTTCCGGTGCATGACTGCTACCGTCACCAGCGGGGACGCATGGTGCTGGAGCGCAGCCACTTGCCGGACTTCGCCGCCGGCCTCGATCATATTCCCGGTCGCGGGCGCCAGGTGTCCGATGGGCGGGGCGGCTACTGGATCGAGGCCATCGACGAGCCGGTACCCGGCAACGCCTATCGCCTGCGGGTCGGCTCTCCGCGGGTCGATCATCGACTCCTTTTCCAGGGCCAGCGGATCTCCCTGAGCGACATCGCCGCCGGCGAGCGGGTGACGATCCGGCTGCATCGCCCCTTACCCTGACGAGACGCCCATGAGCGAAACCCCCAACCCTCCCGTCACCGTGCCCGGCGGCAGCGCTATCCAGCCGCGGCTCGTGCTCTGGTTGATCACCCTGGTGGCCATCGGGCTGTCGCTGTTTCAGCTCTACTCCGCGGGCATCCAGCCGCTGGGGCTCTTCTACCAGCGCAGCATTCACCTGATGCTGATCATGCTGCTGGCCTTCCTGATCTTCCCGGTGTTCGGCCCCCACCGTAAACGGGGTGTCCTGGGCTGGGCCATCGATGGCCTCTTCCTGGCCGGGGCCCTGATCACCGGGGGCTACCTGGTGCTCTACCTGGACGAGATCATCCGTCGCGCCGGCTTCTGGAGCCAGACCGACATCCTGGTCGGCGTCATCGCCGTGATCACGGTGCTGGAGGCCAGCCGCCGGGCGGTGGGGCTGGGCATGACCATTATCGGTGCCATCGCCATCCTCTATGCCTTTGCCGGCCCCCGGGGGGAGCTGCCCTGGCTCGGGCAGTTCCTGCCGGGCATCCTCGAGCATCGCGGCTACAACATCGACCGGGTGGTGGGGCAGCTCTACCTGGGCCAGGAGGGGATCTTCGGCCTGCCGCTGGGGGTGGCGGCCACCTATATCTTCGTTTTCGTGCTGTTCGGCGCCTTCCTGGAGGTGACCGGGGCCGGCAAGTTCTTTATCGATATGGCTTATGCCGCCACCGGCCGCCAGCGCGGCGGCCCCGCCAAGGCGGCGGTGATCGCCTCCGCCGGCATGGGCTCCATCTCCGGCAGCGCCATCGCCAACGTGGTGACCACCGGCGCCTTCACCATCCCGCTGATGAAGCGCCTGGGCTACAAGCCCCACCAGGCCGGGGGCATCGAGGCGGCGGCCTCCACCGGGGGGCAGATCATGCCGCCGCTGATGGGGGCCGGCGCCTTCCTGATCGCCGAATACACCCGGGTGCCTTACCTGGAGGTGGTCAAGGTCAGCATCCTGCCGGCGATCCTCTACTTCTCCACCGTCTATCTGTTCGTGCATATCATCGCCCTCAAGCAGGGCATGCAGGGCATGGCCCGCGAGGAACTGCCGCAGATGCGCGAGGTGATGCGCGAGGGCTGGCACTTCCTGCTGCCCCTGGGGGTGCTGGTGTGGCTGCTGGTGATGCATATGTCGCCGATGCGGGTGGGCTTCTATGCGGTGATCACCATGGTGGCGGTGGCGGCGCTGCGCTATGCGGTCTGGTACTTCTTTATCGCCCCCCGGCAAGGGCAGGCGGTGACCCTGGCCAGCACCTGGCGGGTGGTGAGGGCGGGGCTCGCCAAGCTGCTGGAGGGGCTGGAGCTGGGGGCGCGCAATGCCGTGGCGGTCTCCATGGCCTGCGCCGTGGCCGGGATCATCGTCGGGGTGGTGGGGCTCACCGGCCTGGGGCTGAAGTTCTCGGCCATGATGATGGCCTTCTCCGGCGGCAATATCGTGCTGGCGCTGATCATGGTGCTGCTGGCCAGCCTGGTGCTGGGCATGGGGTTGCCGGTGACCGCCAGCTATATCGTGCTGATCGTGCTGGTGGGCCCGGCGCTGACCGCCGAGTTCGGCATCCCGCTGCTGATCGCTCACCTGGTGGTGTTCTGGTACTCCCAGGACTCCAACGTCACGCCACCCATCGCCCTGGCCGGCTTCGCCGGGGCGGCCATCGCCGGCTCCAAGCCCATGGCCACCGGGGTGCAGGCGTGGAAGTTCGCCAAGGGGCTCTACCTGATCCCGGTGTTCATGGTCTTCAATCCGGAGATCATCGTGGGTGGCCCCTGGCCGGTGCTGATCTGGAACGGGCTTATCGCCATCCTGGCGCTGGGGGCCTTCGCCGCGGCCCTGGAGGGCTATCTCTTCACCCGCATGGGCTGGTTGCCGCGGCTGGTGATCGTGCCGGCCATCGTGGCGGTCTTCTACCCGAGCCTGGCGGTGGAGGCGGCCGGGGTGGCGGTGATGGCACTGGCACTGGGGGGCAACTGGCTGGCCAGCCGGCGGTCTCCCGCCGGCTAAGCTGGGGGTCAGTCGACGTCGACGTCGGTCGCTTCCGTCGCCTCGACGTCGGCCTCGCTGGCCGTCTCCTCCTCGGCCTGGGGCGCCGGCTCGGTGACCCGGGTCAGGATCAGTTCCTGGGCCTCGGCCTGGGGGGCGGTCAGGTCGACACCGTGGTGCTCGGTGGTGGTCCACAGCAGGTCACCCTCGGCGTCGCGGATCTCGCCGCGCAGGGCGTAGCGGTGGTTCGCTGCCACCTCGGCGGGATCGTAGGCGAGGCTGAAGTCGATGGGGACCTGGCCCTCGGGCATCAGGTGTTTCTCGTCGAGGATCTCCGCCGGGGCATCGGCCAGGGAGACATCCAGCAACTGGACGATGATCAGGCTGTCTTCCGGCAGGGCCATGCGTTCCCGGTAGCTCAGGCTGCCGCTCAGGGTCGCCGGCTCGGCCGCTTCCGGTGCGGTCTCGCTGGTGGGGGTATCGGCGGTGCTCAGGGTCACCTGGTCGCCATTGGCGGTGGCGGCGGGGTCGTCGGATTGGTCGCAGCCGGCCAGGGCCAGGCCGGCGGCGAGGGCGGTGATCAGGAACAGGGGACGCTTCATTGATTCTCTCCTTGCTGGGAAACGGCTGCGATGGCCGGCACTCCCGCCGACGCCATTACCTTAGCAGCGGAGTGCGCACGAAGGGTGAAAGCCGGCGTCGCCAGGGGGCGACGCTGGCCACTTGGTCAAGATGACGCCGGGGCAAGGCCTGGGTAGAATACGGCCCCTTCGAATTTCACCCACACTTGATAACAGGCACCCCTTGCCGAGGAGCAGGCCATGCAGTCGTCCCACGAGGCGCCGTCCACCTCATCCCCACGCGTTGGCGTGATCATGGGCTCCAAGTCCGACTGGCCGGTGATGGAACATGCGGTGGCCATGCTGGAACGGCTCGGCGTGCCTTACGAGACTCGGGTGGTATCCGCCCATCGCACCCCGGACCTGCTCTTCGACTACGCCAAGTCCGCCGCCGAGCGGGGCCTCTCGGTGATCATCGCCGGGGCCGGGGGCGCCGCCCACCTGCCGGGCATGGTGGCCTCCCAGACCGCCCTGCCGGTGCTGGGCGTGCCGGTGGAGTCCAAGGCCCTCAAGGGGCTCGATTCGCTGCTCTCCATCGTGCAGATGCCCGGCGGCATCGCCGTGGGCACCCTGGCCATCGGCAAGGCCGGGGCCACCAACGCGGGCCTGCTGGCGGCGCAGATCGTCGGGTTGCAGGATGCCGGGATCCGTCAGGCGGTGGAGGCCTTCCGCGCCGAGCAGACCGAGACGGTGCTCGACAACCCGGACCCCCGTCCCCATTCCTGAACCGTGCGATGACTGAGGAAGCCACCATGAATATCGGCGTTCTGGGTGCCGGCCAACTGGGCCGCATGCTGGCCCTGGCGGGTTATCCCCTGGGCAATCGCTTTACCTTCCTGGATACCACCGGTCATCCCAGCGCCGGTATCGGCGAGGTGCTGATCGACACCGACCAGAAGCACCTGGCCGATTTCCTGGCCAAGGTGGACCTGGTCACCTACGAGTTCGAGCACCTGCCGGTGGCCCTGGTGCAGGCCATCGAGGAGGTCAAGCCGGTCTATCCCTCCAGCGAGGCGATCCGGGTCTGCCAGAATCGCGCCGAGGAGAAGGCGCTGTTCGATCGCCTGGGCATTCCCACTCCCGCCTATCGCCTGGTGGAGCATGCCGATGAACTGGAAGCGGCGGCCCGGGAGCTGGGCTGCCCGGTGGTGGCCAAGTCGGTCACCGAGGGCTACGACGGCAAGGGGCAGGCGGTGATTCGCGATCCCGCCGAGGCCCAGGCCGCCTGGCGTGCCATCGGTCACCCCAGGCTGATCGTCGAGGCCTTCGTCGACTTCGTGCGCGAGGTGTCGATCATCGCGGTGCGTGGCCGCGATGGTCAGGTGGTCTTCTATCCGATGGCCGAGAACGTCCATGTGGACGGTATCCTGCGCTATTCGGTGGCGCCCATGCCGGACCTGGACGAGAGCGTCCAGCAGACCGCCGATGGTTACATCCGTGCCCTGCTCGACGAGCTGGACTATGTGGGGGTGCTGACCCTGGAGCTGTTCCAGACCCGCGATGGCAAGCTGCTGGCCAACGAGATGGCGCCCCGGGTCCACAACTCGGGGCACTGGACCCAGGACGGGGCGGTGACCAGCCAGTTCGAGAACCACCTGCGCGCCATCCAGGGGCTGCCCCTGGGCGATACCGCGGCGCGCCAGCCCACCTGCATGATCAACGTGATCGGTCGCGAGGGCGAGCCTGCCGAGATCCTGGCGATCCCGGATGCCCATCTGCATCGCTACGACAAGAGCGAGCGCGCCGGGCGCAAGCTGGCCCATGTCAATCTGGTGGCGCCGACCCATGCGGCCTTGCTGGAGAGGGTGCGGGCCTGCGCGGGCCTGCTGCCGGAGGCGCCGGCGCCGCGCTTTAGCTTCGAACCCTGATAAGCCGGCCCCTCGAGGGGACCGCCTCGGCTGACGACGCCGCCCCTTGGGGCGGCGTCGCTATTTCTGGGTCAGGCTGAGGTGGACATAGCTGTCGGCTGATCGCCTGGACCTCGCGGCTGTTCTGGGCCAAGTCGGGTCAGCAGGCCGCGGATCCCGGGGGGAGGTTATGTCTGGTGGCTGATCGCCTGCACCTCGCGGCCCGCCTGGGTCAGCAGGCCGCGGATCCAGCGGTGGGCCGGGGCGTGGTGCTGGCGGTCGTGCCACAGCTGGTAGAAGCGCATCGGCGGAAAACCGATGGGGCAGGGACGGATGGTCAGCGGCAGCAGCCGGGCGTAGAAGTCGGCGAAGTGGCGGCTGGTGGTGAAGACCAGGTCGCTCTCCTGGATCAGGTAGGGGGCCAGGGTGAAGGACTGCACCTCGATCACCTCGTGGCGCTCCAGGCGCAGGCTGGTCAGGTAGCGGTCGATGACGCCGCGCTGGCTGCGCGAGTAGGGCATGGGGACCACATGGCCCGCCGCCAGGTAGGCCTCCTGGTTGAGAGACGGCTCGGCGGCCAGGGGGTGGGTCTCCGCCATCAGGCAGACGATCTCGTCCTCCAGCAGCATCGACAGGTGCATGCGCTCCGGCGGCTCCGGCCAGTTGCCGATGACGATATCCAGCTCGCCCTCCGCCAGCGCCGACTCGAAGTCGTAGTCGGGACCCAGGGCATGCACCGACAGGCGTGCCTGGGGCGCCTGGTCGCGCAGCAGGCGCACCGCCGTGCTCATGAAGATCGGCGCCAGGTAGTCCGGGGCGCCGATGCGGAACTGCTGGCGGCTGCTGGCCGGGTCGAACTCCGCCGGTGACTCGGTAAGGCGGTCGATCTCGGCCAGGGCGCGGCGGGCATGGGGCAGCAACTCCAGGGCGCGCTCGGTGGGCACCATGCCCCCCTTGTCGCGCACCAGCAGGGCATCATCGAAGATCTCGCGCAGCTTCTTGAGCGCCGCGCTGATCGCCGGCTGGGACTGGTGCATCAGGATCGCGGTGCGCGACACATTGCGCTCGTCCAGCAGCAGGCAGAGTACCCGGAGCAGGTAGGTGTCCAGTGGATCCTTGGTTCGGTTTGCCATCAGGGCCCCTCGGCTCGTTGCATTGTCTTTATCGTATATAAGAGTTCCGTGATCCGGACTATGGGGCCACGACGGTGTTCATTCTCGTCGAGGCCCCTAGACTGTGGAGTCACATCCTTCTTTATGTATACAGGATGTTGCTCATGATAACGACAATATGTGGAGACAATCCATGACACAAGCTAGCAAGGGTATCGGCCTGGGCGTGGGACTGGCCCTGGTACTTTCCGCCACCACCGCGACTGCCGCCACCTGGAGCGATACCTCCATCGGCTACCGTTTCGGCACCGAATTCACCGAACCGGCCAACGACGAAGACATCCAGAAGCATATCATCAGCTTCACCCATGCCAGCGGCTACGCCTATGGACAGAACTTCTTCAACCTGGACCTGCTCCAGTCGGATCGCAACGATCCGGCCAACAACAGCGAGACCGGAGCCACGGAGGCCTACCTGGCCTACCGCCACCAGCTCCACTATGGCGGTGTCTTCGGCGAGGCGCTGAGCTTCGGCCCGGTGCGTGACGTGGCGCTGACCGCCGGCTTCGACCTCAACACCAAGAACACCGCCTTCGCGCCCCGCAAGCGGCAGTTCGTGGTGGGGCCGACCCTCAAGTTCGACCTGCCCCGGGGCTTCCTGGACGTCAGCCTCTTCTACAGCCGGGAATGGAACAACTGCGGCTTCTGCGACCCCAGCCGGGTGGTCTTCGATCCCTATGCCCAGCTCAACGTGGCCTGGGGCGTGCCCTTCGATGCCGGCCCCGTGCCGATGAAGTTCCAGGGCTTCTTCAATCTCAATACCTCCAAGGGCGAGGATGGTTTCGGCAACGACACCACCTCCGAGCGCCTGCTGCGGACCTCGCTGATGGTGGACGTGGGGCAACTGGCCTGGGGCGAGAGCAACAACCTCTGGGCCGGGGTGGGCTACGAGCACTGGCGCAACAAGTTCGGTAACGCCGATGGCCCGGGTGTCGATACCGATGCGGCCACCTTCAACCTGGAGTGGCACTTCTAAGCGGTTCGGCTCGCGCTTGCCGTTCGATCGTGTGTATACAAAGAGGCCCCGCCGAAGCGGGGTCTCTTTGCGTGTGGCGTCGGGCGATCAGGCGCCGACCACGCCACCATCCTCGCGACTGATCACCAGGGTCGCGGAGCGCGGGATGGCACTGCCTCCCTGCGGCCAGTGACTGGCGTAGTCGCCGGTGGCGAAGGCCTCGGCCTCGGTGGTGGCGCCGGGGTGCTGGACGTTGACGAAGAGGGTGCGCTGGTCCGGGGTGGTGATCACCCCGGTGATCTCCTGGCCGATGGGGCCGGTGAGGAAGCGCTTGATCTCGCCGGTTTCCGGGTTGGCGGCGAGCATCTGGTTATTGCCGAACACCTCATAGATACCGCTGTTCATCACCGACTCGCTGATATCGGTCTGGATCCAGACGCGACGCTCCGGGTCGATCCACAGGCCGTCGGGGCTGGCGAAGATCGCCTCCTCTTCCAGCGGGTTGCCGGCCAGGTCGCGGCTGTCCTGCTGGTCGCCGGCCAGCACGAAGAGATCCCAGGCGAAGCGGGTGGCGGTGTGGGTACCGTCCTCCCGCCAGCGGATGATATGGCCGAAGCTGTTGTCGGCGCGGGGGTTGGCGGCATCCTCCTGGCCCGGCTCGCGGCGGGTGTTGTTGGTCAGGGTGAAGTAGACCTGGCCGGTGGCCGGATCCACGGCGCCCCACTCCGGGCGGTCCATCTTGGTGGCCCCGGCGACATCGGCGGCGCTGCGGGTATTGACCAGGATATCGGCCAGATCGGCAAAACCGTTCTCCGGGGTCAGGCCGTTCTCGCCGGGGGCCAGGGCCAGCCACTCGCCGCTGCCATCGTCATGGAAGCGGGCCACATAGAGGGTGCCTTCGTCGAGCAGCGAGCCATCGGCGCTGGCGGCCTGGTAGGGACGTGCCGAGACGAACTTGTAGATGTACTCGAAGCGGGCATCGTCGCCGGAGTAGGCGACCACCGGCTGGCCCTCCACCGCCGGGGCGAAGACCACCCCCTCGTGGGCGAAGCGCCCCAGGTGGGTGCGCTTGACCGGCATGGCCTGGGGATCCCGGGGATCGATCTCGACCATGTAGCCGAAGGTGTGGGGCTCGTTGCGGTAATCCTCGGCGGCGGAGGCGCCCCGGGGGGTGGCGTCGAAGCGCACGTACTCGTCGGCGCCACCGACGGCCCGGTGCCACTGGTAGCGGCTGGTATCCCGGGTGGTGATGCCGTAGCGGGCCTGGCGGCGATCGATATCGCTGGCCTGGTTGGCGAAGTAGCCGGCCCAGTTCTCCTCGGCGGCCATGTAGGTGCCCCAGGGCGTGACGCCATGGGCACAGTTGTTGAGGGTGCCGCGGGTACGGGTCCCCTCCGGGCTGTAGTGGGTCACCACGTGGTCGGTGCCGGCCACCGGCCCGGCCAGGCGCATCGGCGTCAGGCCGGTGATGCGGCGGTTCTGGGCGTCCTTGATCACCTGCCACTGGCCGTCGTCGCCGCGGCGGATATGCACGATGGAGACGCCGTGGGCGTTGAGCTCCCTGAGCACCTGGTCGGCCTCGCGGCGGCCATCGGCCAACTGCGGGAAGCCATTGCGATCCAGGGCCAGGCCGGCGGCGGCGGCATGCATGAAGCGCGGCTCGATGTATTCGTGGTTGAGCACCAGCAGGCCCTCGTCGGAGCGACCGTCGAGGGGGAAGAAGTGCATGCCGTCGTGGTGGCTGCCCACCTGCTGGGCCTGGTCGGCGCCGCTGTTGTCGAGGGCGAAGTCGGGGACCCCCTCGGCCAGGGGCGTGCCCCAGGGGATCAGCGCCTGGACCCGATAGCCCGCGGGGACCACCACGCGGTCGGCGGCACTGGTGGGAATGGCGGTGAAGCCCAGGCTGGGGCCGCGGCCGCCCTGGCCGGCGAAGGCACTGCCGAAGGGCAGGCTGGTGGCCATGGCGCCGGCTACGGCGGCGGCCAGGCTGCCGCGCAGCAGGCTGCGGCGGCTCAGGCGTCGGTCGAGGATATCGCCGAAGTAGGCGTTATCGGAGGCATTGCTCAGGGGTTCGTCGCCGGCGGCCAGTACCGGGTCCGTGGAGCCAGGGAGATGCGAAGTCATGGTCGGTTCCTTGTGAATAACGACTGGGCAGTGCCGTATCTTCGTTATCGACCATGACCATCCGATGACCATGACCTGGATCAATCGGGGCGAGGGACCGCCTTGTCATCCTGGCGACCTGTACGACACTGAGCCAGAGGCGAGGAGGACGCGATGACGATATGGCGGCGACCCTATGCCGGCGACCTGCTGGTGGTGTTATTGGTGCTGCTGCCGCTGGTGGTGGCCCTGCCGCGGCTGGGCTGGCCGGGCCCCGGGGCCATGGGCTGGCTGAGCTGGCTGGGGCGAGTCAGCGGCATCCTGGGGCTGGCGATGATGCTGGTTACCGCGGCGCTCTGCGTGCGCCTGCCCCGCTGGGATCGCTATTTCGGTGGTCTGCCGCGGCTCTGGCGGCTGCACCGGGGACTCGGCTTCTGGGCCTTTATTCTGGTGATGGTGCATGTGCTGAGCCTGGCCCTGGCGGCGGTGCCACTCTCCCTGGAGGCGGCGGCCCTGACCCTCTTCCCGCCCTGGCACCAGGTGGCGATCTGGCTGGGCTGGCTGGCCTGGGGCCTGATGGTGATCTTCCTGGCTCCCACCTTCGATTTCTTCGGCAAGCTCCATTACCAGGGTTGGAAGCGCCTGCACCTGCTCTCGGCGGTGGCGCTGATCGCGGCCCTGGTGCATACCCTGTGGCTGGCCGGCGAGAGTGCCCTCTGGTGGTTGCTGGGCCTGCTGGCCTTGGGCGCCATCTTCTGGCGCAAGGCCATCGCCCCCCGGGTGGCCCGGTTGCCTTACCGGATCGAGAACGTCGAGCCCCTGGCCCGGGGGGTGGTGGAGCTGGCGCTGCGTCCCGAGCATCATCGCCTGCGCCATCGGGCGGGTCAGTTCCTCTATCTCACGCCCCTGGACGAGGCCCTGAGCGCCGGGCGCGGCGAGGAGCACCCCTATACGATCTCGTCGGCCCCCGACGACTCGCATCTTCGCATCGGCATCAAGGACCTGGGGGACGCCAGCCGTGCCCTGCAGGCGGTGACCCCGGGCAGCCGGGTGCTGCTGGAGGGGCCCTATGGTGACTTCTTCGCCCGTCACTTCCCCCAGCGTCGACCGCTCTGGCTGGGGGGCGGCATCGGCATCACCCCCTTCGTCGGCATGGCCCGGGAGATCGCCGCCACCGGCGTCGGCGAGGCCCAGCTCGTCTACCTGGCCAACGGCCCGGAGCGTGCCTACTACCTGGATGAGTTGCGGCGCATCGCCGAGGCTCACCCCGGCTTCGGCGTCACCGCCCACTTCTACCGCAAGGAGGGGCCGCTCACCGAGACCTTCCTGCGCCATCACTGCCCGGACTACATGGATCGCGAGATCTACCTGTGTGGTCCGCCGGCGATGGTCGACCACCTGCGTCGGCTGTTGGCCGACCAGGGCGTTCCCACCCAGCGTATCCACAGCGAGGTCTTCGATTTCCTATGAACAAGCTCGCCTATACCGCCTTTATTGCCTTCGTCAGTGCCGTGCTGACCCTGGCCTCGGTCACTGCCCTCTCTTCCCAGAGTGATGAGGCACCCGAGGCCCGTGAGATCACCCCCGAGGAACTGGCCCGCCATGACCATGCCGGGAGCTGCTGGAAGGCGATCCATGGCCGGGTCTATGACCTGACCGACTACCTGCCCTTCCACCCCAGCGACGAGGCGCTCTTCCTCGAGTGGTGTGGCAAGGAGGCCAGCGAGGGGTGGGACAACAAGCGCCCCGGGGTGCCCCATAGCCCGGCGGCCGCGGCCCTACTGGAGCGCTATCGGGTGGGCACCCTGAGTGGCTGGGAGGCCCCCGAGGCGGTGGCCGAGGAGCCCGCGGCGCCCCGGGAGGCCCGGGCCGGCATCGACCCGCGCCTGGCCCAGGCCCAACTGGGACTGCCCCTGGATGGCACCTACCGGGGCGGCTTCGCCGACCGGGGCTATCATCAGGTGCAGGTGCAGTTCCGCCTGGATGATGGCCATATCCATGATCTGAGCTATCGTCACCTCTACTACGGCGGCATCGACTACCTGGCCCTGGAGGAGGGGGACAGCCTCCAGGCGGTGATGCGCCAGCATCAGCAGATCGCCGAGCGCCTGGAAGGCGCCCCACTGGCACGGCTCTTCGCGCTCTACACCCCGGAACATCTGGTGGACGATATCGACGGCTTCACCGGCGCCAGCCTGCGCGGCGCCAAGGTCGCCTCCGCCATGCGCGATGCCCTGAACCGGGGCGTCTATCGCTGGCCCTGAAACGGCAGCCAGGCGACAGAGAGTTCGCCAAGGACGGCGAGGCCCAGCGCCAGCAGGGCGAAGTGTCCCGGGTACCAGGCCCGCCATAGCCAGCGGGGCAGGGGCCAGGGCACCCGGGGCAGGCCGGCCCCGGCCATGGCCCAGGCCAATAGGACGCCGGCCAGGGCGAAGGCGCTGGCCTGAATCCCCGGGTTGAGCAATGCCGCTATCGCCAGGGCCGGCAGGCCGGCTATCCACCGCTGCTCCGGCGGGGCCGCTTGCTGCGAGAGCGCCAGCATCAGCGCCGGCACCAGGGCCAGGCCCGCATGGCCGAACTCCACCCAGAAGCCCAGTGCCCACCAGGCCCCCAGGGAGAGCACCAGCCCCGCCCAGGGAAGAAGGCTTCGGGCCAGGGCGCTGCTCTCCCCGTGGGCCCATTGGGCCAGGGCGCCCTTGGCCCAGTGGGCCCAGGCCAGGCCCGCCGCCAGGGTGAAGCAGACATTCAGCACATAGGGCGCCTCGGGGCGTGGCATCAGCGCATAGGGGAGCTGGGCGAGCCCCCCGATCAGCAGGATGCGCCGGGCATAGCGCAGCGGATCGCGGCTGGTGTGGTAGTCGTGCCAGGCCACCATGGCGGCGAACAGCGGGAAGGCCAGTCGTCCCAGGCTCTCCGGCCACCAGGCCAGGGCGCTCTCGGGGCCGAGCAGGTGGCGGACCAGATGATCGGGGCTCATGGTCAGCAGGGCCAGCCACTGGGCCCAGCCGACCCAGCGGGAATCGATGCTTGGCATGGAGGCTCCGGAGTCAGGGGCCCTGACGATAGCGACTCGCAGCCGGCGCCGCCACCCTCGTTGGTGCCAGGGTTGACGGTGCCATCTGTTGACGTCGGAGGGCTGCGCTAGGCTGCTATTTCCACCCTTATCAGGAAAGGGCGCCATGAGTCGACTGGAACCGAGAGCGGTCAAGACGCCGGCGGATGCCCGGCGCATCGTCGAGGCGCGTGGCCTGAGCCACGTCAAGGTCGGGATGTTCGATATCGACGGGGTGATGCTTGGCAAGTACATGCACAAGGAGAAGTTCTTCCACGCCCTGGAGTCGGGCTTCGCCTTCTGCGACGTGGTGCTGGGCTGGGACAGCAAGGACGAGCTCTACGACAACGTGAGCTTCACCGGCTGGCATACCGGTTACCCGGATGCGCCGCTGCGGATCGTCCCGGAGAGCTGCCGGGGCGTGCCGGCGGAGGGCGAGATGCTGCTGTTCCTGGCCGAGTTCGCGGGGCCCGCCGCCGAGCTCTGCCCCCGGGGGCTGCTGCAGCGGGTGCTGGAGCGGGCTCGGGGCCTGGGCTTCGAGGCCTTCGGCTCCCTGGAGTACGAGTTCTTCCTCTTCCAGGAGACCCCGGAGTCGGTGCGCGAGAAGGGCTTTCGCGACCTCAAGCCCTTCACTCCGGACATGATGGGCTACTCCATGCTGCGCAGCTCGGTGCACAGCGAGCTCTACCACGAGCTGCTGGGGCTCGCCGAGGCCATGGACTTCCCCATCGAGGGGCTGCATACCGAGACCGGCCCCGGGGTGCTGGAGGCGGCGATCGCCGTGGATGGCGCCCTGGCCGCCGCCGACAAGGGCGCCCTGTTCAAGACCTTCACCAAGGTGTGGGCCCAGCGCCGAGGCCTGATGGCCACCTTCATGGCCAAGTGGTCGCCGGACTACCCGGGCCAGAGCGGCCATATCCACCTGTCGCTGCGCCACGCCGACGGCGGGGCCTCGGCCTTCTTCGATGCCGACGCCCCCCACGGGATGAGCGCCACCCAGCGCCACTTCGTGGCCGGCCAGCAGGCGCTGATGCCGGAATTCCTGGCCATGTTCGCTCCCACCATCAACAGCTACACCCGGCTGATTCCCGGCTTCTGGGCCCCCACCGATGCCACCTGGGGGGTGGAGAACCGCACCACGGCGCTGCGGGTGATTCCCGGCGGCGACAAGTCCCAGCGGGTGGAGTACCGGCTGGGCAGCGCCGATGCCAACCCCTACCTGGCCGTGGCGGCGGCCATCGGTGCCGGCCTCTACGGCATTGAGCAGGGCCTGGAGCCGGACGAGGCGGTGCGCGGCAATGCCTACGAACTCGAGCATCCCGCCCATCAGGCCCTGCCGCGTACCCTGTGGGAGGCGGCCCAGCGCCTCAAGGCCTCGGCGCCGGCCCGGGCGCTGTTCGGCGACGCCTTCGTCGAGCACTTCGCGGCGACCCGGGAGTGGGAGGAGCGGCAGTTCCGCCGCCATATCACCGATTGGGAATTGGACCGCTACTTCGAAATTATCTAAGCGCCCCGGCATGGACGCGACTTCCCCAGCCATGGGGATCGCGAAGACGCTGTGAATCCATCCCTGGACGCTCGACTTTTTCATCCCTGAAAAAGACGCTTCGCTCTACCCCATGGCTGGCGTCGCTTGGAGCCGAGGTTGGTTATGCCCATACAACAGACGATTTCCCCGGTGGATGGCTCGGTCTATGTGCGGCGCGAGCTGGCCGAGGGGGCCCGGGTCGAGGCGGCCCTCGACCGGGCAGTGGCCGCCCAGCGCGACTGGCGTGCCCTGAGCCTCGCCGAGCGCGGCCGCTACTGTTCCGCCATGGTGGATGCCATGGTGGCGCGCCGCGATCTCCTGGCCGAGGAGCTGACCTGGCAGATGGGCCGGCCCATCGCCGTGGCCGGCGGCGAGATCGGCGGCTTCGAGGAGCGCGCCCGGACCATGATCGCCCTGGCCGAGTCGGCCCTGGCGCCCATCCGCCTGCCCGACAAACCCGGCTTCACCCGCTATATCAGCCGCGAGCCCCTGGGGGTGTCGCTGATCATCGCGCCCTGGAACTTCCCCTTCATGACCGCGGTGAATGCCCTGGTGCCGGCGCTGATGGCGGGCAACGCGGTGATCCTCAAGCACTCCGCCCAGACCCCGCTGTGCGCCGAGCGCCTGCAGCAGGCCTTCGACGAGGTCGGCCTGCCCGAGGGGGTCTTCCAGCACCTGCACCTGGCCCATGCCACCACCGAGGCGCTGATCCGCGATGCGCGCATCGCCCAGGTGGCCTTTACCGGCTCGGTGGCCGGCGGCGCCATGGTGGAGCGCAATGCCGCCGGGCGCTTTATCGCCACCGGCCTGGAGCTGGGCGGCAAGGACCCCGCCTACCTGCGCGGCGACGTGGACCTGGACAGCGCCGTGCCCCGGGTGATGGACGGCGCCTTCTTCAACTCGGGGCAGAGCTGCTGCGGCATCGAGCGCATCTATGTGCAGCGCCAGCGCTTCGATGACTTCCTGGAGCGGGCCCTGGCCTGGCTCGGCCAGCTGCGGCTCGGCAACCCCACCGACCCCGCCACCACCCTGGGGCCCCTGGTGCGACCGGCGGCGGCGGACTTCGTGCGCGGCCAGGTGGAGGAGGCGGTGGCCGCCGGCGCCCGGGCCTGGATCGATCCCGGCGACTACCCGCTGTCGCGGCCGGGCAGTGCCTACCTGGCGCCCCAGTTGCTCACCGGGGTCGATCACGGGATGCGGGTGATGCGCGAGGAGAGCTTCGGCCCGGTGGTGGGGGTGATGGCGGTGGAGGACGACGAGGAGGCGATCCGGCTGATGAACGACAGCGACTTCGGCCTCACCGCGGCGCTCTTCACCCGCGACCTGGAGGCCGCCGCGGCCCTGGGGGAAAGGCTGGAGGCGGGCACGGTGTTCGCCAACCGCTGCGACTACCTGGACCCGGAGCTGGCCTGGACCGGGGTCAAGCGCTCGGGGCGTGGCTGCACCCTCTCCCGGGTCGGCTACGAGACCCTGACCCGGCCCAAGTCCTTCCATCTGAAACATGCCTGACGCCCTAAGCTTGAAGGGAAAGCGGGAGAAGCGAGGTCGCTATGAGCCAACACGAGATGAGTCGCTTGACCACCAGCTGGAACTATCCGGCGCAGATCCTTACCGGGGCCGGGCGCATCCGCGAGCTGCCCGAGGCCTGTCGGGCCCTGGGCATGGCGGCGCCACTGCTGATCACCGACCCGGGCCTGGAGCAGTTGCCCATGGTCCACGACGCCCTGGCCGCCTGCCGTGGTGCCGGCCTGGGCATTGCCCTCTTCAGTGCCATCAAGGGCAACCCCACCGGCAAGAATGTGCTGGATGGGGTGGCCGCCTTCCGCGACGGGGGCCACGACGGGGTGATCGCCTTCGGCGGCGGCTCGGCCCTGGACGCCGCCAAGGCGGTGGCGCTGATGGCGGGACAGCGGGAGGGCTTGTCGCTATGGTCCCTGGAGGACGTGGGCGACAACTGGCGCCAGGCGGATGCCGCGGCCATCGCGCCGGTGGTGGCGATTCCCACCACCGCGGGCACCGGCTCCGAGGTGGGCCGCGCCTCGGTGATCACCGACGAGCAGGCCCATGTGAAGCGCATCATCTTCCACCCCGGCATGGTGCCGGCCACGGTGATCCTCGACCCCGAGCTCACCACCGGCCTGCCGCCGTCGATCACCGCCGCCACCGGCATGGATGCCCTGTCCCACTGCCTGGAGGCCTGGTGCTCCCCCAACTATCACCCCATGGCGGAGGGTATCGCCGTGGAGGGCATGCGCCGCATCCGCGACCATCTGCCTCACGCCTATGCCGACGGCGGCGACCTGGAGGCGCGGATGAACATGCTGGTGGCCTCGATGATGGGAGCCACCGCCTTCCAGCGCGGCCTGGGGGCCATGCATGCCCTGGCCCATCCCCTGGGGGCTCTCTATGATGCCCATCATGGCACCCTCAATGCGGTGCTGATGCCCTATGTGCTGCGGGCCAACGAGCGGGCCATCGGTGAACCCATGGTGCGTCTGGGGCGCTACCTGGACCTGCGCCAGCCGGGCACGGCGGCGGTGATCGACTGGGTACTGGAGCTGCGCGAGCGGCTGAAGATTCCGCCCACCCTGGCGGCCCTGGGCATCGACGCCCGTCAGGCCGACAAGGTGGCCCAGATGGCGGTGGCGGACCCCTCCGCGGCCAGCAACCCCATCGCCCACGACGCCGAGGCCTATCGGGCCATCTTCGTGGCGGCGGTGGAGGGCTCTCTCTAGCCGCCGATGGCCTCGTCCCGGAACGACAAGGAGGGCAGGATGGCGTTACATATTGGACTGCTGCAATGCGATGACGTGGCGCCGGAACTGCGCGCCACCCATGGCAACTACCCGGCGATGTTCGAGGCGCTCCTCACGGCCGTCGAGCCCGACCTGGAGTTCTGCGTCTGGCGCTGCCTGGACGGCGAGATTCCCGAGGAGGTCGAGGCGGTGGATGCCTGGCTGACCACCGGCTCCAAGTTTGGCGTCAACGACGGCCTGGCCTGGGTCGACGACCTGGCGGCCTTCGTGCGCGAGCTATGGCGGGCCGGCAAGCCCCTGGTGGGTATCTGCTTCGGCCACCAGCTGATCGCCAAGGCCCTGGGCGGTGCGGTGGAGCAGAGCGCCAAGGGCTGGGGCGTTGGCGTCTCCTTCAACCACCTGGACGAACGGGCCGAGTGGATGACGCCCTGGCAGCCGGAGCTGAACCTGGTGGTCAGCCACCAGGACCAGGTAGTGCGCCTGCCCCCCGAGAGCCGGGTACTGGGGGGCAGCGACTTCTGTCCCTACTACCTGATGCAGGTCGGCGAGCACTTCCTCGGCGTGCAGGGCCACCCGGAGTTCGCCAAGCCCTATTCCCGGGACCTGATGGCCCTGCGTGGCGACCTGGTAGGCGAGGCGCGGGTCCGCGAGGGCCAGGCCTCCCTCAACGCCCCGGTGCACGATGCCCTGATGGCTCGCTGGATCCTCGAGTTTATGCGTCGGGGCGTCGAGCGGCGACAGGGCAGGGCGCGTCCGGGGGCGTCTTCGTAACCTCGATAACCTTCCTTAACCCTGTGGTAACGAATTACCGGGTCATTTCTTGCCCGCGGGCAAGAAATGACCCGATTTTCGGGCCACTTCTTGCCCGATCGAAATGTTTTTACCGCGCTTATTTTTATAATTCGTTGATTATCAATGGCTTTGTGGTTTCTG
>NZ_JADOTW010000068.1 GCF_015645095.1 Halomonas sp. 328
GGAGGCGAACCGGGGGAACTGAAACATCTAAGTACCCCGAGGAAAAGAAATCAACCGAGATTCCCCAAGTAGCGGCGAGCGAACGGGGACCAGCCCTTAAGCTGGTGACTGGTTAGGCGAACGAGCTGGGAAGCTCGACCATAGTGGGTGATAGTCCCGTAGCCGAAAACCTGATCCAGTGAAATCGAGTAGGTCGGGGCACGTGAAACCTTGACTGAAGACGGGGGGACCATCCTCCAAGGCTAAATACTCCTGGCTGACCGATAGTGAACCAGTACCGTGAGGGAAAGGCGAAAAGAACCCCGGAGAGGGGAGTGAAATAGATCCTGAAACCGTATGCGTACAAGCAGTGGGAGCAGACTCGTTCTGTGACCGCGTACCTTTTGTATAATGGGTCAGCGACTTATATTCAGTGGCGAGCTTAACCGTATAGGGGAGGCGTAGGGAAACCGAGTCTTAACTGGGCGACCAGTCGCTGGATATAGACCCGAAACCGGGCGATCTATCCATGAGCAGGTTGAAGGTTGAGTAACATCAACTGGAGGACCGAACCAGGATCTGTTGAAAAAGATTTGGATGACTTGTGGATCGGAGTGAAAGGCTAATCAAGCCCGGAGATAGCTGGTTCTCCTCGAAAGCTATTTAGGTAGCGCCTCACGTATCACCGCCGGGGGTAGAGCACTGTTTCGGCTAGGGGGCCATCCCGGCTTACCAACCCGAGGCAAACTCCGAATACCGGTGAGTGCAGCGTGGGAGACACACGGCGGGTGCTAACGTCCGTCGTGAAAAGGGAAACAACCCAGACCGTCAGCTAAGGCCCCAAAATCCTGGTTAAGTGGGAAACGATGTGGGAAGGCTCAGACAGCTAGGAGGTTGGCTTAGAAGCAGCCATCCTTTAAAGAAAGCGTAATAGCTCACTAGTCGAGTCGGCCTGCGCGGAAGATGTAACGGGGCTCAAACCAGGTGCCGAAGCTACGGGTTCGTCGAATGACGAGCGGTAGAGGAGCGTCGTGTAAGCCAATGAAGGTGAGTTGAGAAGCTCGCTGGAGGTATCACGAGTGCGAATGCTGACATGAGTAACGATAAGGGGAGTGAAAAACTCCCCCGCCGGAAGACCAAGGGTTTCTGTTCGACGCTAATCGGAGCAGAGTGAGTCGGCCCCTAAGGCGAGGCCGAAAGGCGTAGTCGATGGGAAACGGGTCAATATTCCCGTACCTCACAGAATTGCGATGGGGGGACGAAGAAGGCTAGGTGAGCCAGGCGTTGGTTGTCCTGGTGAAAGTCGGTAGGCCGAGATCTTAGGCAAATCCGGGATCTCAAGGCCGAGAGACGAGACGAACAGACTACGGTCTGGAAGTCATTGATGCCACGCTTCCAGGAAAAGCCTCTAAGCTTCAGATTCTGTGAGACCGTACCCCAAACCGACACAGGTGGTCAGGTAGAGAATACCAAGGCGCTTGAGAGAACTCGGGTGAAGGAACTAGGCAAAATGGTGCCGTAACTTCGGGAGAAGGCACGCCGGCGTAGTGTGAACACCCCGCGGTGGAAGCACGAACCGGTCGAAGATACCAGGTGGCTGCAACTGTTTATTAAAAACACAGCACTCTGCAAACGCGCAAGCGGACGTATAGGGTGTGACGCCTGCCCGGTGCCGGAAGGTTAATTGATGGTGTTAGGCTCCGGCCGAAGCTCCTGATCGAAGCCCCGGTAAACGGCGGCCGTAACTATAACGGTCCTAAGGTAGCGAAATTCCTTGTCGGGTAAGTTCCGACCTGCACGAATGGCGTAATGATGGCCACACTGTCTCCACCCGAGACTCAGTGAAATTGAAATCGCAGTGAAGATGCTGTGTACCCGCGGCTAGACGGAAAGACCCCGTGAACCTTTACTATAGCTTCACACTGGACGCTGATGTTGCTTGTGTAGGATAGCTGGGAGGCTTGGAAACCCGGACGCCAGTTCGGGTGGAGCCAACCTTGAAATACCAGCCTGGCATCATTGGCGTTCTAACTCAGCCCCGTTATCCGGGGCGAGGACAGTGTGTGGTGGGTAGTTTGACTGGGGCGGTCTCCTCCCAAAGAGTAACGGAGGAGCACGAAGGTACCCTCAGCACGGTCGGAAATCGTGCA
>NZ_JADOTW010000008.1 GCF_015645095.1 Halomonas sp. 328
TCCTGGCGGCGCTGCTCCTCCGCCTGGCGCTGACGTTCGGCTTCTTCCTGGCGGCGCTGCTCCTCCGCCTGGCGCTGGCGTTCGGCCTCTTCGGCGCGACGCTGCTCTTCGGCGGCCTGCTCCTCACGCAGCCGTGCCTGGCGCTCGGCTTCCTCGGCGCGGCGCCGGGCCTCGGCCTGGGCTTCCTCGGCCGCCTGCTCCTGGGCCTGGCGCTGGGCGTCCCGGGCCGCCTGCTCCTGATGCTGCCGCTCCTGCTCCTGGCGCTCGGCCTCCCGGGCCGCGGCTTCCTCCTCGGCCTGACGCGCCTCGGCCCGGGCACGCACCTCCTGGGCACGCTGGGCCTGGTCGGTGGTGGTCTCGGTACCGACCAGGGTCGCCTGGACCACCGCCGTGGCGGGGGGCTCGGTCTTGGCGCTGGGCACCAGGCTCAGCATGCTCACGGCCACCACCAGCCCATGCACGCCGATGGCGAGCAGGGTGGGCAGGCCATAGCCGACGCGTCGCTCTTCTCTGGCCACCCCTAGCCCTCCCGCGGCGGGGGTTCGGAGATCAGCCCCACGTTAGCGACGCCGGCGGTCTGCAGGGTGCTCATCAGGGTCACCACCTGGCCATAGCTGACGTTGCGATCCCCCCGCACCATCACCGGCGTGCCCGGGTTGCGATCCATGACGATGATCACCCGCTCGGCCAGCTCATCCAGGCCCACCGGGGCCTCCTCGTCGCCCAGGGAGATATAGTAATACCCCTCGCGATCCACCGAGACCACGATGGGTTCCTGGCTCTCGTTCTCCTCGATGGGCGACGAACTCACCTGGGGAAGATCGACCTGGACGCCCTGGGTCAGCATGGGCGCGGTGATCATGAAGATCACCAGCAGCACCAGCATGACGTCGATAAAGGGCACCACGTTGATCTCGCCCATGGGGCGGCGTCGACCGTCCCGATTGAAGGGTCCATGCATGGTGTCGTCTCCGTCAGGCCGCCGCGCTCTCGCCACGCCCCTGCAGGTTACGGTGCAGGATGGAGTGGAACTCCTCGGCGAAATCCTCGTACTTGCCGAGCAGGCGACCGGACTCCGCGGAGAGGCGGTTGTAGAAGATCACCGCCGGGATGGCCGCGAACAGCCCCATGGCGGTGGCGATCAGCGCCTCGGCGATCCAGGGGGCCACGGTGGCCAGGGTCGCCTGCTGGGCCATGGAGAGGCTCTGGAAGGAGCCCATGATGCCCCAGACGGTGCCGAAGAGGCCGATATAGGGGCTCGCCGAGGCCACGGTAGCCAGGAACACCAGGTGCAGGTTGAGGCGTTCCTCCTCCCGGGACCAGGCGACGCGCATGCTGCGCTGGACCCCATCGAGGATCGCCTGGGGGCTCTTGGTCTTGGGCAACAGGCGATTGAACTCGCGGAACCCGGAGCGGAAGACGTGCTCGGCGCCCAGGGTCTCCTGATCGGCGGGGGTCTCGCGATAGAGGTCGTTGAGATCGACCCCGGACCAGAAACGCTCCTCGAAGGCCTGGTGGGCCTTCTTGGCGCGGCTCAGCACCATGCTGCGCTGGAAGATCACCACCCAGGAGAGGATGGAGCCGAGCACCAGGATCAGCATCACCAGCTGCACGACGGTGCTGGCACTCATGATCAGATGGGGGATGGACATGGAGTCGTTCACGGGCGTCCTCATTGCAACTCGGGGGTTAGGGCCGCGGCCAGGGCCGGCGGCCAGCGGCGGGGCCGCAGGGATTGGGCATCCAGACAGGCGATGTCGACACTCGCCTCGCACAGGGGTTCCCCGGCGCGGCTCACCCGCTGGACAAAGGTGGCACGACAGGCACCCCGCTCGGTGACGGTGGCGCTGACCACCAGGTCGTCATCGAGGCGCGCCGGTTGCGCGTAGCGACACTCCAGGCGATGTACCACCAGTTGCACGCCCTCGGCAAGCAGTTCCCGCTGGCTATGCCCCAGGCGCCGGAGCCACTCGCTGCGGGCGCGCTCCATGAATTTCAGGTAGTTGACGTAGTAGACGATGCCGCCGGCGTCGGTGTCCTCGATATAGACCCTGACCGGCAGCCGAAACTCGCTGGTCGGGGTCATGGACGCACCTCGCCGCTGGCATCCGGGGTGGCGGAATCCGGCACCAGGTCGAAGTGCGCATAGGCCTGGCGGGTCACCACCCGCCCCCGGGCGGTGCGCATCATCAGCCCCTGCTGGATCAGGTAGGGCTCGATCACGTCCTCGATGGTATCGCGCTCCTCGCCGATGGCGGCGGCCAGGGAGTCGACCCCTACCGGGCCACCATCGAACTTCTCGATCATCGCCAGCAGCAGGCGGCGATCCATATGATCGAGGCCGTGGTGATCCACATGCAGCATGTCCAGGGCACGATCCGCGACCTCGACATCGATGACCCCGCGACCACGCACCTCGGCGTAGTCGCGCACCCGGCGCAGCAGGCGGTTGGCGATGCGCGGCGTGCCCCGGGCGCGGCGGGCGATCTCGGCGGCGCCGGCGGCGTCTGCCTCCACGCCCAGCAGCCGCGCCGAACGGGCGACGATGCCGGTCAGGTCCTCGATGCCATAGAACTCCAGGCGCTGGACGATACCGAAGCGGTCGCGCAGCGGCGAGGTCAGCAGGCCCGCCCGGGTGGTGGCCCCCACCAGGGTGAAGCGCGGCAGGTCGAGCTTGATGGAGCGCGCCGCCGGCCCCTCGCCGATGACGATATCCAGCTGGAAATCCTCCATGGCCGGATAGAGCACCTCCTCCACCACCGGCGAGAGGCGGTGGATCTCGTCGATAAAGAGCACGTCGCCGGGCTCGAGGTTGGTGAGCATGGCGGCCAGGTCGCCCGGGCGCTCCAGCACCGGCCCGGAGGTGGACTTGATGTCCACGTCCATCTCGGCGGCGATGATATTGGCCAGGGTGGTCTTGCCCAGGCCCGGGGGGCCGAACACCAGGGTATGGTCGAGGCTCTCGCCCCGCCCCCGGGCGGCCTGGATAAAGATCTCCAGCTGCTCGCGTACCCGCGGCTGGCCGATATAGTCGGCCAGCCGCTTGGGGCGAATGGCATGGTCCTGGACCAGCTCCCCGCCCTGGGGCGCGGCGGCGATCAGTCGATCATTGTCGAGCATAGTGGTTTCCGAACTTGCGGCGCCTAGTCATCCCGAGCCACGGGGATGCCATCTCCTGGGATGGCCCCCTAGCCCGTCAGCTTGCGGGTCAGGGCGGCCTTGATCAGGGCCTCGGTGGAGAGCTCGCGATCGCACCCGCTGAGCATCTTCGCGGCCTCGGCGGGCTTGTAGCCGAGCGCCACCAGGGCCGCCTCGGCATCCGCCAGGGGATCGCTTTGGGGGGCGGCCCCCTGCCCCGCCGCGGCGGCTTCCAGGGCCTCGAGCCCCCCTCCCTCGTCGCCGGTCCAGTGGGGAAAGCGGTCGCGCATCTCGATGATCAGCCGCTCGGCGGTCTTCTTGCCCACCCCGGGCAGCCGGGTCAGCGACTTGATGTCGTCCTCCCGCACGCAGCGCACGAAGGCCGCCTCGTCCATGCCGGAGAGGATCGCCAGGGCCAGCTTGGGCCCCACGCCATTGACCTTGATCAGGGCGCGGAACAGTTCCCGCTCCTGGCCGCGGGCGAACCCGTAGAGCAGGTGAGCATCGTCGCGAATGCTGAGGTGAGTGTGCAGGGAGACCGCCTCTCCCACCGCCGGCAACGCCATCTGGGTGGTCAGGGAGGCTTCCAGTTCATAGCCGACGCCAGCGACGTCGACCACCAGCCAGGGGGGCTGTTTCTCCAACAGGGTGCCACGCAGGCGTCCAATCATGCCGTGAGTCGATCCTTGCCAAGACTGGCGACCACTATACTGGCCGCCCCGGAGGCTGACCAGAGGGCAAAATCGTCATCTAGTGTGAAGTCTCGGCCACTCAGGAAGTGCGGCCCGTCGGGTCGAAGTCGCGCCACCCCTTGCCGCCCCCGCGACGCCCGCCGTAGCTACCACGATTGATCAGGCCGAGCCGTGCATGGGCATGGGTCAGGGCGATGGCCAGGGCATCGGCGGCGTCCGCCTGGGGGGTACCGTCGAGGCCCAGCACGGCGCTGACCATGTGCTGCACCTGGGCCTTGTCGGCGCCTCCGGTGCCGGTCACCGCCTGCTTGATCTGGCGTGGCCCGTATTCGCTCACCGGCAGGCCGTGATTGGCGGCGCAGACGATGGCGGTGCCCCGGGCCTGGCCCAGCTTGAGGGCGGAGTCGGGGTTCTTGGCCATAAAGACCTGCTCGATGGCCAGCTCCCCCGGTCGATGCACGCCGATCAGCTCGCTGATTCCGGCATAGATCTGCGCCAGGCGCTGGGCCAGGTCGTCGCCCCGGGTGCGGATGCAGCCGCTGGCCACGTAGACCGGCCGCGGCCGGGTCACGTCGAGCACCCCATAGCCGGTGATCCGCGAGCCGGGATCGATGCCCAGGATCAGCATGGCCCGGCGCTTCCAGGCACGTTTTTCTTCATTGTGCATCGTCTCCCTGACGAGAGTGTCCCGCCTCAACAACATACCGGCGCCACAGGGGCGCCGGTAGGAGTCGTGCGTGTCGGAGTGGCTCGCCTTATTCGGCGGCCTCCGGCTTGGCCTTGGCCCGCAGACGGATATTCAGCTCCTTGAGCTGGTCGGCGCTGACCTCGCCCGGGGCATCGGTCATCAGGCAGGCGGCGCTCTGGGTCTTGGGGAAGGCGATCACCTCGCGGATGGTCCGCGCCCCGGTCATCAGCATCACCAGACGGTCGAGGCCGAAGGCCAGGCCGCCGTGGGGCGGCGCGCCATACTTGAGGGCGTCGAGCAGGAAGCCGAACTTCTCCTCCGCCTCGGCCTGGTCGATCCCCAGCACCTCGAGCACGGCCCGCTGCATGGCCTGGTCGTGGATACGGATGGAGCCGCCGCCCAGCTCGGTGCCGTTGAGCACCATATCGTAGGCCCGGGAGAGCGCCTGGGCCGGGTTGGCCTTGAGGCTCTCCACGTCGCAGGAGGGGGCGGTAAAGGGATGGTGCAGGGCCTGCATGCGGGCGCTGCCGTCGTCCTCGAACATCGGGAAGTCGACCACCCACAGCGGCGCCCAGGCCTGGGTGTAGAGGTCCAGGTCCTCGCCCAGCCTGACCCGCAGGGCACCGAGGGCCTCATTGACCACGCGGGCCTTGTCGGCGCCGAAGAAGATGATATCGCCATCCTGGGCATCGAGACGCTCGAGCAGCTCGTCGATCACGTTCTCCATGAACTTGACGATGGGCGACTGCAGGCCCTCGAGTCCCTTGGCGCGCTCGTTGACCTTGATCCAGGCCAGGCCCTTGGCGCCATAGATGCCGACGAACTTGGTGTACTCATCGATGGCCTTGCGGGAAAGCTCGGCGCCGCCGGGCACCTTGAGGGCGGCGACGCGGCCGTCGTCGGCCTTGGCCGGGCCGGAGAAGACCTTGAAGTCCACCTGAGCCATCAGGTCGTCCACGTCGACCAGCTCCAGGGGGATGCGCAGGTCCGGCTTGTCGGAGCCGTAGCGGCCCATCGCCTCGCTGTAAGGCATGCGCGGGAACTCGGGCAGCTCGACCTCGAGGACCTCCTGGAAGAGCTGGCGGATCATCGACTCGGTGATGCCCATGATCTCGTCTTCGTCGACGAAGGAGGCCTCCAGGTCGATCTGGGTGAACTCCGGCTGACGGTCGGCGCGCAGGTCCTCGTCGCGGAAGCACTTGGCGATCTGGTAGTAGCGGTCGAAGCCGGACACCATCAGCAGCTGCTTGAAGAGCTGCGGCGACTGCGGCAGGGCGAAGAAGCTGCCCGCGTGGGTACGGCTCGGCACCAGGTAGTCCCGGGCGCCTTCCGGGGTGGCCCGGGTCAGGATCGGGGTCTCGATGTCCAGGAAGCCCTGGGCTTCGAGGAAGGCCCGCACGCTATGGGAGATCCGCGAGCGCAGGCGCAGCTTGTCGAGCATCTCCGGGCGACGCAGGTCGATATAGCGGTGCTTGAGGCGCACCTCCTCGCCCACCTTGCCGTGCTCGTCGAGCTGGAACGGCGGGGTGGCGGCGGTGTTGAGGATCTCCACCTCCTTGGCCAGGACCTCGATCATGCCGGTGGGCATGTTGGGGTTCTGGGTGCCCTCGGGGCGCGGCCGCACGCGGCCGACGATGCGCAGCACGAACTCGTTGCGGCAGCGGTCGGCATTGGCGAAGGCCTCGGCGGTGTCGGGATCCACCACGACCTGGGCGATGCCGTCACGGTCGCGCATGTCGAGGAAGATCACCCCACCGTGGTCACGGCGACGGTGCACCCAACCGCAGAGGGTGACCGTCTGATCCACCAGTGTCTCGTTGAGCTGGCCGCAATAATGGCTGCGCATGTCGAATCCTGTTTTCTAGCGTTTATCGAATCGGGAGAAGTCGGGCCGCCTCAGGCGGCGGCCCCGTCCTTGGCCGGCGCCTTGCCGGTGCCGCCGTCGCCGGCCAGGTTCTTCTTGCTGCCGGACTTGAAATCGGTCTCGTACCAGCCACCGCCGGCCAGGCGGAAGCCCGCCGCGGAGACCAGTCGCGAAAGCTCCGGGGCCTCGCAACTGGGGCAATCGGTCAGGGGGGCGGCACTCACCTTCTGCAGCTTCTCGAGGCGGTGGCCACAGGCCTTGCACTCATATTCGTAGATGGGCATGGTTCTAATCACTCCGGAATACGATCTTGGCCTGGAACTCACACCTGACCAGGCCGGCGATGGCCAATATGGGGCCTGGCGCCGGCCTTTCCAAGGCCACTGGAAAGCCCGGTATTATAGCGCGTCGCGCCCCCTTGGGGGCAAGGTGCCAACGCCACACGAGGAATTCCCATGAAAGCCGTGCTACTCGACGCCGCCAGCCTCGGCGACGATATCGATCTCGCGCCCCTGCGTGAGCGAGTCGAGCAGTTGGACGTGCATGCCGCCACCGCCCCGGAGCAGCGCCGGGAGCGCCTCGAGGGCGCCCAGGTCGCCATCGTCAACAAGGTGCTCCTGGATGGCGAGCTGCTCGACAGCCTGCCGGAGCTGAAGCTGATCTGCGTGCTGGCCACCGGCACCAACAATATCGACATGGCCGCCGCCGAGCGCCTCGGCATCCCGGTGCGCAACGTCAGCGCCTATGGCACCGCCAGCGTGGCCCAGCACACCCTGATGCTGATCCTGGCCCTGGCCAACCGCCTGCCTCGCTACCAGCGCCGGGTCGCCGCCGGCGACTGGGGGCACAGCGACTTCTTCTGCCTGCTCTCCCCCGCCACCCTGCAACTGGAAGGCAAGCGCCTGGTGATCGTCGGCCAGGGGGAGCTGGGGCGCCGCGTCGGTGAGCTGGCCGGCGCCTTCGGCATGCGCGTCGACTATGCCGCCCGCCCCGGCCGGGAGGCCGGCGACTCCCGCCCGCCCCTCGCCGAACTGGCGCCCCGGGCCGATGTACTGAGCCTGCACTGCCCGCTTACCGAGGCCACTCATCACCTGGTCGACGCGGCACTGCTGGCCCGGCTCAAGCCCGGCGCCCTGCTGATCAACTGCGCCCGGGGCGGGATCATCGACGAGGCGGCGGCGCTGGCGGCACTGCGCGAGGGACGCCTCGGTGGCCTGGGGGTCGACAGCCTGCCGGAGGAACCGCCCCGCCGCGGCCATGCGTTACTCGATGCCCTCGCCGAGCCCCTCAACCTGATCGTCACCCCCCATAACGCCTGGATCACCCCGGAGGCCCGGGCCCGGGTGGTCGAGCTGACCGCCGAGAACCTGGCGCGCCCGCTGGACTAGCGGTGATCTCGGCAGGCTGCGTGGAAGCGGATCGGGGCCTGCCCGACTAGGCTAGTACGAGCCGGCTTGCCGACGCCGACGTTTCGTCTTTCCGGCCTGCGGGCCGGGTCTCAGGAAGAACGCCATGCTCTATAACCTGGGCTCCATCAATATCGATCATGTCTATCGGGTGCCGCACCTGGTGCGCCCCGGCGAGACCCTGGCCAGCCGCGACTACCAACGGGTGCTGGGCGGCAAGGGGGCCAACCAGTCCCTGGCCCTGGCCCGGGCCGGGGGACAGGTGACTCACTGGGGGCGGCTGGGCGACAGCGATGCCTGGGCCCTGGCGCCCCTCGAGGAGGCCGGGGTCGCGCTCGACGACGTCGAGCGGGTCGACTCTCCCAGCGGCCATGCGCTGATCCAGGTGGATGACGGCGGCGAGAACGCCATCATCCTCTACCCCGGCGCCAATCATGGCTTCGAGGAGGACGCCCTGGTGGCGCAGATCGCCGCCGCCGAGCCCGGCGCCACCCTGCTACTGCAGAACGAATGCAATGGCCTGGCCGCGGCCATGACGGCCGCCCGGCAGCGGGGCCTGATGCTGGCCTTCAATCCGGCGCCCATGGACGAGGCCGCCACTCGACTGCCGCTGGAGACCTGCGACCTGCTGTTCGTCAATCGCGGCGAGGCCGCGGCCCTGGCCGGCCTGGACGAGACCCGCCCCGCCGCGGCACTGCTCGATGCCCTGGCCGAACGCCTGCCCGAGGTGGAGCTGGTGCTGACCCTGGGCGCCGAGGGGGTGCACTACCGGCACCGGGAGACGCGCCTGCGCCTGGCCGCCCACCGGGTCGAGGCAGTGGATACCACCGGCGCCGGCGACACCTTTATCGGCGTCTTCCTGGCCACCCGCCAGGCCGGTGGCGACATCGAGGCCTGTTTGCGCCGGGCCAGCGCCGCCGCCGCCCTCTGCGTCCAGGTCCCCGGCGCCGCGCCGAGCATTCCCTGGGCACGGGCGGTGGACGCCGCCCTGGCCGAGTGGCCGCCCTGCCCGCTGGAAGCGGACTGACCCGACACCGCCCCCGCACAGCCCATACGGAGCCCATACGGAGAAAGCCCATGAGTTACCCGATTATCTTCGATACCGACCCGGGCGTGGATGACGCCCAGGCCATCGCCATCGCCCTGCGCCACCCCCAGATCGAGCTGCTCGGCCTGACCACCACCTACGGCAACGTCGATATCGATGTCGCCACCCGCAACGCCCTGCTGCTCTGCGAGCTGGCCGGACGACGCATCCCGGTGGCCCAGGGCGCCGCCGGCCCCCTGGTCAGGGCCAGGCACCCGGCGCCGGCGCATATCCACGGCGCCAACGGTCTGGGCAACATCACGCTGCCGGCGGTCCAGGGCCAGGCCGAGCCGATCAGCGCGGCGCAGTTTATCGTCGACACCGTGCGCGCCCGTCCCGGTGAGGTCACCCTGGTGGCGGTGGGCCCGCTCGGCAACCTGGCCGCGGCGCTGCAACTCGATCCGGGCCTCGTCGATGCCGTCAAGCAGGTGGTGATCATGGGTGGCTCGATCAAGGAGGGGGGCAATGTCTCGCCGGTGGCGGAGGCCAATATCTTCAATGACCCTCACGCCGCGGCCCGGGTGCTCACCGCCGGCTGGCCATTGACCCTGGTGGGCCTGGACGCCACCCACCGCTGCGTGCTGAGCCCCGACGACATGGAGGCCATCGCCGCCGGCCAGGGCGAGCTCGGCGCCGTGCTCAAGGGCAGCTACGCCTTCTACCGGGAGTTCTACCAGCAGGCCCTGGGCATCGATGGCTGCTGCCCCCACGACAGCTGCGCCCTGGCCTGGCTGTTGCGCCCGGAGCTCTTCACCACCGCCCGAGGCCACCTCAGCGTGGTCACCGAAGGCGATGCCGCCGGGCAGACGCTGTTCGCTCCGGAAGGCCGTGCCTTTATCGACGAGCGCTGGTCCCAGACGCCCCTGGTGGAGGCCTGCCTGGGCGCCGACGGCCCCGCCGTGGTGCAGTGGATCGTCGATACCCTGAAATAGCCCAACGAAGGAAATCTAGAGGGTGATAAAGGCATCCGGGTCGCGGGGCGCCGCCTCCTCCAGGCTGACCTGACTGACCCGGGCCGCGGGCGGCCCCTGCCAGAGCCACTGGGTCACGGCTCGGACCGCCTCCTCCTCGCCGCACAGCAGCACCTCGACGCGGCCGTCCGGCAGGTTCTTGGCATAACCGGTGAGGCCGTGCTGCAGGGCCTGCTCCTGGGTCGCCCGACGGTACCAGACCCCCTGCACCTGGCCGCTGACCCAGGCCTTGACGCACTGCTTGCTCATCACGACTCCTCCCTTGTCCGACTCGCCGATCACGGCGTCATGCTCCTGTTCTAGCACTCGCCCACCGGGTTCGCCAAGGCCCGGTCGGCGTTGCCCACTAGGCAGCGGCATCGCCTTTGGCTAATCTGGGCACAGGGCCATAAGCCCGATCCGGCGGCGCCACCACCCCTGGCGCACACATAACAATGAGTCACCCCACGAAGGGACCCTGCCATGTTCGATCATCCCGATTTCGACCACCATGAACAGGTGGTCTACGGCTGTGACGAGGCCAGCGGCCTCAAGGCGATCATCGCCATCCACAACACCCACCTGGGCCCCGCCCTGGGCGGCCTGCGCGTCTTCCCCTACGCCAGCGACGACGAGGCCCTGAGCGATGTGCTGCGCCTCTCCCGCGGCATGAGCTACAAGTCGGCCCTGGCCGGCCTGCCCCTGGGTGGTGGCAAGGCGGTCATCATCGCCGATCCCAGGCGCGACAAGACCCCGGAGCTGATGCGCGCCATGGGGCGGCTGGTGGAACGCCTGGGCGGACGCTATATCACCGCCGAGGACTCCGGCACCGGCGAGACGGACATGCAGTGGATCGCCGAGGAGACCGCTTATGTCACCGGCCTGCGCCGCAGCGCAGGAGAGTCCGGCGATCCCTCGCCCTTTACCGCCCTGGGGGTCTTTCATGGCCTGCGGGCGGCGGTGCGTCACGGCCTGGGACGTGACGATCTCGAGGGGGTGAGCGTCGCCATCCAGGGCGTCGGCAGCGTGGGGGCTCACCTGGCTCGCCGGCTCAAGGCGGCCGGCGCCCAGCTGGTGATCAGCGATATCGATGAGGGTGCCGTGGCGCGGCTCGCCGAGGAACTAGGCGCCGCGACACTGCCCCCCGAGGCCATCCTCGATGCCGAGGTGGATGTCTTCGCCCCCTGTGCCCTGGGAGGGGCCATCGACGAGGCCGCCTGCCGGCGCCTCAAGGCCAGGGTGGTGGCGGGGGCCGCCAATAACCAGCTGGCCACCCCCGCCGCCGGCGAGGCCCTGCAGCGTCGCGGCATCCTTTATGCGCCAGACTATGTAACCAATGCCGGCGGCGTGATTGAGGTGGCCTGGCAACGCCGCAGCGACTACGACCGCCAGGCGGTGCTGGCCCAGGTGGAACGGATCGGCACCACCCTGGAGACGATCTTCGAGCGTGCCAAGCGGGAGGGCAAGCGCCCCGAGCAGGTCGCCGACCGGCTGGCCGAGGAGCGCTTCCGCCCCGGCCAGCCGCGGGCCGCCTGAGGCGGCTCGACACCGTCCAGACGAGCGAGGCCGCGCCCCTGGGGCGCGGCCTCGACAGTTCAGGCGGACGGCTTCACTCCAGCAGTTCCCGCTTGACCACCACGGCGGTATTGCGCGGGATGATCGGCTTGTCGCGGGCCAGTAGATGGCACTTGGTAAAGGCCGCACCGTAGAGAAGGATCAGCGATGAGTAATAAACCCACAGCAGAATGACCACCACGGAGCCGGCGGCGCCATAGGTGGAGGCCGTGGCGGTATAGGCCAGGTAGCTGGCGATGCCATAACGCCCCAGGGCAAAGAGCAGCGCCGTGACCACCGCACCGACCAGGACGTCCCGCCAGCTCAGCACCACGTCCGGCAGCACCTTGAAGATGGTGGCGAAGAGCGCCGCGATCATCGCCAGGGAGACCAGGAACTCGGCGCTGCCGGCCAGCAGTCCCACCGCCGGCACCAGGTTCTCGGCCTGCCCGAGCAGGCTCTTCACCATGACCCCGAAGACCAGCGACACCAGCAGGATAAAACCGATGGCCAGCACGATGGTCAGCGACAGCACCCGGTTCTTGATGAACACCAGCAGGCTATTGCTGCTGGGCTTGGCGGTCACCCCCCAGAGGGTATTGAGGGAGAACTGCATCTGGGCGAAGACGGTGGTCGCCCCCACCAGCAGGGCACCAAACCCCAACAGGGTCGGCAAGAGCCCCGACTCCTCGATCCGTGACTGAGCCACCGCCTGCTCGATGGCCACGGCGGCGTCATGTCCCATGGTCTCCTGCAGCTGGGCGACGATCTGCCCCTGGGCGGCGTCCTCACCCAGCACCACCCCGATCACGGTAACCGCGATAATCACCGTGGGGGCCAGCGAGAAGAGCGTATAGAAGGCCAGTGAACCGGCATAGCTGAAGGCATTGCGCTCCAGCCACAGGCGAATGGCGTCATGCACGACGCGCCACCAGAAGACCACCGTTTCCTTGATCACACCCCACTCCTTTAGCTTTAGCTTGGCCTAGGCGCCCAGCATATCCCAAGGCAACGCGAGATGCCGAACGTTCTCCCCACGCGCACGGTTGCCGCTCCCCGGCGGGCTCTCCATAATAGGCGCCACCGACCCTGGCGGAGTGCCCCATGCCCCCTACCCCTTCCGGGTACGATTTCGATTGCCTGGTCTTTATCGGCCGCTTCCAACCTCCCCACCTCGGCCACCTGGCGGTGATTCACGAGGCCCTGAAGCGGGCCCGGCAGGTCATCGTGCTGGTGGGCTCGGCCTGGCAGGCGCGTTCCCTGCGCAACCCCTGGCGCTTCGAGGAGCGTCACGACCTGCTGCGCAGCTGCTTCGATGCCGAGGAGAACGCCCGCCTGGAGATCGCCCCCCTGCTGGACGCCCTCTACAACGACGATGTCTGGGTCCGGGACGTACAGCGCAAGGTGCGGGATATCGCCAGCCCGAGCCACGGCAAGCTACCACGTATCGGCCTGATCGGCGCCAGTCGCGGCCAATCCAGCTACTATCTGACGCTGTTTCCCCAGTGGGAGTCGGTCAGCGTGCCCCTGGTGGAGGGGATCGCCGCCACCCAGATCCGCGGGCGACTGTTCCGTTCCGCCTCCTCCGCCGCCGATTACCTCTCCACCGGTGCCCATCACGACCTGCCCCCCCGGGTGCACCACGCCCTGGAAACGTTCGTGGAGCAGTCGGAGGCCTTCCAGCGGTTGCTCGAGGAGCAGCGGCTGCTCGACCAGTACCGCAAGGCCTGGGAGCAGGCGCCCTACCCACCGATCTTCGTCACCGTCAATGCGGTCGTGGTGCAGTCCGGACATGTGCTGCTGGTGCGGCGCGGCGCGGCACCGGGCAAGGGGCTACTGGCCCTGCCCGGGGGCTTTATCAACCCCCATGAGCGCTTGCTGGATGCCTGCCTGCGGGAACTGCGGGAACGGGTGCGCCTCAAGGTCCCGGAGCCGGTGCTCAAGGGCTCGCTACGGGGCCAGCGCCTCTTCGACGAGCCCCACCGCAGCTGGCGGGGCCGCACCCTGGCCGAGGCCTTCTATTTCGCCCTGCGCCCCGAGCAGCAACTGCCCCAGCTCAAGCCCGCCAAGGGCGGCGAGCAGGCACGCTGGGTGGCCCTGGCCGACCTGGAGCCGGAGACCCTGTTCGAGGATCACTTCTTTATCATCCAGAACTTCCTGGGCCTGCCGGCGGATTTCGGTACCCCCTGAGTGCGTCGAGGGCGCCCCAAGGCGCCCCCGTCAATGTCTCAGCCTTGCAGGAAGTCCCGCGGCAGCTTCATCATCTGCCGCCATAGCTTCTCGACGCCGGGCTTGTGTACCAGGGAACAGCGATAGAGCCGGATTTCCAGGGGCACGTCCCAGGCGCTATCCCCGGCCCGCACCAGGCGCCCGCTGGCCAGCTCCTCGCGGATACAGAAATCGGGAATCCAGGCCATCCCCACCCCTTGCATCACCATGCCCTTGAGGCCTTCCGCCATGGCGGTCTCGTAGACGGTGCGCAGGCGCAGGCGCAGCGGGTCGTTCTTGAGCAGCATGCGCACGCTGCGCCCCAGGAAGGCGCCCTGGGTATAGGAGAGATAGGGAATCGACGCCTCCCCCTCCAGGGGGAAGCGCGGATCGCCATCGGCGTCGGGCAGGCAGACCGGAATCATCTTCACCTGGCCGATGGAGAAGGAGGGAAAGACCTTGGCGTCCAGCTGCATGGTGGCATAGGGGTCGTAGTACCCCAGCATCAGGTCGCAGTTGCCCTCCCGCAGCACATGGATCGCCTCGCCCATGTTCATGGCCACCAGCCGGGTGGGCAATTCGCCGGTGCCCTGCTGCAGCCGCGAGATCCACTGCGGATAGAAGGTCAGGGCCAGGGAGTGGGCGGCAACGATGTCCAGGGCCTCGTTGGCCATGGAGACGCCGCGCAGATGGCCCAGGCACTCGTTGAGCTGCTCCACCAGGTGGCGCGCCGTGACCAGGAACAGTTGTCCCTCCGGGGTCAGGCCCACCGGGGTGGTGGAGCGATCGACGAGGGTCACCCCCACTGCCTGCTCCAGGGAACGGATGCGCCGGCTGAAGGCGGGCTGGGTCACATGGCGCTGACGCGCCGAGGCCGAGAAACTGCGGGTATTGGCCAGGGCGACGAAGTCTTCCAGCCATTTGGTTTCGAGGTTCACCACGACTCCCGATGGGTAACAGGACAACCGGCATTAGGCCATGTCCGAAAACTGGCTGCGCTCGGCCATACGGCGTTAAAAATCGGCTCAAAGTACTCATTTACACCGCGTAAACTCCGTCTTTTCGCCGATTTTTGCCTTGTCTGACCTTCGCTCGCCGACTTTTCAGACAAAGCCTAGGCCGCACCGAAGCGGGTAATTTAGCGGTAAGTCGATAACAGGCCAAGGGCCGGGGTCGGCTTTTCGCAAACCACCCGCCCAGGGCCGCAGGTTTCACTGGATCGGCGACATCAGATAGGCGGCCCGGGAGATCAGCTTGCGCCACAGGGCACGCCCCTCGATCTCGTCATAACCGACCCGCCGGCAGGCGGCGAAGTCCTGCTCCAGCATCAGGCGCACCTCGGCGGCGAAGCGGCGATCCGGCACGAAGGCGGTAATCTCGAAATTGAGCCGGAAGGAGCGGTTGTCGAGATTGACGGTGCCCACGCTGGCACTGTGATCGTCGATCAGCATCACCTTCTGATGCAGGAACCCCGGCTGGTAGCGGTAGACCTTGACCCCCGCCTTGAGCATGTCCGGCAGGAAGGAGAAGGCCGAGAGGAAGACCAGCAGGTGGTCGGGGCGCTCGGGGATCATGATACGCACGTCCACCCCGCGCATGGCGGCCAGCCGCAGGGCATCCTGGACGCCCTGGTCCGGGACGAAATAGGGGCTGGTGACCCAGAGTCGCTCCTCGGCGCTATGAATCGCCTGCTGCACCAGCAGGCTGGCGGTGTCCTGGCGATCCGCCGGGCCGGAGGGCACGATCACCACGTTCTGGCACTCCTCGCAGGTGCTGCGCGGCTCCCACTCCAGGCTCAGCACCTCGCCGGTGGCCCAGTGCCAGTCTTCCCAGAAGGCTTCCTGGAGGCCCAGCACGCTGGGGCCCTCCAACGTCAGGTGAGTGTCCCGCCAGGCCCCGTGCTTGGCACTCTGCCCCAGGTACTCCACCCCCACGTTGAAGCCGCCCAGCCAGCCCTGCTGGCCATCCACCACCAGGATCTTGCGGTGATTGCGGAAGTTGAGCTGGAAGCGGTGCCGCCATCCTCGGGAAGAGTTGAAGGCGCTGACATGCACGCCCGCCTCGGCCAGGTCCTTCAGGTAGCCGTCGCCGAGCTTGTGACTGCCGATCTCGTCATAGAGGAAATAGACCCGCACCCCGCGCTCTGCGGCGCGCTCCAGGCGACGCCTCAACTCGTGCCCCAGGGCATCGTTGCGGACGATAAAGAACTGCACCAGCAGATACTCCTCCGCCGCCTCGATGCCGGCGAAAAGACTCTCGAAGGTGGCCTCGCCATCGACCAGCAACTGGGTGCGATTGCCGCTGGTCAGCGGCATCATGGCGAGCTGTTCCACGGCGCGGATATCCCCGTGGCCGGGGTCGGCCCGATAGGGCTCCAGGCGCTCCCGATAGCCGATCAGCACCCGGCGCAGTACGGTGTCCCGCTCGCCCCGGGCGGAGACGTAGCCATAGAAGCGCGGACGGCCGAAGACCCAGTAAGCGGGCAGGGCCACGTAGGGAAAGGTGATCAGGGAGATGATCCAGGCCACGGCGCCCTGGGAGGTGCGACTGGACATAAGGGCGAGTAGCGCCGACAGGATCCCCAGCACATGCACCAGGAAGATTCCCAGCCCCAGTAACCAGGCGGTCATGAGCGACTCCTTCTGCAAGACAGCGGCGGCCCCGCCGGCCCGGCATCATGCTCGCCGGGGCCGACGGGGCCACCCAAGACTACCAGAATGAGCGGTAGCGTATCGCCTCAGGAAACAACCTTCTCGGCGATGATCTCCTTCCACTTGGCGGGACCGGTCTGGTGCACCGAGGTGCCCTGGCTGTCCACCGCCACGGTGACCGGCATGTCCTCCACCTCGAACTCGTAGATGGCTTCCATGCCCAGGTCCTCGAAGCCCACCACCCGGGACTGCTTGATGGCCTGGGCCACCAGGTAGGCGGCGCCGCCCACCGCCATCAGGTAGACCGCCCGATTGTCGCGGATCGCCTCGATGGCCGCCGGGCCGCGCTCGGCCTTGCCGACCATGCCCAGCAGACCGGTCTCCTCGAGCATGGTGCGGGTGAACTTGTCCATGCGGGTCGCGGTGGTGGGACCGGCCGGGCCGACCACCTCGTCACCCACCGGATCCACCGGCCCCACGTAGTAGATAAAGCGCCCTTTCAGGTCCACCGGCAGGGATTCGCCCTTGCCGATCATGTCGACCATGCGCTTGTGGGCGGCGTCGCGGCCGGTGAGCAGCTTGCCGTTGAGCAGCAGGGTGTCGCCGGGCTGCCAGCTCTGTACCTCCTCCGGGGTCACCTCGTCCAGGTTGACGCGCTTGACGTTGCCGCCGGCCTCCCGGGTGATCTCCGGCCAGTCTTCCAGCTTCGGCGCCGGCAGGGCCGCGGGGCCGGAGCCGTCCAGGGTGAAGTGGGCGTGACGGGTCGCGGCGCAGTTGGGGATGATCGCCACCGGCTTGTTGGCGGCGTGGGTCGGGTAGTCCTTGACCTTGATATCGAGCACCGTGGTCAGCCCGCCCAGGCCCTGGGCGCCGATGCCGCTGCGGTTGACCTTGTCGAACAGCTCCAGGCGCAGCTCCTCGGCGCGGTTGGAGGCACCGCGGGCCTGCAGTTCCTGGATATCGATGGGATCGAGCAGCGCCTCCTTGGCGATCTCCATGGCCTTCTCGGCGGTGCCGCCGATACCGATGCCGAGCATGCCGGGCGGGCACCAGCCGGCGCCCATCTTGGGCAGCTGCTCCAGCACCCAGTCGACCACGTTGTCGGAGGGGTTGAGCATGGCAAACTTGGACTTGGCCTCGCTGCCGCCGCCCTTGGCGGCCACATGCACCTCGACGGTGTCGCCGGGGACGAGCTTGTGGTGGATGATCGCCGGGGTGTTATCGCCGGTGTTCTTACGGGCCCCGTCCGGGTCGGCCAGCACCGAGGCGCGCAGCACGTTGTCGGGGAGCTGGTAGGCGCGGCGCACCCCCTCGTTGATCATGTCATCGAGGCTCATCTCGGCGTCCCACTGGACGTTCATGCCCACATGCACGAAGACGGTGACGATGCCGGTGTCCTGGCAGATCGGGCGATGGCCCAGGGCACACATCCGCGAGTTGATCAGGATCTGGGCGATGGCATCCTTGGCCGCCGGGTTCTCCTCCCGCTGGTAGGCTTCATGCATGGCATCGATGAAGTCCTTGGGGTGGTAGTAGGAGATGTACTGGAGGGCGTCGGCCACGCTCTGGATCAGGTCATCCTGGCGGATCACGGTCATTAGGAGGAACTCCTTGGCTAGTCGGGTCGTGCCCATGGCCGTCGAGTCGCGAGCCATTAGGCGGCGAAGAGTATACCCGATCCCCCCTGCTCACGGTACGGCCTACCCCCAAGGTTGCATGTGCCCCCTTCAAGCGCAGGGGAGATAACGGTATAAATTTCGTACCTCCCCCTGTCCCGGCTCGCCGGGACAGGGAGCGCAAGCATCAGACGGCACCCAGTACCAGCTGCCGTTCCTTGAGTTCATGGAGCCGGTCACGCAATCGCGCCGCCTCCTCGAACTCCAGGTTCTGGGCCGCCTCGAACATGGCGTCCTCCAGGCGCGAGACCTCCTTGGCCAGGGCCTCCGGCGACAGGTCGGCAGGGTCGTAGACCGCCTGAGGCTCGGCCACCTTGCGCTCGCCCCGCCGCCGACTGCTCTTCTTGCCCGGGGCCTGGGCCGCCTCGAGGATATCCGCCACCGAGCGAGTCACCGTCTGTGGCGTGATGCCGTGCTCCGCGTTATGGGCCAGCTGCTTGGTGCGGCGCCGCTCGGTCTCCTCCATGGCGCGGCGCATGGAGTCGGTGATGCGGTCGCCATAGAGCAACGCCTTGCCGTTGGCGTTGCGCGCCGCCCGGCCGATGGTCTGGATCAAGGAACGCTCGGCACGCAGGAAGCCCTCCTTGTCCGCGTCGAGAATCGCCACCAGGGAGACCTCGGGGATATCCAGCCCCTCCCGCAGCAGGTTGATCCCCACCAGCACATCGAACTCGCCCAGGCGCAGGTCGCGGATGATCTCGACCCGCTCCACGGTATCGATGTCCGAATGCAGGTAACGCACCCGCACCCCGTGCTCATCCAGGTAGTCGGTGAGGTCCTCCGCCATGCGCTTGGTCAGGGTGGTCACCAGCACCCGCTCCCCCACCGCGGTGCGCAGGTGGATCTCCGAGAGCAGGTCATCCACCTGGGTGGAGGCCGGGCGCACCTCGATCTGCGGGTCCACCAGGCCGGTGGGGCGCACCACCTGCTCCACCACCTGGCCGGCATGCTCCGCTTCGTAGTGGCCCGGGGTGGCCGAGACGAAGATGGTCTGGGGGCAGATCGCCTCCCACTCCTCGAACTTCATGGGGCGGTTGTCCAGGGCCGAGGGCAGGCGAAAACCGTACTCCACCAGGGTCTCCTTGCGGGAGCGGTCGCCCTTGTACATGCTCCCCACCTGGGGAACGCTGACGTGACTCTCGTCGATGAACAGCAGGGCATCGTCCGGCAGGTAGTCGAAGAAGGTGGGCGGCGGCTCCCCGGGGGCACGCCCGGAGAGGTAGCGGGAGTAGTTCTCGATGCCGTTGCAGTAGCCCAGCTCCAGCATCATCTCCAGGTCGTAGTGGGTGCGCTGCTCCAGGCGCTGGGCCTCCACCAGCTTGTCGTGCTTGCGCAGCCAGTCGAGGCGCTCGACTAGCTCCGCCTTGATCGACTCGGTGGCCTCGAGAATGGTCTCCCGGGGCGTCACATAGTGACTCTTGGGGTAGATGGTCATCCGCGGCACCTGGCCCCGCACCTCCCCGGTGAGGGGGTCGAAGAGGCGAATGGAGTCGATCTCGTCGTCGAAGAGCTCGACCCGAACCGCCTCGTCCTCGGCATCCGCCGGGAAGATATCGATGACATCGCCGCGCACCCGGTAGGTGCCGCGCCGGAAGTCCATGTCATTGCGGGTGTACTGCAGCTCCGCCAGGCGGCGCAGGAAGTCGCGCTGGTGGATCAGTTCGCCTCGGGTGAAGTGCAGGCGCATCTTGAGGTACTGATCGGGATCCCCCAGGCCGTAGATGGCCGACACCGAGACCACGATCAGGGCATCGCGGCGCTCCAGCAGCGCCTTGGTCGCGGAGAGGCGCATCTGCTCGATATGGTCGTTGATCGAGGCGTCCTTCTCGATGAAGGTGTCCGAGGCAGGCACATAGGCCTCGGGTTGGTAGTAGTCGTAGTAGGAGACGAAGTACTCCACGGCGTTATCGGGGAAGAACGCCTTGAACTCGCCGTAGAGCTGGGCCGCCAGGGTCTTGTTGGGTGCCATGACGATGGTCGGGCGCTGCAGGCGCTCCACCACATTGGCCATGGTAAAGGTCTTGCCGGAGCCGGTGACCCCCAGCAGCGTCTGGTGAGCCAGCCCCGCCTCCAGCCCCCGGACCAGGCCGTCGATCGCCGCGGGCTGGTCGCCCGCGGGCCGGAACTTGGATGCCAGACGAAACGACTTGCTCATGGGCGATCTCCAGGGATGGCGGGGAAAGATAACGGTATAAAATCGACTAGATGATCCCTCGGGTCACTTGACCCTGACCCCGAGTTGCTTGACCGCCTGGATCAGCGCCTGGCGGTTGACCCGCCCCTCGACCTCGGCACCATGCCGGCCCACTTCGGCGCTCTCGACACCCTCCAACATCATCAGGGCGGTGGTGATGCGATTGATCAGTTCGACGTCTTCGACGCCTTCGAATTCCAGGGAGTAGTGAGCCATGGCCCTACCTTCATCTGCGGCAACGATAATGAGAGCTGGCAGTTTAGCATGACCGCCGCCCCGCCTTGAGCCCTTGGCCGATCGTTCGGGGCGTCGATCACAGGCATCGGCCCCGAAGAGCGCCTGCGGTATCATGGCGTCAATGACGACGACGCATCGCCGATACAAGGGAGATTCCGATGTTGGACTGGAGCCTTTTGGACGGGGTTCGGACGCTGGATGCCGATCGCCTCGATTTTGCCACCCCTGAGCCGGCCCGCCGCGCCCTGGACGCCACCGTGATCGCCCCGCTGGCCCACCTGGGCATACTGGAGGTCGAGGGCAGCGATGCGGCCCGCTTCCTGCAGGGCCAGACCAGCGCCCAGGTCGATCTGGCGGATGGCGACTTCGCACCCCTCACCTGCTTCTGTTCCGCCAAGGGACGCATGCTGGCCAATGGCCAGCTGCTACGCCGCTCCGAGTACCGCTACTGGCTGATCCTCTCCCGGGACCTGGTGACGCCCCTGGCGGAGCACCTGGGCAAGTTCGCCCCCTTCTACAAGACCACCCTGACGCCCCGGGACGATATCGCCCTGCTCGGGCTGATCGGTCAGGAGGCGCCGGCCCTGGCGGAGGCCCGGCTGGATATCGTGCCACCGACCACCTGGCATCAGGTCGTGCATGACGAGGCGCTGATCCTGCGCCACCCCGGCCCACGCCCGCGCCTGCTGATCGCCGTCCCCGAGGCGGCGCTGGTCGCCACCTGGCAGGCCTTCACCGCCCAGGCCCTGCCGGTGGGCAATGCCATCTGGCGACTGCACGATATCCAGGCGGGGCTGGCCTGGATTCGCGCCGAGCAGGCCGATGCCTACCTGCCACAGATGATCAACTGGGAGGCCCTGGGTGGCATCAGCTTCAAGAAGGGCTGCTATACCGGCCAGGAGGTGGTGGCCCGGGCGCATTTCCGCGGTCAGGTGAAGAAGCGCCTGGTGCGCGCCCAACTGGAGGGCGACCGGCTACCCGCCCCGGGGGCCGCGGTGGAGGACGCCGCCGGCAAGTCGGTGGGTGACGTGCTCGGCACCGAGCTGGACGCCTATGGCCAGCCCGAAGTGCTGGCGGTGCTCAGCACCAAGGAGGAGCTGGGCCCCTTGACGGTGGAGGAGCAAGTGCTCAAGCGACTCAAGCTGCCCTACGCCCTCGAGCGCCTCGACCCCGAAACCCTGGCCGACCAGTAACGCCGTTTAGGGCGCCCCGATGCCGAACAGCCGCCGGGCGGTGGCACTGCTATCCGCCGCCACCCGATCCGCCGACTGCCCCCGCAAGGCGGCCACCGCCCGGCACACTTCGGCGATCCGGGCGGGCTCGTTGCGCTCGCCCCGATGCCCCGCCAGGGGCATATCGGGGCTATCGGTCTCCAGCACATAGCCATCGTCGGGTAGCGCCGCCACGGCGCGATGCAGCCGCTTCGCCCGCTCATGGGTCAGGGCACCGCCCAGCCCCACCACGAAGCCCAGGTCGATAAAGCGCCGTGCCTGCTCGGGGGAGCCGGCGAAGGCGTGGATCAAGCCACCGGCCGGTGGCGCCAGCCGCCGCAGCAACCTGGCCACCTCGTCATTGAGGCGTACGCAGTGAATGACCAGCGGCAACCGATGCGCCCTGGCCAGGCGCACCTGGGCCTCGAAGAGCCGCCACTGGGCCGCCAGGGTGTCGCTGAATCGCCCGTCGACCCCGCACTCCCCCAGGGCCACGATCCGTGGCCCGCCACTCGCCTCGCCCAAGAGCGCGTCCAGGGCCGCCAGGTCGTTATCGCCATGCTCGTCGATAAAGTAGGGATGCAGCCCCAGGCAGACGCTGATGTCGTCACGCGCTCCCAGCGCCAGCACCCCGGGCCAGCGGGCCCGGGTGGTGCCCGGCACCACCAGATGCCCCACGCCGGCGGCATGCGCCCGCGCCAGCACCGCCTCGCGGTCGGCGTCGAAGTCGGGGAAATCGAGATGGCAGTGGGCGTCGATCAACATAAGCTGGAAGCTGGAAGCTGGAAGCTGGAAGCTGGAAGCTGGAAGCTGGAAGCTGGAAGCTGGAAATCAGCATGGCCCCGATGCTCCTGGGGTCAAGGTGTTCTCTTCCAGCTTCCAGTCGCGAAGCGGCGCTCTTCCAGCTTCGGGCTTTAATGTTCCCGGGTGGGCTGGAAGCGGATCTCCGGCCAGCGCTCCTGGGTCATCTGCAGATTGACCCGGGTGGGGGCGATATAGGTCAGGTAGCCACCACCGTCGATGGCCAGGTTGGCGCTTGCCTTGCGCTTGAATTCCTCGAGCTTCTTGGCGTCGTCGCTGTAGACCCAGCGGGCGGTCTGGACGTTGACCGCCTCGTAGACGCAGTCGACCTTGTACTCCTCCTTGAGGCGGTGGGCCACCACGTCGAACTGCAGGCTACCCACGGCGCCGAGGATCAGCTCGTTGTTGTCCAGCGGCATGAACAGCTGGGTGGCGCCCTCCTCGGAGAGCTGCTGCAAGCCCTTCTGCAGCGCCTTCATCTTCAGCGGGTCCTTGAGCTGGACGCGCTTGAAGAGCTCCGGGGCGAAGTGGGGAATGCCGGTGAAGCGCATGTCCTCGCCGAGGGTGAAGGTATCGCCGATCTGGATGGTGCCGTGGTTGTGCAGGCCGATGATATCGCCGGGCCAGGCCTCTTCCACCTGGGCGCGGTCCGAGGCCATGAAGGTCAGGGCGTCGGCGATCTTGACGTCCTTGCCGATGCGCACATGGCGCATCTTCATGTTCTTCTCGTACTTGCCGGAGCAGACCCGCAGGAAGGCGATGCGATCCCGGTGCTTGGGATCCATGTTGGCCTGGATCTTGAACACGAAGCCGGTAAAGCGACCGTCCTCGGCCTCCACCGTGCGCGCATCGGTTTCTCGGGGCTGGGGGGCCGGGGCGTACTCGACGAAGCCGTCGAGCATCTCACGCACGCCGAAGTTGCCCATGGCGGTGCCGAAATAGACCGGGGTCAGCTCGCCGCGACGATAGGCGTCGAGATCGAACTCGTGGGAGGCACCGCGCACCAGCTCCACCTCCATGCGCAGCTCCTCGGCCTGATCCTCGCCGAGCACGGCGTCCACCTCGGGGTTATCGAGCCCCTCGATGCGCTTGTCCTCGGGAATGCGATTGCCCTGCCCCTGGGTATAGAGATGAATGGTGTCGTTATAGAGGTGGTAGACCCCCTTGAAGTGACGCCCCATGCCGATCGGCCAGGTCATGGGCGCGCACTGGATATTGAGCACCGTCTCGACCTCGTCCATCACCTCGATGGGGTCGCGGATGTCCCGGTCCATCTTGTTGATGAAGGTAAGGATCGGCGTGGTGCGCAGCCGACACACCTCCATCAGCTTGATGGTGCGGTCCTCGACGCCCTTGGCGCCATCGATCACCATCAGCGCCGAGTCCACGGCGGTCAGGGTGCGGTAGGTGTCTTCGGAGAAGTCCTCGTGGCCCGGGGTATCGAGCAGGTTGACGATGCGCCCGCCGTAAGGGAACTGCATCACCGAGGTGGTCACGGAGATGCCCCGCTCCTGCTCCATCTTCATCCAGTCGGAGGTGGCGTGGCGATCGGCGCGCTTGCTCTTCACCGAGCCGGCCATCTGGATGGCGTTTCCGAACAGCAGCATCTTCTCGGTGATGGTGGTCTTGCCCGCATCCGGGTGGGAGATGATGGCAAAGGTGCGTCGTAGCCCGGCTTCGTGGGCCAGCTGTTGGTCTTGCATGATCCGCTGTCGCCTATTCGTACTCACCCCTGGGCTCGCCTGAGGCAGCCAGCGGGGCGATGGGTGTCGGTTGGCGCGCATTGTAGCTTGCCCGGCCCCCGCTGTCGCCAGGGCCGCCTGCGGGGGGCCTCGACAGCAGAACGCCGCCCGGCGGGCGGCGTGATCGACAACAGGCCCATGGCCCTAGCTGCCTGGGGATGGCCTCAATCGGCAGGCTTGCCGGTGGCCTGGTCGAGGAATTCTTCGCTGAGGTAGAGCTCGTCGTTGCTGTTGACGCTGACGCCGCGGGCGATGATCTGCTCGGCGATGGCCTTGGCCTCATCCAGGGAGTGCATGGTGTAGGTACCGCACTGGTACTCGTTGAGCTCGGGGATCTGGTCCATGCCGGGCACCTGGATCACGTCCTGCATGGCGGCCTTCCAGGCCTCGGCGACCCGCGACTCCTCGGGGGTACCGATCAGGCTCATGTAGAAGCCGGTACGGCAGCCCATGGGCGAGATATCGATGATCTCCACGTCATCGCCGTTGAGGTGGTCGCGCATGAAGCCGGCGAAGAGGTGCTCCAGGGTATGGATGCCCTTCTCGGAGAGCAGCTCCTCGTTGGGCACGCAAAAGCGCAGGTCATAGACGGTGATGGGGTCGCCGGAGGGGGTCCGCATGGTCTTGGCGATGCGCACCGCCGGGGCCTGCATGCGGGTGTGATCGACGCGAAAACTGTCCAGCAGGGGCATTGAAACGCTTCCTTATCCTGGTCGGATCGACGAAAGGGGTCAGTGGAGTGCTATGGTAACGCCATCGTCCCCCACAAGGAACTCGCCCATGGAGTGGAACCCCGCCTATCTCTGGCTGCTACTGGCCCTGGCACTGGCCGTCGGCGAGCTCTTCGGCGGCGGCCTGGTCCTGCTGGCCCTGGCCGTGGCCGCCGGCCTCACCGCCCTGGCGGCCCTGGCCGGTGCCGGGACCAGCCTGCAGCTGCTGACCCTGGGGGTGGCCTCCGGCATCCTGGTGCCGCTGGCCATCAAGGTGATCAAGCCACGCTTCAGCCCCCGGGGCGTGGCCTATGGCACCACCGGCACCGGCGTCGAGCGCGGGCGAGCCTACCGGACCCTGAGACGCGACTTCGACGGCGCCAGCGGCATCAAGGTCAATGGCGACTTCTACCGGCTCCGCCTACCCGACGGCACCACCGACCTACCGGAGGGTACCCGAGTGATCTTCGAGGCCTTCGATGGCACCACCGCCCAGGTTCGACTCGACGACTGAGTTTTCCCCCACGCAAGGAGCAAGACCATGGAACTGATTTCTCCCGGGCTGATCGCGGCCCTGCTGATCGTGGCGATCGGCATCCTGATCATCGCCAAGGGACTGGTGATCGTGCGCCAGTCGGAGGTGATGGTGATCGAGCGACTGGGCTCCTTCAACCGGGTCCTCGAGAGCGGCATCAATATCATCGTGCCCTTTATCGACCAGCCCCGCGCCATCACCATGATCCGCTACCGCAAGATGGGCGACGACTACCACGCCATCACCAGCAACGAGACGCGCATCGACCGCCGTGAAACGGTGATGGACTTCCCCGGCCAGCCGGTGGTGACCACCGATAACGTCACGGTGAACATCAACGGCGCCCTCTACTACCAGATCATCGACCCCAAGCGCGCCGTCTATGAGGTGGAGAACATGAGCCAGGCGGTGGAGGTGCTGGCCAAGACCACCCTGCGCTCGGTGGTGGGCAAGATGGAGCTCGACAAGCTCTTCGAATCCCGGGCCGAGGTCAACAACGAGATCCAGGCCGCCATGGAGGAGGCCGCCTCCAAGTGGGGGGTGAAGATCTCCCGGGTCGAGGTGCAGGATATCGCCATGCCCGAGGAGGTGGAGTCGGCCATGCGCCTGCAGATGGCCGCCGAGCGCAAGCGTCGCGCCACCGTCACCGAGGCCGAGGGCGAGAAGGCCGCCGCCATCGCCATGGCCCAGGGCCAGCGCGAGTCGGCGATCCTCAACGCCCAGGGCGACAAGGAATCCGCCATTCTGCGCGCTCAGGGCGAGCAGGAGTCGATCAAGCTGGTACTCAGTGCCATCGGCGACAGCGAGGAGAACAAGCGCACCGTGGTCGGCTACCTGCTCGGGCAGAGCTATATCAAGGCCCTGCCGACCATGGCCCAGGAAGGCGAGCGGGTCTTCGTGCCTTACGAATCCAGCGCCCTGCTGGGCTCCATGGGCATGTTCCGAGAGATGGCCGGCTCCCCGGAAGACGCCCTGGCCAAGGCCGGCGAACGTCGCGGCCTGGCCGGCGGCCTGCTGGGCGCCAGCGCCCGGGAGTAAGGCTAGAGCTGGACTCGATCCCTACCCGCGCCGAGGGCCTCGGCGCGGGTGCGACAACCTGCCCCGGGCACGGGGCCGGGGGTCACTCCGGGCGCTCCCGCATTACGGTATGATGGGGCCACTGATCGGATGGAGCCCCTATGCAAGCCGCCCTGCCCCTGCCCCTGTCGACCCCCAACCGCAACCTGGTGCGCCTGACCTTCGTGCGCGGCATCACCTGGACCGGTTTCCTGGGCATGATCATCTTCGGCATCGAGGTGCTGGGCTTCGAGCTCAGCACCCTGCCGGTGGTGGCGGTGATCATCGCCATGGGGCTGATCAATATCGCTACCTGGTGGCGACTCAGCCGCCCCCGGGCGGTCACCGATACCGAATACCTCTGCCATCTGCTGGCCGATATCGCCGGCCTGACCCTGCTCTTCTACTTCACCGGTGGCTCCACCAACCCCTTTATCACCTACTACCTGGTGCCGGTGACCATTGCCGCCGCTACCCTGCCCTGGCTCTATGCCTGGATCACCGCCAGCGGTGCCATGGCCGGCTACACCTTCCTGATGGTCTTCTACGAGCCAGTACCCCAGCTCAGCCATGGCGCCATCGGCCATGGCGCCCTGATCGGCGACGTCAACCTGCATGTGCTGGGGATGTGGATCAACTTCGGCCTCTCGGCGAGCCTGGTGACCTTCTTTATCTTCAAGATGGCCCACGCCCTGCGGCGCCGGGACCAGACCCTGTCGCGCACCCGGGAGGCGGCGCTGCGCAACGAGCAGGTGCTGGCGGTGGCCACCCAGGCGGCGGGCACCGCCCACGAGCTGGGCACCCCGCTCTCCACCATGGCGGTACTGCTCAAGGAGATGCGCCAGGACGCCACGGGCCAGCCCCATCTGGAGGCGGATATCGACCTGCTGCGCCAGCAGGTCGATACCTGCAAGGCGCGCCTCCAGGCCCTGGTGGCCAACGCCGACCGACGCCGCCTGGCGGAACCGGACATCGCCCCCGCCGAGGCCTGGTTGCGCGGGGTGATCCAGCGCTGGCTGGTGCTGCGCCCCGACGTCAGCCACCGCTTCGAGGTCGCCGACAAGCGCGGCAATCCCAGCATGGCGGTGGACACCACCCTGGAGCAGGCGCTGCTCAACCTGCTCAACAATGCCGCCGATGCCAACCCCCACGACATCACCATCAGCCTCGACTGGAACGGCGAGGAGGTGATCATCGATATCCGCGACCATGGCCCCGGCGTGGCCATGTCCATCGCCGACCAGCTGGGCGACACCTTCGTCTCCACCAAGTCCAAGGGCATGGGCATCGGCCTGTTCCTGACCCACTCCACCATCAACCGCTTCGGTGGTGGGGTCAGCCTGTATAATCACGAAGAGGGCGGCACTCTCACCGAGGTGAAGCTGCCCCGTCAGGCGCTCGGCGACGCCTGACCCCCGACGAGAAAGAGGACCCCATGAGCAAGAGCCCCGAACGACTGCTGATCATCGACGACGACGAGATGTTCTGCCATGTGATGGAGCGGGCCATGAGCCGCCGCGGCTATGAGGTCGAGGTTGCCCATGACGCCGAGGCTGCCCTGGCCAAGGCGCGCCAGGCGCCGCCGGCCCTGGCCACCCTGGACCTCAAGCTGGAGCACGACTCCGGCCTCAAGCTGCTGCCGGAGCTGCTGGAGGCGGTGCCCGACTGCCGGGTGGTGGTACTGACCGGCTACTCGAGCATCGCCACCGCCGTGGAGGCGATCAAGCTGGGGGCCGTCAACTACCTGTGCAAGCCCGCCGACGCCGACGAGATCCTCGCCGCCTTCGACAGGCAGGCCGGCGACCCGGATGCGGAGCTGGCCGATAACCCGCCCTCCATCAACCGGGTCACCTGGGAGCATATCCAGAAGGTGCTCCAGGAGCATGACGGCAATATCTCCGCCACCGCCCGGGCCCTGGGCATGCACCGCCGGACACTGCAGCGCAAGTTACAGAAACGCCCGGTGCGGCGATAACAGGCGCCGCACTTTCGACACGGCAAGCGGTAGAGACAGAAACGCCCGGTGCGGCGATAAGGCGCCGCCCCCTCGACAGGGCAAGCGACAGACACGTCCGGTACGCCGCCAAGCCTACTCCACCGGGGTCATCACCCGCGCCAGCAGGTGCTGGGCCAGGCGGTTGGCCTCGGCCAGGGAGTCCAGGTCGCTGAGGTCATCGAGAAGCTCGCAGGCCCAGAGGCCCTCCCCGTCGCCGAGATCCACCGGCGCGAAGGGGTAGCTGCCGCCGGGCAGGGCGACGCGCCGCAACGATGCGGCAGCGAAGTCCCCCGGGGTCGGCGAAACCAGGGCCAGGGAGAGCGACAGCGGGGTCAGCAGGGCCCCGCACAGCTCTCCCGCGAAGGGCTGAAAGCAGAGCAGGTCGACGTTAAGGTGAGGATTGCGCCGGGGGGAGCGATAGATCTCGGTGGCGAAGCGCTGCTGATAGCGACGCACCAGGTGCTGGAGGCGGGCATAATCATCGACACTCAGGGCCTGCATAACGTCTCTCCGGATCGGGGGGCGCCCAGTATATCGAGCCCCGGCCGCCCCTCACAGTCGTCCCCGGGCTCTGCTAGGCTGGGCTAGCCAGCCCCGTTCCTCAAGGAGTCAGCATGGACCTCTCCCAACGCCTCGCCCGCGCCCAGGCCCTGGCCGAAGCGGCCGGCGAGATGATCGTCGCCGCCCGCCGCGATCACGGTTTCTCCACTCGCCTGAAGCAGGGCCACGAACTGGTCACCGACGTCGACCTGGCGGTGGACGAGATGATCCGCGACGGCCTGGATCGGGACTTCCCCGCGGAGGCACGGCTCACCGAAGAGCTCACCCCGGACCGGGAGGCCCTGGAGGCCGATGGCCCCCTCTGGGTGGTGGACCCCATCGACGGTACCGTCAACTTCGCCCATGGCCTGGCCCATGTGGCGGTCTCCATCGCCTGGATGGAGCACGGCAAGGCGCGCCTCGGCGTGGTCCATGCCCCCTTCCTCGGCCAGACTTTCACCGCCATGCGCGGCCAGGGGGCCTACCTCAATGGTCAACGCATCGAGGCGAGCCGCGCCGACACCCTGGCCCATAGCCTGGTGGCCACCGGCTTCCCCTATCGTCGCGACAGCCGGGCGCCCCTGCTCAGGCGCCTGGCGGCGGTGCTCGACCAGTGCCGCGACGTGCGCCGCAACGGCTCCGCGGCGCTGGACCTGTGCGACGTGGCCAGTGGCCGCCTGGACGCCTACTACGAGAGCGTCTCCCCCTGGGACTTCGCCGCCGGCCTACTGATCGCCCGCGAGGCCGGCGCCAGCGTGGGCCATCTCTACCCCTGCCCCAGCGGCCTCCACGAAGAGCTCTATGGCGAGAACCTGCTGGTCACCGCGCCGGCCATCCATGGCGCCCTGGGCGAGCTGCTGCGCCTGGCCGACGAGGACCGTTACCAGCCGGGCCAGGACGGCGACTAGTCGGTCCCTCTGGGCGAGCCGCCCATCGGCAGTCGATAAGCCTGCCCAATAGCGGATGTAGCCAGGCCCTATTGGCCAAGCGGGGGGCGATCGGAGACAATGACGCCAGTTTTTCGATACCCCCGGTTTTTCAAAGGAGAGATCTATGTTCGTCGCCATCTTCGGTCGTCCCGGTTGCCCCTTCTGCGTGCGTGCCAAGGAGCTCGCCGAGCGCCTGAGCGAGGCCAAGGCCATCGAAGGCTTCCGCTACATCGATATCCACGAAGAGGGAATCACCAAGGCCGATATGGAGAAGACCATCGGCAAGCCGGTGGAGACCGTGCCGCAGATCTTCGTCGGCCAGACCCATATCGGCGGCTTCACCGAGTTCGACCAGTACGTGCGCGACCAGGCCCTGCTGCCGGAAGCCTCCGCCCAGTAAGCGCCGGCTCCGCTGCCTATCCAACGGCCCCACCCGGGGCCGTTTTTCGTTGCCTTACCCGTGGCGACACTGATCTGCATCAAGTCGCTCCCCTTACCCCGGGGCGCGCCATGACCTAGAGTGAGACTCTCGACCGCCATCCGAGGAAGTCACCGTCATGGATCTTCACCCCCGGCCCGGTGAGCGCCATCGCCGCCTGATCGACAACGCCCATGGCCTGCCGGCCCTGCGAACCGCCGTGGTGCACCCCTGCGACGAGGCCTCCCTCGGCGGCGCCCGCGCCGCCTGGGAGGAGGGGCTGATCGATCCGCTGCTGGTCGGCCCGAAACGGCGTATCGTCGCCGCCGCCGAGGCCATCGACTGGGACCTCGACGGCATCGACCTGATCGACACCCCCCATAGCCACGCCTCCGCCGACCGCGCCGTGACCCTGGCCGCCGATGGCGAGGTCGAGGCCCTGATGAAGGGAGCCCTGCATACCGATGAGCTGATGTCGGCGGCCCTCTCCCGCCGCGCCGGCCTGCGCACCGAACGCCAGATGAGCCATGTCTATGCCCTGGACGTGCCCAGCTATGGCCTGCCGCTATTGATCACCGACGGCGCCCTGCATATCGCCCCGGACCTGATCGCCAAGCGCGATATCGTCCAGAACGCCATCGACCTGGCCCGGGCCATGGGCATCACCCAGCCCAGGGTGGCGCTGCTCTCAGCGGTAGAGACGGTGCGCCCCAACATCCCCTCCACCCTGGAGGCCGCCGCCCTGTGCAAGATGGCCGAGCGGGGCCAGATCGAGGGCGGCCTCCTCGACGGCCCCCTGGCCATCGACAATGCGGTCTCCCTGGCTGCCGCCAGAAGCAAGCAGCTGCATTCCGAGGTGGCGGGCCAGGCCCATGTGCTGGTGGCCCCCGACCTGGAGGCCGCCAACATGATCGCCAAGCTGTTGATTCACCTGGCCAGCGCCCAGGCGGCGGGCCTGGTGATCGGCGCCCGGGTGCCGATCATGCTCACCAGTCGCTCCGACGACTGCCAGTCGCGCCTGGCGTCGGCGGCCCTGGCGCTGCTGCTGGCCCGCTATGATGAGACACGCCGCCATGACCCCGACTGAGCCCGAGCGCGGCCCTTCCGGCGCGCGCCTGATCCTGAACGGGGGCTCCTCGACCCTGAAGTTCGCCCTCTACCGGGACGGCGTCCGTTGCCTGCGTGGCACCCTGGAGCGCATCGGCGGCGACCCGCAACTGCGCCTCGGGCAGGCACCGGCGGGGCTCGTGCCCCCCGCGACCCTCACGGCGCCGGATACCCCCACCGCGGCGGCGTCGCTCCTCGACTGGCTGGACGCTCAGGGAGCACTGGCCGGCGTGGCGGCCATCATTCACCGGATCGTCCACGGGGGACGCGACTTCGCCGCCCCGGCGGTACTCGACGCGACCACCCTCGAGCGCCTCGATGCCCTCTCGCCCCTGGCGCCGCTGCACCAGCCCCAGGCCCTGGCGGTGGTCCGCGCCTGCCAAAGGCGCCTTCCCGGGATCCGCCAGATCGGCTGCTTCGACACCGCCTTCCATCGCGATCAGCCACGGCTCCATCAGCTCTTCGCCCTGCCTCGGGCCCTTGGCGACGAGGGCATCCTGCGTTACGGCTTCCATGGCCTCTCCTATGCCCATATCGCCCGGCGCCTGAGGGAGCGGGAGGGCGAAGACGCCGGTGGCCGCGCCATCGTCGCCCACCTCGGCCAGGGCGCCAGCCTCTGTGCCATGCACCGCGGCCAGAGCCTGGCCACCACCATGGGCTTCACCGCCCTGGACGGGCTGATGATGGGGCGCCGCTGCGGTGCCCTCGATCCGGGGGTACTGCTCTACCTGCAGCGCCAGCGCGGCTGGGACCTGGAGCGGATCGAACGCCTGCTCTACCAGGAGAGCGGCCTGCTCGGCGTCTCCGGCCGCTCCGACGATATGCGTGACCTCCTGGCCAGCGATGACCCGGCCTGCCGGGAGGCCGTGGACCTCTTCGTCCACCGCCTGGTGCGTGAAATCGGCGCCCTGGTGGCGGTACTCGGCGGCCTCGACACCCTGGTCTTTACCGCCGGCATCGGCGAGCATGCCGCGCCCATCCGCCAGCGGGTCTGCGAGCAACTGGCCTGGCTGGGCATCGCCCTGGAGCCGCGACGCAACAGCGAGCATGGCCCACGCCTGGACCGCGGCGAGGGCCCCAGGCTCTGGGTCCTGGCCACCGACGAGGAGGCAGAAATGTACCTCGCCACCCGCGCCCTGCTCGACGCCTGACCCCGCGTCCCTCCCTCGTTGAAAGGTCGAGGACGCCAGACGCCTATACTCGTGCATATCACGGGGTGAGGAGCGGTCAGGCAATGCAACGGGACGAATTTCTACAACAGCTGTGGCTCGACTATGTGCACCAGCATCCCGAGATCGGTGCGCTGCGCCTGTGGCCCCTGGAGCAGCCGCCGGAGTATCTGGCCCTGCTGACCCTCAATCACGGCAACCTGGCCGCCGCGGCCCTGCTCCCCAAGCTGGGTCACTTCGGCTATCGCAGCTGCGAACGCTACGCCATGGCCGACCGGGGCCTGCTGGTGACCCTGCTGGCACCACCGGATGACGGCCCCTGGCTGGCTCTGGGTGAGTTGCAGCTGGGCACCCTGACCCGAGCCCCCCGCGGCGAACTCCAGGCACTGATCACCCAGGCCCATCGGGAGGATTGCCGCGGCCAGAATCTGCTGTGCCGGGGGCGCCCCTGGCCGATGCCCAGCTGGGCCAGCTATCAGCGCCTCCAGGCGGCGCATCCCCTCGCCGCCTGGCTCTCGGTCATGGGGCCGCGCCTGCATCATGTGGGCTTCGATTGCGATCGCCTGGGCACGTCCATCGAGCAACTGGATGGTGAACTTCGGCAGGTCGGCCTGGTCGGCGATGCGGATCGCCACCACGGTATCTTTCCGGTTTCGCCGCTGCTCCAGTACCGTTTCTATGCCACCGGCTCGCGGCGCCTGCCCTTCGCCGAGGGGGACGAACACCGCATTCCCCTGGGCGGCCTGGCGCTGGTCCAGAAGTGCCTGGCCGGCGGCCAGGAACGTGCCGCCGAGTTGCTGCTTCCCAGCCATACGCGTTGCGAGCTGGCCTAAGCCGGCCGCTGCCATGAGATTTGACTCGCTACGAGCTGGCCTAAGCCTAGGTTATGCACAGTTTCTGTGGATAACGCTGTGCAAAGCGCCTGCATAGGGCGAGCCCGGCAAGGACCCAGGGGGCGGCGTCACGACTTGGTCAGTTTTTCGTCATCAAGCGTTCAATAACCCCTGCCCCCTAACAAGCAACGCCCGAGCGAGGCTCGGGCGTTGCTTGTTAGGGGGGCGTCGTCCGGCTCGAAGGCCGCCTTACTCGAAGGTCATCTCCGGCACCTCGTCCGGGACGATCAGCCGCCCGGCGGTCTTCTCGGCGATCTCCTCGACGCTGACCCCTGGGGCACGCTCCTTGAGGATGAAGGCGCCGTCCTCGATCTCCAGGTAGGCCAGGTCGGTGAGCACCCGCTTGATGCAGCCGGCGCCAGTCAGCGGCAGGGTGCACTCGGAGAGCAGCTTGGATTCACCATGCTTGGAGGCATGGGTCATGGTGACGATGATGTTGTCTGCCCCGGCCACCAGGTCCATGGCGCCGCCCATGCCCTTGATCAGCTTGCCGGGCACCATCCAGGAGGCGATATTGCCCTGCTGGTCCACCTCGAAGGCACCCAGCACGGTGAGGTCCACATGGCCGCCACGGATCATGGCGAAGGATTCCGCCGAGGAGAAGATCGCCGCCCCCGAACGGGCGGTGACCGTCTGCTTGCCGGCATTGATCATGTCCGGGTCCACTTCCTCCTCGGTGGGGAAGCGGCCCATGCCCAGCAGGCCGTTCTCGGACTGCAGCATCACGTCCATGCCCTCGGGCACATAGTTGGCCACCAGGGTAGGGATGCCGATGCCGAGGTTGACGTAGAAGCCGTCCTGGAGTTCGCGCGCCACGCGCTGCGCCATCTGTTCGCGGGTCAGTGCCATGCTGTGTTGCCTCTTGTCTTGGGGAGGAGCCCGGCGTCGCCGGACGCTCGCAATCGTCGTTACCGTCGCGGTGGATCAATCACGCACGGTGCGCTTCTCGATACGCTTCTCGAAGCAACCCTGGATGATGCGGTCCACGTAGATACCGGGGGTGTGGATCTGGCTGGGATCCAGCTCGCCGGGTTCGACGATCTCCTCCACCTCCACCACGGTGATGCGCCCGGCGGTGGCGGCCACCGGATTGAAGTTCTGGGCGGTATGGCGATAGACCACGTTACCGTAGCGGTCGGCCTTCCAGCCCTTGACGATGGCGAAGTCGCCGGTGATGGCCTCCTCGAGGATATGCGGCCGGCCGTTGAACTCGCGTACCTCCTTGCCCTCGCCCACCGGCGTGCCGTAGCCGGTGGCGGTATAGAACGCGGGGATGCCGGCGCCGCCGGCGCGCATCTTCTCCGCCAGGGTGCCCTGGGGCGTCAGCACCACCTCGATCTCGCCGTCGAGCATCTGCCGCTCGAAGAGCGCATTCTCGCCCACGTAGGAGGCGAGGATCTTCTTGATCTGGCGATCCTCCAGCAGCACGCCGAGGCCGAAACCGTCCACGCCGCAGTTGTTGGAGACCACGGTGAGGTCGCGCACGCCACGGCGCTTGATCTCGTCGATCAGGTTCTCGGGGATACCGCACAGCCCGAAGCCCCCGGCGATCACGGTCATGCCGCTCTCGATGCCCGCCATGGCGTCTTCATAGGAGTAGACCCGCTTGTCGAATCCGGCCATTGCTCTGCCTCGTCTTGTTGTCGGAGAAGTGGATCCCAGTGTTGCCCCGGACAATATATTTGTTAAGTTTGTTTTTTTTATGGATTAATTTACTTGTTATATAAAAGCGAGGCCGGATGCGATGACGGTAAAACAGCTGCGGGCCTTCCTGGCGGTGGCCCAGACCCTGAGCTTCACCCGGGCCTGCGAGCGCCTGCACCTCTCCCAGCCGGCGCTGAGCCTGGCCATCAAGGGGCTGGAAGAGAGCCTGGGCGGGCCGCTGCTGATCCGCAGCACCCGCAGCGTGCGCCTGACCCCGGAAGGGGAGTCCCTGGTACCCCTGGCCAAGCGCCTGCTGGTGGAGTGGGACAACACCGAGGAGCTGCTGCGCCAGCGCTTTACCCTGCAACTGGGGCGGGTGGCGGTGGCCGCCATGCCCGCCTTCGCCTGCAACCTGCTGCCGGCGGCGCTGATGGCCTTCCGCCGCCGCCATCCGCGCATCACGGTGACGGTGCACGACGTGATCAACGAGCAGGTGATCGAGATGGTGCGCCGTGGCCAGGTCGAACTGGGCATCGCCTTCGCCCCGGAGGCCGACCGGGGCCTCGCCTTTACCCCCCTGTTCGAGGATCGCTTCGTGGCGGTGGTCCCCGCGGACTCGCCGCTGGCCGAGGCCGGTACCCTGCGCTGGGCCGATCTGCTGGCCTATGACCTGATCACCCTGCAGCGCCCCTCCCTGGTGCGCCTGCTGCTGGAGTCGGAGCTGGCCGCCCAGGGTATCGAGCTGGCCGTCACCTTCGAGAGCCATCAGCTGGTCACGGTGGGCCGCATGGTGGCCAGTGGCCTGGGTGTCAGCGCCGTGCCGGCCCTGTGCCGCGAGCAGATGCACGAACTGGGGGCCCGCTGCCTGCCCCTGGAGGCACCGGTGATCTCACGCCCGGTGGGGGTCCTCTCCCCGGCCGGTCAGGAGCTCTCGGTCGCGGCCCAGGCACTGCGGGAGATCCTCGCCGAGCCGCTGCGCGACCTGGCATAACGGCGGCGTGATCGCAGGGTGAGACTCCAGGGCGCGCGGCCCTGCTAGGGTATAGGGAAAGTCCCTGACGGGAGGCCACCCCATGACCACGCCCCTCTGGCAACCCAGTCCGCCGCGTCGACAAGCCACCCGACTCGCCCGCTTGATGCATGACGTGGCCCGGGAGAGCGGCATCGCCATGGACGAGTACGCCGACCTGCACGCCTGGAGCCTGGCCCACCCCGAGGCCTTCTGGCGCAGGGTGTGGGCGCTGGGGGTGATCGGCGAGCCCGGCGAACGGGTCCTGGAGCGTCCCGGGGCGATGCCCGGCGCCCGCTGGTTCCCCGAGGCACGCCTCAATTTCAGCGCCAACCTGCTGCGTCGCCGCGACGACGCCATCGCCCTGGTGGCCTGCGATGAGCGGGGACGCCGCGAGCCGCTCAGTCACGCCGAGCTCTATCGCCGGGTCGCGGGACTGGCCCATACCCTCGCCGGGCTCGGCGTCAGCGCCGGCGACCGGGTCGCCGGCCTGGTCCCCAACAGCGAGCACGCCCTGATCGCCATGCTGGCCAGCACCAGCCTGGGCGCCATCTGGTCCTCCTGCTCCCCGGACTTCGGCGTTCAGGGGGTCTTGGACCGTTTCGGCCAGATCGCTCCCCGGGTGCTGATCGCCGCCGATGGCTACCACTGGAACGGCAAGGCGATCCCCCTCCACGATAAGCTGACGGCGCTCGCCGGACAGCTCCCCGGGCTGGAACGGCTGCTCGTCTTCCCGTTTCTCGATCCCCAGGCGGAACCCGAGCTCGGCGCCATTCCCGGCGCCATGGCCTGGTCGGCGGCCCTGGATAACGAGGCCAGTGACCCGCCCTTCACCTTGCTGCCCTTCGATCATCCCCTCTATGTGCTCTACTCCTCCGGCACCACCGGCCAGCCCAAGTGCATCCTGCATGGCGCCGGCGGCACCCTGCTGCAGCACCTCAAGGAGCACCAGCTCCACTGCGACCTCGGCGCGGAGGACGTCCTCTTCTACTACACCACCTGCGGCTGGATGATGTGGAACTGGCTGGTCTCGGGGCTTGCCGCGGGCGCCCGCCTGGTGCTCTATGACGGCTCCCCTTTCGCGCCGGACCAGGCCAGCCTCTGGCGCCTGGCCGAGCGAGAGGGCGTGACCTGCTTCGGCACCAGCGCGCGCTACCTCACCGCCTGCGCCAAGGCGGGACTGCGCCCGGGCCGCGACCACGACCTCTCGGCGCTGAAGACCCTGCTCTCCACCGGCTCGACCCTACCCCACGAGACCTTCGACTACGCCTATCGGGAGATCAAGGCCGACCTCTTGCTGGCCTCCATCTCCGGCGGCACCGATATCGTCTCCTGCTTTGCCCTGGGCTGCCCCACCCGACCGGTCTACCGGGGCCAGCTGCAGTGCCGCGGCCTGGGCATGGCGGTGGCGGTCTATAACGATGCCGGCCAGCCGGTCACCGGCGAGAAGGGCGAGCTGGTCTGTACCCGCCCCTTCCCCGCCATGCCGCTAGGCTTCTGGAACGACCCGGAGGGCAAGCGCTACCGGGCCGCCTACTTCGCGCGTTTCCCCGGGGTCTGGGCCCACGGCGACTACGCCGAGCTGACCGCCGAGGATGGGGTGATCATCCATGGCCGGGCGGACACGGTGCTCAACCCGGGGGGAGTGCGCATCGGCACCGCCGAGATTTATCGCCAGGTGGAGAAGGTCGAGGAGGTACTGGAGTCGCTGTGCATCGGTCAACCGTGGCAGGACGACGTGCGGGTGGTGCTCTTCGTGCGGCTGCGCGACGGCCTGAACCTCGACGAGGCCCTGCGCCGGCGCATCCGCGAGACCATTCGCACCCATGCCACGCCACGCCACGTGCCGACCAAGATCCTCCAGGTGGCCGATCTGCCGCGCACCCGCTCCGGCAAGCTGGTGGAGCTGGCGGTGCGGGACGTCATCGAGGGGCGGGAGGTGGCCAACCGCGAGGCCCTGGCCAATCCCGAGGCCCTGGCACTGTTCGAGGATCTGCCCGAGCTACGGCAACCCTAGGTGGCTCGGGGCTACCCTGGGGACAGGGCTTCGCGGGGCGCTGTAAACCCATCCCTGGGAGCTACTTTTGCCCTGCTGCGCTCTCGCATCCTGCTCCGCTTGCAGGACCGGTGCTGGCCATCCATGGCCAGCCCGTTCGGAGGAATCCTCCTCACCCCTGGCAAAAACCCCCCGCTCCACCCTGCCCCCAGCGCCCCTAAGCAATTCACGCCGCTCCCCCTTTGCCCCGCGTTTCCAGGCTGGGCAGCCCGGGCCGCTTGCAGTAGCATTGGCACGCCTGTTTCAGTCCGATGGGAGAGCGCATGCCATTACTCAAGGGGAGCGTCAGTCTGCTCCTGCTGACCCTGACTACCCTGCTCTGGGGGATCCCCCTGGTGGTCCTGACCCTGCTCAAGGTGATCACCCCCGGGCACCGACTGCGCCTCAGGGTGCTCCAGGGCCTGAATTTCATCGCCTTGAACTGGATCGGCCTCAACCTCTGGTGGATGCGTCACTGGCTCAAGCCTCGGCTTGAGGCCGAGGTGCCCGAGGGCCTGTGCCAGGACCAGCGCTGGCTGGTGCTCTCCAACCACCGCAGCTGGACCGATATCTTCATGCTGCAGCTGGTGCTGCACCGCCGTATCCCCATGCCACGCTTTTTCCTCAAGCGCCCGCTGATCTGGGTCCCCATCGTCGGCCTCGCCTGGTGGGCCCTGGAGTTTCCCTTCATGCGCCGGCTCAGCCGCGAACAGCGCGAGCGGTACCCCCACCTCGCCCGTCGCGATCGCGAGGCCACCGAGCGCATGTGCGAGCGGGTCAGGGAGCTGCCCATCGCCATCTACAACTTCGTCGAGGGCACCCGCTTCACGCCCGCCAAGCACGATGCCCAGCAGAGCCCCTACCGTCACCTGCTCCGGCCACGGGCCGGCGGCACCGCCCAGGTGCTGGGCCTGCTCGGCGACCAGCTCAGTGGTATCCTCGACGTGACCCTGGACTATGCCAGGCCCGATCCGACCTTCTGGGACTTCCTGTGTGGTCGCGAAGGTGAGATTCGCTTGCATGCCCAACGCCTCGAGGTGCCGGCCTGGATGCCCGGGGGGGACTATTACGAGGATCCGGACTACAAGGAACGCTTCCACACATGGCTGAACGCCCTTTGGAAAGACAAGGATCAGCGTCTCGACGACTGGCGCCGTTACTGATTCTGCTGGCCCTGCTGCTCGGCGCCTGCGCCACCCCCCAGGGAGAATCCCGTCGTCTCGGCCAGGCCCCCATCGCCGGCAACTGGGTCACCATCCAGAGGGGCGATACCCTGGGCGCTCTGGCCCGCCGCGCCGACGTGCCCCTGGCCCGGCTCGAGCGCTTCAATCCCGGCGTGGATGCCCGCCGCCTGGCGGTGGGTCAGCGCCTCCTGGTGCCCACCGCCAACGAGCGGGCCCCCTCCGGCGGGCCCTATCGCTACCAGATTCGCCCCGGCGACACCTACTCTTCGGTGGCACGCCACTTCGGTACCACCAGCGCCCGTATCCAGGCCGCCAATCCGGGCCAGCAACCCAACCGGCTGCGGGTCGGTCAGGTGATCCAGGTTCCCCTGAGCGGCGGCGCCCCCAGCCGGGCAACGGCCAGCCGCCCCACGAGCGACGGCAGCAGTTCCCGTCCGGCCCCGGCCCCCTCGCGCCCCGACCCCGGCGATCTGCCGTCGTCGGCGCGTAACTGGCCCTGGCCCCTCGATGACTATCGGGTGATCCGTCACTACGGCACCGACAGTCGTGGCACCCTTCAGCCCATGCTGCTGGCCACCGGCAACGGCGCCCGAGCCAAGGCCGTCGCGGATGGCGAGGTACGCTTCGCCGGCGGCATGCGACAGCTGGGGCAGGTGGTGATCGTCCACCATGACGGCAACCTGCAGAGCGTCTACGCCCAGTGCGACCAGCTGTCGGTGGAAGTAGGACGCCGGGTCAGTCGCGGCAGCGAGCTGTGCCGGGTGGGACGCCACGGGGAGACCGGGCGCCATGACCTCCTGTTCGACCTACGCCACGGCGGCAAGCCCATCGACCCGCGCCGGGTCTTGCGCTAAGACTGCCAGCGGACACGGGGTCTCCAGACCCCGTTGTCATACCGCCGTCATCCCATCGCCCCACTCCTGTCATCGACGCGACGCAGGCTAAGCCCGACGAGTGACGATAACGGGAGCGGCGATGCGCATCTGTCTGGTCAGCGAGACCTGGGCACCGGAAATCAATGGGGTGGCCCATACCCTGGGCCGACTGGCCGACGAGCTGATGGCTCGAGGGCACGAATTGCAGCTGATCCGCCCGCGGCCGGACGATGGCCAGTGCCAGGCGGGCCTGCAAGCCGAGCTGCAGGTCAGGGGCCTGCCCCTGCCCGGTTATCGACAGGTACGCCTGGGCTGGCCGGCAGGCCGGGCCATCCACCGCTTCTGGCATCAGCAGCGCCCCGATGTGACCTATCTCGCCACCGAAGGCCCCCTGGGCTGGGCGGCCCTGAGCGCCGCCCGACGACTGACGATCCCCAGTGCCAGCGGCTTCCATACCGACTTCGATCACTATGCCGGCGCCTATGGGATGGGCCTGCTCAAGCCGCTGGTGCGCGCCGGGCTGCGTCGCTTCCACAACCGGACTGGCGCCACCCTGGTGCCGACACCGGAACAGGCCAGCCGGCTGGCGGACCAGGGCTTCGCCAACCTGGCGGTCATGGGCCGCGGGGTCGATACCCGACGCTTCACCCCGGACAAGCGGGATACGGCCCTGCGCCTGGCTTGGGGCGCTCAGCCCCAGCAACCGGTGGTACTGCACGTGGGACGACTGGCCAAGGAGAAGAACCTGGCGCTGCTGGTACGCACGATACGCGCCATGCAGGCCCAGCGTCCCGACCTGGTCCAGGTGATCGTCGGCGACGGTCCCCAACGACAGGCCCTGACCGCCCAGCTCCCCGAGGCCCACTTCTGCGGCTTCGTCTCTCCGGCTGACCTGCCCCGCTATTACGCCAGCGCCGATCTGCTGCTCTTTCCATCGCTTTCCGAGACCTACGGCAATGTGGTCACCGAAGCGATGGCCAGCGGCCTGCCGGTGGTGGCCTTCGCGACCGCCGCCGCGGCCCTACTGATCGAGTCGGGGCGTAACGGCCTCGCCGTGGAGCCCGGGGATGACGAGGCCTTTGTCGACGCCGCCGTCAGCCTCTGCCAGAGCCCGGCACGCTGGGGACAGCTGGGCCGCGCCGCCCGCCTGACGGTGGCCGAGCAGAGCTGGTCACGGATTGCCGACGACTTCCTGGCCATCCTCGAAGGGGTGCAAGGCACCCGCGCGCTCCCCGCCCATCGAGCACCGACCTCGGTCCGTTAGGCGTTGTCTGATAAGTCGGCGAGCGAAGGTCAGACAAGGCAAAAACCGGTGAAAAGACGGAGTTTACGCGGTGTAAATGAGTACTTTGAGACGGTTTTCAACGCCGTATGAGCGAGCGCAGTCAGTTTCGGACAACGCCGAGGAGGCCCCGATGACAACACCCCGCCCCCCCGCCCTCTTCCAGCGCCTGGATCTAATGGAGTGGTCGCTGTGCCATCGCCTGGCGGTGGCCACCGATGCGGCGCCGCTGCCACTGGGCCTGCTGCGTCTGGCCAGCCGCCTGGGCGACTGGCCCGCCTGGGCCGTGCTGATCGCTCTCCAGCCGCTGCTGCATGGCGCCCAGGGCTGGCGCTTGATGCTGCACTTCGGCCTTACCGCCCTGGTGGCGGTGACCCTCTACCGGCTGATCAAGACGCGGCTCTGCCGCGAGCGCCCTTCCATCAGCTTCCAGGCCATTCCCTGCCGGGAACCTCCCCGGGACCGCTACAGCTTCCCCAGCGGCCATACCCTGCATGCGGTACTCTTCAGCCTGCTGAGCGCGGCGACCCAACCCTGGCTGCTGGTCGTGGTGCTGCCCCTGGCGCTGCTGATCGCCGCCTCACGCGTCGGCCTGGGGCTGCACTATATCTCGGATGTGATCGGCGGCGCCCTGCTGGGACTGGGCATCGGCCTGATCAGCCTGCCCTGGCTGCTCTGACAGGCCGTCTCTGGCACACTAGGGGCATGTCGACAGCTGACGAGCCCTATGCCAAGTCCGTATCACTGGAAGCCACTGCTGGATGACCCGCCCCTCTGGCAGCTGGACGGTGCGCTGGGGGAACCGGCGGCGAGCCTGCTACTCCAGTGCCTGGACGCCGAGATTGCCTGGGAGCGTCCCAGCCTGCGCCTCTATGGTCGCGAGCACCCGATTCCCCGCCAACAGGCCTGGATGGGCGAGCCCGAGGCCGGCTATCGTTACTCCGGGCGCGACTTCGTGCCCCAGCCCTGGCACCCGGCCCTGCCGGCGATCAGGCGTCGGATCGAAGCGCGCCTGGCGGCGCTGGGCCAGGTCGGCACCTTCAATAGCGTGCTGTTGAATCGCTACGCCGATGGGCGGGAACGCATGGGCTGGCATAGCGATGACGAGCCGGAGCTGGGCGAAACGCCGCTGATCGCCGCCCTGACCCTGGGCGTCGAGCGTCCGCTACGTTTTCGCTGGAAGGATCGCCGAGCCCCGGCCTTCAACGTCTGGCTGCCCCACAACAGCCTGCTGGTGATGGGCCCCGGCTGCCAGGAGCGACTGCAGCATGCCCTGCTACCGCGCGCCCTCCCGGGCCTGCGTATCAGCCTGACCTTTCGCCGGATCGATTCCCGCTCACGCTAAACGCCGAAGGCCGAACGCAGTGCGTTCGGCCTTCGGCGTCGCCTCCCGGGTCGGGACGCGAGATAACGGTATAACATCAATCAGCCACGATAGTAGCCCGGCGTCACGAAGGGCATCTTGGTCACCGTCATCGGCAGGCGCTTGCCGCGTACCTCGGCGAAGACCTGGGTCTCCGGGGCACTCGCCTCGATGCTGACGTAGCCCATGGCCACCGGCTTGCCCACGCTGGGTCCGAACCCGCCGGAGGTGACCAGGCCGATGCGCTCGCCCTCGGCGTTATAGAGCTCCGCCCCCTCACGCACCGGGGCACGCCCCTCGCCCAGCAGGCCCACCCGCTTGCGGCGGTGATCCTTGTCCTGCACCTGCTGCAGGATCAGCTCGGCGCCGGGGAAGCCGCCGGCGCGCTCGCCACCGAGGCGCCGCGGCTTGGCGATGGCCCAGATCAGTCCCGCCTCCACCGGGGTGGTGGCGGTATCGATATCGTGGCCATAGAGGCACAGGCCCGCTTCCAGGCGCAGGGAGTCCCGCGCCCCGAGGCCGATCGCCTCCACCTCGGCCTCGGCCAGCAGGCGCCGTGCCAGGGCCTCGCTGTCGGCGGCGGCCACCGAGATCTCGAAGCCATCCTCGCCGGTGTAGCCGCTGCGGCTCACCCAGGCCTCGACGCCGTCGATCGTGAAGCGGCCATGCTGCATGAAGACCAGCTCGCAGGCCTCGGGGCAGAGGCGCTTCATCACCTCGGCGGCCTTGGGGCCCTGCAGGGCCAGCAGCCCCCGATCGAGGAGCTCGAGGCTGTGCCCCTCGGCCAGGTTGGCCTCCAGGTGGGCGATATCCTGGGCCTTGCAGGCGGCGTTGACCACCAGGTAGAGATGATCGCCGGCATTGACCACCATCAGGTCATCGAGAATCCCGCCCTCCGGGTTGGTAAAGAGGGCGTAGCGCTGCATGCCCTCCGGCAGGCCGACGATATCCGCCGGCACCAGGGCCTCGAGGGCCGTTGCCGGATCCGCTCCGCGCAGGATCAGTTGCCCCATGTGGGAGACATCGAACAGGCCGCAGGCCGCACGGGTATGCTCGTGCTCCTTCTTGACGCCCAGGGGGTACTGTACCGGCATCTCGTAACCGGCGAAGGGCACCAGCTTGCCCCCCAGCTCCACGTGCAGGTCGTACAGCGGCGTCTTCTCGAGTTGGCTCATGGTGGTTTCCGTGACAGGTTGGGTGGGGCGGTGGCGGGCGACCCGGGTCGCCCGCCGTCCGCTTACTTGGGCAGGTCCTCACCCGGCAGGACGTCCTTGCCGTCGAAGTAGTCCTTGGTCAGCTTGAAGACCATCGGCGACAGCAGGGCCAGGGCGATCAGGTTGGGGATGGCCATCATGGCGTTGAAGGTATCCGCCATCAGCCAGATGAAGCCCAGCTGAGCGATGGCACCGAGCGGAATGGCCAGCACGAACAGCACCCGATAGAGCATGATGGAGCGGGTACCGAACAGGAACTGGAAGCACTTCTCGCCGTAGAAGGACCAGCCGAGGATGGTGGTGAAGGCGAAGACCGCCAGGGCCAGGGAGACGATCTGGTTACCGTAGCCCGGCAAGGCCGCATCGAAGGAGAGCGCGGTCAGGGAGGCCCCCGCCTCGCCCTCGATCCATACCGTGGAGGTGAGGATCACCAGGGCGGTGATGGTGCAGACGATGATGGTATCGATGAAGGTGCCCAGCATGGCGATCAGCCCCTGACGCACCGGGTTCTTGGTCTGCGCCGCGGCGTGGGCGATGGGCGCGCTGCCCAGGCCCGCCTCGTTGGAGAAGATCCCCCGGGCCACGCCGAAACGGATCGCCGCCATCACCGCGGCCCCGGCGAAGCCACCCGCGGCGGCATGGGGGTTGAAGGCGTAGTAGAAGATCATCGAGAAGGCATCGCCGATCTGACTGGCATTGACCGCCAGCACGATCAGGCCGGCCAGGACGTAGAGAATGCCCATGATCGGCACCAGCTTACCGGCCACCTTGGCGATCCGCTTGATGCCACCCAGGATCACCGCCCCGGCCAGCACCATGATCACCACCCCGGTAATCCAGTGGGGCAGCCCGAAGGTGGAGTCCAGGGCGTCGGCCACCGAGTTGGACTGCACGGTATTGCCGATCCCGAAGGCCGCCACGGCGCCGAAGAAGGCGAAGGCGCCGCCCAGCCAGGCCCACTTCTTGCCCAGACCATTCTTGATGTAGAACATCGGGCCACCGATATGGTTACCGGTGCTGTCCACTTCCCGGTAACGCACGGCGAGCACCGCCTCGGAGAACTTGGTGGCCATCCCCACCAGGGCGGTGATCCACATCCAGAACACCGCGCCCGGCCCCCCCAGGGCGATGGCGGTCGCCACCCCGGCAATATTACCGGTCCCGATGGTGGCGGAGAGGGCGGTCATCAGGGCGTTGAAGGGCGAGATCTCCCCCTCCTTCTCTTCGCCCTTGGCGGCCCGCCCCTGGAACATCAGCTTGAAGCCGGTACCCAGCTTGCGGATCGGCATCAGCTTGAGACCCAGCTGCAGGTAGAGACCCACCCCCAGCAGCAGGATCAACATCAGTGGTCCCCAGACCACGCTATTGATCGCACTAAACAGATTCGTTAAGGCTTCCATGGAACCTTTCCCCTTTGGCTATTCTTGTTGGGCACACGTGGTTCGCGTGCAACGTCGCGACTCACCGCCTCTCGGATCAGGCAAGAGGTCGGCCGAGAGTGCGTAACATAGCGGATTCCCCCGCCTTTCCTCCAGTCCACTATAGGAAATTTTTGCCACGTTGCGTCTAATGTAGAATAGCAGATGTGCGCTGCCGGGGACCGCCGAGGCGCGGGGCCACTCAGGGCACCATTAACGAGAAATTTGTTTCCGATAGGAAACATGGGCTACATTAGCGCCCCAGCAGCGGGACCACAAGTCCTCGCGGGCGCCTCCGCCTCCCCGCCTGGACACCCCGCCAGGGGCAGGCCACCCTGTAATCAGCCTCGACGCCTCCCACTGGCCGCGGGCGACATGGCCAAATCGGGCGCCAGGGGTTAGCATTCGCCCGACCCGAAAACCTTTTCGTATAGGAAAACCTGCGATGAGCAATATCCCCGCCAATCTGCGCTACACCGAAAGCCACGAATGGGTGCTGGACAACGGCGACGGCACCGTGACCATCGGCATCACCGACCACGCCCAGCAGGCCCTGGGTGACGTCGTCTTCGTCGAGCTGCCCGAGGTGGGCCGCAGCCTGGAGGCCGGCGAAGAGTTCGGCGTCATCGAGTCGGTGAAGGCCGCCTCCGACCTCTATGCGCCCCTGGCCGGTGAGGTGATCGAGGCCAACGAGGCCCTGGAGGATGCCCCCGAGAGCGTCAACGAGTCCCCCTACGAAGACGCCTGGATCGCCAAGCTCAAGCTGGTCGATGCCAGCGCCCTGGAGGGCCTGCTCGACGCCGACGCCTACGCCAAGCTGGCCGACGCCGAGTGATCCATCCCCGTGCCGGGCGATCGCCTCGCCCGGCCCCACTGCTTCGCTGATCCGGGGCCGCGCCCCCTCTTGCCTACAGGTGTTCCATGGCTCATGACACTCGCCGCCTGGCCGAACTGGCCGGCCACGATGCCTTTATCCAACGTCACAACGGCCCGCGGGCCGAGGATATTGCCCGCATGCTCGAGACCCTGGGGGTCGATAGCCTCGACAGCCTGATCGAGCAGACCGTGCCGGCGGCGATCCGTCTGGATCGTGAACTCGATCTCGATCCGCCCAAGAGCGAAGCCGAGGCCCTCGATTACCTCAAGCGCCTGGCGCGCCAGAACAAGGTCCACAAGACCTATATCGGCCAGGGCTATTACAACACCCACCTGCCGGCAGTGATCCAGCGCAACGTGCTGGAGAATCCGGGCTGGTATACCGCCTACACCCCCTACCAACCCGAGATCGCCCAGGGCCGCCTGGAGGGCCTGCTGAACTTCCAGCAGATGGTGATGGACCTGACCGGCATGGAGCTGGCCAATGCCTCCCTGCTCGACGAGGCCACCGCCGCCGCCGAGGCCATGGCACTGTGCAAGCGGGCCAACAAGAAGGCCAAGTCGAATGCCTTCTTCGTCGCCGATGACGTCCTGCCCCAGACCCTGGACGTGGTGCGCACCCGCGCCTACTACTTCGACTTCGAGCTGATCGTCGCCCCGGCCACCGAGCTCGCCGATCACGACGTCTTCGGCGCCCTGCTCCAGTACCCGGGACAGAGCGGCGAGATCCGTGACCTGGCCCCGCTGCTGGCCGCGGCCAAGGCCAAGGGCATCATGACCTGCGTGGCCGCCGACCTGATGAGCCTGGTGCTGCTCACCGAGCCCGGCGCCCTGGGCGCGGATATCGTCGTCGGCAACACCCAGCGCTTCGGTGTCCCCATGGGCTTCGGCGGCCCCCATGCCGCCTACTTCGCCACCACCGACAAGCTCAAGCGCTCGATTCCCGGTCGCATCATCGGCGTGTCCAAGGACGCCCGCGGCAATCAGGCGCTGCGCATGGCCATGCAGACCCGCGAGCAGCATATCCGCCGCGAGAAGGCCACCTCCAACATCTGTACCGCCCAGGCCCTGCTGGCCAATATCGCCGGCTTCTATGCGGTCTACCATGGCGCCGAGGGGCTGCGTACCATCGCCACTCGCATCCACCGCCTGACCACCGTTCTTGCCGAGGCGCTGACCCGTAAGGGCATCGCCCTGGCCCATGACAGCTGGTTCGATACCCTGCGCCTGACCGGCGTCGACGCCGGCAAGATCCACGGCCGCGCCATGACCCATGAGGTCAACCTGCGCTTCTTCGACAACGGCGACGTGGGCGTCAGCCTCGACGAGACCATCACCGCCCACGACCTGGACGTCCTCTTCGACGTGCTGATGGGCGAGGAGCACGGCTTCTCGGTGAGCGCCCTGGACGAGGCCATCGCCGAAGGCGGCATCAGCGGCATCCCCGCCGCCTGCCGTCGCGAGAGCGACTTCCTGACTCACCCCACCTTCCGGCGCTACCGCAGCGAGACCGAGATGCTGCGCTACCTCAAGCGCCTGGAGAACAAGGACCTGTCGCTGACCCACGCGATGATCCCGCTGGGCTCCTGCACCATGAAGCTCAATGCCACCAGCGAGATGGTGCCGATCACCTGGCCGGAACTGGCCAATATTCACCCCTTCGCGCCCAAGGACCAGACCGCCGGCTACCTGCAGATGATCGGCGAGCTGGCCGCCTTCCTGGTGGAGATCACCGGCTACGACCATATCTCCATGCAGCCCAACTCCGGCGCCCAGGGCGAATACGCCGGCCTGGTGGCGATCCGCCGCTACCAGGCGGCCCAGGGCCAGGGACACCGGGACGTCTGCCTGATCCCCAGCTCCGCCCACGGCACCAACCCCGCCTCCGCGGCCATGGCCCAGATGAAGGTGGTGGTGGTGGAGTGCGACGCCGACGGCAATATCGACCTGGCCGACCTGCGCGCCAAGGCCGAGCAACACAGCGAGGCCCTCTCGGCGATCATGCTCACCTACCCCTCCACCCACGGGGTCTTCGAGGAGGGCGTGCGGGAGGCCTGCGAGATCGTTCACCGGCATGGTGGCCAGGTCTATATCGACGGCGCCAACATGAATGCCCAGGTGGGCCTGGCGCGCCCCGGCGACTTCGGCGGCGACGTCTCCCACCTCAACCTGCACAAGACCTTCTGCATTCCCCACGGTGGCGGCGGCCCCGGCATGGGTCCCATCGGTGTCAAGGCGCACCTGGCCCCCTACGTCTCCAACCATGTGGTGACCCCGCTGCCCGGTGTCGAGGCCGACTGCGGCGCCGTCTCGGCGGCGGCCTTCGGCAGCGCCTCGATCCTGCCGATCTCCTGGGCCTACATCAAGATGATGGGCGCCCGTGGCCTGCGTCAGGCCACCGAGCTGGCGATCCTCAACGCCAACTACATCGCCAAGCGCCTGGGCGAGCACTACCCGGTGCTCTACCGCGGCCGCAACGGCACCGTGGCCCACGAGTGCATCATCGATATCCGTCCCCTCAAGGAGGCCTCCGGCATCAGCGAGGAGGATATCGCCAAGCGCCTGATGGACTACGGCTTCCATGCCCCCACCATGTCCTTCCCGGTGCCCGGCACCCTGATGGTGGAGCCCACCGAGTCGGAGTCGCTCTACGAGATCGATCGCTTCTGCGACGCCATGATCGCGATCCGCGAGGAGATCGCCCGGGTCGAGTCCGGCGAGTGGCCGCTGGACGACAACCCCCTGGTGCGAGCCCCCCATACCCAGGCGGATCTGATTGATGGCCACTGGGAGCGGCCCTACTCCCGCGAGCTGGGCGCCTTCCCCTCCGAGGCGGTGAAGGCCGGCAAGTACTGGCCGGCGGCCAACCGAGTGGACAACGTCCATGGCGACCGTCACCTGATCTGTACCTGTCCGAGTATCGATAGCTATCGCGAGTGATCGCGCCCCGCCGCCACGGCGGACCGAAACCAGCGAGCCCCGCCATCTGGCGGGGCTCGCTGGTTTGGTGCATCGTCGACCAGGTTGGCGCCGGGGATCACCACGCCCGGCCCGACCTCAGTCGCCGGCCTCGGAATAACCGTAGAGGTCGTGGCGACGCTGCTCGCGGAACTCCTCGAGCAGCCGTCGATAGCGCCGCGGCAGCTCGGTGCTGGAGTGGGTCACCAGGTAGAGGGTCTCGTGGACCACCTGGGGCAGGCTCAGCTCCTTGACCTGGCGCTGCCAGGGCGAGGTCTCCAGCACCAGCCGCGATACCACGCTGAAGCCCAGGCCCCGGGCCACCGCATCCATCACCATGGAGACCTCGTTGGTGAAGCCCTGCCGGGGACAGCGACTCATGGAGCGAAACTCGTCCGGAAAATTGGCGCGCAGCAACTGGGTGGCGTGCTGCAGGCCGTCGGAATAGTTGACGAAGCCCAGGGCCACCAGGTCGGTCCAGCCGGTGCCGATGAAATCCGCCGGCACCACCAGGCACAGCGGCTCCTGATGCCAGAGCTCGCAATTGAGCTCCGGATGACGCACCGGCTCGGTGACGATCCCCAGGTCGTGGCGACCGGCCAACACATCGGCGACGATCTCGCTGTTGAAGGCGAAGCTGTAGTTGACCGTCAGCCCGGTATGCATCTGCTGATAGCCGAGGATAAAGGGGTAGAACATCAACCCCACACTGCCCGGCGAGGCCAGGCGACATTCGCCGGAATCCAGCGACTCGTCGTCCAGGGAGTGGCAGAAATGCTCGTGTTCGGCGAACAGCTTGACCGCATAGTCATAGGTACGCCGCCCCGCCTCGGTCAGGGTAAAGCGCCGCCCGTGGCGGTTGAGCAGCGGCTTCTGCAGATACTGCTCCAGCTTGCGCACATGTTGACTGACCCCCGGCTGGGTCATCTCCAGGCGGCGCGCCGTCTGGGTGAAGCTGCCGGTCTCCACCAGGGTGATAAAGGTACGAAAATAGAGCGCATTGAACATGGGGCGGGGCCGCTTAAACCAAGGGAAAAGGCACGACAGCAAACGCCGATTCTACCAGAAGTGATGCCCGCTGGCAGCGCTGCGCTTATTGGTTGAATTCAGGCGCGAAGCCCGTGATACCATTCGAAAAGATCGTTAGCGCCTTCGGCAGGCGTCGCAACCCGCGGCGCCGCCCTCAGACAAGGAAGCCGCCATGCCCGACACCATCTCCGCCACCATCTCCCCGGAAGGCAGCCTGGAGGTCCTCTCCCAGGCCGAGGTCAACCGCCTGCGTGACACCTCCTCCGCCGGCCTGCACGACCTGCTGCGCTGCTGTGCCCTGGCGGTCCTCAACTGCGGCAACCCCACCGACGATGGCCGCGCCGTGATGGAGACCTACCGCGACTTCGATATCGAGGTGCTCCAGGAGGATCGTGGCATCCGCCTCAAGCTGACCCATGCCCCGGCCGAAGCCTTCGTCGACGGCAAGATGATTCGCGGCATCCGCGAGCTGCTCTCCGCCGTGCTGCGGGACGTGGTCTACGTCTACAACGAGATCCAGACCCAGCGCCGCTTCGACCTCTCCACCGGCGAGGGGACCACCAATGCGGTCTTCCATATCCTGCGCAAGGCCGGCGCCCTCAAGCCGGGGCGCGACCCCAGCCTGGTGGTCTGCTGGGGCGGCCACTCCATCAGTCGCGAGGAGTACGAGTACACCAAGGACGTGGGCTACCACCTGGGCCTGCGCGACATGGACATCTGTACCGGCTGCGGCCCTGGCGCCATGAAGGGCCCCATGAAGGGCGCCAATGTGGCCCATGCCAAGCAGCGCCGCAAGGAGGGCCGCTACCTGGGGATCTCGGAGCCGGGCATCATCGCCGCCGAATCGCCCAACCCCATCGTCAACGAGCTGGTGATCATGCCGGACATCGAGAAGCGCCTGGAGGCCTTCGTGCGGGTCGGTCACGGCATCCTGGTGTTCCCGGGCGGGGTGGGCACCGCCGAAGAGATCCTCTATCTGCTGGGCATCCTGCTGCACCCCGATAACCGGGAGATCCCCTTCCCGGTGGTCTTCACCGGGCCGGCCAACAGCGCCGACTACTTCGCCCGCATCGATGAATTCCTCGCCTATACCCTGGGCGAGGAGGCGCGCAGCCGCTACCAGATCCTGATCGACGACCCGACCGGCGTGGCTCGGGCCATGCGCCGCGGCATCGACGAGGTCACCGCCTTCCGTCGCGAACAGCAGGACGCCTTCTACTACAACTGGCGCCTGACCATCGACCGCGACTTCCAGGCCCCCTTCGAACCCACCCACGAGGCCATGGCGAGCCTGGCCCTCAACCGCGACCTACCGGTCCATGAGCTGGCTGCCAACCTGCGTCGCGCCTTCTCGGGCATCGTCGCCGGCAACGTGAAGGACAAGGGCGTGCGGGCCATCGAGGCCAAAGGCCCCTTCCGTCTCAGCGCCGAACCCGAGCTGATGCGTCGCCTGGACGAGCTGTTGACCTCCTTCGTCGGCCAGGGCCGCATGAAGCTCAGCGGCGACTACGTGCCCTGCTATACGCTGGGGTAAGAAAAGAAGAGGGAAGAGAAGACAGGAGGCGCCAGGAGCCGGACGAGGCTCCTGGCGCCTTTTCGTGGATCAGGCGCCCTCGCGCTTCCACCAGAGCCCCATCACATGCAGCAGCAGGCCCAGGGTCAGGCCGTGGGAGAGCAACTGCTGCCAACCGACCCAGGCGGAGGCCAGGGCATACCAGGCGGTCATCAGCGCCAGGCCGGTGCCCAGCCCGTAGGCCAGGCGACGCAGCAATCCGGGCACTTCGCGTCGGGCCTCGACGGCCAGCAGACGCCAGTGGCTCAGCGCCACGACGGCCACCACCGCGGCGGCCAGGGAGAGCAGCAGTAGCTGCGAGCGGTGCCCGCCCTGCAGGTAGCGCGGCAGGGTACCCAGCATGGCGGCGAGCAGCCCCACCAGGATACTGAGACGTTCGGGATTGGGAGTGGCCAGCATCAGGCCTCCTGCAGTTGCTGCTCGGCGATCCACGCCTCGGCCCAGGGCAGGGCCGCATCGTCGGCCATGAAGGTCTCCATGGCGTCCACCTCCAGCCGCTCGCCGAGGCGGCTGGCCCCCTGGTCGGCCAGCAGCGCATCCAGACTCCGACCAGCACCGCAGAAGGTATCGACGTAGGAGCTGTCGCCGAGGGCGATCACCCCGTAGCGCAGTCCCACCAGGCCGGGGCTCTGCTCCTCGAGCTCCCTCACCAGGGGGACGATATTGCCGGGGAAGTCGCCACTGCCGGTGGTGGAGACACAGAACAGCGCCAGATCGGGCCTGTCATCGACCAGATCGGCCAGACTGGCCTGCTCCAGCACGGTCACCTGATATCCGGCCTGTTCGAAGAGCGGCTTGAGCTGCTCGGCGACGTCCAGGGCGCCGCCATACATGGTTCCGACGAAGATCTTGAGCGTGGGCATGGGCTTGCTTTGCTTGAGGAATTTGCTCGGATATTACCATAGCCGCGGCCGAGACCGAATCCACCGAAGGGGTGAGTCGCTGTCCAGCACCCAGATCAAGGAAGGCTCGCTTCTCGCTGCGGCATTGCGTCGCGCCTGCGACGCTGAATGCCCGCGGCGAGAGCGGTAAAATGCGCCTTATTTGCCGCCGGGAGGCACTATGCTGGAGACCTTCGAGGCCTGGATCACGCCGATCATGATCGGCACCCTGATCCTCTTCATGACCTTTATCATCTGGGATCTGTCACGCCGCTCCAAGGCCGGCAAGTTCGGCACCCTCATGCTGTTTATCGTGCTGGGCGCCGGCATGATGGGGTATCTCTTCAAGGTGATCATCACTTACCTGATGGAGGGAGGCGGTATCGTCTAGGCCACCTACTCCCTAGACGACGAGGCCCCGGCAGCTTGCGCTGCCGGGGCCTCGTCGTGAACGGAGTCAGTGCATCAGACGTCGGGGGTACCCTCGAAGCCACCCACGCGGCTCTTGAGCTTCTGCCCCGGGCGGAAGGTCACCACCCGTCGCGCCGAGATGGGAATCTCCTCCCCGGTCTTGGGGTTGCGACCCGGTCGTTCCCGCTTGTCGCGCAGGTCGAAGTTGCCGAACCCCGACAGCTTGACCTGCTCGTTCTCCCGCAGGCAACCGCGGATCTCCTCGAAGAAGGTCTCCACCATCGCCTTGGCATCCCGCTTGGAGAGCCCCAGCTCCACGTGCAGGTGTTCGGCGAGCTCCGCCTTGGTCAATGCTCCCATGGTCACTCCCTCGTGCTGGACGTCGCGCCCTCGCTCCGTGTCCATCGGCGTCAGCCTCGCAGCCTGGCGCCGAAGCGCGACCCGGACTCGGCCACGATCGCATCGACTAACTGATTGATTTCATCATCATTCAGCGTGCGCGAAGGATGCTGCCAGGTCAAGCCCAGGGCGACACTCTTGTGGCCCGGCTCGACCCCCTGCCCCTGGTAGACATCGAACAGCCGCAGTTCCTGGAGCCAGTCGCCGGCCTGCTCGCGCAGGCAGTCGAGCAGCGCCTGGATCGGCAGGTCATCGGCCACCAGGAAGGCCAGATCGCGGCGCACCTCCGGGTAGCGGGAGAGCGGCGCGAAGGCCGGCAGCTTGCCGTGGGTCAGGGCGTCGAGACGCACCTCGAAGAGGACCGCATCCGCCTTGAGGCCCAGGCTTGCCTTGGCCGCGGGATGCAGGGTGCCGATCCAGCCGGCCTCCTCGCCGCGATGCAGGAGCCGCGCGCTCTGGCCCGGGTGCAGGGCGCTATGGGTGGCCGGCTCGAAGCGCCACGCCTCGGGCTCGCCGCCGAGGGCCAGCAGGCTCTCCAGGTCACCCTTGAGATCGAAGAAATCGACCTTCTCCTTGGCGCCACACCAGCCTTCCGGGTCACGACTGCCGCTGACCAGGCCACCCAGCATGGGGATCTGGTGCAGGTCGTCCAGCTCGCCACGGAACACCAGACCGCTCTCGAACAGCCGCACCCGATTCTGCTGGCGGTTGAGGTTATGCTCGAAGGCCTTGATCAGGCCCGGGAAGAGGCTCGCCCGCATCACCGCCATGTCGCTGGAGATGGGGTTGGCCAGGCGCGGCGAGACCGCCTCGGGGAGCAGGGTCGCCTGCAGCTCCGGGGCCACGAAGCTGTAGGTGATCGCCTCCTGGTAGCCCCGGGCCACCAGCTGGCGACGCAGGCGGGCCAGCGGCTGGCGGCTCTCGCCATCGGGACGCAGCGCCAGGCGTGCCGCCGGGCGACGCACCGGCAGGCGGTTGTAACCGTAGATCCGCGCCACCTCCTCGATCAGGTCCTCCTCGATGGCGAGATCGAAGCGCCAGGAGGGGACTTCGGCCTCCCAGCCCGATTCGACGGCATCCACCGCCAGGCCCAGCCGGGTCAGGATCTCCGCCACCTCGGCATCATCGAGTTCGAGACCCAGGGCCTGGGCGAGGCGCGCCTTGCGCAGGATCACGCGGCGCTCGGCGGGCAGATGGGCGGGGCTCGCCGCCTCCACCACCGGGCCCGGCTCGCCGCCGACGATCTCCAGCAGTAACTGGGTCGCCCGCTCCATGGCGCGTCGGGCCAGGGTCGGATCGACGCCCCGCTCGAAGCGGTGGGAGGCATCGGTGTGCAGGCCGTAGGAGCGCGCCTGGCCGGCCACCGCCAGCTGGGTGAAGAAGGCCGACTCCAGGAAGATGTCCCGGGTCTCGGCATTGACGCCGGAGTGCTCGCCGCCCATCACTCCGGCGATGGCCAGGGGGCCGCGACCGTCGGCGATCACCAGGGTCTCGGCGCGCAGGGTGATCTCCTGGCCATCCAGCAGCACCAGGCGCTCGCCCTCCCGGGCCAGACGCACCTGGATCCCCTCATGGAGATTGGCACGATCGAAGGCGTGCAGGGGCTGGCCCAGCTCGAGCATCACGTAGTTGGTGATATCCACCACCGCATCGATGCTGCGCAGGCCGCTACGCCGCAGTCGTTCGACCATCCATAGCGGGGTCGGCGCGCCGACGTCGACGCCCTGGATCAGCCGGCCCAGGTAGCGGGGGCAGCGCTCGGGGTCGCTCACCGCGACCGGAAAGGTCGCCTCGTGGGTCGCGGCCACCGGCGCCTCGGCGGGTCCCACCACCGGCAGGCGGTTGAGGACGCCGACCTCCCGGGCCAGGCCCTGGAGGCTCAGGCAGTCGCCCCGGTTGGGCGTCAGGTCCACCTCGATGGCGTGATCGTCGAGGCCCATGTAGGCGCGAAAGTCCTCGCCCACCGGGGCATCCGCGGGCAGCACCAGAATCCCCGCGGAAGTCTCCTCGGCCAGGCCCAGCTCGGAGGCGGAGCAGATCATGCCGTGTGAGGCCTGGCCGCGTAGCTTGGCCTTCTTGATCTTGAAGTCGCCGGGCAGCAGCGCACCGACCCGGGCGAAGGCGATCTTCTGGCCGGCGGCCACATTGGGGGCCCCACACACCACCTGCACCGGGGCCTCGCCACCGTCATTGACCTGACAGACATTGAGCTTGTCGGCATCCGGATGCTGGCTCTTCTCGATGACCTCGGCCACCACCACGCCGGAGAAGGCCGGCGCCACCGGCTCCACGGCATCCACCTCCAGGCCGGCCATGGTGATCTGATCGGCCAGTGCCTGGGTCGCCACGCTGGGAGAGACCCACTCGCGCAGCCACTGTTCGGAAAATTTCATGACGAATCCTGTGTTGAGCGGTCCGGGTTATCAGGCGAACTGGCGCAGGAAGCGCAGGTCGTTGTCGAAGAACAGCCGCAGGTCATTGACCCCGTAGCGCAGCATGGCCAGGCGCTCGGCGCCCATGCCGAAGGCGAAGCCGGTGTAGCGCTCGGCATCGATGCCGGAGTGACGGAACACCTCCGGATGCACCATGCCGCAGCCCATCACTTCCAGCCAGCCGCTGTGACCGCAGACCCGGCAACCCTCGCCGCTGCACATCACGCACTGGATATCCACCTCGGCGGAGGGCTCGGTGAAGGGGAAATAGGAGGGACGGAAGCGCACCGAGAGATCGTCGCGCTCGAAGAAGGCGTGGAGGAAATCCTCGATGGTGCCCTTGAGGTCGGCGAAGCTGACGTCCTCGTCCACCAGCAGGCCTTCCACCTGATGGAACATGGGCGTGTGGGTCAGGTCCGAGTCGCTGCGATAGACCCGCCCCGGGCAGACGATGCGGATCGGCAGCTTGCCCTCCTTCATGGTGCGCACCTGGACCGGCGAGGTATGGGTCCGCAGCAGTCGGGTGGCATCGAAATAGAAGGTGTCCGCCATGCCCCGCGCCGGGTGATGGGCGGGAATATTGAGGGCCTCGAAGTTATGGTAATCGTCTTCGATCTCCGGCCCCACGGCCACGTCGTAGCCGATGCGGGTAAAGAGCCCCTCGATGCGCTCCAGGGTGCGAGTCACCGGGTGCAGGCTGCCCTGGGGCTGCCCCCGCCCGGGCAGGGTCACGTCCAGGCGCTCCGCCGCCAGCCGCGCGTCGAGGGCGGCCTTCTCCAGGCTCGCCTTGCGTGACTCCAGCTCGCCGGCCAGCGTCTGCTTGGCCTGGTTGATGCGCTCGCCCGCCGCCGGGCGCTCCTCGGCGGAGAGCTTGCCGAGGCCCTTGAGCAGGGCGGTGATCTCACCCTTCTTGCCCAGGTAGTGCACCCGCACCTCATCCAGGGCCTGGACAGTATCGGCCTGCTCGATGGCGCGGCGGGCCTCGGCGACCAGAGTGGGAAGATGATCCATCCGTTGCGCTCCGAATGTGCCGCCACGGCATCGACCCCATGGCGGTCAGATAAAAAAACAGGGGAAGAGCGGCTGCTCTTCCCCTGGAACCTTCGCAGGAGGCACCCCGCCGGTCTGGCGAGGCGCTCCTGTGGGTCGGTCACACTTACTGGGCAGCCTTGGCCTTCTCGACGATGGCGGCAAAGGCGGCTTTTTCGTGAACCGCGAGATCGGCCAGGACCTTACGGTCGATCTCGATGCCCGCCTTCTTCAGGCCGGCGATGAAGCGGCTGTAGGACAGGCCGTTCTGACGGGATGCGGCGTTGATACGCGCGATCCACAGGGCACGGAACTGACGCTTGCGCTGACGACGGTCGCGGTAGGCGTACTGACCGGCCTTGATGACGGCCTGCTTGGCGACGCGGAAGACCCGCGAACGGGCACCGTAGTAACCCTTGGCCTGCTTCAGAATCTTCTTGTGACGGCGACGTGCGACGACACCACGCTTGACACGAGTCATGGCTTTCTCCTGACGTTAGAAATGGTCGACCAAAAGGGCTTACAGATTCGGCAGCATGCGCTGAATCAGGGCCTTATCGGCGTCGTGGATCTGCTTCATCCCACGCAGCTGACGCTTACGCTTGGTGGACTTCTTGGTCAGGATGTGGCTACGGAACGACTGCTTGTGCTTGAAGCCATTGGCGGTCTTCTTGAAGCGCTTGGCAGCGCCGCTGTTGCTCTTGATCTTCGGCATGAGGGACAACTCCGCTCGAAATTTTTCAGAAAACCCAAGGCCTGCCCTCGCCTTCCGGGGAAAGCGAGGGCCCGTTGACTTGCCCATGGATCACTTCTTGTCGACGATCACTTCTTCTTGGGAGCAAGAATCATGATCATCTGGCGCCCTTCCATCTTGGGGAAGGACTCCACGCTACCGATCTCCTCGAGATCGGCGGCGATCCGCTCCATCAGCTTGCGGCCGATGTCCTGGTGGGCCATTTCACGTCCCCGGAAGCGCAGGGTGACTTTCCCCTTGTCGCCCCCTTCGAGGAAGCGAGTCAGGTTCTTCAGCTTCACCTGATAGTCGCCCTCGTCGGTCCCGGGTCGGAACTTGACCTCCTTGACCTGGATCTGCTTGGTCTTCTTCTTCTGCGCCGCCTTCTGCTTCTTCTGCTCGAAGACGAACTTGCCGTAGTCCATGATCTTGCAGACGATGGGGTCGGCATTGGAGATCTGTACGAGGTCGAGACCCGCGGCTTCGGCCTTCTCCAGGGCTTCCTGGGTAGAGACGATGCCCAGCTGTTCGCCATCGGCATCGATGAGGCGAACCTGGTCTTCGGTGATACGCTCGTTCATTGGCGGACGCTTGTCCTGGACGCGCCCTCGCTGATTATTACGCTTGATCGCTAAATCTCCGTTCTGAGTGACGTTGTCATTATAACCCCTCGGCGGTCAGCCGAGCGAGCAGGTCATCGACCTTTATGCTGCCGAGATCCTCGCCACTGCGGGTACGCACGGCAACAGCGCCGGATTCGACTTCCTTATCCCCCACCACCAAGAGGTAGGGGACCTTCTGCAACGTATGCTCCCGGATTTTAAAGCCGATCTTCTCGTTCCTCAAGTCCGCCTTGGCCCGGGCGCCGATTTTCTGCAGCCGCCGCTCGAGATCGAGCACATAATCACGCTGGGCATCGGTGATATTGAGGATCGCCACCTGCTGGGGCGCCAGCCACAGCGGCATGGCGCCGGCGTAGTGTTCGATCAGGATGCCCAGGAAGCGCTCGAAGGAACCGAGGATGGCCCGGTGCAGCATGACCGGCGTCTGGCGCGCCCCCTCCTCGTCCACGTACTGGGCACCGAGGCGCCCCGGCAGGTTGAAGTCGAGCTGCAGGGTGCCGCACTGCCAGACCCGATTGAGGCAGTCACGCAGGGAGAATTCGATCTTGGGCCCGTAGAAGGCCCCTTCCCCCGGCTGCAGCTCCCAGGCGAGGCCGGTGCTGTCGAGGGCGGCCTCGAGGCCCGCCTCGGCGCGATCCCACATTTCCGGCTCACCCAGGAAGTCGTCGGGCCGCGTGGAGAGCTTGAGCTCCACGTCCTCGAAGCCGAGCTCCCGGTAGACCTCGAGAGTCAGGGCGATGAAGGCCTCGGCCTCGGCCTGGATCTGCCCCTCGGTACAGAAGATATGCGCATCGTCCTGGGTGAAGCCACGCACCCGCATCAGGCCGTGCAGGGCCCCGGAGGGCTCGTTGCGGTGACAGCTGCCGAACTCCGCCAGGCGCAGCGGCAGGTCCCGGTAGCTCTTCAGGCCCTGGTTGAACACCTGGACGTGGCAGGGGCAGTTCATCGGCTTCACCGCATAGTCGCGCTTCTCCGACTCGGTGGTGAACATCAGCTCGCTGTAGTGCCCCCAGTGTCCCGACTTCTTCCACAGGGAGAGGTCCACCACCTGGGGGGTCTTGATCTCCTGGTAACCGTTGGCGATCTGCACCCGGCGCATGTACTGCTCCAGCGCCTGGTACATGGTCCAGCCATTGGGGTGCCAGAAGACCATCCCCGGTGCCTCTTCCTGGAGGTGGAAGAGGTCGAGCTTCTTGGCCAGCTTGCGGTGATCGCGCTTCTCCGCCTCCTCGAGGCGCTTGAGGTAGGCCTTGAGCGCCTTCTTGTCGCCCCAGGCGGTGCCGTAGATGCGCGTCAGCATCGGCTTGGAGGCATCGCCCCGCCAGTAGGCGCCGGCCAGCTTGGTCAGCTTGAACGACTTGAGGTGCCGGGTGTTGGGCACATGGGGCCCCCGACACATGTCGGTGTACTCTTCGTGGTGATAGAGGCGGATGGTCTCGCCTTCGGGAATCTCGCGGACGATCTCCTGTTTGTAGGGCTCGTCGCGATGCAGGAAGGTGAGCATCGCCTTGTCGCGATCCACGTACTCGCGCACCACATCGTAGCCGGTATCGATCAGCGCCTTCATGCGCTGCTCGATGGCCTCGAGGTCCTCCGGTGTCACCGAGCGGCCGAAATCCACGTCATAGTAGAAGCCGTCGTCGATCACCGGGCCGATGGCCATCTTGGCCTCGGGGTAGAGCTGCTTGACGGCATGCCCGATCAGGTGGGCACAGGAGTGACGAATCACTTCCAGCCCTTCGGCATCGCGGGCGGTCAGGATCGCCACCTCGGCGTCATGGTCGATCACATCGGCGGCATCCACGGCCACGCCGTCGATCTTGCCGGCCACGCAGGCCTTGGCCAGGCCGGGGCCGATGGACTCGGCGAGTTCCATCACCGTGAGGGGGGCATCGAAGGATTTCTGGGTGCCGTCGGGCAGAGTAACGATGGGCATTGCTTATCCTTAACGCGCAGTGGTGGGCCATACCAGGGCTCACGTGTCGCAGGTCAGAAAATGAAGGGGGCATTCGAGCCACCGGGGCGCCCCAACCAAGGGCGACGGCCGACCGAAGCTACCGGTAGCACCGAGGACTCGAAGAGCAGAGACTTTAGCAGATCTGGATAGGCTCGCGCCATGGCCCCAACGAAACAGGGGTGCCCGAAGGCACCCCTGAGATCGCGGCGAAAGCGACGTGCTTAGTTCAGCACATCCAGCTCGACACGACGGTTCTCGGCGCGGCCGGCGTCGGTGGCATTGCTGGCCACCGGGCGCTCCTCACCGAAGCCGCGGGCCACCAGGCGGCTGCCCTCGACACCACGGGAGATCAGGTAATCACGCACGGAGTCGGCACGACGCTGGGACAGGCCCTGGTTGTACTGGGCGGAACCCGTGGAGTCGGTGTGGCCGGCGATATGCACGCGCACGTCCGGGCTGCTGCGCGTCAGACGCAGAGCCACGTCGTCCAGAGTGTGGCGGGCGGCCGGGGTCAGCTCGGCGGAGTCGAAGGCGAAGTTGACTTCGCTGGACAGCACCACCGGCTCGAATTCCGGCACTTCGGGTTCCGGGGCGGGCTCGGGCATCGGGGCGGGCTCGGCCACCGGCTCGGGGGTGCGATCGGCACACAGCAGGCCGCCGATGGCGGCGCCGGTACCGGCACCGATGGCGGCGCCACGCTCCTCATCGGAGCTACCGCTGGTGGCGTAACCGATGCTGCCACCGATCAGGCCGCCGGCGATACCGCAGACCACGGGCTGCTGGTACCAGGGACGATCGGAGGAGGGGGTCGTGTTGGGGGTGGCACAGCCGGAGAGGCCGAGGGCCAGGGCGGAACCGAGCAGCAGACCAGTCGTTGCTTTTTTCATATTAAGACTCCTTCTTTGACGCAGTGCTAGTCGTCACGTGACGCACAAGACGAATTCCCGAAAGCAGTGACGAGAACCCGAAAAGGGAAGCCGCAACCGCGCAGCATTCCTTTGCAAAGTAAACACATCGGCACTAGATCGGCCAGTGCTTATACGCATGATTTATCATCTCATGGCGCCCCTTGACTGCCAAGTGGCGATGCACATTCAATGCAAGCTTTGAGGCCAACGCTGCTTGAACTCCAGCACCGCCTGGGCGGCAACCAGGGCAGAGGGCTTTAGCTCATCCTCTACCGCCAGGCGCTCCTTGTCTTCCTTGAATCGCTCCCGGGGAGAGAGCGCCTGGCGTGCCGAATGGGTATGCAGGTGCGCGGTTCGCGCATGCACCTCGCCGAAGACCCGGAAATCGTCGCGTTCGATCAGCCGGGGGTCGATGATCTCCAGCATCACCTTGCAACGCAGCGAGCCCTCGGTGATATCCACCTGTTCGCTCAGCATGGCCTGCGCCACGGCACCCAGCCCCTCGAGGCACTGCTCGTGGGCGCGGCGAATCTCTTCGGCGCGGAATGCCTCCCGGCGCTTGACCTCACGCCACAGGCTCCAGGCATAACCCGACAGGCCGGCGATGATGATCAATGCCAGCGCGGCCAGTGCGAGGGCCAGGGGTGTACTCATGGAAAGACCTCTCTAATCGGTGTCGAGCGTCACGCTGGACCACCTCTTAACGATACAAGACTTATACAAGATATCAAGCAAGATCGACTATTCCGCCATCTCGCGCCAACGGCCCTGGGGGTCACCACTGGCGATAAAGTCGGGGTTACGCAGCGATTCCCCTCGGTTGTACCCCAGGGGGACCAACGTCCGGGCCTCCAGCACGGCCCCCCCTGCCCCCTCCAGCACCCCTTGAGCGGCAGCTGTGTCCCACTCGCTGGTGGGCGCGAAGCGCGGGTAGAGATCCGCCGCCCCCTCGGCGATGCGGCAGAACTTTACCGAACTGCCATAGCGCAACAGTCGAGCCTCGGGAAAGCGCCGCAGCCAGGCCTCGGTGTGCGCATCCAGGTGGGCACGACTGGCCACCACTCGCGGCGGCCACTGGGGGGCCACCCTGATCGCCTCGCCATGGCCGGCCTGCCAGCGCCAGGCCCCCAGGCCGAGACCACCCTCCCAGGTCGTTCCGGTCACCGGGGCATGCACCACCCCATAACGCACCCGGCCCGCCTCCACCAGGGCCAGGTTGACGGTGAAGTCATCGAAGCCCTCGATGAACTCCCGGGTCCCGTCCAGCGGGTCCACCAGCCAGTAGCGCGTCCAGCGGCGGCGCGCCTCCCAGGGCACCACCGCCTCCTCGGAGAGCACCGGCACCTCCGGGGTCAGGGATGCCAGCCCCGCCACCAGGCAGTCGTGGGCGGCCCGATCGGCGGCGGTGACCGGACTGGCATCGGCCTTCTGCCGCTGCTCCCAGTCGCCGCGGGCACGAACCGCCAGGATCGTCTCGCCGGCCTGGGCGCAGAGCGCACGAAGCCGGGGTCGCGGGAGCCATTCGCTGGATGTCATGGGCACTCCTCCCTTGTCGAGCCGCTACCCTAACGGCAGAGCCCCGCAGCGGCAAGCCCCTGGCGAATCGCCATCAGAGCCCGGCCCAGGCCGGTTCGATAGCGTCGACAGGGCTGGCAGGCCTCGGGGCCGACTCGTACAATGCGCCGCAAATCGCCAGCTCATATAAGGATATGTCATGGCCAAGTCTGTGCAGACGCCTCACCCCACCGTCACCGAGCCTTCTCAGCCACCGGGGCCAGCCGCCCGCATCGGCCTCTGGCTGGGGCCGGCCTGGTTGCTCGTGGCCCTGATCTTTCCGGCCCCCGCCGGCATGAGCGATAGCGCCTGGCTATGTGCCGGCCTGGGACTGCTGATGGCTACCTGGTGGTCCACCGAGGCGATTCCGATCCCCGCTACCTCCTTGCTCCCCCTGCTGCTGGTACCGGCACTGGGCATCGCCCCCATGGGGCAGGTCAGCAGCAGTTATGCCAACCCCATCATCTACCTCTTCCTGGGGGGCTTCCTGCTGGGGATCGCCATGCAGCGCTGGGAGCTGCACCGGCGCATCGCCCTGCATGTGCTGCGGGTGGTGGGCCACCAGCCACGCCGCCAGATCGCCGGTTTCATGATCGCTACCGGCTTCCTCAGCATGTGGGTCTCGAATACCGCTACCGCCATCATGATGTTGCCCATCGGCATGTCGGTGGTGAGCCTGCTGGGGCAGGACAACGACCCCAAGGAGCTGGCCCGCTATGCCACCGCCCTGCTGCTGGCCATCGCCTACTCCGCCAGCATCGGTGGCGTGGCCACCCTGATCGGCACCCCGCCCAATGCCCTGCTGGCCGGCTACCTCGCCGAATCCCGTGGCATCGACGTGGGCTTCGCCCAGTGGATGGTGATCGGCCTGCCGATCAGCATGGTGATGATGTTCCTGGCCTGGTGGTGGCTCGGCCGTGGCGGCTTCGCCCTGAAGCACGGTGACGATGGCGGCCAGATGATCCGCGACGAGCTGACCCAGCTGGGCGCCCTGACGCCGGCGGAGCGACGGGTCGGCATCGTCTTCCTGCTGGCCGCCCTGGCCTGGGTGGCACGCCCCCTGCTCAATGACCTGGGCCTCGACTGGCTCAGCGATACCGGTATCGCCATCGCCGCCGGCCTGCTGCTGTTCCTGATTCCCAGCGGCCGTGGCGTGGGGGAGCGCCTGCTGGACTGGGACGCCGCCAAGACCCTGCCCTGGGGCATCCTGCTGCTGTTCGGCGGCGGCCTGGCCCTGGCCGGGGCCATCAGCCAGTCGGGCCTCGCCGAGTGGATCGCCGAGCAGCTCTCGCTGTTCGGGGTACTGCCGCTGCTGGCCCTGGTCGGCATCGTGGTGCTGGTGATCATCTTCCTCACCGAGGTGACCTCGAATACTGCCACCGCCGCGGCCTTCCTGCCCCTGCTCGGCGCCCTGGCACTGTCGCTGGATATCTCTCCCCTGCTGATCACGGTGCCCGCCGCCATCGCCGCCAGCTGCGCCTTCATGATGCCGGTGGCCACGCCGCCCAACGCCATCGTCTTCGCCACCGGCCATATGAAGATCCAGTCGATGATCCGCGCCGGCTTTATGCTCAACGTCATGAGCACCCTGGTGGTGACCCTGATGGCCTATCTGCTGGTGAGCTGGTTCTGGTGACCCTGTCGCCACGGCCATAACGCCAGACGCCGCCCGCGGGCGGCGTCTGGCATTGCAGGGCCGGCACCGGCCTACCAGGGCAGTGCGCTGGCGTAATGATCCAGCAACAGCACCCCGAAGACGCCGAGGATGTAGCGAATCGAGAACCAGAAGGCGGCCAGGGGCGCCCGCGGGTCCTCGCCACGCCAGACCCGGAAGTTCCACATCATGAAGCGCAGATTCAGCGCCATCACCCCCACCAGGTAGACGGCCCCACTCATGCCGATCACGAAGGGCAACAGGGTCACCACCACCGTCAACCAGCCATAGAGCCAGATCTGCAAGCCCGTGAACGCCTCGCCATGGGTCACCGGCAGCATGGGGACCCCGGCCCGGGCATACTCGTCGCGCTTGTGGATGGCCAGGGCCCAGAAGTGCGGCGGAGTCCAGGCGAAGATGATCAACATCAGCAGCAGCGGCTCGGGCCCCAGGCTGCCGGTGATCGCCGTCCACCCGAGCAGCGGCGGCGCCGCCCCCGCCACCCCGCCGATGACGATATTCTGCGGCGTGGCACGCTTGAGGAAGGCGGTGTAGATGAGCGCATAACCGATCAGCGAGGCCAGGGTCAGCCAGGCGGTCAGGGCATTGACCTGCCACAGCAGCAGGCCAATGCCCGACGCCGACAGCAGGGTCGCCCAGGCCAGGGCCAGGGGCGTCGACAAGCGCTGGGTCGCCAGGGGGCGCCGTGCGGTACGTGCCATCAGGGCGTCCAGCTTGCGATCCAGCACATGGTTATAGGCGGCCGCCCCACCCGCCGCCAGGCCGATGCCCACCAGGCCATTGACCACCGCCGAGAGCGACGGCAGCGAGGGCGTGGCCAGGGCCATGCCCACCAGGGCGCAGACCAGCATCACCAGCACGACCCGCGGCTTGCACAGGGTCAACAGGTCCCGCCACGGCGCGCCGGCATGCCCCAACGCCCCGGTCACCATCAGCGCATTACGCATGAACCACCTCCTCGTGACTCGCTTGCCGTAAGATCCCGACACGGCTCGCCTGCCAGCCCCCCAGGATCAGGGCCAGGGCCAGCAGGACCGCCCCGGCGGTATGCGCCAGGGCCAGCCCCAGGGGCAACCACCAGAGCACATTGGCAACCCCGAGCACGAACTGGCCGGCATAGACCCCCAGGAGCCCCGCCAGGTAAGGGCGCAGGCCTGGGCGCTGCCACTCCCGCCAGGCCAGCAGCAAGAGCCCCAGCCCCAGCGCCAGGGCACCGAGACGGTGGCCCAGGTGAATGGCGGTGCGGGCGTCCGCATGCAGCTGGCCGTGCAGGTAGTTAGGGCCGACCGTCTGGGTCAGGTGAAACCCCTCGCTCCAGTCCGTGGCGGGCCACCACTGGCCATTGCAGGTAGGAAAGCCCTGGCAGGCGATGCCCGCATAGTTGCTGGAGACCCAGCCGCCGAGGGCCAACTGCCCCACCAGCAACGCCGCCGCCAGGCCCCACAGCGGCGAGAGCCGCTGGCGAGGCAGGCGTCGACCCGTGGCGACGAGCTCGCGCAGGCGCAGATGCAGCCACAGGAAGAGCGACAGCACCCCGATGCCACCGAGCAGGTGCAGGGTGACCACCTGGGGCCAGAGCTTGAGGGTCACGGTAAAGGCACCGAAGGCGCCCTGCAGCAGGATCAGCCCGAGCAGGGCCAGGGAGAGACGCCAGGGATAATCGAGCCGGCGACGATACCGCCAACCCAGCCCCACCAGGGTCAGTACCAGCAGTCCCAGTGCCGAGGCCACATAACGGTGCACCATCTCCACCCAGGCCTTGAAGGCCTCCAGGGGAGCCTCCGGGGTATGCGCCGCGGCGGTGGCGGCATCCGGTACCACCAGGCGCCCATAGCAGCCCGGCCAGTCGGGGCATCCCAGACCGGCATCCACCAGTCGGGTCCAGGCCCCGATCAGGATCACTCCCAGGGTCGCCAGGGTCCCCAGCAGGCTAAGCCACTTGAGCAGGTGGAGTCGGCGTTCGGTCATGGCGCGCCCTCGAGCTTCTCGTTGTTATGCATCCAGCTTACGTCGCCACCCGCGTTGAAAGCAGCCGCTCAATTCGACGCCGCCCCCCGCTCCGGATTGACCTTGAGCAGGTGCTGGAGGTCATCCATGACATCGCGCATCGCCACGCCGGCGGCGTAGCCGAGCACCACCTCGCCCTCCGGGGAGAGCAGCCACAGCGCCCCCGGCTCGCCCCAGGACGGCGCCGAGCGCCAACGGGCCAGCCGCTCGCCGGGCAAGGCCGTCGGCTCCGGCACCACCCCGCCATCGATGACTCGCAGCCGCTCGACTCGCGGCGCCTCCCGGCCCAGCGCCCGATGCAATCGCCACCAGCGATCCGCCTGGTCGGCGCAGTCGCCGCGGCAATCGAAGGCCAGCACCCAGCGCTCCGACGCGCTGACGGCCCCCGCCAGGGGCCAGGCGCCGAGGGCCGGCACCTCGGGGGCCAGCTGCCCATGGGCGGTGCGCGCCTCGGGGATGCCGACGCGCCAGGTCACCATGGCCCAGGCGCTGAGCATGGGGGCGGCGAACAGCGCCATCAGCAGCAGCAACTTGATACGCGAGCGACCCAGGGAACTCATGGCGTCTCCTTTTCGGATGGCGAAATGGCGGGGGCACTCAGGCGCCGCCCACCCAGCAGCATGATGATCAGGGCGGCCAGCGCCAGCCCCCACCACTGCACGGCGTAGCTGAGGTGGCGGTGGGGTGGCATCACATTGGCGCTCCACCAGGGAGCCAGGGCGCCCTCACCAGCCTCCTGGTGGAGCCAGCCCGCAAAGGCGAAACCCTCCGCCCAGGCGGCAAGATCAATCTGCTGCAGGCGCCGGCCCTCGCGGTTGGGACCGAACAGGAGGCCACCCGCCCCTGCCGCCTGCCAGGTCCCGGAGAGGGTCACCGGGCCCTCGGGAGTGGCGACCTCGGGGTCGAGTCGATAGGGGCCGGTTGCCATAAAGCCCCGCTGGATCAGCCAGCGGCGCCCCTGCCCATCCACCAGGGGCGTCAGCACCGCGACGCCCACCTGCCCCTGCCGCACCCGGTTATCGAGGAACAGGGTCTCCTCGGCGCGAAATTCACCGCTTAGGGCCACACGGGCCCCGTCGGCGGGGGATTGGCTCGGCTCGACGAGTGCCGGCGCTGCCGCCAGCTCGGCCAGATAGGCCGTCTTGGCTTCCGCCCGCTGCCACTGCCAGGCGCCCAGAACGACGCCCAGCCCCACCAAGGGGAGCCAGAAGGCCCACCAGAGACGGCGCTTGACAGCGCCCCGCGGCTTCCTTGAACTGTGATGACTCGACCCCACGGAGTGCCCCATGCTGAAATTTGCCATCGCCCTGGTTTTCCTGATCATGCTCACCAGCCTCGCCACCGGCGCCGGCTTCCTGCTGCGCGATGATGGCGCCTCCCGGCGGCTGCTGGTCTCGCTCAAGCTACGCGTCGCCTGCGCCGTGGTGCTGCTGGCCCTGCTCTTCTACGGTTTCTACTACGGTGGCCTGGCCGGCTGAATCGGCTCAGCGGCCGCGGTTCAGAAGACATAGACGAACAGGAAGAGCCCCACCCAGACCACATCGACGAAGTGCCAGTACCAGGCGGCGGCCTCGAAACCGAAGTGATCGTCGCCGCTGAAGTGGCCCTGCTGGATACGCCACAGGATCACCGCCAGCACGATGGCCCCCACGGTGACATGCACCCCGTGGAAGCCGGTGAGCAGGAAGAAGAGGCTGCCGTAGATACCGGCATCCAGGGTCAGACCATAGTGCGCATAGGCCTCGTAGTACTCGAACGCCTGCACGCAGATAAAGCAGAAGCCAAGGAAGACGGTGCCCGCCAGCCAGTTGCGGCAGGTACGCCGGTAGCCCTCCTTGAGGGCCTCATGGGCCACGGTCAGGGTAATACTGGAGGTGACCAGGATCAGGGTATTGACCAGTGGCAGCTGCCAGGGGCTAAGCACGGCATCGGGCCCGGATACCGCCGGGTCCGGTGGATTGAGCAGCGGCCAGCTGGCGGTAAAGTCGGGCCACAGCAGCGCCGCCACTCCCTTGGCCCCCTCGCCATCGAGCCAGGGCAAGGCGAAGGTGCGCACATAGAAGAGCGCCCCGAAGAAGGCGGCGAAGAACATCACCTCGGAGAAGATGAACCAGCCCATGCCCCAGCGGAAGGAGCGATCCATCTGGGCGTCATAGAGCCCCTGGCGGGATTCCCGCACCACGTCCCGGAACCACAGGGCCATCACCGCGATCACCGCCAGCAGGCCGAGCGCCAGCACCGGGGCGCCCCGGCCATGCACCATCAGCAGGCCGGCGCCGATCATCATCACCCCCAGCGCCAGGGAGCCGAGGATCGGCCACTTGCTGGTCGCCGGTACATAATAGCTACCACCGCTCATGCATCACCTCCTTCGCCAACGCCAGGGAACCGAGGATCGGCCACTTGCTGGTTGCCGGCACATAGTAGCTACCACCGCTCATGCATCACCTCCATCGGACGAAGAGCCAGGATCGCGGGGCGTCAGGGCCAAGGCCCCCCGCTCCACCGGATACAGGGTATAGACCAGGGTCACGGTATTGACCTCGGGAGGCAGATCTCGGGCCAATTGGAAGACCAGAGGCAGCTCCAGGCGCTCCCCCGCCTCCAGGCGCTGCTCCTCGAAGCAGAAGCAGCTGACCTTGCGCAGATGGCGATTGGCGTTGGAGGGCGAGACGCTGGGCACCGCCCGCCCCCACTGGGGCGCCTCGCTCTGGTTGACGAAGGTGAAGCCCACCTCCACCGCCTGCCCGGGGTGCACCCGCAACTGGCGCTGCTCCACCTCGAGCCGCCAGGGCAGCCCGGAGCCACTGCGGGTCACCAGTTGCACGGTGACGTAGCGGGAAGCGTCCACCTCCTCGTGCACCAGGGCTTGGGCGGTGGTGTCCACCTTGCCGTTGAGCCCGGTAATGCGACAGAAGACGTCATAGAGGGGCACCAGGGCGAAGGCGAAAGCGAACATCGCCACCAGGACCACCAAGGTGCGGCTGACCGTGCGCTGTACCGGACTCATCACGACCTCCCGGCGGACACCCCGCCGCTATCGGCTCAAGGATGGGGTTGTGGCGTCACATGGGGCGGCGTCTCGAAGGTGTGCAGCGGCGCCGGACTGGGCACGCTCCACTCCAGGTCTTCGGCCCCTTCCCAGGCCTTGGCCGGGGCCTTCTCGCCCCCCCTCACGCATTTGACGATCACCACCACGAAGAGCAGCTGGGAGAGACCGAACAGGAAGGCCCCCAGGCTCGATACCAGGTTGAAGTCGGCGAACTGCAGGGCATAGTCGGGAATGCGCCTTGGCATCCCGGCCAGCCCAGAGAAGTGCATGGGGAAGAAGGTCAGGTTGACGCCGATCACCGACAGCCAGAAGTGCCAGCGACCGAGGGTCTCGCTGGGATAGTGGCCGGTCCACTTGGGCAGCCAGTAGTAGACACCGGCCATGATCGAGAAGATGGCCCCGGGCACCAGCACATAGTGGAAATGGGCCACCACGAAGTAGGTGTCGTGGTACTGGAAATCCGCCGGGGCGATGGCCAGCATCAGTCCCGAGAAGCCGCCGATGGTGAAGAGCACCACGAAGGCCAGGGCGAAGAGCATGGGGGTCTCGAAGGTGATGGAGCCCTGGAACAAGGTGGTGATCCAGTTGAATACCTTCACCCCGGTGGGCACCGCGATCAGCATGGTGGTGTACATGAAGAAGAGTTCCGCCACCAGCGGCAGCCCCACCACGAACATATGGTGGGCCCAGACCAGGAAGGAGAGGATGGCGATGGAGGCGGTGGCATAGACCATGGAGGCGTAGCCGAACAGCGGCTTGCGGGCGAAGGTGGGGATGATCGCCGAGACGATGCCGAAGGCCGGCAGGATCATGATATAGACCTCGGGGTGCCCGAAGAACCAGAACAGGTGCTGGAAGAGCACCGGGTCGCCGCCGCCGGCGGCATCGAAGAAGCTGGTGCCGAAGTTGATATCCAGCAGCATCATGGTGATCACCCCGGCCAGCACCGGCATCACCGCGATCAGCAGGAAGGCGGTGATCAGCCAGGTCCAGACGAACAGCGGCATGTCCATCATGCGCATGCCCGGGGCGCGCATATTGAGGATGGTGGCGATGATATTGATCGCCCCGAGGATCGAGCTGATCCCGGCGATATGCATGGCCAGGATAAAGAAGGTGGTGGACGGCGGCGCATAGGTGGTGGAAAGGGGCGCATAGAAGGTCCAGCCGAAGTTGGGCCCGCCGCCGGGCATCAGCAGGGTCGAGAGCAGCAGGATAAAGGCCACCGGCAGCAGCCAGAAGCTGAAGTTGTTGAGCCGCGGCAGGGCCATGTCCGGGGCCCCGATCTGCAGCGGGATCATCCAGTTGGCCAGGCCGGTGAAGGCCGGCATCACCGCGGCGAAGACCATGATCAGGCCATGCATCGTGGTCATCTGATTGAAGAATTCGGGATCGACGAACTGCAGGCCCGGCTGGAACAGCTCCAGGCGCACCACCAGGGCGAAGATGCCACCGATAAAGAACATGATCAGCGAGAAGATCAGGTAAAGACTGCCGATCTCCTTGTGATTGGTGGTCAGCAGCCAGCGCAGGATTCCCTTCGGCGGGGCGGCATGTGCCTCGGAGGCGGCGGCGCCGGCACCGCTGGCGCTATGCTCGAGGGGGGGCTTGGGCAGCTTCGATGCCATCGGAATTCTCCCTGGTTCTTGTCGTCGTCCGGCGAGGCAGGTGCCTCGCTCAGCGGGCCAGTTGCTCGGCAATCTGCGCCGGCTGCACCGTATCACCGGTGTCATTGCCCCAGGCGTTGCGGGTATAGGTCAGCACCGCCGCCAGCTCCACCGGATTGAGGGTGCTGCGGAAGGCCGGCATGGCCGTGCCGGAGACCCCGTTGATCACGGTATCGCTGTGCCAGGCCAGGTCATCGATCAGCCGCTCATTACCGGCCAGGGCCGGGAAAGTGGGGAGCATGCCCTGCCCTTCGACCTGATGGCAGGAGGCACAGATGGCGCCATAGACCTCCTCGCCACGGGCCATCAGCTCCTCCAGGGCCCAGTCGCGATCGACGCCGAGGGCTTCCTCGGCGGCCTCGTCACGACGCTCGGCGAGCCAGGCGTCGAACTCGTCCTCTTCCAGGGCATGAACGACGATGGGCATGAAGCCGTGATCCATGCCGCACAGCTCGGCACACTGGCCGCGATAGATCCCCGGCTCGTTGATGCGCACCCAGTTCTCGTTGACGAAGCCGGGAATGGTGTCCTGCTTGACCGCAAAGTCCGGCACCCACCAGGAGTGAATGACGTCGTCGGCGGTGAACAGGAAGCGCACCTTGCGGTTGATCGGCAAGACCAGGGGACGATCCACCTCGAGCAGATAGTGCTCGCCGAACGGCTCTTCGCCTCGGATCTGTGCCCGGGGCGTACTCATGTTGGAGGTAAAGGCCACCTCCTCGCCCAGGTATTCATAGCGCCAGCGCCACTGCTGGCCGGTCACCATGACATCCAGTTCCGCATCGGAGGTGTCGTACATCTTCTTGAGGGTGGCGGTGGCGGGCACCGCCATGCCCACCAGGATCAACAACGGCAGGGTGGTCCAGATCACCTCCACGGTGGTGTTCTCGTGGAAATTGGCCGCCTCGGGGTGCCGTGAGCGGCGATAGCGGAACAGCGAATAGAACATCACGCCGAAGACCACCAGGCCGATGACCACACAGATCCAGAAGATGGTCATATGCAGGGAGTAGATCTCGGCACTGATATCGGTAACGCCCACCGGCATGTTCCAACCACTGGCCTGCGCCTGAGCGCTCAGCCCCATTACGCCACTCCCCGATAGCCAAGCGAGCCTCCTGGACATCGGCGCCTCCTTCATTGTTATGGGTTCCTGACGCACTATCGTCGAACTCAATATTAGGCAAGTCTGGAAGGAGTATAGGAAAGATTCCCCGGCCCTCCGCTCGGCCACGTCCGACTCCCTAAACGCAGCCATCAACGCAGCCCCCGCTGAGTGCCCGACGGCTCAGCGGGCGACCAGCACCGCCACCAGAACGACCAGCCCCACCAAGACGGCGGCGGCGCCCAGGCCGACCAGGATGAAATGGCCGGGCCGACCCTCTTCGAAGTCGCGCCGTCGCTGGCGCTCCTTCTGAACGCCGAAGAAGGCCGCCAACACCGACTTGATCACTTGCCACATCCGGGTTCCTCCCCTGCCGCTGCCTATACCTTGACCCAGAACAAGGAAAGCTGCCGGCAGACGATTCAACGCCGCGGGAGCTGGCTATACTGAAGGAGTTTGCCAACGAGCCGCTAACGGAGGTCCGCCCCATGCCCCAAGCCGTCCGCCCCACCCCTAGCCTCGACCCCGGCCAACCGCTGATGCAGTGGTGGCTACAGCACTGCCTGGATGGCTCCCTGCCCATGGCGCGCCTGCAGATGGCCTGGCTGGCCAGCGCCGGTGAGGCCGTGCATGCCGAGCTGGAATTCCTCGGCGCCTGTGCCGACATGCAACAGCGCTGGGCTCACTGTCTGAGCGGCGACTCCGACGCCAAGGCCCTGGGCGAGTGCTACCAGGGCCTGGTCCAGGAGATGGCCGATGCTCAGTTCAAGCGCCTGCACCGGGTCAGCCAGTTACCCAATGATTTTCGCCAGCAGGTCTGGGAAGAACTGTAGCCCCCCTCAGCCACAGGACGGGGCGCCCATGAGGCGCCCCGTTGCGTTGAAGCGAGCCCTGCCGCGCAGCGTCAAAGTCCCAGCAGTCGGGCCACCAAGGGCAGGATAAAGGCGGTCAAGAGCCCGGTCAGGCCCATGGCGAGTCCCGAGAAGGCCCCGGCCAGGGCGCCGTACTGGGCGAAACTATGGGCGGTGCCGAAGCCATGGGCCGCCAAGCCCATGGCGAAGCCACGAACCTCCGGCTCCTCGATGCGCAGGGCGCGGAAGATCCAGGGCGCCAGGGCGCAGCCGATGGAGCCGGTCAGCAGCACCAGGCCCGCGGCCAGGGCGGGAATCCCCCCCAACTGCTCGGCCACCCCCATGGCGATCGGCGAGGTCACCGAGCGCGGCGCCAGGCTCAGCAGGGAGTCGCGACCGGCCCCCAGCAGCATGGCGATGCCCAGGGTAGACCCCACGGCGGTGACGATGCCCGTCAGACACCCCACCAGGATGGGCACCAGGCGCCGCCGGATACGCTCGCGATGGTCATAGAGGGGAATCGCCAGGGCCACGGTGGCCGGCCCCAGCAGGAAGTGAATGAACTGGGCCCCCTCGAAGTAGGTGGCGTAATCAATATCCGCCAGCAGCAGGAAGCCGATCAGCAGTGCGATGGCCAGGATCACCGGATGCACCAGGGGCGTGCCCCCCAGCCAGCGATTGATGCGCGTGGCCAGCAGGAAGGCCAGCAGGGTCGCCAGTAACGCCAGCAAGGGCTGGCTGGCCAGATAGACCCAGAGCCGGTCGAGGTCGGTCAGCATCAGCGCCCCTCCCTTTCGCGGCGGCTCAGCCAGCTCATCACCCTGGCGGTCACCGCCAGGGTGATGGCGGTGGAGAGCACCAGGGTGATCAGCAGCGGCCAGAGGTCGGCGCGGATCAATTCGAAGTGCACCATCATGCCGACCCCCGCCGGCACGAAGAGCAGGGTCAGGTGGCGCAACAGCCCCTCCCCGGTGCGGCGCAGCCCCTCGGGCACCCGCCCCAGCACCAGCAGGCCCGCCAGCAGCAGCGTCATGCCGATCACCGGCCCGGGGACCGGCAGCCCCACCCCCCGGGCCAGCAGCTCACCGACCAGCTGGCAGCCCAGCAGTACGCTCATTCCCAAAACGATTGGCATCGTTACCCCTTGTGCAATTCATCATCGGAGACCGGCGAGGGAGTGCTACCCGCATCGTCCAGATCGGCCCAAGGCTCCCGGGGCGCCTCGGCGCGCTCACCGGTACGCGCCGCGAAACGCTCGCGATGCAGGGCACGCAGCAGCCCCCAGACCATCAACATGACCACCACGGAAAACGGAATGGCCGCCATGATCACCGCTGCCTGCAGGGTCTCGAGGCCACCGGCCACCAGCAGCACCGCGGTCAGCAGCCCCAGTACGGCCCCCCAGAGAATTCGATGGGCGGTGGGCGGCTCCGGATCGCCCCCGGCGAGGATGGTATTGATCACCAGGGTGCCGGCGTTGGCCGAGGTGATCAGGTAGGTGGCGATCAGCACCACCAGGGCCAGCGACAGGCCCTGGCCGATGACCCCGAGCCCCATCGCCTCGATGGTGGCGAACAGTGCCATGGCGGTGTCTTCCTCCACCGCGGCAATGATCCCGCCCTGGCCGAAGAGCTCGTGATAGAGGGCCGTGCCACCGAACAGGCCGATCCAGACGATGGTGATCACCGTGGGCACCAGCAGCACGCCCATCACGAACTCGCGGAAGGTGCGCCCCCGGGAAACCCGGGCGATAAACATCCCGACGAAGGGTGACCAGGCCAACCACCAGCCCCAGAAGAAGACGGTCCACTCCGCCTGCCACCCATCGTCCCGGGTGGCATTGGTATGGAAGGTCATCGACATCAGGTGCTGGATATAGTCACCGGCGGACTCGATGGTAATGGCGATCAGGTACTGGGTCGGCCCCACCAGCAGCAGGCAGGCCACCACCGCCAGGCTCAGCCAGAAGTTGGCCTCGGAGAGCAGGCGCACCCCGCGCTTGACCCCGGAGACCACCGAGACGGTGGCGATCGACATGATGGCGAAGGTCACCAACAGCTGCATCATCAGCGAGGGCGCCAGGCCGAAGAGGCTCTGCAGGCCGGCATTCATCTGCTGCACCCCGAGCCCCAGGGTGGTGGCGATGCCGAAGACGGTGCCGAATACCGCCAGGCTATCCACCAGGTCCCCCCACCTGCCCAGGTAGCGTTCGCCCAACAGCGGTTGCAGGGCCGAGCGGATGGTCAGGGGCAGATGCCAGCGGTAGGCAAAGTAGGCCAGCACCAGGGCCACGAAGGAGAAGATCGCCCAGCCGTTCAATCCCCAATGAAAATAGGTCAGGCGCATGGCGACCCGCGCCGCGTCCGGCCCCATGCCCTCGCTGATGAAGGGGTTGCCCTGGAACTGCAGGATCGGCTGCGCCACCGCCCAGAAGAGGATCCCCACCCCGGTGCCGGCGGCGAAGAGCATCGAGACCCAGGAGAAGAAGGTGAATTCCGGCTGCTCGAAGTCGCCGCCCAGGCGCACGTTCTTGTAACGCCCGGTCCCCAGCCAGATCATGAACAGCAGGAGAAAGGCCACCAGCAGCACGTAGTACCACTCGAGGAAGGGGCCGGTGAAGGCCCGGGCCGCCGCCAGGCCGGCGGCCAGGCGCTCGGTGAAGAAGGCCCCATAGATCAGGGCGCCCATCACCACCGCCATGGCGATCAGGGTCACGCGAGGGTTCATGCCCTTGAGGGGCCCCGATTCGGCCTGGCGATACATGCGTCTGCCTCCTTGCGAGAATGCCAGCCCACAGGGTACCAGACGCCCCGGCGACGCCGCAGCCACGGGAAGCCCGGGGTCAGGCCAACGCCGCAGACGTCACCGGGTACCAGTCGAGGAAGGCCTCCTCCGGCAAGGGGCGTGCGAAGAGATACCCCTGGCCAATATCGCAGCCCATCTCGACCAGGCACTCGGCCTGGGCCCGGGTCTCGACCCCCTCGGCCACCACATCGCACTCCATGCCATGGGCCAGCGCCGTTATGGTGGCCGCCAGCTGGCGATCCCCCCGGCGTTCAGCGATGCCGGTCACGAAGGCACGGTCAATTTTCAGGGTGGAGATCGGCAGGCTCTTCAGATAAGCCAGGGAGGAGTGACCGGTGCCAAAATCATCGATGGCGACCCGCACCCCCGACTCGGAGAGCAGCGCCAATTGCCGGCGCGCCTGAGCCAGATCCGCCATCAGGCCGGATTCGGTCACTTCGATGGAGAAGCGCTCGACGGGCAACGCATGGCGTTCCAGCCGGGCCAGCAGGTCCGCCGCGAAACCCTCTCGACAGAGCTGGCGAGCCGCCACATTGACGGCCAGGCAGAAATCCCTGGCGAGGCGCTTCTGATCACACCACCGCGTCAGGCTCCGCATCGACGCCTCCAGCACCCAGTCGCCAATCGACAGAATCTCACCGCTGGCCTCGGCCATGGGGATAAAGCGCCCCGGGGAGACGAAGCCACGCCGAGGATGCTGCCAGCGCAGCAGCGCCTCGGCCCCGACGACCCGGCCGCTCTGCATATGCAACTTGGGCTGGTAGACCAGCGAAAGCTCCCTGCGCTGAGCCACACCATGCAACGCCTGATTGAGCTCCAGATCATCCCGCTGGGCCCTTTCCAGGGCGTCATTGTGCAAGCGAATCGGTGTGTCGCTGGACGCCGGCAGGGCCAGCGCCGCCATCTGGACCAGCCGCTGCGGCGACACCCCGACGCCGGCCGCCACGCCCACCCGCGACGCCATGGTCAGTGACATCTCGTCGAAGGCGTGCTCACCCGCGAGCCAGCGGTGCAGTTCGCCGGCCAGTTCCAGCAACTTTCCGTGGCCGGGGTCGGGCAGTACGATCAGCAGCTCACTGCCGCCCCAGAGCCCCAGCCGGAGACCATCGGGCAGCCACTGCGCGATGGCAACCCCCAACTGGGCAACCAGGCGCTCGGCGGCGTCATGACCATGCAGGCGCGCCACATCATGCACGGCATCCAGCACGATATAGAGCACCGCCGCACCGGTGGCTTCCGGGGTCAGTCGATCCAGCGCCTCCATCAAGGCACGGCGGTTCGGTAATCCGGTCACCGGGTCCGTATGTGAAAGCCGCTCCAGCTCTCGGGTGCGTTCGGCGACGAGGTGCTCCAGCACCACCGCCTCCTGATGGCGACGGGCATAACGCTGTTCCACCTCCAGGGCGTTACACACCCGCTGCAGCACTTCTCGATGATCGAACGGCTTGGTGATCACGTCACGGGCCCCCAGACCCAATGCCTGATGCCGGGTCTCCTCGTCCGCCTGAGCGGTCAAGACGATCACCGCGGGCTTGCGGTTACCGAAGGCCTCAGCCAGGGCGCGCATCACCCCATGACCATCCAGGTGCGGCATACGAATATCGAGGAGAATCAGCGCCGGCATGTCCCGGCGGCATCGCGCCACGACCTCCCTCGACTCCATCAGGCCATCGACCCGGGAGAAGCCCTGGTCTTCCAGCAGGTCGATCAGCAGCTCCACATTGATGGGGTGATCATCCACCACCAGGATCGGCAATTGCCGCATGGCCTCGGTCAAGCGTTCAGGCATGACAGCCCCCTTGAGTCACCAGCCATTTATCGAGCACCTGGCGCAAGCGTTCCAGGTCGAGAGGCTTGGTCAGGTAGTCATCGAAGCCGGACAAGGCACCACGGCGAAGGTCATTTGGCATGGCACTGGCGGTCACGGCCACGACCGGCAGAGCACTCAGCTGGGGATCCTTGCGCAGGCACTTGAGCAGGGCATGGCCGTCCATCCCCGGAAGGTGAATATCGAGCAACAACAGATCCGGCACCCGGCGCCTCAAGGCATCCAGGGCGGCTTCCGCCGAGTCGACGCTGCGCAGTTCCACACCCCCCAGTTCCTCGAAAAAGTCACTCATCAACTGGCGATTCGCCGGGTTATCCTCCACATAGAGCACGCGGTTGGCAGACACCGGCGGCGTTGCCGATGGCGCCTCACCCTCCTCACCCTTCTCTGGCTCCCAGGCCTGGGGGTCACGGACCCGGGGCAAGACAACCTGGAAGTCACTACCGACACCGAGCTGGCTATCCACCCGGATCTCGCCATCCATGGCTTCCACCAGCTGACGGGTGATCGACAGACCGATCCCCGTGCCCTCGACCGTGCCATGCTCGGCCCCCAATCGCTGGAAGGGGTCAAAGATCGCCCCCTCATGCTCCACCGCGATGCCATACCCCGTATCGCGCACGCTGATACACACATGCGCCCTTTCACGGGTCACGCCAACCTCCACGCGCCCTCCGCGACGGTTGTACTTGATGGCATTGGAGAGCAGGTTGAGCAGCACCTGCTTCAAGCGGGTGTAGTCCGCCCTCACGGGCGGGAGATCGACGGCCTCCGGAGCCACCAGGGTAATGCCGGCATCGGCGGCACTGGTTTCCACGCTCATCAGGGCGTCGCCGATCAGCGCCTCCAGGCGCACTGCCTCCAGAGAAAGGGACAGTTTTCCGGCTTCGATCCGGGCCAGGTCGAGGATGTCGTTGATCAGGGCCAGAAGGTGCTGACCGCTACGCTCGATCTGTGCGACCTGCCGTGCCTGACGCTCATTGAGCGGTTGTTGCCGGCTATTGGCCAGGAGCTGTGCATACCCCAGCACCGCATTCAACGGGGTACGCAACTCATGGCTCATGGAAGAGAGAAACTCGCTCTTGGCGCGGCTGGCCGACTCGGCCTGATCCCGCGCTTCCGCCAGCGCCTCGGTGGCACGGGCCCGCTCCGCCAGCCCGCGGTGCAGATTGATCAACAAGGCACAGGTCGAGGTAAAGGGGCTCAGCCACTCCAGCAGCGCCTGATCATAGTGGCGCCGCCCATTGGCAATGGCGAACATGCCGATGATCGTCTGGCCATCATGAATCGGCACCCCGAGGTAATTGCGAATACTCGGGTGGCCGGGCGGAAAGCCGCTTCGTCCCGGGTGGCTGGCCAGGTCATCGGTCATCACCACCTGTCCATGGGCGAAGACCCGCCCCAAGAGGCCATCCGGATTGGTCAGCATCATGTCACCGCTGCGCAGTCGCTCCATCAGCTGGCGCGACTCCTCGCTCCAGGAGAGGTCGGTGATGGCATGAACCTTCAAGGCAGGCTCACCGTTGGCCTCGACCACCTCGCCGATCAACGCATAGTCACTGTCCGTGAGCTCGCGAAGCGCCTCCATCAGGAACTCCCAGAGCTGCTGGCCGGACATCAACGCCTGATAGTCGGTGATTCCCTGGTGCAACACGCGCAGCAGATTCGATTGCCGACGCGCCTCGGTGGTGTCATGTACCACCCCAACTACCCCACGCACACCCTCCTCGGGGCTACCCAGGGGCGAAAGGCTCAATTCGAGATGGCGCCCCTTGACCTCACCCAGCAACAGCCGGCGAGGATGACCCAAACGCATCACCTCGCGCTCTGCCGCCTCGATGCGCTCCGCCAGCGCCTCGGGCAACAGGGTGGAGAGCGGCGGCAGCTCCTGCTCCCGCGCCAAGTCGAGGAGGTCCAGACAGGCATGATTCGCCGCCAGGTAGCGCCCGCTACTGCTGCGCGCATAGATAGGCTCGCGACTGCCATCGATAATGGCCCCCAGGAGCGTTCTCTCCCGCAAGGCAGCACGGCGAGCCTCGTGGATCTCACTCAGATCGGTGAGAATGCCGATGAATTCGTCTACCTCACCGTCATCACCGCGAATGGCACTGACAGCCAGATGCACCGGTACCCGCTGACCATCGCGATGGCGCGCAACCACTTCGCGCCCCTGGCCGATGATTCGTGGCGTCTCGCCGGCCAGGTAGCGACTCAGGAAACCCTCGTGCTGACTCGCCTCCCCGGCATGCATCAACACCTTGACGTTCTTTCCTACCAGCTCATGGCGCTGATAGCCCAACAGGCGCAAGGCGAAGGGGTTGATATCACGCATGGTGCCGCAGCGATCAATCCGCACGATGCCTGCCGCGGACTCCTCGAGCAGCGCCGTCATGCGCCGAGTGCTCAGCACCAGCTCTCGCTGCTGCTGACGTTCACGTCGTTGCAGGGCTTGCTGCGAAAGCAGCACCTCGGCTTGGGCGGCCAGCTGTTCGAGCAGGTGTCGTTCTCGGGAAGAGAATTGCCGAGGCCGTGAATCGAGCACACATAGGGTGCCAACCGCACTGGCCCCATCGGGCCGGAGTGGCACCCCGGCGTAGAAACGCGTCTCCGAAGGGGTCGATACCGAGGGGCCGCCGACAAAGCGCGGGTCTTCCAGGGCATCCTCGACCACCAGCGTCTTGCCACCGGCGATGACGTGGCTACAGAAGGAGCCCTCCCAAGAAAGCTCCTGGCAACTTGCCCCTCGACTGGCCGAAAACCAGAGGCGCTGACGGTCCACCAGAGAGACCAGCGCGGTCGGCACCTCGAAGAGCTCGCTGGCCAGGGTCGTCAGTCGTTCCAGGGCAGGATCGGAGGGCCAGTCCAGCACATCGAGGGCGGCGAGTGCCGTGAGTCGAGCCGCCTCTGTCTCGGGCGGGGGAGATACATCCATGCCATTGCCTCGATATAACACGCTTGATTAACGGTATATCGGCGGCACGGCGCCGGGCTTTACCCTGACAGCCAAGCAGATCGTGGCAACGAAAGAAAAGCCGGCCATACGAAAAACGCCCGCCGACCTCTTAGGATCAGCGGGCGTTTTTGCGATATTCATGGTCGGAGCGACAGGATTCGAACCTGCGACCTCTGCAACCCCATTGCAGCGCGCTACCAAGCTGCGCCACGCTCCGACTCGTTTTCGGCGCTTCGTGTGCCCCGAGAACGAGGCGTATATTACCCAGCTTGCCGGGAAATGAAAACCCCTAATTTGCGATTTTTTTCAAAAGCTTGGGCTCGGGGCTCAGGAAAAGAAGAAACGCAGCCGGCTGAGCAGGGTGTAGTGGGATTCCAGGGCCATCAGGGCCGCCAGGAAGAGCAGCGCCCCCGGGGGCAGCAGCACCGCCACCACGATGGAAGGACGCTCCCAGGCCAAGTGCATGAACACCGCCATGATCAGCCCCGCCTTGAGCAACATGAAGGCGGTGATCAAAAACCACTTCAGGTACCCCTCCAGGCCGGCATAGTCCACCCAATAGGAGAAGACGCTGAGGATAAACAGCGCCAGCCACACCCAGAGATAGGCTCGCAGTGGAGGATGGGCCCCCTGCCCCGGCTCGCTCATGACGACCTCCCGCTACCAGAGATAGAAGAACGCGAAGATGAAGACCCAGACCAGATCGACGAAGTGCCAGTAGAGCCCCAGCGACTCCACCATGGCATAACGCCCCCGGCGACCGGTGAGAAAGCCCGGTCGCCGATCGGCCAGGGAGCCACGCATCACCTTGACCGCCATGATCACGATAAACAGCACACCGAAGGTGACATGGGTGCCATGGAAGCCGGTGATCAGGAAGAAACTGGCCCCGAACTGGGCCGCCCCCCAGGGGTTGCCCCAGGGGCGCACGCCATCCTCGATCAGCTTGGCCCACTCGAAGACCTGCATGCCCAAAAACACCAGGCCCAGCAGGGCCGTCAGCCACAACAGCCAGGCGGTCAGGCGCCGCTTGCCCTCGTGGGCGAACTTCACCGCCAGGGCCATGGTGCCGCTGCTGCTGATCAGCACGAAGGTCATGATGGCGATCAGCAGCAGCGGAATCGGCTCGCCCCCCAGGCTCAGGGCGAACACCTCGCTGGCATCGGGCCAGGGGTCGGTGGCGGCGATGCGCAGCGCCATGTAGCCGACCAGGAAACAGGCGAAGATAAAGACGTCGCTGAGGATGAACAGCCACATCATCGCCTTGTCCCAGGGCACATCGAAGACGCGGCGGTCCGCCGCCCAGTCGTCGACCAAGCCACGGGCGGCCTCGGCGACACGCGACGACGGGGAGTGTGGATCTCTCATGGTCGCCTCCTCAGGTCAGCAACAGCAGCGCGAAGAGCACGCCCCAGACCACCAGCAGGTAGTGCCAGTAGAGGGCACAGAGCTCGACGCCGGCGACGATATCGCCGCCCCGCCCCAGGCGCCGCCAGGCCCGCCACCAGGCCACCAGGCCACCGAGCAGGTGCAGGCCATGCAGCAGGGTCAGCAGGTAGAAGAAACTGCCGGCCGGATTGGCCTGCAGGGTCGCCCCGGCCGAGGTGAGCTGCCACCAGGCCAGGCCCTGCCCGACCAGGAAGGCCAGGCTCAACCCTCCGCCCCAGGCCAGGCCGGTCCGCAGCGCCCTCGCCCGGCCGTCACGGGCCGCCCGCCAGGCCCGCTGCAGGGCCAGGCTGGCCGCCACCAGCAGCAGGGTATTCACCCAGAGCACCCCGGGCATGGCCAGCGGTCGCCAGTCGCTGCCCAGCTCCAGGCGCATCAGGTAGGCGCTCACCGTCAGGGCAAACAGCGAGGTGGCCACCGCCAGGATCACCCCCAGGCCGACCCGAGCCGGCGTTGCCCCGGGGGGCGCCTGGCGCTGCGGCGCCTGACCGGCGACCTGGGCCTCCCAGGGACGCGCCCCCCAGGAGTGACGGAACAGCCAGCCACCGAGGATCGCCATCAACAGGGTCAGCAGTGCCAGAGAGAGAATCATGGCGCCTCCCTCCCGCCGTCGGGCCCCTTGGCGGCGGCATCATCCGCCGAGCGGACCGCCTCGGGAGGCTGGTTCTGGGGCAGGAAGTCCTCGGCCGCACCGGGCACGCTATAGTCGTAGGCCCAGCGATAGACCACCGGCAACTCGTCGCCGAAGTTGCCATGCCGCGGCGGGGTATGCGGAGTCTGCCACTCCAGGGTGGTGGCGCCCCAGGGGTTGGCACCGGCCGGCTTGCCGTGGCGCAGGCTCCAGGCCATGTTGAACAGGAACAACAGCTGGGCCGCCGCCACGACGATGGCGGCCAGGGTGATGACCATGTTCAGGGTGATCACCGAGTCGGGAATGAAGGCGGTCTCGCCGTAGGCGTAGTAGCGCCGGGGGACCCCGGCGAAGCCCATGAAGTGCATCGGGAAATAGACCACATAGGTGCCCAGGAAGGTGAGCCAGAAGTGCCACTTGGCCATCCCCTGGTGGAACATCCGCCCGCTGACCTTGGGATACCAGTGGTAGAGGCCGGCATAGATCACCAGCACCGGCGCCACCGCCATCACCATATGAAAGTGGCCGACCACGAAATAGGTGTCGGAGAGCGGCACGTCCACGGTGACATTGCCCAGGAAGAGCCCGCTCAGGCCACCGTTGACGAAGGTGAAGAGAAAACCGATGGCGAACAGCATGGGCACGGTGAGGCGGATATTGCCCCGCCACAGGGTCAGCACCCAGTTATAGACCTTGATGGCGGTGGGCACGGCGATGATCAGGGTGGTGGTGGCGAACAGGAAGCCGAAGTAGGGATTCATGCCGCTGACGAACATATGGTGGGCCCAGACCACGAAGCTGAGCACGCCGATCAGGATCAGCGCCCAGACCATCATGCGATAGCCGAAGATGTTCTTGCGGGCATGGCAGGCCAGCACATCGGAGACGATACCGAAGGCGGGCAGCGCGACGATATAGACCTCGGGATGACCGAAGAACCAGAACAGGTGCTGATAGAGCAAGGGGCTGCCCCCCTCGTGGCCGGCCTGCTCGCCCAGGTTGAGCATCTCCGGCATGAAGAAGCTGGTGCCGAGCAGCATGTCGCAGAGCAGCATCAGCACCGCCACCAGCAGCGCCGGGAACGCCAGCAGCGCCATCACCGTGGCCATGAAGATGCCCCAGACGGTCAACGGCAGGCGCATCAGGGTCATCCCCCGGGTGCGCGCCTGGAGCACCGTCACCACATAGTTGAGCCCGCCCATGGTGAAGCCGGCGATAAAGACGATCAGCGACACCAGCATCAGGAGGATGCCACCCCCCACCCCCGGGGTGCCGGGGCTGATCACCTGGGGTGGATAGAGGGTCCAGCCGCCTCCGGTGGGCCCGCCGGGCACGAAGAAACTCGCCACCAGGATCAGTACCGAGGCCAGGTAGAACCAGTAGCTGAGCATGTTGAGGAAGGGGAAGGCCATGTCCCGGGCACCGATCATCAACGGGATCAGATAGTTGCCGAAGGCCCCCAGGAGGAAGGCGGTGAGCAGGTAGACCACCATGATCATGCCGTGCATGGTCACGTACTGCAGGTAGCTGCTCGGGTCGATCAGCGAGAAGCTGCCGGGGAAGCCCAGTTGCAGGCGGATCAGGATCGACAGCGCCAGGGCCACCAGGCCGATGGCCGTGGCGGTGAGCCCATACTGGATGGCGATCACCTTGGCATCCTGGCTCCAGATGTACTTGCCGAGGAAGGTCTTGGGATGAACCAGTTCCATCTCCTCGGCCACCGCCGGTCCCCGTGATTCCGCCATGGCTTACTCCTCCTCCGTCCCGGACCGGAAGCGGGTGATATGCACCACGCCTTCGTCCCCTCGCCGATCGCTCCATGGTTGCCCCATGGCCTACTCCTCCTGCGCCGTACCGAGGGTGGTGATATGGGCCACCACGTCTTCCACCGCCCGCCGATTGACCAGCATCTGCGCCATGTCCACCATCTGATTGCCGTAGGGATCCGCGGCATGGCGACCGCGGACGCCCTCGCGGAAATGCTCCAGCTGGCGGATCAGGTACCAGTCGGGAAGTGTTGCCAGGCGTGGCCCCTGGGTCGCCGGGATCCCCTCGCCCCGCTCGCCGTGACAGTTGGCGCAGGTGCGGTAGAGACGCGCCCCCCGGCGCGGATCGCCCTGCGCGGCGGGAGACACCTCGATGGGCTCGAGGCTGGCGATATGGGCCGCCAGGTCGGCGATGGCGACACCATCGGTGAGCTGCAGGGCGAAGGGGCGCATCTGCTGACCCGGGCTATCCTCGGGATGAGTCCCCCGGGCGCCGCGGCGGAACAGCTCGAGCTGACGGCTCAGGTACCAGGGCTCCATGCCCGCCAGGGGCGGCGCCTGGATGGCGGCATTACCCTCGCCACTGGTGCCATGACAGGCGGCACAGCTGGCATAGTGGCCCTGCCCCGCCGCCGGGTCCGGGTCGGCCCGGGCCAACCAGTCCGCCTGGGTGGGCAGCTCGGCCAGCCAGGCCTCGAAGACCTCCGGCTCCACCACTTCGACCCGGGCACGCATGGCGAAATGGGCAATGCCACAGAGCTCGGCGCACACCACCTCGTACTCCCCCAGCTCGGTGGGAGTCAGCCAGAAGTAGGAGACCTGGCCGGGCACCAGGTCCATCTTGGCGCGGAAGTTCGCCACCTGGAAGTTGTGCAGCACATCCTTGGAGCGCAGCAGCATCTTGACCGGCTGGCCCAGCGGCAGCAGCAGCCGCGGCTCCATCACCAGGCGATCGTCGAGGCCGGCGGGATCCTCGGTCAGCCCGAAGGGATTGGCCTCGTCGATCAGACGGGTATCGACCCGACCCAGCTCGCCATCCTCGCCGGGCAGGCGGAAGCTCCAGCGCCACTGCTGGCCCACCACTTCCACCTCATGGGCCTCCTCCGGCACGCTGACGAAGCTCCCCCAGACCCACAGCCCCGGGGCCAGCAGGGCGGCGATACCCAGGCTGGTGACCAGGGTCAGCCAGCCCTCCAGCCGCTTGTTCTCGGGATCGAAGGCGGCACGCCGATCGGCCCGATGGCGATAGCGCAGGATGACCCAGGCGAGGAAGAGGTTGACCGCAACGAAGACCGCCCCGGTGACCAGGGCGGTGATATGGATGGTGCTGTCCATGGCGCCCCAGTGGGAGGCGAGTGGCGTCAGATGCCAGGGACTCAAGACATAGAAGAGCACCGACCCCAATGTCAGCAGGATCACGACCCAGGCGATGATCATCGGCCCCTCCTCGGCCCGCCAACCCGCCGGGCCCGGCATCCACACCTCTGTCACTATAGTGAGGGGGCCTGGAAGCCGCCAATGATGGTGACTGCTCCCCGCCCTAGCGGACGGGGCTTCCCACTTCTCAGGCAGCTGCCGACGATGTGCCGGACTTACGCAAGCCTCCATGGGCAGAGACGGACAGCCCTTCCGCCTTCAACTGGATAATGCCTTGATGCTTGATGTTCAGCGCCGCGTTGATGTCCCGGTCGTGCTGCGTGTGGCAGGCCGGGCATTCCCACGACCGGAGACTCAACGGCATGGCATCCATCTTGTGCCGGCAGACATGGCAGGTCTTGGAGCTGGCAAACCACGGGTCGATCTTGACCAGATGCTTGCCCTGTTCCCTGGCCTTGTAGTCCAGCTTGGTCATCAAGGCGTGCCAGGACGCATCGCCGATGTGCTTGGCAAGGCGGGCGTTTTTCATCATGTTGCGGACCTTCAGCGTCTCGACGATCACCGCTTGGTTATCGTCAACGATCTGTCGAGAAAGCTTGTGCTGAAAGTCGTTGCGGGTATTGGCGACCCGCTCATGCGCCTTGGCGACGAGTGACCGTGCCTTGGCCCGATTCGCGCTGCCCTTCTTAGTACGGGACAACGCCTGTTGCTTGCGCTTGAGGTTCTGCTGCGCCTGCTTGAGGAATCGCGGATTGGCGATCTTGCGGCCGGTGGAGTCGATAACGAGGTGAGAGAGGCCCATGTCGAGGCCGATGACACCGGCAGCGTCTACATCCTTCAGCGGTGCCGGGGCAACCTGTTCTGTGTCGTAGAGCAGCGAGGCGTAGTGCTTCCCGGTGACCGTGCGGGCCAAGGTGATGCTTTTCAGTCTGCCTTCGACCTGGCGATGCATCCTGGCCTTGATCGGCCCGAGCTTGGGCACCTTGATCCAGTCGTCGCCGGCCTTGACGCCGATGCAGTGGTAGCTGGACTGCTTGCCTCGCTTACTTTTGAAGCGCGGATAGCCGGCCTTCTGCTTGGGGTCGAAGAAGCGCTGGAAGGCATGATCGAGGTTCAGGCACGCCTGCTGGAGGGCGATGGAGTCAGCATCTTTCAGCCACCCGTACTTGCGCGATTTCTTGGCCACCGGCAGCAGCTTCTTGATGTCGTGCTTGGCGCTCAGCGACTGGCCATGACGCTGGTAGCGGTGGGACATGATGCGAAGGCCGGTGTTATAGACGAAGCGCACCGCGCCGAACTGGCGGTTCAGAAACGCTACCTGCTCGGGCGTGGGGTAGAGGCGTATCTTGGTGGCCTTCAGCATGGACAGTCATCGGCGTATGGATGCATGTACAGCATATGCCGCCAGGCCCAATGCCGCAAACCCTGCAGTGCTATCGCACTGCCCGCTTGTATCCCCGCCCGAGTGGGCGAGGGTTTACGCGGATTTTCGCTAAATCAGCATGCCTGGGTAGAAGGACGAGGGAGCCAGCGCCTGATCAGTTGCCGCGGCGCTTGGTGCGGGCGGTGGCCTCGGCGCTCAGGGGGTCCTCCGGCCAGGGGTGCTTGGGGTAGCGGCCACGCATCTCCTTGCGCACCTCGAAGTAGCCGTGGCGCCAGAAGCTCGCCAGGTCGTGGGTCGTCTGCAGGGGGCGTCGTGCCGGCGATAGCGGCTGCACCAGCACGGGTACCCGCCCCTCCACCAGGCGCGGCGTCTCGGCCAGGCCGAACAGCTCCTGGAGCTTGACCGCCAGCAGCGGCGCCTCGCCGCGGTAGTCGAGACGCACCCGGGAGCCACTGGGCACCCTCAGATGCGTCGGCGCCAGCTGCTCCAGACGCTGACGTCGCGACCACTCCAGGCCCTCCAGCAGCAGCTTGCCCAGGGGCAGGCGATCCACCGCCTCCAGGCTGCGCAGCCCCGCCAGGTGCGGCGCCAGCCAGGTCTCCAGCTCGGCCAGCAGGGCCGGCGTCGACCAGTCGGGCCAGGCCTCATCGGACAGCTCGCGGCGCAGCAGGGCCATTCGCGCCCGGAGCTGCTCGCCCTCCTCGTCGAAGGCCAGGTGGCCCCGCTCGCGCAGGGCCGCCAGCAGCGCCGCCTCCACCGCCTCGGCGGGTAACTTCGCCAGAGGGCGGCGCGCCAGGATCGCTTCGTCCAGGGCCTTGACCTCCTCCCCCACCAAACGCCCGGCCTCGGCGTCCCAGCGGATGCGTGGTCGCCAGGTCTCGATCTCCGGATACCAGGCCGCCAGGCGCGGGCGCGTCACGGCCAGTGCCGAGAAGATCCGTGCCCCCTCCGGTTTGCCATCCAGGGAGAGGGCCACCAGGGTCTCGTCCCGGGCCAGGGGGTGGGACTCCGGTAGCCACGCCTGGCCACCGCCGGCCAGCTTGAAGCGGCCCGGCGCCAGGTTGACACCGACCCGCTCCGGCCAGGCCAGGGCGGCCAATTCGCCGAGGGGCTCGAGATCCGCCACCTCGAGCCCCACCCCGCCGAGCCGGGCCAGGCGCCTGGCCTCGCGATGCCACTGGGCCTCCGCGCCCTGGGCCCGGGGGCCAGGTAGTCGGCGGAAGGCCTCGGCCAGATCATCCGCCTCGATGCCCGTCTCCAGGGCGGCGGCCAGCCAGCAGGCTAGGGGCCGGGCGTCGATCTCGCCGGCGCGCACCAGCATCGCCGCCAGGCGCGGATGACAGGGCCAGCGTTCGGCCTCACGTCCCAATCCGGTCAGGCGATGTTCGGCGTCGAGCAGGCCCAGGCGCCGCAGTTGGGCCCGGCCCGCCGCCAGGGCCGCGGCAGGGGGTGGCGTCACCCAGGCCAGCGCCCCGGCCTCGCGAATGCCCCAGCGCGCCAGCTCGAAGGCCAGGGGCGCCAGGTCGGCCTGCAGCAGCTCCGGCTCGCCATGGGGCGGCAGCGCCTGCTCCGCCGCCCATAGCCGGTAGCAGGCCCCGGGGCCCTGACGCGCCGCCCGCCCCTGGCGCTGTTCGGCGCTGGCCCGGTTGACCCGCCGGGTGACCAGTCGGCTCAGGCCGGTGCGCGACTGGAACTCCGGCACCCGTTCGAAACCGGCATCGATAACGATGCGCACCCCGTCCACGGTGACGCTGGACTCGGCCAGGGCGGTGGAGAGCACCACCCGGCGCCGCCCCTGCGGGTCCTTGGCCAGGGCACGGCGCTGCTCGGCGAGCGGCAGGCGACCATGCAGCTCGAGCACCTGCGCGTCCAGGTCGCCGAGCTCCCGCGCCAGGCGGCGGATCTCCGCCACCCCGGGCAGGAACACCAGCATGTCGCCCCGATCCGCGCCCAGGGCCTCGCGAATCACCGCCGCCTGATGACGCTCGGGGCGCTCGCGGCCGGGCGGCGGGCGATGGTGGCGGGTCACCGGATAGCTGCGTCCGGGACAGCGCAGCACCGGGGTCGCCTCCCCCAGCACCCCGAGCAGGGTGGCCTCGTCCAGGGTCGCCGACATCACCAGCAGGCGCAGCTCCTCGCGCAGCCCCGACTGGGCATCCAGGCTCAGGGCCAGGCCCAGGTCGGCTTCCAGGCTGCGCTCATGAAACTCGTCGAAGATGACCCCGGCCACCCCCTCGAGACTCGGATCGGCCTGCAGCAGGCGGGTCAAGACGCCCTGGGTGACCACCTCCAGGCGGGTTCCCGGGCCGACCCGGGACTCGCCGCGCATGCGATACCCCACCGTCTGACCGACGCTCTCGCCCAGGTTGGCGGCCAGCTGAGCCGCCGCCAGCCGTGCCGCCACCCGCCGTGGCTCCAGCAGCAATAACCTGCCCTGGCGACACCAGTCGCTCTGAAGCAGCGCCAGGGGCACTCGGGTGGTCTTGCCGGCGCCGGGCTCGGCGATCAGCAGCGCCCGGGAGTGTCGCTCCAGGGTGGCCTGGATCTCGGGCAGTTGGTGGTCGATGGGCAGGGAATCGCGCATGGGGGCTCGGGGTCCGTCGCAAAGGCTGGGCCGACAAACGACCACGGCCCGACGAAGTCGCCGGGCCGTGGAGCAGAGTGGGGCGCCGTCTCAGCCGCCCAGTTTACCGAAAATTGCCGCCAGATCGATGCGGTTCTCCTGGGCACGCAGGTCGAGGAGTCGCTCGAGGCTCGCCAGGTGGTTGTCGATGGCTCGGCGCGCCCCCTCGGCATCACCGTCGCGCAGGCGGGCCAGCAGGGTATCGTGGTCCCCTTCCAGGTAGCAGGAGGCGAGGCTCGGCTGCTTGTAGAGGGCGATCACGATGGAGGTGCGCAGGATCAGCTCGGAGAGCATCTTGCCGAGGATACGGTTGGGGGAGTGATCGGCCAGGTAGTGGTGAATGGCCAGGGAGTGTTCGATGCGCGCCGTCTCGTCGCCTTCGGCGTAGGCGGCCTTCTCGGCCTCCATATGACCGGCCAGTACCGCGCACTGCTCCGGCTCCAGCTTGCCAGCCAGCAGGGCGACCACCTCGCCCTCCACCAGGCGGCGGGCGGCGAAGATCTCGTGGGTCTCGTCGATGTCCGGGGCGCAGACCCGCGCCACCTGATTGGGCTGCTGGGTGATCACATGGTAAGACGCCAGCCGGGTCAGGGCCTTGCGCACCACCGAACGGCTGACGCCGAAGATCTCGCCAAGGGCGACCTCCGGCAGCCGGGTGCCCGGGGGCAGCCGCTGGCTCAGCACCGCCTGACGAATCATGTCGACGATATGCTGATCGCTGATGCGTCCGCCCGCCTTCACCTCGGCGAGCATGGTCTCCTGCCATTGATTGCTCATCGTTTGGCGCCCACTCCGCTCCGTCTCGTTGGTATCCCAGCCTGCCCTTTCCGATGGCGCAGCCACTGAACATCATTGCCTGCCCATAGTGTATACAAAAATTGGCAGAGGAACACTCAGGAGGCGTCGGCCTGCTTGACCCCGCAGCCCTTGAGGATCACCCGGCAGAGGAAGTCGGTGGCCCGCTCGTAGTCGGCATCCGAGAGACTCTGCTTGCCGGTGATGCCCAGCACCTGGGCCTCGAAGTCGGCGTAGTGCTGCGTGGAGGACCAGATCAGGAAGATCAGCCAGACCGGATCCACCGGGTCCATCAGGCCACGCTCGGCCCACTGCTCGAAGACCCGGGCCCGGGCCTGGACCCAGTCGCGCAGCTCGCCGTGCAGGTACTCCTGCAGGAAGGGGGCGCCACCGAGGATCTCCGCGGCGAAGAGTCGCGAGCCCTGGGGGTGGCTGCGGCTCAGCGCCATCTTGCTGCGGATAAAGGCCTCCAGCACCTCGGCGGGGTCGTCCTCGACGCGGATATCATCGAGCATGGCGTTCCAGCGGGCCATCATCCGCTCCAGCAGGGTGACATAGAGCCGGCGCTTGCTGCCCACGTAGTAGAGCACGTTCGATTTCGGCAACCCGGCGGCCTCGGCAATGGCCTGGACGCTGGCGCCACGGTAGCCGTGGCAGGCGAAGACCCGCTCAGCGGCCTCGAGGATCAGTTGCTCGTTCCGGGCGCGGGTCGGCGTCGAATCGACGGAATTCATGGAGGTCATCGGTCACCGCTCGGCTGCAAAGCCACAAGCTTGCCGCAGCGCCGGGCCCGGTGCAACGCCTGGGCCCTCCTCGCCAGGGAAACCCCAGGTCACGCGCTTTCTGCTCAGCGGCCCGGGGCTACCCTGGGGACAGGGCGTCGCGGGGCGCTGTAAACCCTTCCATGGGCGCTACTTTTGCCATCCCTGGCAAAAACCCCCGCTCCGCCCAGTCCCCAGCGCCCCTCAGCCCTTCATACCCAGAGCCATCATCGATGAAATTTCCCCTTGCACTTTGGGCGGGGATCAGCCACGCTTTCTGAAAGTTGACCAATCGGTCAAGACAACGACAGACGATAACAACCAGCGGATACGCCAATGATCGACTTCTATCTCAATGGCCAACGCCAGAGCGGCGTCGAGGTGCCCCCTGACACCAGCGTCCTCGAACTGCTGCGGACCCGACTCGGCAAGACCGGCACCAAGGAGGGCTGCGCCTCCGGTGACTGCGGCGCCTGCACCGTAACCATCGGCGAGCCCAATGCCGACGGTGAGCTGGAGTATCGCACCGCCAATGCCTGCATCACCCCGGCCCACCAGCTCCAGGGCTGTCACCTGGTCACCGTGGAGGGCCTGGCCCGGGGCGACGCCCTGCACCCGGCCCAGGCGGCCATGGTCGAGTGCCACGCCAGCCAGTGCGGCTTCTGCACCCCGGGTATCGTGATGTCGCTGTTCACCCTCCACGAGAACCAGCGCCGCGCCCCGGCGCCGCTGACCCAGGCGCGCCTGGAGCAGGCCCTGGGCGGCAACCTGTGCCGCTGCACCGGCTACCGGCCGATCCGCGACGCCGCCCTGACCATGGGCGACTACCCGGACACCCACCCCAGCTGGGCCGACGATCCGGGCCTGGCCGTGGACGTGGGCAAGCAGCGCCAGGAAAGCCCCGCCGAACTGACATCTCAGGGCCACTTCAGTGCCCCCCGCGACCTGGCCGCGCTGCGTCGCCTCAAGGCCGAGCGTCCCCAGGCGCGTCTGGTGGCCGGGGCCACCGACCTGTGGCTGGAGACCACCCAGCAGCTCAAGGCCCTCGACGACCTGATCGATGTGCGCCGCGTCACCGAGCTCAACGCGATCGAGGCCACCGACGACGGCTGGTGGATCGGCGCCGCCGTGCCCCTGTCGCGGCTCGAGCCGCTGCTGGAGGAGGCCTACCCGGCCTTCGCCCACCTGCTGCACCGCTTCGCCTCCCAGCAGATCCGCAACCGCGCCACCCTGGGCGGCAACATCGCCAACGCCTCGCCGATCGGCGACAGCCCCCCCGTGCTGCTGGCCCTGGAGGCGCGGCTGCTCCTCGACGGCCCCGACGGCGAACGGGAGCTGCCCCTGGGCGACTTCTTCCTCGACTACAAGAAGACCGCCCTGGCCGAGAACGAATTCATCCGCGGCATCTTCCTGCCGCGCCCGGCGGCGGAGCAGAATCTCAAGGTGTGGAAGCTGTCCAAACGTCGTGAGGACGATATCTCCGCGGTGCTGGCGGCCTTCGCCTGGCGCCTGGAAGACGGCGTGATGCGCGACGTACGCCTGGCCTTCGGCGGCATGGCGGCGATTCCCCGCCGGGTGCCCCGCACCGAGGCGGCCCTGGAGGGACAGGCCCCCACGCTCGAGGCCTTCGCCGCGGCCAAGGCGGCCCTCGACCAGGAACTCTCGCCGATGAGCGATGTGCGCGGCAGCGCCGAGTACCGCAAGCTGGCCGCCGCCAACCTCCTCGAACGCCTGCGGCTGATGATCGACACCACCCACAACGACACCAAGGTGACCCTCGATGCGTACGCTCACTGAACTCGCCCCCGAGGCTTCCCAACCGGCCCCGGCCCGTCGGGCCGAGAGCGGCAGCGGCGCCGCCGGCCAGTCCCGCATTCACGAGAGCGCCGTCAAGCACGTCACCGGCCGGGCCGCCTATATCGACGATATCCCCTGCCCCGCCGACACCCTGCACGTGGCACTGGGCCTGTCGCCGGTGGCCCATGGCCGCCTGACCCGCCTCGACCTGGAGAAGGTCAAGGCCGCCCCCGGGGTAGTCGACGTCATTACCATCGTCGACGTCCCCGGCCACACCGATATCGGCCCGGTCTTCCCCGGCGACCCGCTGTTCGTCGATGACGAGATCAGCTACGTGGGCCAGGTGATCTTCGCCGTGGCCGCCGAGAGCTACCAGGCCGCCCGCCGGGCGGCGACCCTGGCGGTCATCGAGATCGACGAGCAGCCGGCCAGCCTGGACCCGGTGGCTGCCGCCGAGCGTGGCAAATTCGTGCGCCCCACCCACCACCATCAGAGCGGTGACTGGGAGCAGGCCCTGCGTGACGCCACCTACGTACTGGAAGGCGAGCAGTTCGTCGGCGGCCAGGAGCACTTCTACCTGGAGGGCCAGGCCTGCCTAGTGACCCCCAGCGAGGACGAGGGGGTGGTGATCCACACCTCCAACCAGCACCCCAGCGAGACCCAGAAGCTGGTCGCCGAGGTGCTGGACATCCCCTTCCACGCGGTCACCGCCGAGATGCGGCGCATGGGCGGCGGCTTCGGTGGCAAGGAGACCCAGGCTTCCCCCTGGGCCTGCATCGCCGCCCTGATCGCCCGCCGCACGGGCCGCGCCGCCAAGCTGCGTCTGCCCCGGGCCGAGGACATGCGCGCCACCGGCAAGCGCCACCCCTTCCATAACCGCTACCGGCTGGGCATCGACGACCAGGGCGTGCTGGTCGGCGGCGAGATCACCGTGATCGGCGACTGCGGCTACTCCCCGGATCTCTCCGATGCGGTGGTGGATCGCGCCATGTTCCACTCCGATAACGCCTACTCCCTGGGCCAGGCCCGGGTCACCGGCCACCGGGCCAAGACCCACACCGCCTCCAACACCGCCTTCCGCGGCTTCGGCGGCCCCCAGGGGGTGATGATCATCGAGCAGGTGATGGACGATATCGCCCGGCATATCGGCGAGGACCCGCTGACGGTGCGCAAGCGCAACCTCTACCGTCCCGGCCGCGACGTCACCCATTACGGCCAGCGGGTCGAGCAGCTGCAGCTGCTGCATGACCTGATCGGCGAGCTCGAGCAGAGCAGCGACTACTGGGCGCGCCGCCAGGCGATCAGCGACTTCAACCGCGAGAGCCCGATCATCAAGAAGGGCCTGGCGCTGACCCCGGTGAAGTTCGGCATCTCCTTCACCGTCCAGCACCTCAACCAGGCCGGTGCCCTGCTCCACGTCTATACCGACGGCAGCGTACAGATCAACCACGGCGGTACCGAGATGGGCCAGGGCCTGCACACCAAGGTGTGCCAGGTGGTGGCCCGGGAGCTGGGCCTGGATATCGAGCGGGTGCGCATCACCGCCACCCGCACCGACAAGGTGCCCAACACCTCCCCCACCGCGGCCTCCAGCGGCGCCGACCTCAATGGCCAGGCGGCCAAGGACGCGGCCTCGAAGCTGCGCGAGCGGCTCTTCGACTTCGCCGCCGAGCACTATCGCCTGGATCGCGACGGCATGCGCCTGGAAGCCGGTGCCCTGGTGGCCGGACAAGGCGAGGCGGAACGCCGCCTGCCCTGGGCGGAGCTGGTGCAGGCGGCCTACCTGGGGCGCGTCTCGCTCTCCGAGAAGGGCTTCTACGCCACGCCGCTGATCCACTACGACCGTAATACCGGCAAGGGCCGCCCCTTCTACTACTATGCCCATGGCGCCGCGGTCAGCGAGGTGGAAGTGGATACCCTCAGCGGCGAATACCAGGTCACCCGGGTGGATATCCTCCACGACGTGGGCGACTCCCTGAACCCGGCCATCGATATCGGCCAGGTCGAGGGCGCCTTTATCCAGGGCATGGGCTGGATGACCAGCGAGGAGCTGAAGTGGAACGACGCCGGCCGCCTGGTCTCCGACGGCCCCGCCACCTACAAGATCCCCGCCTTCGGCGACCTGCCGCCGGTGATGAACGTCAAGCTGCTGGAGGGGCACCCCAACTCCCAGGCCAGCATCTACCGCTCCAAGGCCGTCGGCGAGCCGCCCTTCATGCTCGGCATCTCGGTGTGGTCGGCGCTGCGCGACGCCCTGGCGAGCCTGGCCGACTACCAGGTCGCCCCGCAGCTCGACACCCCGGCCACCCCGGAGCGGGTGCTGATGGTGGCCCAGGCCCTGCGCGACGCCCAGGGAGCGGCCTGAGATGGGCGCCCTCTCCTGGCACCAGGCCCTGCATCGCCTCCAGCGGGAGGCGGTGCCCCATGCCCTGGCCAGCGTGGTAGGCGCCGCCGGCTCCACCCCGCGAGAGCCCGGCGCCAAGATGGTGATCACCGCTGAGGGCGTCCACGACACCCTGGGCGGCGGCACCTTCGAATACCAGGTGATCGACGCCGCCCGCCGGGCCCTGGCCGCGGACGAGTTCGGTCCACGCCTGGAGGCCTTTCCCCTGGGCGGGCGCTCCGGCCAGTGCTGCGGCGGCTATGTGCATGTGCTGATCGAGGTCTTCGGCGGCGCCGAGATGACGGTGGCGCTGTTCGGCGCCGGCCATGTGGGCCAGGCCCTGGTGGGGCTGCTGGCCCCCCTGCCCTGGCGGGTGCTGTGGCACGACAGCCGGGAAGACGCCTTCCCGGCCTGGGCCGCCGACCAGCCGCGCCTGGAGTGCCGCCACGCGCCGGACCCCACCGAGGCGGTGGCGGCCCTGCCCACCGGCTGCCATGCCCTGGTGATGACCCATGACCACGGAGAGGACCGCGCCCTGGTGGACGACCTGCTGGCCCGGGGCGACTGCGCCTCCCTGGGGCTGATCGGCTCCGACAGCAAATGGGCCAGCTTCAAGCGCCGCCTGGCGGACACCGGTCACGGCCCCGAGGCCCTGGCTCGGGTGCGCTGCCCCATCGGCGTCCCCGGCGCCAAGGGCAAGCTGCCCTACGAGATCGCCCTGGCGGTGACCACGGAGCTCCTGACCCTCAAGCCGGACGAGGTATCGGCGGAGCGTCGCGGGATCGCCCCCGAGACGCTACGCGACACCTTCTCGCAACCCAAGACATCATGATCGATGGGTGGCCCCGCCACCCGTCCCTGGAGAAAGCCCCCATGAGCAACGCCCAGACTCGGGTCCTGCGCGGCCCCCTGCTGAGCTTTATCAATGACCCCGGTGAAGGCGACCGCCCCGCCGAGGGCAGCGTCCTGCACCTGGAGGACGGCGCCCTCTGGCTCGAGGACGGTCACATCCGCGCCGTCGGCGACTACCGGGAGCTGGCCCCCCAGCTGCCCGAGGGCATCGAGGTGGTCGACTATTCCGGCAAGCTGATGATGCCGGGCTTTATCGACAGCCATGTGCACTATGCCCAGCTCGATATCATGGCCTCCTACGGCCGCCAGCTGCTCGACTGGCTCAACGACTACACCTTCCCGGAGGAGTGTCGCTTCGCCGAGCGCGCCCACGCCGAGGAGGTGGCCGATGCCTTCCTCACCGAGATGCTGCGTGCCGGCACCACCAGCGCCCAGGTCTTCTGTACCTCGCACCCCAATTCGGTGGAGGCCTTCTTCGGCGCCTCCCAGAAGCGCGGCCTGCGCATGCTGGCCGGCAAGGTGCTGATGGATCGCCACGCCCCGGAGGCGCTGACCGATACCGCCGAGAGCGGCATCGCCGACAGCGAGCGGCTGATCGCCGACTGGCACGGCAAGGGGCGCCTCGGCTACAGCCTGACCCCGCGCTTCGCCCCCACCTCCACCCCGGCCCAGCTGGACGCCACCGGCGGCATCCTGCGCAACGCCCCGGACCTGCACCTGCAGACCCACCTCTCGGAGAACCAGGGCGAGATCGCCTGGGTGGCGGAACTCTTCCCGGAATGCCGCGACTACCTGGCGGTCTACGAGCGCTTCGGCCTGGTGGGCCCGCGCAGCACCTTCGCCCACGGCATCCACCTGGACCAGGAGATGCGCAATCGCCTGGCCTCCGCCGGCGCCAATATCGCCTTCTGCCCCACCTCCAACCTCTTCCTGGGCAGCGGCCTCTTCGACCGCCTGGCCTGTCGCGACGCCGGCCTCAACACCACCCTGGCCAGCGACGTGGGCGGCGGCACCGACCTCTCGGGCCTGGCCACCCTCAAGGCCGCCTACCAGGTGGGCCAGTTGCTGAACCAGCCGATGACCGCCTGGCAGGGCTTCTACCGCCTGACCCTGGGCAACGCCCGGGCGCTGCACCTCGACCAGCATATCGGTAGCCTGCGTCCCGGCGCCGAGGCCGATATCGTGGTCCTCGACCCCGCCGCCACGCCGCTGCTGGCACGGCGCACCGCCCGCACCCAGGGCCTGGCGGAGCTGCTCTTCGCGCTGATGATCCTCGGCGATGACCGCACGGTCCATGCCACCTGGGCGGGTGGTGAATGCCTGCACCGGAGGGACGCCATCGCCTAAGACACCCCGAGTTTTCCTGTTGCCTCGCGCTATTGGGCGGCCATGCCATGCATGGACCGCCCCTTTTTGCGTCGGGCCCGTTCACTCCCCGTTGACGCACCAAAAAGGCTTGACGCCACGCCCGCCATCGGGAAGATAGCCACCACTCGCAATAGACCAATAATATCCCGGCCCGGCCGGCGAGCCATCGTGGCCACCCGATGATCGCCCCAGGTGGCCGGCACTCTCTCCACGCAGGGAGGAGCGCGCTCTTGCCCCTATCCATCACCCCCTGGGAGGCCCCGCGCCGGCGGCGTGAGGCCAGCCACATCGATCGCGTCGGCGATCTCGAGGCACTCGCCGAGCTGGCCGGCGAGCTGAGCGGTTTTCCCTGGGTACTGCTGACTCGCCGCCAGGGCGACACGGTGGCACTGATCGCCCGGCACGGCCTATCCCTCGCGCCGGCCAGGCGGCTCGCCTCGATGCTGCATGGCCCGGCCCCGGTCACCGGGGTCGCCACCATCGCCAGCTTTCCCCTGACGGATCATGCCACCCTCTGGCTGGCCTCCGCGGACGAGCGGCGCCTCGACGCCCCCCGCGAGGCCCACCTCGTCCGGCTGGCGCGACTCGCCACCGGGCTACTCGACGCCCATCGGCAGCTGGCCGCCAGCCGCCGCGCCGCGACCCGTCAGACCCAGTTGCTGGAAGCGATCAAGCGCGCCTCCGCCACCGGCTTCTGCCTGCTCAATGCGGCCGGCGAAATCCTCGATCTCAACGAGGAGGCGGCGCGCTTCCTGGACCTGTCCCAGGAGGCGTTGATCGGCATCGATCCGGTCAGCCTGACCCTGAGCAGCGAGGCGGGCCGCATTCGGCGCCTGCTCGGGGCCTGCCTGGAGCACGGACTACGGGTACGTGGCCACTGGCCACTGCTGGCCGGCGACGGCGCCCTGAGGGTCGCCGAGGTGAGCGTGGAGCGCCTACTGCTGGACGACGAGGCCTACCTGTTCTGCGTGATCGCCGACAAGACCCTGGAGCGCCTCGACGAGACCCTGCGCGACGCCAAGGCGCATACCCTGCGCGAGGTGACCCTGGAGAACGCCCTGCCGGAGATCCTCTCCTCCATCGGCGGCGCCATCGGCTATCACCGGCCCGGGGCCGGGGTCCTGATCACCCATGTCCACGACGGTGCCCTGGATATCGAATTCACCTCCCATCCGGCACTGCTGTCGGGCGACTGCCCCGCGCCCCAGGCCAATCAGCGCCACCCGGCCTTCTATGACGAGACCACGCCCCCCTTCACCATCGCACCAGGCTGCTGCGCCATTCAGGCGACCTACCGCGCCTGGTGGCGCTACCCGCTGCTCAGCGAGGATCGGCGACGGGTGCTGGGGGATTTGTGGGTACTGGTCACGGAGCCGGTGCACCCCGGCCCCGCCGAGGATAACTTCCTGACCAGCCTGGCCCAGACCGCCGCCTTCGCCATGGAGCGCCAGGACCAGTTCGAGGCGCTGCGTGAGCGCGCCGAGGTGGACCCGCTCACCGGCCTGGCCAACCGCCGTCAACTGGCCGAGGCCATGGAAGGCGCCCTGGCCGATCGCCACGGCCGCCCCCCGGCCTTGATCCTGATCGACCTGGACGACTTCAAGGCGATCAACGACACCCATGGCCATCAGGCCGGGGATGCGCTCCTGGTCGCCGTCGCCGAGCGCCTGCGTGGCAGCCTGCGCGACGGCGACACCATTGCCCGCCTGGGCGGCGACGAGTTCCTGGTGGTGATTCCCGGAGCCAGCGCCGAGAGCGCCCAGCAGATCGCCGACAAGCTCTTCGAGGCCCTGAGGCCCCCGGTGGCCTGGCAGGGTGAGCGACTCAGGATCAGTCCCAGCATGGGGGTGATCCTGGCCGAAGCCGATGAGCCGGCCAGCCGATTGCTGCAGCGGGTCGACGCGGCCATGTACCGAGCCAAGCGCGCCGGCAAGGCACGGGTCCACGCCGAGCTCTTGTGACGCCCTGCCCGGCAGGGCTAGAGGGCCTCGAGGCGTGCCAGCAATTCGCGACGCCGTGCCTCGGGCATAAAGGCCGCCTCCAGGGCATTGCGTGCCAGCCCTCGGAAGGTCGCCTCGTCCCAGCCGAAGGCCTGCTGGCAGGCCAGGTAGTTGTCCAGCACGCCCCCCCCGAAGTAGGCGGGATCGTCGGAATTCAGGGTCAGGGTGAGCCCCGCTTCGAGCAGTTGCGGCAGGGGCAGCTCGCCGAGCTCCTTGACCACCTTGAGGCGCAGGTTGGAGAGCGGGCAGACGGTCAGCGGAATGCGCTCCTCGGCCAGGCGACGCATTAGCTCGGGGTCCTCGATGGCCCGCACCCCGTGATCGATACGGCACACCTCGAGCAGATCCAGGGCTTCGCGGATATAGGCCGGCGGCCCCTCCTCGCCGGCATGGGCCACCCGCGGCAGGCCCAGTTCCTTGGCGCGGCGGAACACCTCCGCGAACTTGCTCGGCGGATGGCCCATCTCGGCGCTGTCCAGGCCCACCGCATCGATCAGTTCCCAGTAGGGAGAGGCCGCCTCCAGCACTTCCATGGCCTCCGCGGCGGGCCGGTCGCGCAGGAAGGCCAGGATCAGGCCGCTGGAGAGACCCAGTTCCCGCTCGGCATCGCGCATGGCCCGGTAGAGGCCCTCCACCGGCACCGCCAGGGGCAGGCCCCGGGCCAGGTGGGCCTGGGGATCGAAATGCAGGTCCACATGCACCACCCCCTCGGCGTGGGCACGGCGGAAGTAGTTCATGGCCAGTTCGTGGAAGTCCTCGCGGCGCTGCAGCACGCCCATGCCCTGGTAATAGAGGTCGAGGAAGGATTGCAGGTCGTCGAAATCGTAGGCGCGGCGCACCGCCTCCACATCGGCATAGGGCAGGCGCACCCGGTTGCGCTCGGCCAGCTCGAACATCAGCTCGGGCTCCAGGGTGCCCTCGATATGCAGGTGCAGCTCGGCCTTGGGCAGACGGGTCAGGAAGTCTCGCATGGCCATCTCCTCGTTGGGCTTTGTCCTATCCTGCTAGATCTTGACCAGTTGCGCAAAGCTTCTGCATCAAACGCTAGAGATGACTTCGCCCTACCTATGTCGAGGCCCGGGGCTATCCTGGTGGCAGGCCGTCGCGGGGCGCTGTGAACCCATCCCTGGGCGCTACTTTTGCCATCCCTGGCAAAAAACCCCCGCTCCAGCCTGCCCCCAGCGCCCCTGAGCGACCCACCTTCGATGGCCTTAGATCAAACGCTTTCCAGCCGCCCTTCCACCAGGCGATAGCTGCGCTCGATGCCGGGCAGCGGCGCGGCGTCCTGCCATTGATGGATCAGGTAGAGCAGGCTGCGCCCGTCGAGCCAGGCGTCCAGCCGCGCGGCGATGCGTGCCGCCATGGCCGCATCCACCCCGGCGAAGGGCTCGTCGAGGATCACCACCCGGGCTCGCTCGCGCAACAGCACCCGGGCCAGCGACAGGCGCCGCGCCTGGCCGCCGGAGAGCAGGCCACCGCTCTCGCCCACGCGGGTCTGCAGGCCCTGAGGCAAGCCCGCGGCCCAATCGTCCAGCTCCACCAGGGCCAGCACCCGCCATAGCGCCGTCTCGTCGGCCTCGGGAGCGGCCAGGCGCAGGTTGGCCGCCAGGCTGTCATCGAACAGCTCCAGGCGCTGGGTCTGCCAGGCCAGGGCCTCACGCCAGGCCGCGGGCATCAGTTCGGCCAACGACCGCCCGGCCACACTCACCTCTCCGGCGGTGGCCGTCAGCTGCCCCGCCACCAGCGCCGCCAGGCTCGACTTGCCGGCGCCGGAGGCACCCAGCAGGGCGATGCGCTCGCCGGGCGCGAGCCGCAGCGAGACCTGGCTCAGTGCCGGGGTCAGGGCCCCGGGATAGTGCAGCGTCACGGCCTCGAGCGCCAATTCGGGCACGCCCGCCGGCAGTGTCCCCATGCCCCCCAGGGGCGCCCTTGGCGCCGCCTCCAGGGCGTTGAGGCGATCGGCGGCGGCCAGGCTGGCGCCGAACTGGGTAAAGGACGCCGGCAGGGCCGCCAGGGCCTCGCCCATGGCCAGTAGCGCCAGGGGCATCATTACCATCACCGGCCCCGAGAGCTGGCCGGTGTAGTAAGCCGACGCCGCCAGCCATAACGCCAATACGGCGGTGCCGCCCACCACCAGCCCTACCAGGGCATTGCCGAAGGCGCTGCGCACCCCCAGCCGCCACTGATCGGCGTAGAGGGCCGATTCCTCGGCGGCCAGCCGCGCGCGCTGGCTCCCCAGGCTATCATAGGCGATCCACTCGGGGAGCCCCTGCAGGGTCTCCACCGCCTGCCCGCGCAGCCGGTCGAGGCTGGCCACCCGGCGTCGGCTGGGGGCCAGGCCCCAGCGCGCCTGGCCCACCACCAGCCAACACCAGGTCAGCAACAGCGGCAGCGCCACCCAGGCGCCGATCATGGGAGCGAAGAGCGCCAGGAAACCCGCCACCCCGAGAATCGCCAGCAGTGCCACCACCGGCGGGGCCAGCAGGCGCAGGTAGAGCCCATCCAGGGTATCGATATCGGCGGTCAGGCGATTGAGCCACTCGCTGGCCCGGCGGCGGGCCAGGGTCTGGCCATCCAGGCCGGCCAGCACCGAAAACAGTCGGGCACGCAGGTCGGCCAGCAGCCGCAGCACGCTATCGTGGTTATAGAGCCGCTCCAGGTAACGGGCCACCGTGCGTGCCACGGCGAAGAAACGGATTCCGCCACCGGGCACATAGACATCCAGGCTGGCCGCCACCCCGGCGGCCAGCAACATGCCGGTCAGGGCCGTGGCGGTGATAAACCAGCCGGACAGTGCCAGCAGGCCGATGGCCGAGGCCACCGTGGCCAGCAGCAGCAGCGCCCCCAGTTGCAGGCGGCGCCGGCGCCGACCCAGCAGGCGCAACCAGGGGGCCAGGGTCCGGCGTAGCGAAGGCTCAGCCATCGCTCCCCTCCTCCAGGCCTTCGCTCCCCTCCTCCGGCGTCATGCCATCGTCCAGGCGAATCACCCGATCGGCCAGGGCCAGCAGGGCCGGCTGATGGCTCGCCACCACCAGGGTGCGTCCCTCGGCGGCCAGGGCTCGAAGGCCATGGATCACCGCCGCCTCGCTGTCGGCGTCCAGGCTGGCGGTAGGCTCGTCCAGCAACACCAGGGGCGCCGAGGAGAGAAAGACCCGGGCCAGGGCCAGGCGCTGGGCCTGGCCGCCGGAGAGCCCGCTGCCGCGCTCTCCCACCGGGGTCGCCAGGCCCTCCGGCAACTGCGCGAGCAGCTCACCGAGGCCGGCTCGATTCATCGCCTCGGACATCGCCTGATCAGTGGCCTCGGGGGCCGCCAGGCGCAGGTTATCGGCGAGGCTGACCTGGAGGATCAGCGGTCGCTGATCCATCCAGGCCAAGGGCATGACCTCTCGGCGCAGCTCGCCCGATGCCGGCCCCATAAAGCCTGCCATCAGCCGCAACAGGCTCGACTTGCCCGACCCGGAGGGGCCGGCCAGGGCCAGGATCTCGCCATGCCGCAGGTCAAGATCGAGGGGCCCCACCACCTCTCCCCGGCCGGGATAGCCCAGGGTGACGCCATCGAGCTCCAGCAGGTGCGCCGGGTCGCGAACTGGCGCCGGGGTCGCCCCCTGGGGAGGCGCCGTTTCGAGCAGCGCCACCAGGGATTCGGCGGCGCCGAGGGCCGCGGCCCGGTCATGATAATGCTGGGCGAGACTGCGCAGCGGCTGGAAGAACTCCGGCGCCAGCAGCAGGATCAGCAGGCCACTGAACAGGGTCAGCTGCGGCGAGGGGCCATAGTCGATATAGCCCAGCAAGCCGAAGCCCACATAGATGGCCACCACGGCAATGGCCACCGAGGCGAAGAACTCCAGCACCGCCGAGGAGAGAAACGCCAGGCGCAGGGTTTTCATGCTGCGCCGGCGATACTCGTCGGCGGCGGCGAAGACCTCCTCGCTGGCGGCCCGGGTGCGGTCGAAGAGCTGCAGGGTGGCGAGCCCCCGCACCCGGTCGAGGAAATGCCCGGCCAGGCGTGTCACGGCAGCGAACTGCTCGCGATTGAGGCGCTCGGCCCCCATGCCCACCAGGGCCATGAAGAGGGGAATCAGCGGCATGGCCAGCAGCAGAAAGAGCGCCGCCAGCCAGTCGAGGGATAGCACGACCCCCAGGATGACCAGAGGCAGCAGCAGCGCCAGGCGCAGCTGAGGAAGGAAGCGGGCGAAGTAGCCGTCCAGGGCCTCCAGCTGCTCCACCAGCTGGGAGGCCAGGCCGGCGCTATGCCGCCCCGCCAGGCCGACCGGGCCCAGGGCGGTGAGGTGATCGAGGAGCTCGCCGCGGGCACGGCGGCGAATCGCCAGGCTGGCGGCCTGGGAAAGCGCCTCCTGCCCCCACTGCAGCAGGGCACGAGCCAGCAACAGTCCCGCCAGGACCAGGAAGGCCGGAATCAATGCTTCCAGGGGGCGCTGCTCGACCAGCAGGCCGGCGATCACCCAGGCCAACAGCGCCATCTGTGCTAGCGTCGCCAGCCCCACGCCGAGGCCGGCCAGGGTGGCCAGCCCCAGGCGCCGGCGCTCCCCCGCCGCCAGCCCGGAGAGCCAGCGGCGCGGTGTCAGGGTCTCCGACATGGGCTCAGTGATACCCCTCACCCACCTTGACCTTGCCGCGGAAGACCCAGTAGGTCCAGGCGGTATAGGTCAGCACGATGGGGATCACGAAGAGCACCCCGATCAGCAGGAAGAGCTGGGACTCCGGCGCCGAGGAGGCGTCCCAGATGGTGTGATCCGGGGGCACGATCACCGGCCACTTGCTGACCACCAGCCCCAGGTAGGTGAAGATATACAGGCCCACGGTGGCCACGAAGGGCAACCCCTCGCGACGCTGGCGCACCGCCTGGAAGAGCAGCACCGCACAGGCCAGGGCCAGGGCCGGGAAGATCCAGATCAGCTGGATATGACCGAACCAGCGCTCCCAGACATCCGGGTTCACGAAGGGCGTCCAGAGGCTGATGATCAGGAACACCGCCAGCACCAGCGCCAGCAGGGCCGGAGTGATGCGGTAGGCCCAGGCCTGGATGTGCCCCTCCGACTTCATGATCAGCCAGGTGGCGCCGAGCAGCGCATAGCCGGCCATCAGGCCAAGGCCGGTGAGCACGGTAAAGGGGGTCAGCCAGTCGAAGGGACCGCCCACATAGACGAAGCCCTCCACCGCGAAGCCCTGGATATAGGCGCCCACCACCGCGCCCTGGGCGAAGGCGGCCACCGCCGAGCCCCAACAGAAGGCGCGATTCCACCAGTGGCGGTTGGCCCGGGACTTGAAGCGAAACTCGAAGGCCACGCCGCGGAAGATCAGCCCCGCCAGCATCAGGAAAACGCCGATATAGAGCGCTGGCAGGAACACCGAATAGACCAGCGGGAAGGCCCCCAACAGGCCGGCCCCGCCCAGCACCAGCCAGGTCTCGTTGCCGTCCCAGACCGGTGCCACCGAGTTCATCATCACGTCCCGGGCATCCTCGTCCGGGGCAAAGGGGAAGAGAATCCCCAGGCCCAGGTCGAAACCGTCCATCAGCACGTACATGATCACGCCGAAGCCGATAATCACGGCCCAGATCAATGCCAGATCGATACCACCCATGGTGTCATCTCCTTACTGATGGGGGCCGGAGGCCGCGGACTTGGGGTCATCGTCGAAAGGGGTATGGCTGGCCGACAGCGGGCGCATGGGACGTTCCACCTCGCCCTGGATCTCCTCGCCGTCCTGCATGCCATGGCGCACTACCCGGGTCAGGTAGTAGACCCCGGCCCAGAACACCACCGCATAGACCGCCACATAGCCGATCAGGGTAAAGAGCGCCATGCCGCCGGTCAGCGACGGGGTCAGCGCCTCGCCGTGGCTCATCATGCCGTAGACCACCCAGGGCGCCCGGCCAATTTCGGTGACGAACCAGCCCGCCAGCACGGCGATAAAGGGCGTCACGCTCATCAGCCGCAGCAGTTGCAGGTAGCCGCGATGCTCATAGAGGCGCCCACCGCGACGCAGCCAGAGGCCCGCCACCGCCACGGCAATCATCAGGAAGCCAATCGCCACCATGATGCGGAAGGACCAGAACACCAGCCACACCGGGGGCTGCTCCTCCGGCGCCACCTCGGTCAAGCCGGGCACCACGCCGGCGGGATCGTGCTTGAGGATGAGGCTCGCCAGGCTGGGGATACCGATCTCGAAGCGGTTGGTCTGGTTGGCCTGATCGGGAATCGCGAACAGCAACAGGGGCACATGGCTCGAGGTTTCCCAGTTGCCCTCCATGGCCGCCACCTTGGTGGGCTGGTGCTCGAGGGTGTTGAGGCCATGGAAGTCGCCGACCACCGCCTGGGCCGGGGCCAGGACGAGCAGCAGCCACAGGCACATGGAGAGCGCCTTCTTGTTGGCCTCCACGTCGCGCTTCTGCAGCAGGTACCAGGCACTGACCCCAGCCACCACGAAGCCGCCGGTCAGGAAGGAGGCCAGCACCATGTGGGCGAAACGGTAGGGGAAGGAGGGGTTGAAGATCGCCTCGCCCCAGGCCAGCACATGGAAGCGCCCGTCGATCAGTTCGACCCCCGCCGGGGTCTGCATCCAGCTATTCGCCGAGAGGATCCAGAAGGCAGAGATAAAGGTGCCCACCGCCACCATGATGGCGGCAAACAGGTGTACCCCCTGGGGCACCTTGCCGCGCCCGAACAGCAGCACGCCGAGGAAACCCGCCTCCAGGAAGAAGGCCGTCACGACCTCATAGCTGAGCATGGGGCCCAGGAAGTTGGCCGAGGCCAGGGAGAAGTTGCTCCAGTTGGTGCCGAACTGGAAGGACATCACGATGCCCGACACCACCCCCATGCCGAAGACCACCGCGAACACCTTGGTCCAGAACAGTGCCAGGCGATCCCAGGCGGGGTTGGCGGTCTTGTAGAAGAGCCCGTGCAGCACGGCAATATAGGACGCCAGGCCGATGGTGAAGACCGGAAATATCGCGTGAAAGGACACCACGAACGCGAACTGTATTCGCGATAGCAGCAGCGGGTCGAGTTCCATATTGCCTCCCTGATGGCAAGCCATGCTCCTGAGTCGTCATCGGGCCCGATGCCCTGGATGTCAACGCTAATTGAGCATAGTGACAAATAAGAGCCACGGGGGCCCCCCCCAGGCCTTATCGATATTCCAATATGTTATGCCGCTGCGTTCTCAGGGGAAATGGCAGCCGCCCCGTTCGGGTGTGTCGGGTTGCCGCAGTTGAGCCCATTTCGGCCGTGGTGGATTGACGCAGCCCCGCTCAACTCGCCCCCAGCAGCCAGGCCAGGTAGCCGAGATAGGCCACGTAGATCGCCAGCAGTGCTCCCCCTTCGACGCGGTTGATGCGCCCGTCACGCCCCCGCCAGCCGATGGCGAACAGCGCCATCAGCAGGGTCATGGCGGCCATCACCGGCCAGTCGCGCATCATCACCTCGCCGCCGGCATCGATGGGCGCGATCACTCCCGCCAGGCCCACCACCCCCAGGGTATTGAAGAGGTTGGACCCCACCACATTGCCCAGCACCAGGTCATGCTCGCGGCGGCGCAGGGCGCTCAGGGAGGCCGCCAGCTCCGGCAGCGAGGTGCCCACCGCCACCACGGTCAGGCCGATGATCAGGTCGCTGACACCCAGGCTCTCGGCGATCTCCACCGCCCCCCATACCAGCAGGCGCGAACTGCCCACCAGCAGCACCAGGCCGATCAGGGTCCAGGCCAGCGCCGGGCGCAGCGCCATGGGGGTCTCGCTGAGCAGCTCCTCGGTCTCGTCGCCGAGGCTATCGGCCTGGCGGCCCTGCCACAGGCTGTAACCGATAAATAGCGCCAGCAGCCCCAGCAGTACCACGGCGTCGAGGCGCCCCACCACCCCGTCGCGCAGCTGCCACAGGGCCAGCAGGGTCACGGCGCCGAGGATCGGCAGCTCTCGGCGCAGCACCCGGGAGTGCACCGTCAGCGGAGCGATCAGCGCCACCAGGCCGAGGATCAGGCCGATATTGGCGATATTGGAGCCGTAGGCATTGCCCAGGGCCAGGCCGGGGTTCCCCTGCCCCGCCGCCAGGGCAGACACCGCCAGCTCCGGCGCCGAGGTGCCGAAGCCCAGCACCAGCATGCCGATCACCAGGGGCGGCAGCCCCAGGTGCCGCGAGGTGGCGGCGGCCCCGGCCACGAAACGCTCGGCACTCCATACCAGTATCACCAACCCCAGGGCCACGGCCCCCAGCCAGAGCAACATCGCACTCTCCTCGATCAATGGGACAAGCGTTGGTTGTAGAACCCCCGCGACCTTGCATAATGACAGCCAGACCGCTTTCGCACTATCAGGAGGCTTGCCTTGCCATCGCCCCCCGCACCTCGGGAGATCGACGCCCCGCCCCAGGCGGCGTCACCGGCGGGTGTCGCGCCGCCACGCCGGCTGCGCGCCTGTCACGAGTGCGACTGGGTTTCGGCGCTGCCGCCACTGCGCCCTGGCCAGAAGGCCGACTGCCCGCGTTGCGGGCACACCCTGGTGCGCCGCCACTACCGGGCCGCCCAGCGCAGCCTGGCGCTGGCCATCGCCGCCCTGATGGCCCTGGGGCTGGGGGTGAGCTTCCCCTTCGTCAGTTTCCAGGTCGGCGGCATCGGCAATCGCATCGAACTGACCCAGACCGCCACCACCCTGATCGGTTTCCACCAGCCGCTGGTGGCCATCGTGGTGCTGCTGACCATCGTGGTGCTGCCGGCGGTCTACCTGGTCGGCGTGATCTGGTTGCAGAGCGGCCTGATGCGCGGCACCCCCTGGCCCGCTAGCCGCGCCCTGGCCCGCTCCCTGAGCCACCTCAACCCCTGGATGATGGCGGACGTCTTCATCATCGGCGCCCTGGTCAGCCTGATAAAGATCGCCGGCATGGCGGAGATTCAGCTGGGCGCCGCCTTCTGGGCCTTCTGCGCCTTCGCCATCCTGCTGCTCATGACCACCCAATCCATCGACGGCGACTGGATGTGGTTCACCCTGGCCGGTGAACCCCGCGCCCCGGAGGGCACCCTCGTCGCTTCGCGTGCCGCCCCCCAGGGCGTGACCGGGTGCCCCACCTGCGGCCTGATCAATCGCCTCGATGGCGAGGGCCGCGGCCAGTGCCGTCGCTGCGGCGAACGCCTGCGGGCCCGCCTGCCGCACAGCCTGCAGCGTACCTGGGCGCTGCTGGCGGCGGCCGGCGTGATGTACGTGCCGGCCAACGTCTACCCGATCATGACCACCACCAGCCTCGGCCACAGCGAGCCCTCGACCATCATCGGCGGGGTCGTGGACCTGTGGCAGATGGGCTCCTGGCCGGTGGCCACGGTGATCTTCGTCGCCAGCATCATCGTCCCCGTGGGCAAGATGGTTGCCCTGGCCTGGCTCTGCCTGGTGGTCCGGCGCAGCGACGAGCTGCATGCCTCGGTGCGCACCAAGCTCTACCGGGTCACCGAATTCATCGGCCGCTGGTCCATGGTGGACGTCTTCGTGGTGGCCATCCTGGTGGCCCTGATTCGTGCCGGCAGCCTGATGTCCATCACCCCGGGGCCCGCCGCCCTGGCCTTCGCCGGCGTGGTAGTGCTGACCATGCTGGCCGCCATGACCTTCGACCCCCGACTGATCTGGGACACCCCGCCGTCCCCCCGGCCCACCCCTCCTGCGTCTCAAGGAAGCTCACGATGACCGACACCCCACGTCAGGATGACAGCCGCGCCCGGGTGAGTGCCCAGGCGCGGATCTCGCCGATCTGGATCGTGCCCCTGGTGGCGCTGATGATCGGTGCCTGGCTGATCTACGACAACTACACCAGTCGCGGCCCCCAGATCACCCTGGAGATGCCCAATGCGGAAGGCATCGAGGCCGGCACCCTGATCAAGACCCGCAACGTGGATGTCGGCCGTGTCGAACGGGTCAGCCTCTCCGAGGACCTGAGCCACGCCGAGATCACCGCCCGGCTCTCGCCGGGTAGCGAACCCATGCTGGTCGAGGACACCCGCTTCTGGGTGGTCAAGCCCCGCATCGGCCGCGAGGGCATCAGCGGCCTCGGCACGGTGCTCTCCGGTGCCTACCTGCAGCTCCAGCCCGGCAGCAGCGACGCCAGCCAGCGCCACTTCCGGGTGCTCGACCTGCCGCCGGCCTCCCCCGCCGACGCCGAGGGCCTGCGCATCACCTTGATCAGCCAACTGGGCAACTCCCTGCGCCTCGGTGACCCGGTCACCTACCAGGGCTACACCGTGGGCCGGGTGGAGAGCGCCGAGTTCGACCCGGAGGCGCGACGCATGCGCCACCGCCTGTTCATCGAGCGCCCCTACGACACCCTGGTCACCGACAGCACCCGTTTCTGGTCCGCCAGCGGCGTCGACCTGCGCCTCGACTCCGAGGGCTTCCGGGTCAGCATCGAGTCCTTCGAGGCCCTGCTCGGTGGCGGCGTCACCTTCGGCGTGCTGGAGGACCTGCCTCCGGGCAACCCGGTCAGCCCCGATGCCACCTTCAGCCTCTACCCCGACGAGGAGGGCGCCCGCCAGGGCACCTTCAATCGCTACCTGGAGTACGTACTCCTGGTGGATGACACCGTGCGCGGCCTCTCCCGGGGCGCACCGGTGGAGTTTCGCGGCGTGCGTATCGGCACCGTGGCCGCCGTGCCCTGGCGCTTCAGCGCCCCCCAGCCAGACGGTCGCCAGGGCTTCGCCATCCCGGTGCTGATCCGCATCGAACCCCAGCGCCTGGGCGGCGAGGGCGAGCTCGACCTGGAGGCGTGGCGGGAGCGCTTCGAGCGACTCTTCGGCCTCGGCCTGCGTGCCAGCCTCAAGGCCGGCAACCTGCTCACCGGCGCGCTCTTCGTGGATATCAACTTCCAGCGCGACGGCGAAGCCTACGTGGCCGAAACCTTCGAGTCGCGGCGGGTCTTCCCCACCACCTCCGGCGGCCTGGCGCAGATCGAGCAGAAGGTCTCGAGCCTGCTCGACAAGCTCAATGCCCTGGAAGTGGAACCCATCCTCGACGGCCTGGCCACCAACCTGGCCGGCACCGAGGCCCTGGTGGGCGAGGTGCGTCAGCTCACCGAACGGGTCGGCGGCCTGCTCGACAGCCCCGAGACCCAGGCCCTGCCGGGTAACGTCAATCGCGCCCTGGAGAGCCTGCAGCAGACCCTGGAGGGGGCCTCGCCCGGCGGCGAGGGCTACCAGGAGCTGATTCGCACCCTGGAGCGTTTCGAACGCCTGATGCGCGACATGCAACCGGTGCTGCGCACCCTCGACGAGGATCCCCGGGCGCTGCTCTTCGATCGCGATGGCAGCGATCCCCAACCCCGGGCCCCGCGCCCCTGACACGGAGGTTCCATGATGCGCCTGATCCTGCCCCTGTTGCTTCTCGCCCTGCTCGCCGGCTGTGCCGGCGGCGGCAGCGCGACCCAACGCTATGCCCTGCCCGGCCCCGAGGCGGCAACCGTCGCTGCCGCCGAGACCCGGCTGCTGATCGCTCCCTTACAGCTGGTGGAGTACCTCGATCAGGAGGGCATCGTGCTGCAGCTGGACGACATCAGCCGCCACCAGGCCCGCGAGCACCGCTGGATCGAGGCCCCGGGACCGCACCTGGCCCGCGGGCTGCGTGATCGCCTGGCCGAGCGCTTGCCCCAGACCCAGGTGGCACTGGCCCGGGGCGACGACGCCCCGGCGCCGCGGCTGCGGCTCGAGGTGGAACGCTTCGAGGGACGCTATGATGGAATGGCGATCGCCGCGGGGTCCTGGCGCCTGGCATCGGCCGAGGGGAGTCCGCTCGCCCAGGGCCGCTTCCACGCCGAGCGGCCGCTGGCCGGTGATGGCTACCCGGCCCTGGTGCGCGCCCTCGGCGAGAGCTGGGACGCAGTGGCCGACCAAGTCGCCGAGGCGCTGGCGCCGCGGCTTGCTACCGACCGTTGAGGAAACGAGGCCATGGAAGACGATGCCCGGATCACTGCCCTGTTACAGGCCATTCGCGAGCTGCACCAGGAGATCGAGCACGCCGAGGGCGCCGATGCCGAGACCCGCCGCCATGTATTGAGCATGGCCCGGGTACGACTCGCCACCCTGGAAGTGCCCGACAGCCTGCCCGAGACGATCCGCGAGGGCGTGAACCGCGCCCATCGTCATCTGGCGGAACTGGCCCTGGCGCTCTATCGCGAGGGTGGCTGCGACGACCTGGATGAGGCGGCGCGCCAGGCCTACCTGGACGAGCATGCCGAACCGCTGACCGTCATCGCCGGCATCGGCCCCACCCTGGCCCGGCGTCTCTTCCTGCATGGGCTGGTCAGCCATGAACAGCTGGAGACGGTCGACGAGGCCACCCTGGCCCGGGTGCCCGGCCTGAATGCCGGCCACCGGGCACGGATCCTGCGGGCCCTGGGACCCGGCGAGACGGACTGAGCCTCCCCCTAACCCGTAGCTGGCTTTAGCCGCGGCTCGCCTACCGCCCCGGTCATTCGGCCGGCGTCAGCGCGCGAAGCCGGTCCGGGAAGTCGGTAAAGAGGCCATCGACGCCCCACGCCATCAGCCGCGCCATGGTCTCGCTGTCGTTGATGGTGTAGACGTGCACCAGCAGGTCATTGGCCTGGGCCTGAGCCACGAAGTCGGCATCGATGACCTCGCGACCATCGTAATAGGTCAGGTTGGTGCCCACCCCGATGGCATAGTCGGCGATCGCCTGGAAGTCGGCGTCACTCATGGCCTCGGGAGCCGGCGTCACCCCGGTCCACTCCTTCAAAGCCCCGGCGCCCTCCTCCTCCGGGTAGTACCAGAGCAGTTGCACCAGCGGCAGATCGGCATTGAGCTCGTGCACCCGCAGCAGGCTCTGCTGGTCGAAGGACTGAATCAGCACCCGCTCGGGCTCGGCCAGCCCATGGGCCTCGAGCCGTTCCACCAGGGCCTCTTCCAGCCCGGGATTGAGGTGCGGTGACTTGGTCTCCAGGTAATAGCGCACCGAGTCGCCATAACGCGCGAAGATCTCGTCGAGGCTGAGGATTCGCGCCCCCGCGTAAGCGGCGTCGGCCCGCTCGGGAAAGGCGTCGTTGAACCAGCCGCCCGCATCCAGGGCCTGCAGCTCGGCGAGGGTGAAGTCGCCCACCGCGCCCTCGACACCAGTAGTCCGCGCCAGGTCATCGTCATGGAACGCCACCAGTTCGCCATCCGCGGTGACCTGGACATCCAGCTCCAGATAATCGGCCTCCACGGCCAGGGCCTGCTCCAGGGCCGGCCAGGTCTGCTCCGGGGCATGACCGCTGGCACCACGGTGGGCGATCACGGCGAACGCCTGGTGAGCCTGCACCATCGCCTGACGGTCGCTCGCTTCGGCCAGGGCCATGCCGCTGGCCCCCAGGCCGACGCAGCCGGTGAGCAGGAGGGAGATCATGGGTTTCGAGTAATGCATCGGGGCTCCTTGCCTTTGCAGTGAGGTAACGCCGTCTATTTTTATTGAACGGACAATTAACTACGCTACTCAAACGAGCGTTAGCCAACAACCCCTTGATCCAACGCGGCTCTCCTGGCCCGCGACCCGATGCCACGGTCAAGGGCCTCGCACTGGGGCGGCTTTTCTGTCATGATGCCGGCGCGGCCTATCTCGGTCCCTCCTGCCGCACCTGTCACCCGATGTTTCTTGCTCCGCCGCCCGGGACCCGCGCCGCCATTGCCGCGGTGGGTGGCGACGGGGTCGATGGAGTCTCCATGAGTTTTTCCGATCTCGGCCTGCGTGCCGAACTGCTGCGTGCCGTCGAGGCACAGGGCTATACCACCCCGACCCCGATCCAGCGCCAGGCGATTCCCGCCGTGCTGGGTGGCGGCGACCTGCTGGCCAGCGCCCAGACCGGCACCGGCAAGACCGCCGGCTTTACCCTGCCGATGCTGCAGCGCCTGGCCGACGGCCCGCGCCCCGGCAAGCGCCAGATCCGCGCCCTGGTGCTGACCCCGACCCGGGAGCTGGCCGCCCAGGTGGGCGAGAGCGTGGCCGACTATGGCCGCCACCTGACCCTCAAGAGCCATGTGATCTTCGGCGGCGTCGGCCAGCAGCCCCAGGTGGATGCCATCCGCCCCGGCCTGGACGTGCTGGTGGCCACCCCCGGCCGCCTGCTCGACCTGCACCAGCAGAAGCACGTGGACTTCTCGCGCATCGAGATCCTGGTGCTGGACGAAGCCGACCGCATGCTCGACATGGGCTTTATCCATGACATCAAGAAGGTCCTGAAGCTGCTGCCGGAGAAGCGTCAGAACCTGCTCTTCTCGGCGACCTTCTCCGACGAGATCCAGGCCCTGGCCCACAAGCTGCTCGACAACCCGGCCAAGATCGAGGTGGCACGCCGCAACACCACCGCCGAGACCGTCGACCAGTCGGTCTATCGGGTCGACCGGGAGAAGAAGCGCGAACTACTGGCTCACCTGATCAGCGAGCAGCAGTGGTATCAGGTGCTGGTCTTCACCCGCACCAAGCATGGCGCCAACCGCCTCGCCGAGCAGCTCAGCAAGCAGGACATCCCGGCCATGGCCATCCATGGCAACAAGAGCCAGTCGGCCCGCACCAAGGCCCTGTCGGCCTTCAAGAGCGGCGAACTGCAGGTCCTGGTGGCCACCGATATCGCCGCCCGCGGCCTGGATATCAGCGAGCTGCCCTATGTGGTCAACTTCGAGCTGCCCAACGTGGCCGAAGACTATGTGCACCGCATCGGCCGTACCGGCCGCGCCGGCAGCGAAGGCCAGGCGGTATCGCTGGTCTGCGTCGACGAGCACGGCCTGCTCAAGGGCATCGAGCGACTGATCAAGCGCGACCTGGAGAAACACATCGTGCCCGGCTTCGAGCCGGACCCCAACGCCAAGCCCGAACCCATCGAGAACGGTCGCAACCGCGGCCGGGGCAATGGGGGCCGGGGTGGCAATGGCGGCCGCAGCAATGGCGGCCGGGGCCAGGGCCAATCCCGCCAGGGTGGCGAGGCCCGTCAATCCGGCAACCGCGATAACGAGGCCGCCAAGCCGGCACGCCGGCGGCGTCGCCCCCGGCGCCCTGCCCAGCAGGGCTGACGACCAGGCCAGTTCCTCCCGGGCCAGCGCCCTGTGCGCTGGCCCACTTTATCGCTTTATGCGAATGTATTGACCTGGATAACATCTCCCACTGGGCGAATGCGAGGCCCAATGCTGAGTTTCCTCAAGAGCAAGCCCCCCGAATGCTGGATCATCAAGCAGATCGATACCGACCTGCTGCATCTCTGTGGGCGTGGCCAGGTCACCGGCAAGGGGCGTGCCAAGGCCCTGCTGGAGCAGTTGCGCCAAGGCAGCTACGCGGGCCCCGTCAGCTTCGACAACAGTGGCCTGGTGCTCAATTCGCGGCTCTTCGCGGCCCTGGTGCCGCTGGAGGCGCTGAGCATCGACGATGAAGAGCGGGCCCTCTGGCAGGGGCGTGTCTGGCAGGTCTCCTGGGTGCCCCAGCGCTGCTGGGCCTTCGAAGGCCCCCTGACCACCCAGTTGACCTCCATGGGAGGGCGCTCCGGGCTGATCAGCGTGGAAGATGTCACCACCATCCGCGACAAGGCCTCCCCCCAGGCCGGCCCATCTCGCAATACACAACGCTATGGCCTCGAGGCCCTGGAAGGCATTACCACCGAGCGTGGCGCCCAGCAGGGAGAGGCCGGTAACCGCTGGTCGGGGCCCGCCGCCGTGGGGGGCCGTGAACGTCGAGACCGACATGACCGCTAATCAAACCATGCCATCCCGGGGACGCCTGATCGGCTTCCTCGCCCTGATGGTGCTGGTGGGACTCAACCTGAGGCCCGCCCTCTCCTCCCTGTCACCGCTGCTCAACCGCATTCAGGCCGATACCGGCCTATCGCCGCTGGGTATCGGTGCCCTGACCACCCTGCCGGTGCTCTGCCTGGGCCTCTTCGCTCCCCTGGCGCCCTGGCTGGCCAAGCGCCTGGGGCCCGAGCGCACCCTGTCGCTGGCCCTACTGCTGCTGGCCGGCGCCCTGCTGCTGCGGGCCAACCACCTGACGCCACTGCTGTTCCTCGGCACCCTGGGCGTGGGCGCCGCCATCGGCATCGCCGGCACCCTGCTGCCGGCGCTGGTCAAGCGCGAGCTGCCCAAGGGCGCCGACCTGATGACCGGGGTCTATACCATGGCGCTGTGCCTGGGGGGGGCCCTGGGTGCCGGGCTCGGCATTCCGCTGGCCGACTGGTTGGGGGACTGGCACCTGAGCCTGGCCAGCTGGGCGCTGCTGGCCCTGGCCGCCCTCGTCGCCTGGCGGCTGGGCATGCCCCATCCCAAGCCGCCATCCCCCGCCAGCCTCGCCCCGGCTCCCAGGGTGCGGCTATGGCGCCATGGCCTGGCCTGGCAGGTCACCGCCCTGATGGGTAGCCAGTCGTCACTGGCCTATATCGTCTTCGGCTGGCTGCCGGTGCTGCTGCAGAAGCGCGGCCTGAGCGAGGGTGAAGCGGGCTGGCTGCTGGCCGGCTCGGTGATGGTGCAGCTGATCTCGGCCCTCGGCGCCCCCTGGCTGGCGCGCCTGCATCGCGACCAGCGCCCCGCCATGCTGCTGGTGCTGGGCCTGACCACCGCCGGTTTCGTGATCCTGCTGCAGGCGCCACTCTCCCTGCGCTGGCTGGGCGCCACCCTGCTCGGCCTCGGTCAGGGCGGCGCCTTCAGCCTGGCCCTGACCATGATCGTGCTGCGCAGCGGCGACTCGCGCCTGGCCGGCAAGCTCTCCGGCATGGCCCAGGGCTTCGGCTATACCCTGGCGGCCATGGGGCCCCTGGCCATCGGCCTGCTGCTGCAGCTGGGCGCCGGCCTGGGTACCGTGACCGGCGTGCTGGTCGGCATCGCCGGCTTCGCCGCCGTTTTCGCCTGCCTGGCCGGGCGCAATCGGCGCCTGGAGTTCGACAAGCAGGGCACCCTGGTCACTCGGGTCTATCAACGCCGCTAGGAATCACCACCTCCATGGCCGCCCCACGCTCGGCGGCCATGGCCTCCAGGGCCGCCTTGAGGGCCTGCTTGGCCCCGCTGTCGCCATGCACCAGGCGCACCTGCCGCGGCCAGCGACGCATCCGACGAATGAAGTTGAGCAGATCCCGGGCATCGGCATGGGCCGAATAGCCGCCCAGGCTCGCCACCTTGGCGCGGATCGGGTAGCGCCGCCCCTCCAGCTCCACCCAGCCGCCCTGCGGCCCGTACTGCTGAATCGCCCGCCCCGGCGTGCCCCGGGCCTGATAGCCGACGAACAGCACCTGATGGCAGGGATCGCCGAGCATCGCCTTGAGGTAGTCGACGATGCGTCCACCCGCCGCCATGCCGCTGGCGGCGATCACCACCGCCGGGCGCCGCGTCTCGGCCAGGTGAGCCACGCAGCGCTGGTGCTCGTCGTCGCTCTCCGGGGTATGCAGGGTCTCGAAGTCCAGGGGGTGGCGACCGGCTCGCAGGCGTCGCTGCGCCTCGGCATCCCAGAAGGGACGCAACCGCCGGTAGGCCTGGGTGAAGCGCGCCGCCAGGGGCGAATCGACGATGATCGCCAGCTCGCCCCAGAGCTCGGCGGCCGTCCCGCCCCGGCGCCGGGCGCGATGAATGATCCCCTCCAGCTCGTAGAGCAGCTCCTGGGTGCGGCCGATGCTGAAGGCCGGAATCAGCACCGTGCCGCCATCCGCCAGGGCCGCCTCGATGGCCGCCTGGAGGCGATCCCGACGATGGCGACGCTCCTCGTGGCGACGATCCCCATAGGTGCTCTCCAGCACCACCACGTCGGCCCCATGGGGCGAGCGCGGCGCCGGTAACAGCGGCGAATGGGGCGCCCCCAGGTCGCCGGAGAAGACCACCCGCTGCCGCTCGCCGCGCACCTTGTCCCGCCAATCGACCTCCACATAGGCGGAGCCGAGGATATGCCCCGCGCGCTGCAGGCGAACCCGCACCCGCAGGCCGGCGTCATCCACCAGGGTGTGCCACTGGCGATACGCCAGGGGCACCAGCTGGGCACCGACCCGCGCCAGGAAGCGCTCGATCAACCCCCGGTCGCGGGTAAAGCCCACCCGCAGGGCATCCTCGATCACCAGCGGCAGCAATTCGGCGCTTGGCTCACTGCACAGGATGGGGCCCTCGAAGCCCGCCGCCACCAGGTAGGGCAGCCGACCGATATGGTCGATATGCACATGGGTCACCACCAGGCCCAGGACACCGTCCAGGGAGAAATCGACCCGCTGGCGCTCGAAGGCCTCGCCGCCCGCCTCCTCGCCCTGAAAGAGGCCACAGTCGATCAGCAGCGCGCGCCGCGCGTCGAGATGCAGGCGGTGGCAGCTGCCGGTGACGCCATCCACGGCGCCGTGATGGGTGATGGTCATGGCTTCCATGGCGAGGCCTCCTTTCCCCTTCCGCTTACACCTGGGCTAGCAACGTTGGAATCGTCGAGGGGCGCTGGGGGCAGGATGGAGCGGGGGTTTTTTGCCAGGGACGGCAAAAGTAGCGCCCAGGGAGGGGTTCACAGCGCCCCGCGACGACCTGCCCCCAGGGTAGCCCCAGACCGCACAGCTAACCGCGCTAGCCCTACGGTGACAGCATAGTCGCTGGGCGGCCGTGACCGGATCACGTATCATCGAATCGGCACGGACGCTTTCCCTCCGACGACAGGAGCCCCATGACCGCCGCTTCCCGCCCGCCCCTCAAGGCCGACCTGCTGCTGCTCGCCGTGACCCTGCTGGCTGCCGCCGGCTGGATCTTCTCCAAGGAAGCCCTCGACGGCCTGCCGCCGCTGCTGTTCATCGGCAGTCGCTTCCTGCTCGCGGGCCTGCTGCTGCTGCCCTTCGCCTGGCCCAGCCTGAAGAAGCGTCGCCTGAGTCAATTCACCGGCGCCCTGGGGGTCGGCCTGGTGTTCGCCGCCGCCATCGCCTTCTGGGTGCTGGGCCTGGCTTACGCCAGCCACCTGGGCGAGAGCGCCTTTATCAATAGCCTCGGCATCCTGCTGGTGCCGGTGATGGCCCGCCTGCTGTTCGGCGACCGCCCCCCGAAGACCACCTGGATCGCCCTCCCCGTCGCCGTGGTGGGGCTCGCCTGCCTCTCCCTGGAGCGCGGCTTCCAGCTGGAGGCGAGCCAGTGGCTGTTCCTGATCGCCGCCACCCTCTTCGCCCTGCTCTTCAACCTCAACTCGCGGGTGGTGAAGCGCCTCCCCGCCCTGCCATTGACGGCCATCCAGCTGATCGTGGTGGGCCTGGTACTGACGGCCCTCTCGGCAGTGAGCGAGCCCTGGCCCGCGCGGGTGGGAGGCGATACCCTGGCCTGGCTGGCGGCCAGCGTGCTGCTGGCCAGCACCCTGCGCTTCTTCCTGCAGGTCTACGCCCAGGGCCTGACCACGCCCAGCCATGCGGCCGTGATCATGATGCTGGAAGCGGTCTGGACCGCGCTGATGGCGGCGCTGTGGTTCAATGAGACCATGAGCGCCTGGCAACTGCTCGGCTGCGGGCTGATCTTCGCGGCGCTGCTGATCAATCGCTGGCGCTGGGTGCGGGCCCTGTGGCGCCGTCGTTGAGGCGGCCGGGCGGCCCTGCGGGACACGCAACGGGACAATAGAGCGGGAATAGGGAGCGGGAATGAGCAGAGTGCGCTACTCGGGCGATCTCATCGCCAGCCTCGAAGGCGTCATCTGGCTGGGCCTGGCCTGGTCGGCGAGCCTCTCCGCCTGGCAGGGCAACGCCCTGCCCAGCATCACGGCGCTCTGCCTGGCCGGCACCTGCCTGATCGTCTCCCTGGGCCATCGTCCGCTGCGGCTGATGCTGGGACGTTACCGGATCCGCAAACGGCGCACCGAGATGCTGATGCATGTGATCGCCCTGCCGTTACTGCTGGCCATGGCCCTGGCCGTTCCCTTCGAGGCCCTGGTGACGACCCTGACCGGCGCCCAGCGGCTGCTGCTGTTCAACGTCCTGGCCACTGCCGGCTGGCTGATGTTCCTGCTGACCATTCTCACCAAATCGGTGATCTTCGAGGTGCGTCACCGCAAGAACGGCAAACGCTAGGGAATGGCCTGCTGTGAGGCGGAGGCTGGTGTTGTGGGAGATCGGCGGTCCGGCGAAACCGGGACGCCGGATCGCCGCGCTCCCGCTATAGGTTAGGTGGCCTCTGCCACGGGAAGTGGCGCTGGGGCTGTGGGAGTTCGGCTCCGCCGGACGATTGGGCGACGCAGTCGCCCTTGAGGGCCGGCCAGGATCGCCCTGCGGGCGATATCGCGCGGAATCCGCGCTCCCACAAAAACCGCGGTGGCGGCTTGAGGGGCAACATAGAATCTCCCACCATAGGATTCACGCCAGAATGCGATGAACCCGATTTCTCGGCGGGCTAGACCAGCTTCCAGTTCAGCGCCTCACCGGCCATCAGCGGCACGATCACCTCGTCCCCATAGGGCAGGCTCTCCGGCAGGGTCCAGGCCTCCCGCTTGAGGGTAATGGTGCGCGGGTTGCGCGGCAGGCCGTAGAAGGCCGGGCCATTCAGGCTAGCGAAACCTTCCAGGCGGTCCAGGGCGCCGGCCTGCTCGAAGGCGGTGGCATAGAGCTCGATGGCCGCGGGGGCGGTAAAGGCTCCGGCACAGCCGCAGGCACTCTCCTTGGCGCCCTTGGCATGGGGGGCGCTATCGGTGCCCAGGAAGAACTTGCGGCTGCCGGAGGTGGCGGCGGAGAGCAGCGCCTCGCGGTGGCTCTCGCGCTTGAGCACCGGCAGGCAGTAGTAGTGGGGACGAATGCCGCCCACCAGCATCTGGTTGCGGTTGAAGAGCAGATGGTGAGCGGTGATGGTAGCCGCCACATTGGCCGGCGCCGCCTCCACGAACTCCACCGCCTGACGGGTGGTGATATGCTCGAAGACCACCTTCAGGTCCGGGAAACGCGCCAGCAGCGGTTTCATCACCTTGTCGATGAACACCGCCTCGCGGTCGAAGATATCGATCTCCGCATGGGTCACCTCGCCGTGGACCAGCAGCGGCAGGCCCAGGCGCTCCATGGCAGCGATGGCATCGGCGCACTTGTCGACGCTGGTCACCCCGGAGTCGGAATTGGTGGTGGCCCCGGCGGGGTAGAGCTTGACGCCATGCACCAGGCCACTGGCCACCGCCCGCTCGATCTCTTCCGGGATGGTGTTATCGGTGAGATAGAGGGTCATCAAGGGCTCGAAGCTCACCCCTTCCGGCACCGCGGCGAGGATCCGCTGGCGATAGGCCAGGGCCTGCTCGGTGGTGGTTACCGGCGGCTTGAGATTGGGCATGATGATGGCGCGGCCGAACTGGCGGGCGCTGTAAGGCACCACCAGGTCGAGAACCTCATCGTCACGCACATGCAGGTGCCAATCGTCGGGCTGGGTCAGGGTGATCTCGTTCACGGCGCATCCTGTATTGGGTGAATCAACCCGGCCAGTATACCCGCTTGCCGAGCAACTCGCCGTCCGCAGTGGCGAATCCTCCTTATTCCGCTAAACTAGGGGTTCCACACGCCCGAACGATGCCACCATGATGCTTCGCTCACTGTCTCGGCTCACTCTGGTCTCCCTGCTGATCACCCCGCTTCCCCTGCTGGCGGCGGCACCGTCATCCTCTGTCCAGGACGATGGCGAACTCGTCGAGCTTGACAACGGGGTGCGTGTCGATGGCGAATCCGTCGACTTCTTCGATGGCTTTACCTCGGGGTTCCGTGTCGCCGCCGGCTACCTGCTGCCACGGCTCCCACGCATCGAGATCGGCGCCGAGTTCGCCTACCTGGAGAGCGAACAGCTGCCCACCACCTACCAGGGGATGCCGGTCCAGCTCGACAGCACCAGCCTGCGGGGCGCGGTCATGGCCGGTCTGCGGCTAGGCAAACTGCACTTCTACGGCAAGTCGGGGCTGGCCGGTTGGCAGGCTGATTTGGCCGGCCCCGCCGAAGGCAACTGGCGCAGCGACTCCCTGGACGGCACCGCCCAGACCTTCGGCCTGGGCGCCAGCATCCAGCACAACGCCTGGCAGGGCCGGCTCGAGTACGAATATATCGACGCCGATCGCCTCGACCACCTCAATATCACCAGCGCCCGCATCAGCTATCGCTTCTAGGTTTCCAGGAAGCTTGGCAGCCCCTCAAAAACTCTCCCACTCGGCGGCGGCTTCTTGATGCCTGGCATCACGCTTCGGCAGTGCCAGCGGCTCTGGGGCAACAGCACGCCGTCTGGCTGGCTGCGGCGCACCTCCGGTACTGAATGCCTGGGCATTGATATTCAAGGAGTCCGCTTCCACCCGGAGTGACTGCGTCACGCCATGGTAGCGCTGCATCTCGGCCGTGCTCTCCTGGGTCGCCCGATCGATGGCGTGAATCGCCTGACCGATCTGGATCACCCCCTCGCTCTGCTCACGGGCGGCGGCACTGATCTCCGCCATCAGGTCATTGACCCGGTGACTGGCCTCACGCATGCGCTGCATGGCCGTCTCGGTATCCCGAGTATGCTCGACCCCCGCCGCCACGCCCTGCCCTGCTTCGGCGATCAGCGCCTGGACTTTCTTGGCGGCATCGGCCGCCTGATTTGCCAGATTGCGCACCTCGCCGGCCACCACCGCAAAGCCACGCCCGTGTTCGCCCGCTCGCGCCGCTTCCACCGAGGCATTGAGAGCCAGAATATTGGTCTGGAAGGCAATATTATCGATGGTGTCGACCATGGCGGCCATGTTCCGGGTCTGCTGAGTGATCGCCTCCATGGCCGTCGCCAGGGCCTGCATGCGCTGGACGACATCATCAACTTCCTTGACGTTGCTGTTGGCCGCCTCGGTGGCCAGTTGCGCATTGTCGGCACTATGCTGAACCGTGGACGCGATCTCCTCCATGCTGGCGGCGGTATCCTGGATCGCGGCGGTCTGCTGCTCCAGCCGCCCTACCATGGCCTGATTGCTCTGCTCCATGTCGCTGGCCGTCGGCCCGATCACATCGGCCCCCTGACGAATGCCCCCGGTGATCGACAGCAGGGACTTGCGCATCAGATCCAGGGAACGCACCACCTGCCCCAGGGGATCCTGGCGCCGAACTGCCGGAGCCGACGCGAGGTTGCCTGCGGCAATCTGCAGCGAGAAGTCGCTGGCCCGTTCCACCGAGCGGGACAAGGAGTGACTTAGCCACCAGCCCGCCAACAGGAGGCCAGCCGAGGCCGCCCCACCCAACGTCCAGGCAGCAAGCGCCGGCAACTGGGCAAACCAGGGACTGGCGCCGGCGAGGGCGACCCCCACCGCCGTCAGAGAAAAGCCCATCAGCTTGCCCTGGAGCCCCACCTGCCGGGACGGCAACCAGCCCAGCCAGCCCTTGCGCCGCAGCTTGCCTGCCTTGACCTCATAGCCACAGCGCCCCTCGCGCATCTCGCGGTACAGGACCTCCGCGCGACGCGTCTCCTCCTCCGGCACGAAGGTCCGCAAGGACGCAAACCCCTCGATGCCCCCCTGGCTCAGCAGGGGCACCACATGAGCATGCACCCAGTAATGGTCACCGTTCTTGCAGCGATTCTTGACGATCCCCTGCCAGCCCCGCCCCGCTTTCAGGGTGGCCCACATGTCCGCGAACACCTCCGGGGGCATGTCCGGGTGGCGCACGATATTATGCGGCGCATCGATCAATTCCTCGCGGGTGAAGCCACTGATCTTGACGAAGGCGGGGTTGGCATAAGTGATATTCCCCTGGCGATCCGTGCGGGAGATCAGGAAATCATCGGGCCCCAGGGGCTGATTCCGCTGGCTGACGTATCCATTGTTTCTCATTATGCGTACCTGGTTATCCATTAACACCGGCCAAGCCCCGGGCAGGCGCACCTGCTCAAGGCTTGCATAGGAGACTCGGCTGATTCACCAGGAGAGGGTTGTTATCGATATGGCCCAGCGCAGACAGGAGTCAGGGGATTATTAGTATATTCTCAATCATTATACGCCACCTTAAGTCACCGATTGGTAACGAAAAAGGGCAACAGATACCGGCTATTCTCACCATGATTCCCGCCATGCACTGCGACAAAGTCACACAGGTGTGTCGACCACGGTGAGCTGCTAGAGTGGCGTCTTTGCCAATCATTATCGATCCCATGCCCGCCTCCACCACCTCGCTGCGCCTCAACGCCCTGATCCTCGCCACCCTGCTGATCCTCGGGGCTGCTTCCTGGTATGCCGCGCACCGCCTGGCGATCAGTGACGGCATCGACTGGCAAGCCGCGGATGCCCCCTGCGACCTGGGCCAGGGCCCCTGTCATGCGACCCTGGCCGATGGCAGCCAACTGCGCTTCGCCATCGACGGCGAGAGGCCGATCCGCGCCCTGGCGCCCTTGACGCTGCGCGTGGAGAGCGATGCCAACGATATCCGCCAGGTGCGGGTCGACTTCGAAGGCATCGGCATGGAGATGGGCCTGCACCGCTTTCCGCTGGCGCCGGCCGGCGAGGGGCAGTTCGTCGGTCCGGCTCAGGTCGCCATCTGCACCGAGGCGGTAATGCCCTGGCGCGCCCGAGTTCGGGTCGAGACCGAAGCGGGCTGGCAAGGCGCCTGGTTCGACTTCACCGCCGTGCGCAGCTTCTAAGCGATTCGCCGCCCCGGAACGACAGCGGCCCCGCCAATGGCGGGGCCGCTGTCGTTTCCAGCAGACCGTCTTGCATCAACCGGCATCGATCAACACCTTGGCCTTATCGAGATAGACCCGACCATGGCTCTTCACACCCTCGGCATCCAGGCGCTCCGACGCCAGGTGAACCTCCTCCAGCTCCTCGGCCAGTTCGGCCACCTCCGCCGAGATGGTCTCCAGGGCATTCTCCAGGGTGTAGGTCAGCTCATGCACCTGCACCAGCTCTTCGTCGCTCAGCGTCTCCTGGGCCAACAGGGCCTCGAGGCGCTGGTTGTATTCGGTGAAATGCTCGACCGCCGCCTGCAGGGTCTCCGCGGCTTCGCCCTGGAAGTGATCGACGCGTTCGGCCAGGGCCTCACCCACCAGCCCGAAGGTCAGGGCCGCCAGGAACATGAAATGCTTCATTGCAATTCCTCTTTGCCAATGAAAATGATTTGCAATAAAGAATCTACCAGTTGCTCCCCGCCCACACAAGCGTTCCGGCTGCGGTGAATTGGCGCGGCCTTAGTCGATCCACAGGTTTGGTGGGAGATTCTATGTTGCCCCGCAAGGTTTCCGTGGGAGCGCGGATTCCGCGCGATTGGCGCCGCCAGGCGCCTTGATCGCCCGCAGGGCGATCCTGGCTGCCACCTGGGGCGACTTCGTCGCCCAATCGTTCGACATAGCCAAACTCCCACAACACCAGTGTTTCTTCCAGCAACAGTGGTTGTCCAGCCTGCTGTGAGGCTGGCCACCCAACCTGCTGTAGGTTCTGGCGTTAGCCGCGGTCCGGCGCCTCGGCGATGGGGTGCTCTTCCCCATGCCGCCCCAGCCGGGCCCGCAGGTGCTCCAGGTACGAGAGCAGCGCCGGGATCACCAGCAGCACCAGCAGGGTGGAGAGCCCCAGGCCGAAGGCGATGGAGACCGCCATGGGGATCAGGAACTGAGCCTGCAACGAGGTCTCGAAGAGCAGCGGCGTGAGGCCACCGATGGTGGTCAGGGAGGTCAGCAGCACCGCCCGTACCCGCTGCACCACCGCCTCGTTGAGGGCGGCGTCGATGGCCAACCCCTGGCGACGCTGCTGGCGATAGAAGGTCACCAGGATGATGGCGTTATTGACCACGATGCCGGAGAGCCCGAAGAGGCCGAACAGCGACAGCACCGTCAGCTCGATGCCCAGCAACCAATGCCCCAGCACCCCGCCCACCAGGGCGAAGGGAATGATCGCCATGACGATCAAGGGCAGGCTCCAGGAGGCGAAGACCCAGGCCAGCACCACGTACATCAGCCCCAGGCCGACGATCAGCCCGGTGCGCATATCGGCCAGGGTCTCGCGCTGGTCGGCGGCGCGCCCCTCGAAGCTGTAGGCGACGTGGAACTCCCGGGCCAGGGCCGGTAGGGTCTCGCGGTCCAGGCTCTCGAGCACCTGCTGGGCAGAGGTGACGCTACCATCCAGCTCGGCCCCCACCTCCACCGCCAGGCGCCCGTCGGCGTGGCGCAACGCCTCGAAGCCCTGGGCCGGCGACAGGCTGATCACCTGGGTCAGCGGGACCAGGCGCCCATCCGGCACCCGGATGGCCAACCGCGACAGGGTCGCCAGTCGTTCGCGCTGATCCCGGGGCAGCATTACCCGCACCTCGACCTCGTCGGCCCCCTGCTGATAGACCTGCACCACCTGGCCATCGAAGGCCGTGCGCAGCTGGCGGCCCAGCTCCGCGGTCGTCAGCCCCAGGGCCTCGCCCTGGGCATTGACGCGATAGATCAACTGCTCGCGCCCCCAGGGCATGTCGTCCTCGGTATCCAGCACCCCGGGCAGGCTGGCCAGCGCCTCGCGCAGCCGGTCGGCGGCGGCGCGCAGCGCCGTGGCCTCCTCCCCGGTGAGGCGAATCTCCACATCGCGCCCCGGCGGCCCGGCGGCGCGCTCGCTGATGGTCAGGGCCTCGAGGCCCGCCGGCATCGTGATGCGCTGCCGCCAGGCGCGGATCAAGTCGCTGTTGCGCACCTCCCGGTCATCCGGGGAGATCAGCTCGATCATGATCGACCCCAGCTCGTCGGCGCGCCGCCCGGTGCCACCGGCCCCCAGGCTGGCCCCATAGCGGGTCACCCGGGTACGGATCAGCTCGCCGCCGAGTGCCGCCTCGGCCTCGTCGAGGGTCGCCTCCAGGTGGTCGATAAAGCCTTCCATGCGCCCCGCCTCGGTGCCGGCCACGAAGCTGGCATTGGCATAGAGCACCGTGGGCTCCGGCGAGGGGAAGAAGGTAAAGCCGATGCGTCCGCCGGCCACCAGGCCAGCGGTCACCAGGGTCACCGACAGGGCCGCGGCCAGGGTGGCGGCACGGTGACGCAGGCTAAGCGCCGAGAAACGCCGGAAGGGCCCCTCGCGAAAGGCCTGGAAACGCCCCTCGAAGCCCTGGCGCAGCCGCTCCAGGCGGTGACGCGGCGCCTTGCGCCGCGGGTCGAAGGCATGGCGCAGGTGGGCCGGCAGCACCACGAAGCACTCCACCAGGGAGGCGATCAGCACGCAGATCATGATGATCGGAATATCACCGAGGATATTGCCGATGATGCCCCCCACCATCAGCAGCGGCATAAAGGCCGCCACCGTGGTCAGCGACGAGGCCACCACCGGCCACAGCATGCGCTTGGCGGCCCCCTCCGAGGCGCTGCGTGGCGCCTCACCCATGCGGTAGTGGGCATCGGCATCCTCGCCCACCACGATGGCGTCATCGACGATCACCCCCAGGGCCATGATCAGGGCGAACAGCGACATCATGTTGATGGAGCCGCCGATGCCCCAGAACACCAGCATGGCCGCCATGAAGGCGGTGGGAATGCCCACCGCCACCCAGGCGGCAACCCGCGCCGGCAGGAAGAAGTAGAGCAGCACGATCACCAGCACCAGGCCACCCAGGCCATTGCCGATCAGCAGCCAGATGCGCTCGGCGATCAGCTGCCAGCTCTGGTCATGCACCTCGAGGCGCACCGAGGGCGGCAGGCTCGGCCGCACCTCCTCCAGCCACTCCTCGAGCACCTGGGCCGCCGCCAGGGAGTTGCCCTCCTCGGCGCGCTGCAGTTGCAGCTCCACCGCCGGCAGTCCTTCGTGGGTCAAGCGCACCTGGCCGCGACGCGGCTCCTGGCGAATGATGGCGATCTCCCCCAGGCGCAGCTGGACCCGCTCGCCACTGAGGATCGACAGCCCCTCGAAGTCCCGGGCCAGGCGGCGCTGCTCCACGGCCCGCAGCTCCCGGGCGCTGTCCTGCTGCCCCAGCAGCCCCGCCGGCAGGTCCCGGGAGAGGCCCTGGATGCGCTCGGCGACCTGTTCCAGGGTCAGCCCCAGGGTCTGCAGCCGCTCGACGGGCACCTCGATGCTGATCTGTTGCTCGGCCACCCCCTCCAGTTCGACCCGGTCGATGCCCCGCTGCAACAGCTGGGTCTCGAAGCGCTGGGCCAGGCCGCGGAGCTCGTCCTCGACCAGGTCACCATAGAGCAGCAGCCGCGCCACCGGCTCGTAGCGGGCCAGGCGGCTGACCCTGGGCCGCTCGGCCTCCGCCGGCAGGCTGGTAAAGCCCTCCACCTCCTGGCGCACGTCATCCAGGGCCAGCACCGCGTCGGTGCCCTCGACGAACTCCAGGGTGATGCTGGCCACCCCCTGGGTGGAGGTGGAGGTCATGCGCTTCAAGCCATCGATGCTGCGCAGGCGCTGTTCCAGGGGCAGGGTGACGCCCTGCTCCACGTCCTCCGCCGAGGCGCCGCTCCACACCACCCGCACGCTGACCACGTCCAGGGCGAAGGTCGGGAAGAACTGGATGTTCATCCGTGACAAGCCCAGCACACCGCCCACCAGCATGACCAGCATCACCAGGTTGGCGGCCACCCGATGATGGACGAAGAAACCGATGACACCACGTCGCTTGCTCACGCCTCCGGCTCCTCGGCGGCGATCTCCACCCGCAGGCCCGGCATGGCATTGGGCAGATGAGTGATCATGATGCGCTGGCCATCGGTCAGGGCCTCGCCAACGACCAGGGCCAGGCGCGTGCCATCCGGGCCCCGGGTCTCGCCCAGGCGCTCCACCGCCAGGCGCTCGAGCCGCCCTGCCTCGACCCGGTAGAGGCGATCATTACCGTGCAGGGCGGTGAAGGGCAACGCCAGGGCCCGGGGGTGGGAGGGGCGTGCCAGGGTCACCGCCAGCAGGCCACCGGGGCGCAGCCCCGGGGTCGACTCGCGCAGCGCCAGGATCGCCTCGCTGCCGCTGGCATCGCCCTCGCCGGCGAAGCCCACCAGGGCGAAGCGCGCGCCGTTCTCGGCCTCGGCCAGCGGCGTCTCGCCCCGGGCCAGGGCCTCGAGCAGTTCCGCTTCATGGGTCTGGGGCAGTCGCGCGCGCAGCTCCAGGCCCGCTTCCGGATAGACCGACAGCAGGCTGGCGCCCGCCGCCACCTGGTCGCCGGGCGCCACCCGGACCTCGCTGACGATCCCGTCGAAGGGCGCGGTGACCCGGGCCCGGCCGGCATCCCGCCGGGTCGCCTCGAGCTGGGCTCGTGCCCGGGCCAGCCGTGCCTCCAGGCTCGCCTGGCGCGCCGGATGCTCGGCGATGGCATTCTCGCGGGTGGTCAGGGTCAGGCGGGCCCGGGCCAGGGCATCCTGGGCCGCATCCAGGTCGGCCCGGGAGCCCAGGTTACGCTCCACCAGGCTGCGCGCCCGCTCCAGCTGGCGGGCGGCGTTATCGCGAATCTCCTGCTCCCTGACCAGGGCGGCCCGATCGCTGGCCAGGCGCAGCTGCTCGTTGGCCAGCTGGGCCTCCAGGTCCGCCACCTCGGCGGCCGCCTGGGCCAGCAGCGGCGCGATATCCGCCTGATCCAGGGCCACCAGCAGTTCTCCCTCGGCGACTCGCTGCCCCTCGCGCACCGGTCGGGCAGCGATCCGCGCCGGGAGCGAAGCGGTCAGGGTCACTCGCTCGGGAGCCACCAGCTCGCCGAACAGCGGCAGGATCGGCGTCTGCTCCCCCAGCCGCACCTCCTGCACCTCGATGCGCCAGCTGCGCTCCTGGGCCGCGGCCGGCGGTGGTTCCGGCCGCGTCAGACGCAGGGCCACGAAGCCGGCGATACCGATCGCCAGGATCACCACGGGAAGGAGTCGCTTCAAGCTCATTACCAGGCCGCCACCGTCATCAAACCAGGGCCACTACTATACAACCCTTGGACAATATATCGATATGCGCCACCACCCCAGTGGCCACACCCCGTAGGGGCTAGCTTCAGCTGCGGTCCGACGCTTCGGCGATTTGATACCTCAGCAACCCATTCATCGCCGATACGCCGGCGATTTGCCCCACCTCCACCAACATCTTTTGGTAATATTCCCCGCCTTCATAAAAAACATAAGCACGATAATGACGCAGAGAACCTCACCCCGACCGCCGGCGCTGTTGCGCAGCTGGCTGAAATTCCTTGTCACCCTCACCCTGCTGACCCTGACGCTGCGCCTGCTGGGCAGCGCCTGGCTGGTCCCCGACGGCCTCTGGCCCCGGGCCTGGTGGTGGGGCCTGCGTTTCGACCTGGCCATCGCCGCCCTGCTCGCCGGCCTCACCGTGGTCGGCCTGTGGCTGCCCACCCGCCTGGGCTTTATCCCACCGCGCCGCGGCTGGCTGGTGCCGGCCGGCGTGCTGCTGCTTGGGGCACACCTGGGCGACTGGCTCTACTGGCAGGAGACCGGACGGCATATCGGCTACGAGGCCGCCGAGCTGTTCAACTCCGCCGGCAGCGCCACCCAGATGCTGGCCCTGCACTGGCCCTGGCTGCTGGCCCTGGTCGCCGTGACCGCCCTGCTTTCGCTGCTGGCCTGGGTGCCGAGCGGCAAGCCGGGACGGGGGCCGCGCCTGGAGCTCTCGCTGCTGGTGGTGCTGGCCCTGAGCGTGCTGCTGGTGCGCGGCGGCCCCAGCGGCGTGCCCCAGGGCCCCCACGATGCCATGCGCCTGGCCGATGCCCGGGAAGCCACCGCGGCCCTGAATGGCGCCTACTCGGCCCTGCATGGCCTGCAGAGTGGCCATGATGCCCTGCGCCAATGGCAACTCGAGTGGCTCGACGACGCCCAGGCCGAGGTCGCGGCCCTCTATGGTGACCGTCGCCCCGCGACCGGTGCGGCCCCCGGCGAACCGCTGAACCTGATCGTGGTGCTGCTGGAGAGCTGGTCCAGCGTGCATATGCAGCCCCTGACGGATGGCACCCCGGTGACCCCGCATTTCGATGCCATCGCCGCCCGCAGCCTGGCCGGCCGCGAGCTGGTCTCCGGCGGCATGCGCACCACCGAAGGCATGTTCGCGATCTTCTGCAGCTACCAGAACCCCCTGGGCCAGACCCTGGCACGCACGCCCCAGGCCCTGAACGACTACGACTGCCTGCCGCGCCGGCTACGCGACGCGGGTTGGCACACCGCCTTCTTCCAGGGCTCCCACGAGAACACCAGTAGCGTCGGCGCCTATGCCCAGTCGCTGGGCTTCACACTGAGCCAGGGCAAGGGCGATATCGACACCCGCCGCCATGACGAGAACGCCTGGGGCGTCTATGACGGCGACCTCTACCGCCATGTGCTGGCGAGCCTGGAGACCCTGCCCGAGCCGATGATGCTGGGGATCAACACCAACACCACCCACGACACCCAGCTCCACGACGCGGCCCCGCGGCTGACCGCCGGCGACCGTCATCTCGACGTGGAACGCAACGTCCTGCACCTGGCGGATCGGGAACTGGGTGACTTCGTCACCGCCCTGGAGGCACGGGAATGGCAGCATCCCTGGGCCTTGCTGCTGGTCTCCGACCATAGCGCCCGGGTCCAGGGCAGCGCCCTGGAACGCGCCCTGCTGCCCTTCGCCCTCTATATGCCGGATCGGGTTGCCCCGGGCGAGCCCGGGCGCATCGCCCACCAGCGCGACCTGGCCCCGACCCTGGCCGAGCTGCTGGGCATGCCGCTTCCCCACGCCATGGGGCACTCGCTCTTCGACGACGAGGCCCCGCAGATCGCCGACTTCTTCCTTAACGGCGCCCTGCACTGGTTCGCCGACACGGAGCGCCTGGTGGAGATCCCCCTGGCCGACCCGGACCAGGCCCGCTGCCACGCTTGGCGCGCCTCACCGGAGCTGGATCGTCCCCTGCCCTGCGGCGAGGCGGACCGCGCCGCCATCCGCCGTGCCTATGGCCTGACCCAGCAGGCCCAGGCCCGGCTGTTCGCCGGCGAGGCCCTGACACTGGTGCCCTGACGAACCCAATCGCCGAAGCGTCGGGCCGCCGAAGCGTCGGACCGCAGCTGAAGCTAGCTTGTATGTTTGAAGGAGACCCAGAACGGGCAATAGTGAGAAGGCTTGTCGGGGCAGGGAAAACGCATGAAAGCTGTCACACCGCGAGAATGTCGGCCAGATAGGTCTCATCCAGCGCGGCTTTCTTCTGCTTCCGCCGGATTCCGCCTTTGAAACGCTTCTCTCCCTTGAGGTAATTCAAGG
>NZ_JADOTW010000009.1 GCF_015645095.1 Halomonas sp. 328
AGAGTTGCGGCGGGTCTGCACGCGATACGATAAGTTGGCCAGCAGTTTCAGGGCCATGGTATGCCTGGCGTGCATAGGTCGTTGCCTACGTGCAGACTTTTCAGACAAAGCCTAAGGACTACCTCCTATGGGGGGTAGAGAATACCAAAGAAAAAGTTGCAGTCGTCATTCCTGATAAAATTCATGCTGTTAATTATGAGGTAAGGGAGAAATGTTCCTCATCAAGGGCCATAAGGCTAGCTAAACGCAATGGGGATGCACTGGAGTCTATGGTGAATCAGGTGATTGACGAGCTTCCAGTGCATTACAGGAATAATATTAATGTCCTTAGATGGGAGGATATTGAAAAGGAGAATCACTACACCAGAAAAACCGAAATACTCTTTGATGAGTTTGAAAGGAATCAAGGATTTAGGGGCGCTATTCTAGATATCATAAAGAGTATTTTTTCCGACAAAAATAGACCTTCTATATTGAATCATGCTGAAAGGCTCTCAGAATATCTTCTCAATGAGTTGCCGATGATTATTGAGGGTGTGAAACACCAAGATACCGTCTATGAGTTATACCCTTACCCATCCGATAATCTTGTTTTTCGCTTGGTGGTCGCCATGCAGCAGGGAGAAGTGTTCCCAGAGGTCATGGAGAGAATGAAGATCTCCTCGCAAGCTCGATTAATTGAGGGATATGCGGAAGAGGTGGCGTAATCCCGCCTAGTTCATGAGACCGGCCTGAGAACGAAGATAGTGGATGGTATTCTCTTGAAAAATCAGTGTGTTACGTCAACAACCTGATCCAAGAGAACCATCCGCTATGGGGGAAATCCTCACTGCTCAAGATCATCCTGTTCGCCAACTCCAAGGGCATCACCTCCAGTCGGGAAATGCAGTGGTGCTGCGAGACCAACATCCTGTTCAAGGCGTTATCCTGCGATACCGTGCCGCACTTCACCACACTCGCCCGACTCGTCAGCGGTCATGTGGAAGAGATCGAAGCCCTGTTCGATCAGGTTCTGCTGGGCAATGAACTCTTCGCCATCGACGGGTGCAAGATGTCGTCCAATAATGCCCTGGTTCAAGCCCCGAGCCCTCGTCCGCGAGCTAGGGTTCCCGGTAGCGGATCCCGGTGATCAGATAGGTGGTCTCGCCGCCGGGGGCGGCCACCGTCACCTCGTCATCTTCTTCCTTGCCCAGCAGCGCCTTGGCCAGGGGCGCGTCGATGCTGATCCAGCGCTTGGCGGTATCGGTCTCGTCGTGGCCGACGATACGCAGGGTCATCGCCTCGCCGTCGTCATCCTCCAGGGTGACGAAGGCACCGAAGTAGACCCGGGAGGTATCCGCCGGCAGGCGGTCCACCACCTGCAGCTCATCGAGGCGCTTGGTCAGGTAGCGGATCCGGGCGATCACCCGGTTGAGCTCCTTCTTGTTGTAGGTGTAGTCGGCGTTCTCGCTGTGATCGCCCAGCGCCGCCGCTTCGCCCACCTTGGCCGACAGGGCCGGGCGCTTGATCCGGGAGAGGTGGTCGAGGATGCCGCGCAGCCGCTCGGCGCCCTCGGCGGTGATCAGGTGGCTCTTGGGCTCCTGGCGTGGATCCTTGGCCGGGTCGCGCCAGCGGGTCATGTTGCGGCCTTTCATGGGCTCTCTCCGTGAATCTGTTCTGCGACCATACTGCGCCTCTTGGCCAGCGCCAAGTGATGCCTACGACTTTGGTGGGGTAGGGTATGATTCAAACGTTCGTTAGAGTGTTGGTGGGTTACCGTCACAACAACAAGCCTGGAGTCCGACCATGCGCAAGCGTCACGCCCTCTCCGCCCTGACCCTGGGGCTAAGCCTCGCCCTCTCGCCGCTGGCCGTCGCCCAGCAGCAGGAGGCCGCCGAGCTGCGACAGCAGTGGGAGCAGATCACCACCCAGCCCGGCGAGCGGCGCGATGCCCTGGCGGCCCTGGCCGAGCGGGCCGAGGCCCTGGTGGGGCAGTATCCCGAGGCCGCGGAACTGCTGACCTGGCAGGGCATTATCCTCGCCTCCGAGGCCCGGGAGCGCAGCGGCCTGGGGGCCCTGAACCGGGCCCGCGGCGCCCGGGATGCCCTGGAGCGGGCCATCGAGCTCGACCCCCAGGGCCTCAACGGTTCCGCCTACGTGACCCTGGGCGCCCTCTATGACCGGGTGCCGGGCGGGCTGATCGGCTTCGGCGATGACGAGACCGCCGAGGCGATGTTCCAGCGGGCCCTGACGATTCGCCCCCAGGGTATCGACGTCAACTTCTACTATGCCGAGTTCCTCGCCGAGGCGGGACGCCAGGACGAGGCCCGGGAGCATGCCCGCCGTGCCAGCGACGGCGAGGCGCGCGCCGAGCGCCAGGCCTCCGACGAGGCCCTGCGTACCCAGGCCCGGGCCCTGCTGCGCCGCCTCGAGTAATCCGCTGTATGAAGCCATGACATGGCCAATCTCCAGAAAGCTATTGTGGGAGTATCTCATCGCCTGCTGAAGCAGGCTCCTACCAGCCCAGCGGCAATCCCCGCCCCGTGGGAGCGGCTTCTCTACCCAGTAGGAGCTGGCTTTAGCCGGCGATTCAACACAAGATCAGCCTGCTGAAGCAGGCCTGCCAGGGCGAGCCTCGCGGCCCCGGCGGTTGGCATTCCCGCCCCATGACCGGATAATGACCCCTTCGCTGACCCCGGAGGTGCCATGGCCGATTCCGGCGACCGACCCCTTTCCCTGCTCAGGCCCCGCTTCGGCAATACGGATGTGGAGCGCCTGGAGACCCTCCGCCTGCATCAGGGGTTCTTCCGCCTGGAAGAGCGTACCCTGCGTCACCGCCTCTTCCAGGGCGGCTGGAGCCCCGCCATCACCCGCGAGGTGCATGTGCGTCGGGACGCCGTGGGGGTATTGCCCTACGATGTGGAGCGCGATCGCGTGGTGCTGGTGGAGCAGTTGCGTGCCGGCGCCCTGGACGACCCCCAGGGCCCCTGGAAGCTGGAGCCGGTGGCCGGCCTGGTGGAGGCGGGGGAGGTCCCCGCCGAGGTGGCCCGCCGCGAGGCCCTCGAGGAGGCGGGCTGTACCCTCGACGAGCTGATCGAGCTGCACCGCTACTACCCCAGTCCCGGCGCCTGCAACGAGCGGGTCACCCTCTATGTGGGGCTGACCGACAGCGACGGCCTGGGGGGCGTGCACGGCCTGGATAGCGAGCACGAGGATATCCAGGTACATGTGCTACCCTTCGGCGAGGCCTGGGAACTCCTCGAGGCTGGACGACTCGACAACGCCATGTGCCTGATCGCCTTCCACTGGTTGGCGCGGGAGCGGGCCGCATTGCGAGCAAGGAGGTAACGCCATGGCAAGAGCCGCCTATGTATCCGACCTCAAGGGGCTGCAGGCCGAGTGCAGCATCAACTACCTGCGCCTGTCGCGCCTGGTGGGAGAGCTCAGCCCCGGCGAGACCCGCGAGATCGCCCTGCGCGGCCGCGAGCAGCGCTTCGGCTCCCTGTGGCTGGAGCTGGTCGAGGAAGCCCCCTACACCAGCCGCCTGCGGGTCTCCCAGAGCGGCGTCATGGACGCCTTCATCGAGGCACCGCGCATGCTGGTACACCTCTACCATGACGTGCGCATGGCCGAGGTCACCGACTTCCAGCGCCAGCGCCACTTTCATGGGCGTTACCGCTACCCCAATGCCCGCATGCACCAGCCCGACGAGAAGCTGCAGGTCAACCGCTTCCTCGGCGAATGGCTGGAGCATGCCCTGGCCCATGGCCACTCCCTGGATCTGCCGGAGCTGAATTGATGCGCCTGGTGCAAGTCACCGATTGTCACCTGCATGCCGACCCCGAGGCCCGCTCCCGGGCCGGCGTGCCCCTACGCCAGCTGCACCGGGTGCTGGAACACGCCCGACGGTTGCGCCCCGACCTGCTGCTGGTCACCGGCGATGTCAGCCAGGACGAGACCCCCGCCTCCTACCGTCATGCTGCCGAGGCCTTCGCCACCATGGAGTGTCCCTGGTTCTGGCTGCCCGGCAACCACGACCACGGCGATTTCATGGCCGAGGCCCGCGACTTCCACGACGAGCTCGACCTGGGAAGCTGGCGGCTGCTGCTGCTCGATACCCGGGTGATCGGCCAGCCCCATGGCGAGCTGGGGGGCGAGCGCCTCGGTGACCTGGCCAGCGCCCTGGCCATGGACGAGCGACCCACCCTGGTGGCCATGCACCATCCGCCCCTGGCCATCGGCTCCGCCTGGATGGATGCCATCGGCCTGACCGATGGCGAGGCCTTCTGGGAGACCCTGGCCCCTCACCCCCAGGTCAAGGCGGTGCTCTGCGGACATATCCACCAGGCCTTCGCCGGACGCCGTGCCCAGCCCGAGGGGGAGGTGGCGGTCTATGGCACGCCCGCCACCACCGACCAGTTCCTCGGCGGCTCCCCCGAGTTCGCCATCGACCAGGCCTCCCGCCCCGGCTACCGGGTCGTCGACCTGGATGGCGAGCGGCTGACCACCTGGGTGGAGCGGGTCGACCTCTAGGCGGCCGGATGGCCCTTCTTATGCCTTAATCGGCTAAAAAGATAGTTCTTAATTCTTTGACGTTATTGTTGCGCCCTCAGTACCCTAGCCGGCATGACGCTGCCATGGCGCGTCCGCGGGTGCTTTGCCGGTCGATCGACCCCTAGCGCTCGGCGTCCGACCGGCGCCACTGGCAGCCCACCCACGGCGATGCGCCGTCCCAGGTTACAAGAGGTTGCCAAGCCGCGATGCTTTCTCCCGAGCGACAGACCCATCTCAAGCAACTCGAAGCCGAGTCGATCCATATCATCCGTGAAGTGGCCGCCGAGTTCTCCAACCCGGTGATGCTCTACTCCATCGGTAAGGACTCCTCGGTGATGCTGCATCTGGCGCGCAAGGCCTTCTACCCCGGCACGCCTCCGTTTCCCCTGATGCACATCAATACCACCTGGAAGTTCAAGGAGATGATCGAGTTCCGCGACCGCATGGCCGCGGAGGCCGACATGGAGCTGATCGAATACATCAACGAGGAGGGGCGGGCGGCCAATATCAACCCCTTCGATCACGGCAGTGCCAAGTACACCGATACCATGAAGACCCAGGCCCTCAAGCAGGCCCTGGACAAGTACGGCTTCGATGCCGCCTTCGGCGGGGCTCGCCGCGATGAAGAGGCCAGCCGCGCCAAGGAGCGGGTCTACTCCTTCCGCGACAAGTTCCACCGCTGGGACCCCAAGAACCAGCGCCCGGAGCTGTGGAGCCTCTTCAACGGCAAGATCAACAAGGGTGAGTCGATCCGCGTCTTCCCGCTCTCCAACTGGACCGAGCTGGATATCTGGCAGTACATCTACCTGGAGCAGATTCCCATCGTGCCCCTCTACTACGCCGCGCCGCGTCCGGTGGTGGAGCGCGACGGCATGCAGATCATGGTGGATGACGAGCGCCTGCCCCTGGAGCCGGGCGAGGTGCCCGAGGATAAGTGGGTACGCTTCCGCACCCTGGGCTGCTACCCCCTCACCGGGGCGGTGGAGTCCCAGGCCGCGACCCTGCCGGAGATCATCCAGGAGATGCTGCTGACCCGCACCTCCGAGCGCAGCGGCCGCGCCATCGACCACGACCAGGCCGGCTCCATGGAGAAGAAGAAGCGCGAAGGCTACTTCTAACGCGCCTGAGGCGCGTTAGAAAGCCGGAAGCTTGAAGCCCGAAGCTGGAAGAAACCCCGCCCGCGCCTTCGCCTAATCTAGGGAAGTGACCATCAGGGTGGGGGCAAGAAATGGACTTCGAAAAGCTTCAGGTATGGAGGCGCTCGGCCAGGTTGTCGGCCGAGCTCTACAAGGGGATGCGGGATCTGCGGGATTTCGGTTTCAGAGACCAGATCACCCGCGCCGGGCTTTCGGTGCCCAGCAACATTGCCGAGGGCATGACCCGGGGCACGGCCAGGGACAAGCAACACTTCCTGCTGATCGCCAAGGGCTCCTGCGCTGAGTTAAGAACACAGATCTACATCGGTATCGACATCGGCTATATCGACAAGGCGTGCGGTGGCCGATGGATACAGGAAACACGAGAGATTGCCGCCATGCTCTCCGGCCTTATCGGCAGGCTCTCCCACGAATGAATCCGTTGCTGGCTGTGGGGCTCTTCCAGCTTCCAGCTTCCAGCTTCCAGCTATAGGTGTGTTATGGCACATGCGTCTGAATTGATCGCCGAAGATATCGAGGCCTACCTCCACGAGCACGAGAACAAGGATCTGCTGCGCTTTATCACCTGCGGCAGCGTGGATGACGGCAAGTCGACGCTGATCGGCCGGCTGCTCCACGACTCCAAGATGATCTACGAGGATCAGCTGGCGGCCATCACCCAGGCCTCCAAGACCAGCGGCACCACCGGCGAGGAGGTGGACCTGGCGCTGCTGGTGGACGGCCTGCAGTCGGAGCGCGAGCAGGGCATCACCATCGACGTGGCCTATCGCTTCTTCTCCACCGACAAGCGCAAGTTCATTATCGCCGACACCCCGGGGCACGAGCAGTACACCCGCAACATGGCCACGGGGGCATCGACCGCCAGTCTCGCCATCATCCTGATCGATGCCCGTTACGGGGTGCAGACCCAGACCCGGCGCCACAGCTTTATCGCCGACCTGCTGGGCATCCAGCACCTGGTGGTGGCGATCAACAAGATGGACCTGGTGGACTTCGCCGAGGAGCGCTTCCAGGAGATCGTCGCCGAGTACCAGCAGGTGGCCGAGAAGCTCAATGCCCGGGATATCCGCTTCGTGCCGATCTCGGCGCTCAAGGGCGACAACGTGGTCAATCCCAGCGAGGCGATGCCCTGGTACGACGGCCCGGCGCTGCTCGAGCTGCTCGAGGGGGTGGAGATCTCCCGGGACCAGAACCTCACCGACCTGCGCCTGCCGGTGCAGTACGTCAATCGTCCCAACCTGGATTTCCGCGGCTACTGCGGCACCCTGGCCGCCGGCATCCTGCGCCCCGGCCAGGCCATCCAGGTGCTGCCCTCCGGCAAGCGCTCCACGGTGGCACGCATCGTCACCCAGGATGGCGACCTGGAGGTGGCCTACCCGGGACAGGCGATCACCGTGACCCTGGAGGACGAGATCGATATCTCCCGGGGCGACTGGCTCGTCGCCGCCGATGCCGAGGTGCCCAGCTCCAATGTCTTCGAGGCGGATATCGTCTGGATGCACGAGGACGCCCTGACCCCAGGCCGCCTCTATGACTTCAAGCTGGCCACCCGGGATCTCTCCGGGCAGGTCAGCGCCATCGACTACCAGGTGGACGTCAATACCCTGGAGCATCATCCGGCGGAGCGCCTGGAGCTCAACACCATCGCCCGCTGCCAGGTGGAACTCACCGCCGCGGTGCCGGTGGACGACTATCGTCGCAGCCCGGGCACCGGCAGCTTCGTGGTGATCGACCGCCTGAGCAACGTCACCGTGGGTGCCGGCATGGTGCGCGGCCTGGGGCAGGCCCGCGAGAGCCAGCCCGGCCAGGTGGACTGGGCCGCCTTCGAGCGGGACCTCAATGCCCTGGTGCGCAAGCACTTCCCGCACTGGGAAGCCAAGGACATTCGCGACCTGCTGGGCTAAGCGGCGCGACACTATCGCGAACCCGGCGTGAAGCGACGCCCCCGACGGTGAGAACCGTCGGGGGCGTCTTTGTTGCTTCCCTAGGGGGGGCTTAGCGGGCCAGTACCAGGGTCGGGGGGCCGCCTGCTAGGCTCGGGGCCTCGTCGAGCTCCGCCTCGAAGATGCTGGCCAGGCGGGCGGCACTGAGCACCTCCTCGGGTGTGCCGGCGGCGATCCGTCGGCCCTTGTCCAGCAGCCAGACCCGGTGGGCGAAGCGTCCCGCCAGGTTGAGATCGTGGAGCACGCAGGCGATGGCCAGGCCGCGTTCGCTGGCCAGGCGACGCAGCAGCCGCATCAGGCGTTGCTGCTGGCCGATATCCAGGGCGCTGGTGGGCTCGTCCAGCAGCAAGAGCCCCGGCGGGGCCTGATCGGCACCGGTGTCCGTCTCCCCCACTAACTGGTCCGCCGCCAATTGGCAGAGCGCCCGGGCCACCAGGCAGCGTTGCGCCTCGCCGCCGGAGAGGCCGGTGAGGCGCCGCTCGGCCAGGAGGGTCAGGTCCAGGGCCGCCAGGCAGGCGTCGACCCGCTCGGCGCCGGCGTCGCTGCCCAGGGCCACCAGCTCGCGCACTTCCCAGTCGAAACTGGGGCGCACCTGCTGGGCCACTAAAGCGCGGCGCCGGGCCAGGGCCTGGGGCTCCCAGGCGGTCAGCGGCATGCCGTCCAGGCAGACGCTGCCCTGCTCCGGGACGCGGAAGCCGGAGAGCAGGGTCAGCAGGGTGCTCTTGCCGGCGCCGTTGGGGCCGACGATGGCCAGCAGCTCACCGGGCATCAGGCGGTCGCTGATGGGGGCCAGGGCTGGAGTCGTGGTAAAGCCGGCGGAAAACAGGGTCAGCATAGGCGTCTCTCAGGCATAGGCGTCTCTCAAGCGCGGCGGCGCATCAGTAACCATAGGAAGTAGGGACCTCCGAGCAGGCTGGTCAGCAAGCCCACCGGAATCTCCGCGGGGCTGGCCAGGGTGCGCGCCAGGGTATCGGCCACCAGCAGCAAGAGGGCGCCGCCCAGCATGGCGGCGGGCAGCAGCAGGCGATGCCCCGGCCCCAGCCAGAGGCGCAGGCAGTGGGGCACCAGCAGGCCCAGGAAGCCGATGATGCCGGCCAGGGCCACGCAGACCCCCACCCCCAGGGCGGTGGCCAGGATCACCCGGCGCTTGAGGGCGCGGGCATCGAGGCCGGCGCCGTGGGCGGTGAGCTCGCCGAGCTGCAGCAGGTCCAGGCCGCGGGCCGTGCGCAGCAGCCATAGCAGCGCCGGGGGAATGCAGACCAGGGCGCCGATGGCCGCCGGCCAGAGGGCGTGGGACAGGCTGCCCATGCCCCACAGGCTGAGCTGGCGCAACTGCTCGTCGCTGGCCACGAAGGCCAGCAGGCCGCCGAAGGCGCCGGCCAGGGTGTTGATGGCCAGCCCCGCCAGCAGCAGGGTAAAAAGTGCCTCCTGGCCGGGGCGTTGGGCGCCCAGGCGAAAGACCAGCAGGCAGACCGCCAGGGCCCCCAGGAAGCCGGCCAGGAACTGCCCGTAGAGGCCGGTACCGCCCAGCAGCACGATCCACAGCGCCACGGCCAGGCCCGCGCCGCTGGCCAGCCCCAGCAGGCTGGGGTCGGCCAGGGGGTTGCGAAACAGCCCCTGCATGGCGGCGCCGCTGCCGGCCAGCATGGCGCCCACCAGGCTGGCCAGCAGCAGGCGAGGCAGGCGCAGTTGCCACCATACCTGCCAGTCCAATGGGCTGGGCCACTCGCCCAGCAGCAGCCGCGGCGAGAGCCCCAGGCTGCCGCTGAAGGCGCCCAGCAGCCAGGCCCCCAGCAGGGCCAGGAGCAGGCCGGCCAGGGTGCCGGAGCGGGTCGGCCAGGCGGGGGAGGGCCAGGGCAGGGAAGGGCGTCGCAGGATCATGGTCCACCTCTTGCCGCTGCCGGTTGCTCCCTGGCTAGGGATTCCAGGCGTTCGTAGAGGGCCAGCAGGGTCGCCGGATGGAGAGGGCAGGCGCTCATGGGGCCGCCTCCGTGCTGGGCAGTTGCCCCATGGCCAAGCGCTCCAGGCGTTCGTAGAGGGCCAAGAGGGTGGCGGGTGTGCGCGGGCCGAAGCCCAGCAGCGCCTGGTCATCGAAGACCACCAGGCGCCGGGCCTGGCCGGCGGGCGTCAGGGCCAGGCCCGGTAGTTGCCAGAGGCGTGCCTCGCCGCCCATCGCCTCGAGGCCCCCGCGGGTGACGATCACCACCTCCGGGGCCTGGCGGATCAGCGCCTCGCCGCCCACCGGCCGGTAGCCCGGCATCTCGGCGAAGGCGTTGGTCACCCCCACGGCATCCATCATCGCCTGGGCGGCGGTCTCGTGGCCGGCGACCCGGGGCGTGGCGCCGCCATGGCCGAGCAGGAACATCGCCCGCAGCGGCGGAAGCGCGGGCAGGGCGGCGAGCTCACGGATCTCCGCCTCCAGGCGGCTGGCCAGGGCCTCGCCCCGCTCGGCCCGGTCGAGGGCCTCGGCCACCGCCCGCACCTTGGCGGGAATCGCCTCGAGCCGCGGCGGGGTGGCGATGCGGATCACCGTGACGCCGCTCGCCTCGAGCTGGGCCAGCACCTCCGCCGGGCCGGCCTGGTCCGCCACCAGCAGCCGCTCCGGGCGCAGCGACAGCACCCCCTCGGCGGCCAGCCGACGCAGGTAGCCCACCGAGGGCAGGGCCGCGATGGCAGCGGGGTGAGTGCTGGTGTCGTCGCGGCCGATCAGCCGCTCCGCTTCACCCAGGGCGGCGACGATCTCGGCCAGGTCGCCGCCGATGACCAGGTCCCGGGGCGGGGCCTGTGGCGCCGCCATGGCCGAGAGCGGCATCAGCCAGGCCAGGGCCAGGCGCACCAGCCAGCGGTTCATGCCACCGCCTCCTCGTCGCGCAACTCGGCCAGCAGGTCGCGCCAGTCGCCGCGCTCGGCGCTGCCCTCGCGGCGTTCGGCGTAGAGCTGCAGGATCAGTTCGCCCTGGGCGTCGAAGGCCTCCAGGCTAGTGACGCCGCCGTCCCGATTGGGCTTGTGCACCGACCAGACGCTGGCGATGGCGGCGTCGTCCAGGTGCAGGGTGAAGTCCTCGCCGAAGAGGTTCAGCCAGCCGCGCATCCGCTTGGGCGCCGGCAGGCGCCCGGTGCGGATCTGCACGCAGCCGGGACTGGCCACGAAGAGCATCAACGGCAGTTCCCGTTCGGCGGCCCGCGCCAGGGCCGTGGCCAGCGTGCTCGGCTCCAGTCGGCGGGTAAAGCGCCCCTCCATCAGGGCATTGGCCTCGTGGCGGGCCAGGCCGTGGCGGCGCAGCAGGGTAAAGAACTGGTGGACGTCGCGCATCCGCGCCCAGTCGTCGGCCAGGCCCGGGGCCTCCGGCAGGGGCCGCGGCGCGGGATCTGCCGCGCCGGTGAAGACCGGTGGGTGGGCGTTGCCGATGCTCTCCAGGGCCTGCCAGCCCTTGCCGGGCCAGGTCTCCAGGCAGAACAGCTTGAGCAGGGCGCGACCGTGGCGGTCGAAGACCTGCAGGCTCAGGCGCTCCTGGGCCTTGCCCTGTGCATCGGGCAGGGTGTCGCGGATCAGGCCGGCCCAGTGCCAGTGGGCAAACAGCAGGCGCATGTCCAGGCCGCCGGGGGCCAGCAGCAGGCCGGCCTGGGGGGCGCCGCCGAGCGCCGGGCACTCCCCCTGCTGCTCCAGTACCGCGTGGCGGGAGCGGGTCAGCGCCTTGACCCGCCCCAGGGTATGGAAGCGGCCGGCGAGCTCCGCCGGGGCCAGGGGCAGGCCGATGACGTCGCGGCCCAGGCGGGCGGCCTGGAGGGCGCCCTCGCTGATCGACAGGCGCTGGGCGATATCGATGGCCGGCAGGCGCGGGGTGGCGCGGCGGGCGGCATCGAAGGCGGCCAGGATGGCACTCTGATCGTGGGAGGGGGCGCGTTCGAGTTCAGGCATAAGGGTCACCATTGCAGGCTGAGGTTGACGAGCAGGCTGCGGCCATCGCCGAGGCTGCCGTCGGGGCGATACCAGGTCTTGTCGGCAAGGTTGCGCAGCTTGAGGCTGGTCTCGACGCTGGCGCGGGGGGCCCAGGCGAGTTGCAGGTCGTGCAGGCCATAGCCGGGGGCCTGGGTGTCGCCGGCGTCGTGGGACTCGGCGAAGCGGCCCCGCCAGCCCAGGGTCAGGTCGGGGCCGGTGAAGCGGTAATCGAGGCCGGCCAGGGCCTCGAGTGGGGTGAGCCGACCCAGGGGGGCTCCGCTGTCACGGTCGCGCCCGCTCACCTCGGCGAGGCCGAGCTGGGCATGGAGGCCGCTGAGGGCTTGGGGTGACCAGCTCAGGCGGGCATCGAAGCCCCAGAGGTGGGCCCGGGAGACATTGGCGGCCCGGGTGGTGCCGGCGAGGATATCCACCTCGGTATCGATGAAGTCGTCGGCGCGGGTGTCGAAATAGCTGGCGCGCAGGCCCCAGTCACCGGCCTGCCAGGCCAGGCCGCTCTCCCAGGTGCGGCTGGTCTCCGGCCTGAGGTCCGGGTTGGGTACCCAGAAGTTGTCCGGGAAACAGAAGAAGGGCGAGGGGCAGAAGCCGGCGAAGTGGCGCTCGTCGGCGTAGAGCTCGGAGAGCGTCGGCGCGCGGAAGGCCTCGGCATAGCCACTGTAGAGCATGACGCCATCGAGGGGGCGCCAGGCCAGGCGCAGCCGCGGCGATACCTGGTTCTCGCGGCTCTCCCGACCGGCGCTGTCCTCGGCCCGGTAGTGGTCGAGGCGGGCGCCCAGGCCCAGGTCGAACTCCCCGGCACCGCCGCTATCCAGGTAGCGGCCTACCGTCAGGGTGTCGTCCAGGTAGAGGGCGGCGGTGTCGATATCCGCCTCGGGAAAGCCGCTGGCGTTGCCGCCGGGGCGCTGGCGGGCGCGGTCCAGCTCGGCGCCGAAGGCCAGGGTCTGGGTCAGCCAGCCGTGCGCCAGGCGGTGGTAGCCGTCGCCCTGCAGGCCCAGGCGATCCTGGGTCCGTTCGGCGGCGGGCTCGTCGATGGCCTGGCGGCCGAAGGTCAATCGGGTCTCCCACCGGGTGGCGACGCCGGGCTGCCAGCGGTGGCCGAGCTGGACGTTATCGCTGGTGACCCGGCGATCGCGCAGCGGGTTGCTGGCGTTAGCGGCGAAGCTCTGAGGGTTGGCGGGCTGGGTGCTGTCTTCCCGGTAGTGCTGCCAGCTGGCGAAGAGGCGCTGATCCGGGGCGATCTCGAGGCCCCCCTTGGCCAGCAGGCTGTTGAGGCGGGCGTCATCCGGGGCGGTGTCGCCGCCGGCGCGACGGATATCCCCGGACTCGCTGCGCCCCAGGGCCAACAGGCCATCCGCTTCGCCGTGGGCGGTAGCGGTGCGGCCGAAGAGGGTGACGGTGGCGCCCAGCTCGTCCCGGTCGCTGGCGCCGCGAAGGCTCAGGCGTCCCCCCGAGGTCTCGCCGGGGCGCAGCAGGTCCGCCGCCTCTACGGTCTCGAAGCTGATCACCCCGCCCATGGCGTTGCCGCCGTAGAGGCTCGACAGGGCGCCGCGGGCCACCTGCACCTCGCGCAGCAGGGCCGGGTCGAGGAAGAAGTTGCCGAGATGGCCGGTGGTGATGTCCTGGCGCACCCCATCGAGACGCACCAGCACCCCGCCACGACCGAAGCCACGCAGGCTCAGGGTCTGGCCATTGCGGCGCCCCTGGCCCGCCACCTGCAGGCCGGGCAGGTCGCCGAGCAGCTCCTCGATGCGTCCGGCGGTGCTCAGCGTCGGATCATGGCGGTCGATCACATCGAGGATCAGCGGGGCCCGGGTGGGGTCGGTGGGGGCCCGGGTGCCGGTGATCACCAGGGGCGCCGAGGCTTCGATTCGCTCGGTTGGCGGGGAGTCGGCCAGCAGGCCGGGGGCGGGACTCAGCAGCGCCAGGGTGGCGCCACAGCACAGTGCTCGCTTCATGGGATGACGTTGTCCTTGAGGCATCACGTCATCGAGCGGCTGGCTGGGCCTGGGCCTGGCTGGCGGGTCTCGATGGTCAATGGGTGGGTGTGGAGGGTCGCCCTGGGGTCAGCAGGTCAGGATCAGCTTGCCGTTGCGGGTCTCGCGCAGTTGATAGCGACGCCCCTGGTGCTCGATTTCCAGTTGGCCCCGGGCGTTCAGGAGCTGCGCACCGGGGACACGGTTATCGCGGATCACCAGGGTTCTGGCATCATGCGGTGTCGCAGGGGGAGACGGCCGATCCATGGGACCTCCTGAAGGACTTTTTGAACGATAATTATTGTTATTTGTATGGGCGTCTCAGTCAAGTCTGAACGCTCGAGAGACCGGTGAGTCGAAGCGAACAGGGCGGTGAGCGCCGCAGAGGAGGAGACGAGGCGTGGTCTGGCTATTGTTGGTGGGTGGGCTCCTGGCCCTGTTCCTGCTGCCCAATGTCTGGGCGCGCTGGGTCCTGGCGCGCCATGCCGCCCCGCGGGACGACTATCCCGGCAGCGGCGGCGAGCTGGCCGAGCACTTGGTCAAGCGCCTGGGACTCGAGGGGGTGGAAGTGGAGGTCACCGAGGCCGGGGACCACTATGACCCCGAGGCCAGGCGGGTGCGCCTGAGCCCGGAGCATTTCGAGGGGCGCTCCCTGACCGCGGTGACGGTGGCGGCCCATGAGGTGGGGCATGCCATCCAGCATCACCAGGGCTATCAACCGCTGCTGGCGCGTACCCGCCTGGTACGCCTGGCCCAGGGGGCCGAGAAGCTCGGGGCGGCGCTGATGATGGCCTCGCCGCTGCTGTTCCTCTTGACTCGCACCCCCACGGGCCTGGCTCTGGTGATCCTGGCCGCGGTGCTGAGCTTCGGCACCGCCGCCCTGGTGCACCTGATCACCCTGCCGGTGGAGCTGGACGCCAGCTACCGTCGCGCCCTGCCGCTGCTCAAGGAGTACGTGCCCCCCTACGACATGCCGGCGGCCCGCCACCTGCTGACCGCCTGCGCCTTCACCTATGTGGCGGCGTCGCTGGCCAGCCTGCTCAACCTGGGGCGCTGGCTGGTGATCCTGCGGCGCTAAGGGCTTCAGGCCGGGCGATTGGCGATAATGACCGCCCGCCGCGGGGCCGGGTAGCCTTCGCGGGTCTGCGTCGGGTCGTCCGGGTCGAGGAAGTCGGCCAGGGACTGGAAGGTCATCCAGTCGGTGGAACGCTGCTCCTCGGGGGTGGTGACCGCCTCGTCCACCACCCGCACGTTATGGAAGCCACAGCGCTCGAGCCACTGGCACAGGGCCTGTGAGGAGGGCAGGAAATAGACATTGGGCATGGCGGCGTAGCGCTCGCCGGGCAGCAGCACCGTGGTCTCGTCGCCCTCCACCACCAGGGTCTCCAGGACCAGTTCGCCCCCCGGGCGCAGGCACGCCTTGAGCTTGAGCAGGTGCTCCAGGGGCGAGGGGCGGTGGTAGAGCACCCCCATGGAGAAGACCGTATCGAACCACTGCAGGTCATCGGGGACCGCCTCGATGCCCACCGGCAGGAAGTGGGTGCGGTGGGTGTCCCGGTCGCCGACGAAGTGGCGAACCGCCTGGAACTGGTAGTAGAAGCGCGGCGAGGGGTCGATCACCAGCACGAAGGAGGCGCCGGCCCCGGCCATGCGCCAGCCGTGGTAACCGCTGCCGCCGCCGACATCGAGCACCCGGCGCCCGGCCAGGTCGGCCAGGTGAGGGGCCAGGCGCTGCCACTTCCAGTCGGAGCGCCACTCGGTGTCGATGGTGATGCCGCCGAGCCGATAGGGCCCCTTGCGCCAGGGGGCGAGCTTTCTCAGCAGGTTCTCGCACTGGCGGCGCTGGCTGTCACCGAGTTCCACCTCGACGCTGACGGTATCGGCGTCGAGGTGCGCCTCGCGCTCCTCGGGGAGCGGTGGCAGCTTGGCCACGGCCTTCTCCCAGGCCGGCAGGTCGCCGTAACGCTTGCGGTCGAGGCCCTGGGCCAGCTGTTCCGGCAGGCGGGCCAGCCAGGTCTCCAGGCCCTGGTCGAGGAAGGCGCGGTAGAGATCGCGATGGGGGCTGCTCATAAGATCCTTAAAAAGTGCACCAGCCGCTGGCCTCCATCAGCCGGTAGCGCCAGTAGCGCCAGGGCGTGGCGTCGTCCCGGGCCGGGAAGGGGCGGCTATGAAATTCTCCATGGCGATTATGCCAGTAGCGCAGGAAGCTTGCCCGGGCCCGGCGGATCACCGGGTGATCCGCCGCGGCCTCCAGTTGGATATTGGCCTCGAAGTTATTGTCGTCGAGGCTGCGCCGGCTGAGGTTGGCGGAGCCCAGCAGCAGGGTGGCGGGAGCCCCGGGGCGCTGGTGGAGCAGCCACTTGCCGTGCCCCTGGGCCTCGGCGTCGCCGTACCAGCGGATGGCCAGGCCCCGGCGGGCCAGTTCCCGGCCCACCGGGCGGTTGGGCAGGCCGGGGCTGGCGCGACCGAAGTGGCGGTCGTTGGGATCCAGCAGCAGGCGTATCGCCACACCGCGCCGGTGGGCGGCCAGCAGGGCGTGGATCACCCGACGATGGGCCAGGTAGTAGGCGCAGAGCCAGAGGCGATCGCCGGGCCGGGCCTCGGCGAGCAGCGTCAGCAGGGTGTCGCGGACGGCGCCCTCGGTCAGCAGACGCAGTCGCGGCAGGGTCGCAGGAGCGTCGGAGGGCGGGGCCGGGCAGGGCGGTAGCCAGCCGAGGCCGGAGCGCCGCGCCAGGGCCAGCTCGCTATGCAGCAGGTCCAGCGCCGCGGGGCCGCCCAGGCTCAGGGCGGCATTGCGGTAGGCGCGGCTCGCCTCGTCGGCATTGGCCGAGCCCACCACCGCCCGCCAGCCGTCGCCCTCGTCCACCACCAGGGTCTTGCGATGGTCGGCGTTGAGGTTGAGCAGCGCCAGGTAGCTGCGCAGGGAGACCCGGCCGGACCCCAGGGGGTCGGGCAGCCAGCCGCCCCGGGGCGAGTTGCCCAGGGGCCGGAACAGCCCGCGCCAGAGCGCCGACCAGCTCGGGTTGGGGTCGCGCCCCGGGGTCAGGTCGCAGATGACGACCCGGATGCCGGCCCGGCGCAGGCGCGCCAGCTGGGGGGCCTCGCGGCCGCCATAGCAGTGGTTGATGGGATCCACCAGCACCACCGCTTCCAGGGCCGGTACCCGGGCCTTGCGCTGGATCAGCGCCTGGCAGAGGCGATGCCCCAGGGGGCCATCGTCGAGCAGGAAGAGGTCGATCACCACCAGGCGGCGGGCCTGGGCGATCAGCCGGTGCCATTCGGTGAAGATGGCCTGGCGTTGGTGACACTGCCCCGAGCCGTCCGCATAGGTCTCGTCGAGCAGCAGGCGCAGACCGTTGGCGCGGCGCCAGGGGCCCACCACATGTAGGCCCGGCGGCAGGGGCTTGTGGCTGTGCCACCAGGCGGTAGCCAGCCAGGCGCCGCCGAGGGGCAGCAGCAGGGCGAGCAGGCTAGGCGACATGGCTTGCCTCCCGGCCTCGCCGGCGCCGCTACTCCTTGAAGGCGATCAGCGAGGCGAAGTTGAGGAACTGGAACCAGGTCAGGCTACGCGAGAAGCCGGCCTGGGCCAGGCGCGCATGGTGTGCCTCCAGGCTGTCGGGGATCAGCACGTTCTCGAGCGCCGTGCGCTTCTGGCTGATCTCCAGGTCACTGTAGCCGTTGGCGCGCTTGAAGTCGTGGTAGCGCTCCACCAGCCAGGCGTTCTCCTGCTCGTCGGCGGCCTTGATCTTCTCGGAGAGGATCAGTACCCCACCGGGCTCCAGGGCCTCATGCAGGCGCCGCATCAGGGCGTCGCGATCCTCGGGTGGCAGGAACTGCAGGGTGAAGTTGAGCAGGATCAGGCCCGCAGGCCGGTAGTCGAGGGTGCGAATGTCCCCCTCCACCACCGTCATGGCGTGCTCGGGGCACTCGCTGTCCAGGGTCTCCCTGGCCCGGGCCACCATGGCCGGGGAGAGGTCCACCCCGGTGTAGTCGAAGGCCGCCGGCGGCAGCCGCCCGGCCAGGGCCAGCCCCGCCGCCCCCAGGGAGCAACCCAGGTCATAGACCCGGGCGCCGTGGCGCAGGTGGCGCTCGGCGATCACTCCGAGCATGCCGAGGATCTGGCCGTAGCCCGGTACCGAGCGGCGTATCATGTCGGGAAAACAGGCGACGACCTGCTCGTCGAAGGAGAAGCGCGCGACCCGGTCCAGGGGTGTGGAAAAGATCGCGTCACGGTAAGATGCGTCACTCATGGCATGGTGGGCCCGGGGGAAATACGGCCATTCTACTGCGTGTCGCGGGATGACACGACCCCGGCGCAGGGGGGTTACCGGGTGATCGAAGCTGGAGTGGCTGAGGATAGCCCCGGGCCGCCGTGCCGAGAGGGTGCCAACCGCGATAGCCCCGAGGCCGGCGTTTGGCCACTGTTCAAGGAGAGAGTTATGCCGTCAGCGTCACCCCTGTCCCGGCGACCGGCCTGGCGGGCCCTGGTGGCCCACCGCGAGGCCCTGGGGGAAACGCATCTCAAGACGCTGTTCGCCGAGCAGCCCGACCGCCACCGGGCCTTTACCCGCAGCGCCGCGGGGCTGACCCTGGACCTGGCCAAGCAGCGCTGGACCCCCGAGACCCGGGAGCGGCTGCTGGCCCTGGCCCGGGAGGCCGATGTCCCCGGGGCGATCGGCCGGTTACTCGATGGCGAGCGGGTCAATATCAGCGAGGATCGCCCGGCGCTGCATACCGCCTTGCGCCTGCCCGAGTCTGCCTCCCTGGTGGTGGAGGGCGAGGACCTGGTACCGGCGGTGCATCGCACCCTGGCGCGCATGGAGGCCATGGTGGCCAGGCTGCATACGGGCCAGTGGCGGGGCGCTACCGGCAAGCCGATCCGTGATGTGGTCAACCTGGGGGTGGGCGGCTCCGACCTGGGTCCGCTGATGGTGACTCACGCCCTGTCCGACTTTCGTCCCGAGGGCGTCCACGGCCTCGAGGTGCATTTCGCCTCCACCATGGACGGCTCCCAACTGGCCGACTACCTGGGGCGCCTCAACCCCGAGACCACCCTGTTCGTGCTCTCGTCGAAGTCCTTTACCACCATCGACACCCTCTCCAATGCCCGCACCGCCCGGGACTGGCTGCTGGCGCGGCTGACCGGCGAGCGTTTCGGCATGCCGGCGGCGCTGGTCATGCGCCAGCACTTTGTCGGCGTCTCGGCCAGCCCCGAGAAGATGGGCGACTGGGGCATCGCCGAGGCGCACCAGCTGGAGTTCTGGGAGTGGGTCGGCGGGCGCTACTCGCTGTGGGGGGCCATCGGCCTGCCCATCGCCCTGGTGGTGGGCATGGACCACTTCCGGGAGCTGTTGGCCGGGGCCCACGCCATGGACCGCCACTTCCGCGAGGCGGAGCTCGCCGACAACCTGCCGGTGCTACTGGCCCTGGCGGGGATCTGGAACGTCAACTTCCTGGATATCCGCGCCCACTCCATTCTCCCCTATGACGGCCGCCTTGAGTACTTCGCCGCCTACCTCGAGCAGCTGGAGATGGAGTCCAACGGCAAGTCGGTGACCCACGACGGCCGCCAGGTGGACTACGCCACCTGCCCGGTGCTCTGGGGCCAGCTGGGGCCCAATGCCCAGCACGCCTTCTATCAGTTGCTGCACCAGGGCACCCAGGCGGTGGTCTGCGATTTTATCGCCCCGCTGCGCCGCTACGACGAGGTGGCGGACGACGCCACCCGGGCCCACCTCAAGGAGCAGCACCGCCTGACGCTGGCCAACTGCTTCGCCCAGTCCCGGGTGCTGATGCTCGGCGACGAGGCCCTGGCGGATGGCGATGCCCAGCCCAGCCACAAGCGTTACCGGGGCAACCAGCCCTCCACCACCCTGCTGCTGGAGCGCCTGACCCCGGCCACCCTGGGGGCGCTGATCGCCCTCTACGAGCACAAGGTCTATGTCCAGGCGGTGATCTGGGATATCAACCCCTTCGACCAGTGGGGGGTGGAGCTGGGCAAGCGCATCGCCGGCGAGACCGAGCGGATCCTCGCCCGCCGCCGCGGCCAGGAGGCCATGGACGACTCCAGCCGCGGGCTGATCGAGGCCTTCTGGGCCGCCGAGGCGGAAGCGTTATGAGCCGAGATTATCTGTGGCGGCGAATTCAGGGGCGCTGGGGGCAAGCCGGCGCGAAGCGTCTTTTTCAGGGACGAAAAAGTCGAGCGCCCAGGGATGGGTTCACAGCGTCTTCGCGAAGGTTTGCCCCCAGGTTAGCCCCGACTCATGTCGCAACAAGCTGGGTTGGGCAAGGCATCTCGAGTCGGGCATGGTCAGTGCTGGTTATCCATCCAGGGGTTGCGGTATGCTAGGCGCACCGCGACACGGGGAGCCGGCCTCGGGCCTGCTCTATCTGCATGGCTTCAATAGCGGCCTGGGCTCCCCCAAGCTGCGCCTGATGGTACGGGCCAGCGAGGCGCTGGGACTGGCCTGCGTGGCCCCCCAGTTGCCCCACCGCCCCGAGGCGGCCCTGGCCCTGGCCGAAGACGCGCTCCCGACGCTGGGGCCTAGGCCGCTCTTGGTGGGCAGTTCCCTGGGGGGCTTCCTGGCCAGTTGCCTGGCCGAGCGACACGGCCTCGCGGCGGTGGTGATCAATCCGGCGGTGCGGCCGGCGGCGCTGATGGCCGACTGGATCGGCGAGGACTTCGTCAACGACCACACCGGCGAGGCCTTTCGCCTGACGGCGGGCCACCGGGAGGCACTCTCGGCCATGACGGCCGAGCGGCTGACGCCGGAGCGCTACCTGCTGCTGCTGGGCACCGCCGACGAGACCCTGGACTGCCGCGAGGCCTTCGCCGCCTACCGCGGCGCCGCCACCCTGCTGCATCCCGGCGGCGATCACGCCTTCACGGCGCTGGCCGACCATCTGCCGGCGGTCCTCGCCTGGGGCGGCCATCGCCTGACCCCGGAGGCGGCAAGGCGTATCGCCGAGCAGGACAGACGCCACTGAAATAAGTGAGGGGCGCCGAGGGCAGGGCGCGGCTACCATGGGCATCGATAACGACTAGCGACCGGAACATTTATGACGCAATACAGTGCCAGCTCCATCGAGGTACTCTCCGGACTCGAGCCGGTGCGCAAGCGCCCCGGCATGTACACCGACACCAGTCGCCCCAACCACCTGGCCCAGGAGGTCATCGACAACAGCGTCGACGAGGCCCTGGCCGGTCACGCCCGGGAGATCAGCGTACGCCTCGGCGAGGATGGGCGCATCGAGGTGGCCGACGACGGTCGCGGCATGCCCATCGATATCCACCCGGAGCATGGCGTCTCCGGGGTCGAGCTGATCCTCACCAAGCTGCACTCCGGTGGCAAGTTCTCCGACTCCAGCTACCGCTTCTCCGGCGGCCTTCACGGGGTCGGGGTCTCGGTGGTCAATGCGCTCTCCACGCGCCTGGAAGTGGAGGTGTGTCGCGACGGCAGTCGTCACGCCATCGCCTTCGAGCGGGGCGAAAAGGTCGCCGACCTGGCCGTGATCGGCAGCTGTGCCAAGCGCACCACCGGCACCCTGGTGCGCTTCTGGCCCGAGGCGAGCTACTTCGATAGCCCCAAGCTGGCGCTGGGGCGGCTGAAGCACCTGCTGCGCGCCAAGGCGGTGCTCTGTCCGGGACTCCGGATCACCCTGGTGGAGCCCGACGGCACCGAGAGCACCTGGCAGTACGAGGATGGCCTGCGCGACTACCTGGCCCAGTCCACCGACGGTTACGAGGTGCTGCCCCAGGCCCCCTTCGTGGGCCACTTCGCCGATGACGACCAGGCGGTGGACTGGGCGGTGCAGTGGCTGCCGGAGGGCGGGGAATCGCTCCAGGAGAGCTACGTCAACCTGATTCCCACTCCGCTCGGCGGCACCCACGTCAATGGCCTGCGCTCGGGGCTGCTCGAGGCGTTGCGCGAGTTCTGCGATTACCGCAGCCTCTTGCCCCGGGGCGTCAAGCTGACCGCCGACGACCTCTGGGAGCGAGTCGCCTTCGTGCTCTCGGTGAAGATGCTCGATCCCCAGTTCGCCGGTCAGACCAAGGAGCGCCTCTCCTCGCGCACCGTGGCGGGCTTCGTCTCCGGGGTGGTCAAGGACGCCTTCTCGCTGTGGCTCAACCACCATGTCGACCAGGCCGAGGCCCTGGCCGAGCTGGTGATCAGCGCCGCCCAGCGGCGCCAGAAGAGCGCCAAGAAGGTGGCGCGCAAGAAGGTCACCTCGGGCCCGGCACTGCCCGGCAAGCTGGCGGACTGCTCCGGCCAGGACCCCGCCACCAGCGAGCTCTTCCTGGTGGAGGGCGACTCCGCCGGCGGTAGCGCCAAGCAGGCCCGGGATCGCGAGACCCAGGCGATCCTGCCCCTGCGCGGCAAGATCCTCAATACCTGGGAGGTGGATAGCCACGATATCTACGGCTCCCAGGAGGTGCATGACATCGCCGTGGCCATCGGCCTTGACCCGGGCAGCGACGACCTCTCCAAGCTGCGCTACCACAAGGTGTGCATCCTCGCCGACGCCGACTCCGACGGCCTGCATATCGCCACCCTGCTGTGTGCGCTCTTCGTGCGTCACTTCCCGGCCCTGGTGGACGCCGGCCATGTCTATGTGGCCATGCCGCCCCTCTACCGTATCGACCTGGGCAAGGAGGTCCACTACGCCCTGGACGAGAGCGAGAAGGCGGCCACCCTGCGCAAGCTGGAGGGCAAGCGCGGCACCGTGAACGTGCAGCGCTTCAAGGGCCTGGGCGAGATGAGTCCCCTGCAGCTGCGCGAGACCACCATGGCCCGGGACACCCGGCGACTGGTGCAGCTGACCCGGGACGACGGCGACGGCACCCTGGAGATGATGGACATGCTGCTGGCCAAGAAGCGCGCCGCCGACCGCAAGAGCTGGCTCGAGGACTACGGCAACCTCGCCGATATCGAGGTTTAAGCTTGAAGCTGGAAGCCGGAAGCTTGAAGAAACCCCGGCTGCTTTGGGGTGACTTCCTGCTTCTAGCTTCCAGCTTTCAGCTCACCGCCGAGGTTGAAGGGGGCGCAGCCCTCGATGATTCCACAAGTGTGAACAAGGCCACCGTGCTATGACCATGGATATCCAGGTGGCGGAGGGCGACGTCGAACGCCTTTCGCTGCGCGAATATACCGAGAAGGCGTACCTCGACTACTCGATGTACGTCATCCTCGACCGGGCGCTGCCGCATATCGGCGACGGCATGAAGCCGGTGCAGCGGCGCATCATCTACGCCATGCGCGAGCTTTCGCTCTCCGCCAACGCCAAGTACAAGAAGTCGGCGCGTACCGTCGGCGACGTGCTGGGCAAGTTCCATCCCCACGGCGACAGCGCCTGCTACGAGGCGATGGTGCTGATGGCCCAGTCCTTCAGCTACCGCTACCCGCTGGTGGATGGCCAGGGCAACTGGGGCAGCCCCGACGATCCCAAGTCCTTCGCCGCCATGCGCTACACCGAGGCGCGGCTCTCCAAGTTCAGCGAGGTGCTGCTCTCGGAGCTGGGCCAGGGCACCGTCGACTGGACCCCCAACTTCGACGGCACCATGAACGAGCCGGTGGTGCTGCCCTCGAGGCTGCCCCATGTGCTGCTCAACGGCGGCACCGGCATCGCCGTCGGCATGGCCACCGATATTCCGCCGCATAACGTGAATGAGGTGGTCGAGGCCACCTGCCATCTGCTGCGCCGGCCCGAGGCGACGACGGCGGATCTGCTGGCGTACCTGCCGGCGCCGGACTTTCCCACCGCCGCCGAGATCATCACCCCCCGGGCCGACCTCAGGAAGCTTTATGAGAGCGGCCGCGGCTCGGTGAAGCTGCGGGGCCGCTACGTCCTGGAAGAGGGGCGGGTGGTGATCACCGCGCTGCCCTACCAGGTGAGCGGCGCCAAGGTGCTGGAACAGATCGCCGCCCAGATGCAGGCCAAGAAGCTGCCCATGGTCGCCGACCTGCGCGACGAGTCGACCCATGAGGAGCCGACCCGGCTGGTGATCGAGCCGCGCTCCAACCGGGTCGATATCGAGGCGCTGATGGCGCACCTGTTCGCCACCACCGACCTGGAGAAGAACATCCGGGTCAACCTCAATGTCATCGGCCTCGACGGCCGGCCCCGGGTGATGCCGCTGCCGGAGCTGCTCGGCGAGTGGCTGCGCTTCCGCCGCACCACGGTGCGCCGGCGCCTGGAGCATCGCCTGGGCAAGGTGGAGGAGCGCCTGCACCTGCTCGAGGGCTTGCTGATCGCCTACCTCAATATCGACGAGGTGATCCGCATCATCCGCGAGGAGGACGAGCCCAAGCCGGCGCTGATCGCCGCCTTCGGGCTCTCGGAGCGCCAGGCCGAGGCGATCCTCGAGCTGCGCTTGCGCCACCTGGCCAAGCTCGAGGAGATGAAGATTCGCGGCGAGCAGGACGAGCTGAGCAAGGAGCGCAAGCGCCTCCAGGCCCTGCTCGGCAGCGAGGCCAAGCTCACCGACCTGATCGAGCGGGAGTTGCGCGAGGCGGCCAAGGAGCACGGCGATGCGCGGCGGTCGCCGCTGGTCGAGCGGGAGGAGGCCCGCGCCCTCTCCGAGGTGGAGCTGATGGGCGCCGACCCGATTACCGTGGTGCTCTCCGAGAAGGGCTGGATCCGCGCCGCCAAGGGCCACGACATCGACCCCGAGGGTCTGGCCTTCAAGGCCGGCGACCGCTTCCTGCTGGCGGCCCGGGGCAAGACCAACCAGCCCCTGGTGCTGCTCGACGACACCGGCCGGGCCTACACCCTGGCCGCCCATAACCTGCCCAGCGCCCGCAGCCAGGGCGAGCCGGTCACCGGCCGGGTCAACGTGGCCGCCGGTGCCCATATGGCGGGGCTGATGCTTGCCCCGCCGGAGGCGCGCTTCCTGCTCGCCTCCGATGGCGGCTATGGCTTCGTGGCGCGGCTCCTTGATCTGACCGGCAAGAACAAGGCCGGCAAGGCGGCCCTGAACCTGCCCAAGGGCTGTGCCGTGCTGCCGCCCCGGCGCATCCCCGAGGGTGACAACGTCCGGGTGGCGGTGGTCTCCAACGAGGGACGCCTGCTGGTCTTCGCCCTGGAGCAGCTGCCGGAGATGGCCAAGGGCAAGGGCAACAAGATGCTCGATATCCCCGGGGCCCGGGCGGCGCGTCGCGAGGAGCTGGTGCGGGATATCGCCCTGTTGGCCGAGGGCGATGCCCTGGTGATCCGCTCCGGCAAGCGTCACCTGACCCTCAAGGCGACGGATCTCGATTACTATGCGGGTGAACGCGGCCGGCGTGGCAGCAAGCTGCCCCGCGGTTTCCAGAAAGTCGATAAACTAGAAAGCTTGAAGCCGGAAGCTTGAAGCTCGAAGAACCAGGAGCTCTGGGTGGGCGGCGGGGGAAACTTCCGGCTTCCAGCTTCGAGCTTCCAGCTATCGAGGTTGCAATGACACGACGAGTATTGATTCGCGCCACTGGGGCGGCACGTCCCGGCCAACTGGCCGGGCTGGGCAAGGCGCTGGCCCGAAGCGGGGCGCGGCTGCTGGACATCAACCAGAGCGTGACCTTCGGCATGCTCTCCCTGGAGGCCCTGGTGGGCCTCGACCACGAGAGCGACCTGGAGGCCCTGCTGGGGGAGGCCGGGGACGAACTGGGCCTGGATGTCCAGGCGATCCAGGTCAGCGCCGAGGACTACCAGCGTTGGAGCAGCCATGCCAGCCAGCCGCGGCTGATCCTGACCCTGCTGGCACCGCACCTGCCGGCGGGCATCCTCGCCGAGGTGGGGGCGCTGACCGCCGAGCACGGCCTCACCGTGGAGCTGATCCACCGCCTCTCCGGCCGCGAGCCCCTGGACGGCGGCGTCGCCGTCGAGCATGACGTCATCCAGGGGGCCTGCGTGGAGTGCTGGCTGCGTGGTGAAGAGGTCGACCTCGAGGCCCTGCGCGAGAAGGCCCTGGCGCTGGGTGCCATGCATGGCGTGGATATCGCCATCCAGGAGGACTCCATCTGGCGCCGCCACCGCCGTCTGGTCTGCTTCGATATGGACTCTACCCTGATCCAGGCCGAGGTGATCGACGAGCTGGCCCGCCGCCATGGGGTCTACGACGAGGTCGCCGAGGTCACCGAGCGGGCCATGCGCGGCGAGCTGGATTTCCAGGCGAGCTTTCGCGAGCGGATGAGCAAGCTCAAGGGCCTCGACGAGTCGGTGCTCGCCGAGATCGCCGAGGAACTGCCGCTGATGGACGGTGTCGAGCGGCTGATGACCCAGCTCAAGCGCCTGGGCTACCGCACCGCGATCCTCTCCGGCGGCTTCACCTACTTCGCCCGCCACCTGCAAGAGAAACTTGGCTTCGACGAGATCCATGCCAACGAGTTGGTGATCGAGAACGGCAAGGTGACCGGCGAGGTCAAGGAGCCGATCCTTGACGCCGATCGCAAGGCGCTGCTGCTGCGCGAGATCGCCGAGCGGGAGGGGCTGACCCTGGAGCAGACCATCGCCGTGGGCGACGGTGCCAACGACCTCAAGATGCTGGCCACCGCGGGGCTGGGTATCGCCTTCCGCGCCAAGCCGCTGGTCCGCGCCCAGGCCAACCACTCCATCTCCACCCTGGGGCTGGATGCGGTGCTCTATCTAATCGGCTACCGCCAGGGGGATCTGGAGAAGTAAAGGAAGCGATCGGGGGCTGGCGGCATACGACATCTAATCGGCTACCGTCAGGGAGATCTGGAGAAGTAAAGGAAGCGATCGGGGGCTGGCGGCATACGACATCTAATCGGCTACCGCCAGGGAGATCTGGAGCAGTAAAGGAATCGGCCTTGCGTGGAACGCTGGGGGGCTGGCGGCATACGACATCTAATCGGCTACCGCCAGGGAGATCTGGAGAAGCCGTAAGCCATTATCTCCTGCCGAGAGGGAGAGGTCGGTGTTGCGTGGAAAGCCGGGGCTGGCGAGGCGCGCGCCGCTGGCGTAGGGTCGAGGGACTTCCCCAGGTCGCCGGAGGCCGCCATGACCGCATCACGTTTCACCCCGGAACTCCTCGATGAGCTGCACCTGCTCTGCCTCTACAACCTGAACACCACCCAGGAAGGGCTCAAGGTGCATGCCTCCAGCGCCGCCCCGGGCCTGGTGGCCGCCGCCGATCGCTTGCATGCCAAGGGCCTGCTGACCCAGGCCGATGGCGGCTACCTCACCTCGCTGGGCCGCGACGCCGCCGCCCATGCCCAGGACCTGCTGGGCATCCTGGAAAGCGATAGCGTCACCACCTGACTGCCGGACCCTGGCCAGCGTATACGCTGGCCAGGCTGGCCCTGCTTGATCGCGAGCTTGCCCTAGCGCTTCACGATTCCTGCCTTTGCCATCCCCGGGGGATAGGGGATAATCCGCGGCATCCCGTGATTACACTCTCCGTCTGCCGTGACCGATTCGCCCATGACCTCCCTAAGCACCTGGCGCGACCGCTTCGAGCGGCTGCGTTCCAACAAGGTCTTCGAGACCTTCGTGATCGCCATCATCATCCTCTCGGCGCTGTTGATCGGCGCCAAGACCTATGAGGAGACCTCGCGCTTCGAGCAGGCGCTGCGCGTCTTCGACGTGGGGGTGACGATCTTCTTCCTGGTAGAGATCCTGATCCGCATGGGGGCGGAGAAGCGCCTGCGGGACTTCTTCAAGAAGGGCTGGAACATCTTCGATTTCCTGATCGTCACCGCCAGCCTGATCCCCCTGGACGACTCGGAGATGGTGCTGCTGGCGCGGCTGCTGCGCATCTTCCGGGTGCTGCGCCTGGTGTCGATGATCCCGGAGCTGCGCATCCTGATGGTGGCGCTGGTCAAGTCGATTCCCCGCATGGGTTACGTGGCCCTGCTGATGTTCATCATCTTCTACATCTACGCCGCCATCGGCAGCTTTATCTTCGCCAGCGTCGACGAAAAGCTCTGGGGCAATATCTCCCTCGCCATGCTGACCCTCTTCCAGGTGGCCACCTTCGAGAGCTGGGCCACGGCGGTGCTCTATCCGACCATGGAGCACTACCCCTATGCGTGGATCTACTTCCTCACCTTTATCTTCCTCAACGCCTTTATCTTCCTCAACATGATGATCGGCATCGTACTGGACGTGATGCAGAAGGAGAGTCTGGCCATCGAGCTGGAGAACGGCGAGGGGGAGGCCGCGGAACTGCACGGCCTGCGCGACGATGTGCGCGATCTCAAGGCGCAGCTGTCGCGCATGGAAGAGGCGCTGAATCGCCGCGGTGGTTGACAGCGTCGAGCGTTCCTGATTTTCTAGGGGCATGAAGATCACATTTTGCGACCTCAGCCTAGACCTACGACTACTAGCCGACCGCTAAGCGTGTCGGGCGATGCCGTGCATCGCGAAGTCGTTTTCTAGTCTCGAGGTTGCAAGATGTTCACCACTCCCGTTTCTTACTCCGTATGCCGTGCCCAGGCCACGATCACTCGAATGATCGCGGCCCGTGTGCTTTCTGACGCCCCGGTTGGCCCCTGTGCCGCCGGGGCGTCGTCGTTGTTGCCCCGTCGCCAGGAGATGCCCGCATGATGCTCAAGGATCCGTCCATCAAGTACCGCCCCTTCGTCGCCGTGGACTTGCCCGATCGCCAGTGGCCGAGCCGGCGCATCGAGACGCCGCCGCTGTGGTGTGCCGTCGACCTGCGCGACGGTAACCAGTCGCTGATCGACCCCATGGACGCCGAGCGCAAGCAGCGCTTCTTCGACATGCTGGTCAAGATCGGCTTCAAGGAGATCGAGGTGGGCTTCCCCTCCGCCTCTCAGACCGACTTCGACTTCGTGCGCTCGCTGATCGAGGGTGGCAAGGTGCCCGACGACGTCACCATCCAGGTGCTGACCCAGGCGCGCCCGCATCTGATCGAGCGCACCTTCGAGGCCCTGAAGGGCGCCAAGAACGCCATCGTCCACGTCTACAACGCCACCGACCCGGTCTTCCGCCGGGTGGTCTTCAACGTCGACAAGGCCCAGTGCACCCAGATCGCCGTGGATGCCACCACCCAGATCCGTGCGCTGATGGACGCCGCCCCGGAGACGAACTGGACCTTCCAGTACTCGCCGGAGCTCTTTACCACCACCGAGATGGACTTCGCCAAGGAGGTGGTGGAAGCGGTGATGGCCGCCTATGGCGCCAGCGCCGAGAAGAAGATGATCGTCAACCTGCCGGCCACCGTGGAGGCGGCGACCCCCAACAACTACGCCGATCAGGTGGAATGGTTCTGCCGAAACGTCAAGGATCGCGAGGCGCTGATCGTCAGCGTCCACCCGCACAACGACCGTGGCACCGGGGTGGCCGCCGCCGAGCTCACCGTGATGGCCGGCGCCGACCGGGTCGAGGGTTGCCTGTTCGGCAACGGCGAGCGCACCGGCAACGTCGATCTCGTCACCCTGGCCATGAACCTCTATACCCAGGGCGTACACCCGGGCCTCGACTTCTCCAACATCACCCCGATCATGCGCGAGGTGGAGTACTGCAACCAGCTGCCGGTGCATCCTCGTCACCCCTATGTGGGCGACCTGGTCTTCACCGCCTTCTCCGGCTCCCACCAGGACGCCATCAAGAAGGGCATGGCCGAGCGGCGTGCCAACCCGGAGGCCGTCTGGGAGGTGCCCTACCTGCCCATCGACCCGCTCGACGTGGGGCGCAGCTACGAGGCGGTGATTCGCGTCAACAGCCAGTCCGGCAAGGGCGGGGTCTCCTACCTGCTGGAGCAGGAGCACGGCATCGAGCTGCCGCGGCGTCTGGCCATGGAGTTCAGCCAGGTGGTGCAGGAAGTGGCCGACCGCACGGGCAAGGAGATCACCTCCCAGATGATCTACCAGGCCTTCGCCGACGAGTACCTGGCCCAGACGGCGCCCCTGGCCCTGGTCAACCACCGTCTCTCCTCCGAGCCGGACAGTCCCCGGGTGATGCTGGAGGCGGCCGTCACCCAGGAGGGCAAGCCCCAGACCGTGCGTGGTGAGGCCAATGGGCCCCTGGCGGCCTTTATCAAGGGCCTGGCGGCCGCCGGCCATGACGTGGAGATCATCGACTACCACGAGCACGCCCGCGGCCAGGGCGCCGACGCCGAGGCGATCGCCTACGTGGAAGTGCGCATCGGCGGCGAGGCGGTGTTCGGCGTGGCCACCGACGAGAGCATCACCAGCGCCTCGATGAAGGCGGTGGTCAGCGCCATCAACCGCCATGCCTCCAGCGCCGCGCCCGCGGCCAATGTGACCGCCGCCACCCTCGCTTGACCGGCTACGCTGGCTCAGGAGCGGTAAGCTGGTAAGCCGTAAGTGAAAACCCCCAAGGCGGTGTGCTTTGGGGGTTTTCTTATGGCTTACGGCTTATGGCTTTCAGCTCAAAGCGGTGTCTTGCTGCCCTCGCCGGGCACTTCCCGGGCCAGGGTCGGCACCAGGAACCCCGGCAGCTCGCCCCTCAGGCTCGCGACCAGCTTACGGGCCTCGGTGTCGGGCACATCGAAGTGGGCGGCGCCGGCCACCGGGTCGAGCACGTGCAGGTAGTAGGGCAGCACGCCGGCCTCGAAGAGTCGCTCGGAGAGGGTGGCCAGGGCCGCCACCGAGTCGTTGACGCCACGCAGCAGCACGCTCTGGTTGAGCAGGGTCACCCCGGCCCGCTTCAGCCGTTCGCAGGCGGCGACCACGGCCTCGTCGATCTCGTTGGCATGGTTGATATGCAGTACCAGCACCTTCTGCAGGCGGCTGCGGGAGAGCCAGTCGAGCAGGGTATCATCGACCCGGTCGGGGATCACCGCCGGTAGGCGGCTATGGATCCGCAGCCGCCTGAGGTGGGGGATGGCGTCGAGGCGTGCCACCAGCCAGGCCAGCTGGCGATCGCTGGCGGCCAGGGGGTCGCCGCCGGAGAGGATCGCCTCGCGGATGGTGGTGTCGCCGCGCAGGTGGTCGAGGCTCGCCTCCCACTGGGCCCGGGAGGGAGCGTTGTCGCCATAGGGGAAGTGGCGGCGGAAGCAGTAGCGGCAGTTGATGGCGCAGCTGGGGCTGGCGATCAAGAGCACCCGGCCGGCGTACTTGTGGATCAGCCCCTTGGCCGGGGTGTGCTCGGCTTCCTGCAGGGGATCGGCCAGGTAGCCCGGGATCTCGAGGGCTTCCTCGCCCAGCGGCAGCACCTGGCGCAGCAGGGGATCGCTGGGATCGCCGGGGCGGATGCGTGCGAGATAGGCCTCGGGCACCCGCACCTCGAACAGGCCATGGCCGGTCTCGGCGCCGGGCAGCCAGGCCGGGTCCAGGTCGAGGCGCCGGCAGAGCTCCACCGGGTCGCGGATCACGCCGGCCAGCTGGCGCTGCCAGGGGGCACGTTCCTGGGGGAGGTCGAGGGGGACGCTCTGCACATCGGCCGGGCTTCGGGTTATCATGCGGCACACCAATTGCGGGCGGGCGCCATGGCGCCCGTCGATACATTTCCTGCGCCGCCGCCATGGCGGGGCGCCGATCAGTCAGCGAGGAATCATGGCGAACTATTCTACCAACGAATTCAAGGGCGGTCTGAAGGTAATGCTGGACGGCGACCCCTGCGCGATCCTCGAGAACGAGTACGTCAAGCCGGGCAAGGGCCAGGCCTTCAACCGGGTCAAGCTGCGCAACCTGATCAGCGGCCGGGTCTGGGAGCGCACCTTCAAGTCCGGCGAGTCCCTGGAGGGCGCCGACGTCCTCGAGCTGGAGATGGAGTATCTCTACAACGATGGCGAAATGTGGCACTTCATGAAGACCGACGGCTCCTTCGAGCAGTACGCGGTGGAGAAGAAGGCCCTGGGCGACACCGAGAAGTGGCTCAAGGAGCAGGTCGCCTACACCGTGACCCTGTGGAACGACAACGCCATCAACGTCAACCCGCCCAACTTTATCGAGCTGGAAGTGGTCGAGACCGACCCGGGCCTCAAGGGCGACACCGCCCAGGGCGGCTCCAAGCCGGCGACCCTCTCCTCCGGCGCCGTGGTACGCGTGCCGCTCTTTATCAACCAGGGCGAGGTGCTGAAGATCGATACGCGCAACGGTGAGTACGTCTCCCGCGCCTGAGCCGGACTCAAGCTGGAAGCTTGAAGAGCGGCGCTTCGCGCCTGGAAGCTGGAAGAAAACCCGCCCCGGCTTCGCTGGGAGCTTGAAGCGGGAGGAAAAACCCTTGCCTCCAGGATTGGGCGGCAAGCTGTTTTCCAGCTTCCAGCTTCCAGCTTCCAGCTTATGAAAAGGCCATGCCTGCCTGGCATGGCCTGCGTCTTTCAGGAGGGTAGGGCATGGCAACTGACTGGCGCCCCACGGCGTCCCTCGAGACCCTGCGCCAGCGAGCCCGGCTGCTGGCCGAGGTGCGTGCCTTCTTCGCCGCGCGCGGCGTGCTGGAGGTGGAGACCCCGGTGCTGGGCCACGGCGGCAGCACCGATGTGGGGCTGGCGTCGCTCAGTTGCGAGGCGACGACTCCCGAGGGGCGTGAACGACTCTGGCTGCAGACCTCGCCGGAGTTCGCCATGAAGCGTCTGCTGGCCGCCGGTGTCGGGCCCATCTATCAGATCGCCCGCAGCTTCCGGGATGGCGAGGTGGGGCGCCGCCATAACCTCGAGTTCACCATGCTGGAGTGGTACCGCCCGGGCCTGGCCCTGGACGCCTTGATCGAGGAGACGGCGGCGCTGATCCAGGCCGTGCTGGGGCGGGAGACCGGCCCGGTGCGGCGCCGCCGCTATCGGACGCTATTCCGTGAGCAGCTGGGGGTCGACCCCTTTACCACGCCGCTCGGCGAGCTTCGACGGCTGGCCGCGGAGCGGGGGGGCCTCTCCATGGGGGACGCCCCCCGGGATGACTGCCTGGATCTGCTGCTGAGCCTCGAGATAGAGCCGACCCTGGGCCGGGAGGGCCTGGACGTAGTGGTGGACTACCCGGCCAGCCAGGCGGCCCTGGCTCGGCGTCACCGGGATCCGGAGGATGGTGAATGGGTGGCGGGGCGCTTCGAGGTCTATCTCCAGGGACTGGAGCTGGCCAATGGCTATGACGAGCTCACCGATGCGGCGGAACAGGCGGCACGCTTCGCCGAGGACAATGCCGCCCGGCGTGCCCGGGGCTTGCCCGAAGTCACCGTGGACCGGCGCCTGCTGGCGGCCCTGGCGGCGGGGATGCCGGCGGGCAGCGGCGTGGCCCTGGGCCTCGACCGGCTGATTCAGCTGGCCCTCGGCAAGGCCAGCGTGGCGGAGGTGATGGCCTTCGCCACGCCGCGCTGTTGACCCGACTGCTCTTTAGCCGTTATCCGCCAGATGGGGGAGTTGGCTTGACCGTTCGCCCATCTTGACCGAGCCGACTATCGAGAGCGGGAACAGCCCCTTGGCTAGTGATTAGCCGTTATCCGCCAGATGGGGGAGTTGGTTTAACCGCTCGCCCATCTTGACAGAGCCGGCTATCGAGAGCGGGAACAGCCCCTTGGCTAGTGATTAGCCGTTATCCGCCAGATGGGGGAGTTGGCTTGACCGCTCGCCCATCTTGACGGAGCCGACTATCGAGAGCGGGACCCGCCCCTTGGCTAGTGATTAGCCGTTATCCGCTAGATGGGGGAGTTGGCTTAACCGTTCGCCCATCTTGACCGAGATATCGGGCACCAATTCCTCGAAGTCGATCTCCTTGCTGAAGCACATCACCACCGTGGAGCCGAGCTTGAAGCGGCCCATCTCGGCGCCCTTCTCCAGGGTGATGGGCTCGTCGAAGCGAATCGTCTGGACCCGGCCGGAGAGGGGGGTGACCTGCCCGGCCCAGACGGTCTCGATGGCGGCGACGATCATGGCTCCCACCAGCACCATGGCCATGGGGCCCTCCTCGGTATCGAAGAAGCACACCAGGCGCTCATTGCGGGCGAAGAGATTCGGCACATGATCGGCGGTGGCCTGGTTGACCGAGAAGAGCCGGCCCGGCACGTAGACCATCTCGCGGAGGGTCCCGGTCAGCGGCATATGCACCCGATGGTAGTCCCGGGGCGAGAGGTAGATGGTGGCGAAGCTGCCCTGGCGGAAGGGCGCGGCGCGCTTCATGTCGCCGCCCAGCAGGCTGGTCACCGAGAAGGCCTGTCCCTTGGCCTGGATCAGGGTGCCATGGCGGGTCTCGCCGAACTGGGAGAGGGTGCCATCGGCGGGGGAGACCAGTCCCGACTCGATGGGGCGAGCGCCCTCCCTGAGGGGGCGGGTAAAGAAGTCGTTGAAGCAGGCGTAGGCCTTGGGGTCGGGATCCCGGGCCTCGCTCATGTCCACCTGGAAACGGCGGATAAAGGCCTTGATCAGCAGTTGCTTGAGCCAGCCGATACGGGTCTCGGCCAGCCGCCCCACCAGGCGCGAGAGCAGGTGGTGGGGCAGGGGGTATTGGATCAGGGCGAATAGCTTGGATGGCGACACGAAAGGACGATCTCACGTAAAGGGTAGGGGGACGATCGGGGCATTGTCAGGAGAGTGAAGCGGGAAGAGCGGTGCTTTGCACCGGAAGAAGGAAGAAGCATCTACCCTGTCTTCACTCTTCACTCTTCACTCTTCACTCTTCTATCGGCGTATCATCGCGATTGCCCCACTCCTTCCAGGAGCCGGGGTAGGCGCGCATCTTCTCGAAACCCAGGGCCTTGCCCACCAGCCAGGTGAAACCGCTGCGGTGGTGGCTCTGGCAGTGGGTGACCACTTCCATGTCCGGGGTCAGGCCCAGGGCCTCCAGCTCGGTGATCAGCTCCGCATAGTCGCGGATACGCCACTGACGGGCCGGATCCATGGCATCGGTCCACTCCAGATTGACGGCACCGGGGATATGGCCGAGACGCCGGTTCTGGCCCTTCTCGCCGCGGTACTCCGCCGGCGAGCGGGCGTCCCAGACGGCGAAGCCCTTGTCGCCCAGGCGCTCCTGGAGGGTCTCCCGGTCGATGGCGACATCGGGGTTGAGGATCTCCGCTTCGTAGTCGCTGGGCACGGGGGCCACCGGGGTGGCTTCGGTGGGCAGGCCCTCGCCGCGCCAGGCGTGGATGCCGCCGTTGAGGTAGGAGTAGCGCCGGTGGCCGATCAGTTCCAGGGTCCAGAGCAGGCGTCCGGCCCAGCCACCGCCCTCGTCGTCGTAAGCCACCACATGGCTGTCCCGGGTCAGGCCCAGCTCGGAGAAGAGCGCCGAGAGTGCCGCCTCGTCGGGCACCTCGTTGGGCACGTCGCCGCTGCCCTTGAGCAGGCGGCGATAGTCGAGGAAGCGGGCGCCGGGCACATGGCCCTCGGCGTAGCTCTCGGGCTTGAGGGGCACATCGATGATCAGCAGCTGGGGGTCGTCAAGCACCTCGGCGAGCTGCTCCGGCTCGACGATCAGCGGCAGAAGATTGGCTTCGGAGCTCATGGCGCCCTCCTTGTCTCGGTGATGCGCAGGATGATGGCATATTGTCGCCGTCTCGGGCGACAGGGCCTCTCAACGCCCTTCGTCCTCGAGGCTGTCGAGGATGCGACGGTAGCTACTGAAGCGCTCGGCGCGTACTTCGCCCCGCTCCACGGCCTCGAGCAGGGCGCAGCCCGGCTCCTGCTGATGACGGCAGTCGCGGAAGCGGCAGCGCCCCAGCAGTTCGCGGAACTCCACGAAGCCCTCGGTGACCTGCTGGGCATCCAGGTGGGTCAGGCCGAATTCGCGGATCCCCGGCGAGTCGATCAGTTCGCCGGCCTCGCTGTCGTCGTTGTCGAAGGCATAGAGGCGGGCGGTGGTGGTGGTGTGGGTGCCCTTGCGGGAGTCCTCGGAGAGGGCGCCGATGCGCAGGGTCTCGTCGGGCAGCAGGCGATCGATCAGCGACGACTTGCCGACCCCGCTCTGCCCGACGAAGACCGAGGTGCGCCCGGCCAGCCGCGCCCGCAGGGCGTCCAGGCCGTGGGTCTCGGCGGTGGTGGTGGTGACCACCGGGTAGCCCAGCGCCTGGTAGTGGCCCAGCAGGGTCATCAGCTCGCCGCCGTCCTCGGGCAGCAGGTCGGTCTTGTTGAGCACCAGCACCGGGGCGATGCCGGTGGCCTCGGCGGCCACCAGGTAGCGGTCGATCAGGTTGGCGTGGGGCGCGGGCTCCACGGCGAAGACGATCAGGATCTGGTCGATATTGGCCGCCACCGGCTTGAGCTGGCCACGAGCGTCGGGGCGCTCCAGCACGCTGTCCCGCTCGCCCCGGGCCACCACCACGCCGCTGCCGTCATTGGCGGCGCGCCAGATCACCCGGTCGCCGGTGACCAGGGGCTCCAGGTTGGCGCGCAGGTGGCAGCGGTGCAGGGGGCCGCCTTCGGCGGGGCGCACGTCCAGGCTGCGCCCGAAGTGGGCGATCACTCGTCCGTTACGTTCGGGGCCATACTCGCCGGCCTCCAGCTTGTCGGCATCCTGGGCATCGCGCTTGGCGGCGCGCTGGGCGCGTTCGGCCTGAATCTTCTCGATGCGCCAGCGCTGCTGGCGAGTTAGCTTGCGTTTGCTCATGGGCCGCCCGAGGTCTGTACAATGGGGACATTGTACGCATAGACCGCCCTCTTAGACACCGGGCCGCCCCGTGCCGGCGGCCTCGAGAAGGAAATGACGCACCATGGCTACGACCCCCGACGCCACTCCCCGCAAGGACCTGCTGGTCTGGATCGACCTGGAGATGACCGGCCTCGACCCCGAGAAGGAACGCATCATCGAGGTGGCGACCCTGATCACCGACAATGACCTCAACCTGATCGCCGAGGGGCCGGTGATCGCCGTGCATCAGCCCGAGCACCTGCTGGCCGGGATGGATGCCTGGAACCAGAAGACCCATGGCGAGTCGGGCCTGGTGGCCCGGGTGCGCCAGAGCACCATCGAGACCCGGGAGGCGGAGCGTCGCACCCTGGCGTTCCTGGAGGCGCATGTGGCACCCGGCAGCTCCCCCATGTGCGGCAACAGCGTGCACCAGGATCGCCGCTTCCTGGAGCGGGAGATGCCCGAACTGCTGGCCTTCTTCCACTACCGCAACCTGGACGTCTCGACCCTCAAGGAGCTGGCCAAACGCTGGAATCCGGCGGCCCTCAAGGGCTTCGAGAAGCGCAATACCCACCAGGCCCTGGACGATATCCGCGAGTCCCTGGCGGAGCTGGCCCACTACCGCAACACCTTCCTGCAGCTGGCACCGCCGGAGGCCGACGAGGAGGAGCAATAAGCGCTTAGCCAGCGGTAGCGATACGCCGCGCTCGCTTGTCCCGCTGGCGGGCCAGGGCCCAGCGCACATGCTCGCGGACCAGGTCGGAGGGGTAGGCCAGGCGCGCCTCTAGCGCTCCCTCCACCGCCTCGCTCCAGGGCGCATTGCCCAGCCCCACCGCCAGGTTGCGCAGCCAGCGCTCGTAGCCGATCCGCCGGATGGGGCTGCCCTCGGTCTTGCTCAGGAACTCCTCTTCGCTCCAGGCGAACAGGCGCAGCAGGTCGGTACGGTCCAGATCATGGCGGGGGGCGAAGTCCGCCTCGTCGCTGAGACGGGTAAAGCGGGTAAAGGGGCAGACCAGCTGGCAGTCGTCGCAGCCATAGACCCGATTGCCCATGGCCTCGCGGAATGCCTCGGGTATCGCTCCGTGCAGCTCGATGGTGAGGTAGGAGATGCAGCGCCGCGAGTCCACCACCTTGTCGTCGACGATGGCGCCGGTGGGGCAGGCGCTGCGGCAGGCGCTGCACTTGCCGCAGTGTTCGCTCTCGAAGGGCGGGTCCACCGGCAGCGGCAGGTCGGTATAGAGCTCGCCGAGGAAGAACAGCGAGCCGGCCCTGGGGTTGAGCAGCATGGCATTCTTGCCGAACCAGCCGAGGCCGGCCTTCTGGGCCAGGGCGCGCTCCATCACCGGCGCCGAGTCGACGAAGGCGCGGTAGCCGAAGGCCCCCACCTCGCCCTCGATGCGCTTGGCCAGCTGGGCCAGGCGCTTGCGAATCAGCTTGTGGTAGTCCCGGCCCAGGGCATAGCGAGAGACATAGGCCTTCTCCGGCCGGCCGAGCAGCTTGGTGGTCTCCACCTCCGGCGGCAGGTAATCCATGCGCACGCTGATCACCCGGAGGGTGCCCGGTACCAGTTCCTCGGGGCGGGTGCGCTTGGTGCCGTGCTTGGCCATGAAGCCCATCTCGCCATGGTGGCCCGCCGCCAGCCAACGCGCCAGGTAGCGTTCGTGGGTGGTCAGGTCGGTGTCGGTGATCCCCACCTGCTGAAAGCCCAGCTCACGGCCCCACGCCTTGATGGCGGTGGCGAGGGCAGCCGGGTCGAGGGCGTCCGGGGCGTGGTCATCGTGGGCTGGCATGATCGTGAAACTACCGAGAAAGCGGGGAGGGCTGGGCGTGGCGCAGGCACACCCTACACTAGACTCAAATCCTCGTCATGGAGAGTCATGATGCCGTACAGTCCCTCTCTCTGGCGTGAGGCCCGGGGCTACCCTGGGGCAGGCCTTCGCGAAGACGCTGTAGACCCATCCCTGGGCGCTCGACTTTTTCGTCCCTGAAAAAGACGCTTCGCTCCGACCTGTCCCCAGCGCCCCTCAGCAAGATTTACTGCGATGGCGAAGGGAGGCAACAATGAATCCAGGCAGGTCGCTCTATCTGGCCGAACAGGTTCGCGAGCTGGATCGGCGTACCATCGCCGCCGGCACCGAGGGCTTCGCCCTGATGCAGAAGGCGGCCCAGGCCGCCTTTCGCGTGCTGCGGGCCCGCTGGCCCGAGGCGCGGTCGCTGAGCGTGCTGTGCGGCGCCGGCAACAACGCCGGCGATGGCTATGTGATGGCGGCCCTGGCCGCCGAGGAGGGGCTGGCGGTGCAGCTGCTGGCGCTGCGTCCGGTCGAGCGGCTCGACGGCGATGCCGCCCGGGCCGCGCAACTCGCCGCCTCGGCCGGCGTCGCGATAACGCCCTGGACGGCCCAGGCAGTGCTGGAGGGCGAGGTGATCGTCGATGCCCTGCTCGGCACGGGGCTCAGCGGCGAGGTGCGCGAGCCCTTCCTGGGCGCCATCCGGCGGATCAACGCCGCCGAACGTCCGGTGCTGGCGGTGGATATTCCCTCCGGGCTTTGCGCCGATAGTGGCGCCGTGCTGGGTGCGGCGGTCTCGGCCAGTGTCACCGTCACCTTTATCGGCGACAAGCTGGGGCTGCATACCGGCGCCGGCCCGGCGCGGGTCGGTGAGCTGCGCTTCAAGCGCCTCGGCGTCGATGCCGAGGCCCATGGCGACCTGGTGCCGGTGGCGCGACTCGGCGACGAGGCGCTGATCGCCGGGGCCCTGCCGGCGCGCCCCCGGGATGCCCACAAGGGCGATTGCGGTCACCTGCTGGTGATCGGGGGGGCACCGGGGTTCGGCGGCGCGGCCCTGCTGGCCGCCGAGGCGGCGGCGCGGCTCGGGGCCGGTAAGGTGAGCCTGGCCACGGCGCCGGAGCATGTGACCGCCAGCCTGGTGCGCTGTCCCGAGGTGATGGTCCACGGCGTGCGCGGCGCGCCGGAGGCCGTGTCCCTGCTGGAAGCCGCCGATGCCATCGTGGTGGGGCCTGGCCTGGGGCAGGGGCCCTGGGGGCAGGGGCTGCTGCAGGCGGCCCTGGCGGCGGGCAAGCCGCTGGTGGCGGATGCCGATGCCCTCAACCTGCTGGCCCGGGGGCGGATCGAGGCCCGCCCGCCGGCCTGGATCCTCACACCCCACCCGGGGGAGGCGGCACGGCTACTGGGTCGCGACACCGCCAGCGTGCAGGGCGATCGCGCCGGCAGCCTGCGTGCCATCGCCGCGGATTTCGCCGCCGTGGTGCTGCTCAAGGGGGCGGGGAGCCTGGTCGGCGAGGCCGGCGGTGCGCCCCTGACGCTCTGCCCCTTCGGCAACCCCGGCATGGCCAGTGGCGGCATGGGCGATGTGCTCTCCGGCATCCTGGGGGCCCTGCTGGCCCAGGGGGTGGCGCCGCGTCTCGCCGCCGAGGCGGGCATGCTGCTGCATGCCCGGGCCGCGGACCTCGCCGCCCAGGCCGAGGGCGAGCGTGGTCTGCTGGCCGGCGATCTGGCATCCTATGCGCGACGCTTGGCCAATGGGGTGGGATAGAGCGAGATGATGCGGGTCAGACTGCGGGATGAAGAGGCCCAGGTGGCCTTCGGTGAGGCCCTGGGCCAGGCCCTGGCAGGGCAGGGACGGGTTTACCTCAGTGGTGACCTGGGGGCCGGCAAGACCACCCTGACCCGGGGGATCCTGCGTGCCCATGGCCACCGGGGCGCGGTGAAGAGTCCCACCTATACCCTGGTGGAACCCTATGAACTGGGCGAGTGGCGCCTCTACCATTTCGATCTCTATCGCCTCGGCGACCCGGAGGAGCTGGAATTCATCGGTGCCCGGGATCTCTTCGAGGAGGATTGCCTGTGCCTGGTGGAGTGGCCCAGCCGCGGCGAGGGCTGGCTGCCGTCGCCGACCCTGGAGATTCACCTGCGCCTGGTCGAGCCGGGGCGCGAGGCGGAGTTGATCGCCGGCGATGCCCGGGGCGAGGCACTGCTGGCGCGTCTCGCCGAACGCTGGCCCGCCGCCGACTGAGACCTGGCCCTTTCCAACACATGGATGATCGGATACCCGCATGACTCGAGGAGTGTTGCCAAGCCGCCGATTCGCTCGCCTCGCCGGCGTGTTGCTGCCGTTGCTCGCCCTGGCGCTATTGATTGGCCAGCCGGCGCGGGCCGCCGTGGTGGATAACCTGCGCCTCTGGGCGGCCCCGGATCATGCGCGCCTGGTCTTCGACCTGTCGTCACCGGCCGAGGCCAATGTGTTCACCCTGGAGAATCCCCGGCGCCTGGTGATCGACCTGCCCAGCAGTCGACTGGCGGCGGATCCGGCGCGCCTCGACCTGACGGGAAGCGCCATCAGCGCGGTGCGCAGCGGGGTGCGCGACGGCGATGGCTTGCGCATCGTCCTCGACCTGGAACGTGAGGTGGCGCCACGCCATTTCAGCCTGGCGCCCAATGACCAGTACGGCCACCGCCTGGTGGTGGACCTGGAGTACCCTGGCGAGAGTGCCGTGGAGGACCCCATCGACCCCATCGAGGCGATGATTCGCGAGCAGGAGATGGCCGCCCGGGCGGGGGAGGCGCCGGCGGTCGACGAGTCGGCGGTGGCGCTCCAGCAGGCCCAGCCCCACCCCCGGCGCGATATCATCATCGCCATCGACCCGGGCCATGGCGGTGAGGACCCCGGTGCCATCGGCCCTGCCGGCACCCGCGAGAAGGACGTGGTGTTGCAGATCGGCCGGCGCCTGCAGCGCCTGGTGGACGAGACCCCGGGCTTCCGGGCGGTGATGATCCGTGACGGCGACTACTATGTGGGCCTGCGTCAGCGCATCCGTATTGCCCGGGAGCAGCGCGCCGACTTCTTCGTCTCGGTGCACGCCGATGCCTTCAACAGCCCGCGTCCCCAGGGTAGCTCCGTCTATGCGCTCTCCCAGAGCGGTGCCACCTCCGAGGCGGCCCAGTGGCTGGCCGATAGCGAGAACCGCGCCGACCTGATCGGCGGCGTCGATGGCGGGCTGTCGCTGAACGATCACGATGAGGTGCTGCGGGGGGTGCTGATGGACCTGACCCTGACCGCTACCCTCAACGACTCCCTGTCCATCGGCGGCCAGGTGCTGGAGCGCCTGGGGCGCGTCAATCGCCTGCACAAGTCGCGGGTGGAGCAGGCCGGCTTCGTGGTGCTCAAGTCGCCGGATATCCCCTCCCTGCTGGTGGAGACCGGCTTTATCTCCAACCCGGACGAGGAGCGCCGCCTGCGTGATTCGAGCCACCAGCAGGGGCTCGCCGAGGCGATCTTCGCCGGGGTGCGCGAGCACTTCCAGCGCAACCCTCCCCCGACCAGCCTGCTGGCCTGGCAGCGTGACCAGAACCGTGGTGGCGGCAGCAACGAATACCGTATCCAGCCCGGCGATACCCTTTCGGAGATCGCCGCCCGCCACCGGGTCCCCCTGGGGACCCTGAAGCAGGTCAACGAGATCAACGGCGACGTGATCCGGGTCGGCCAGGTGCTGCGGATACCGCAATCCTGACCCCTTCGGGGGAGCTGTAAGCCATAAGCTGTAAGCTATAAGAAAAACCGTTGCCACTGATGAGGTTGGTGGCAGTATCTCGGCTTCCGGCTTCCGGCTTCCGGCTTCCGGCTTCCGGCTTCCGGCTTCCGGCTTCCGGCTTCCGGCTTCCGGCTTCCGGCTTTTAGTTTGTGTGGAGTGTTATGACCCAACAGCGACCCATACGCATCCTCGACCCCCGGCTGGCCAACCAGATTGCCGCCGGCGAGGTGGTGGAACGCCCCGCCTCGGTACTCAAGGAGCTGGTGGAGAACGCCGTGGATGCCGGCAGCCGGCGTATCGAGCTGGAGCTGGAGGCCGGTGGCGCGCGGCTGATCCGGGTGCGCGACGATGGCGGCGGCATCGCCGAGGCGGACCTCCCGCTGGCGCTGTCTCGCCACGCCACCAGCAAGATCGCCTCCCTGGAGGAGCTGGAAGGGGTGGCCAGCCTCGGTTTCCGGGGCGAGGCGCTGGCCTCCATCGCCTCGGTGTCGCGGCTGGAGCTGATCTCCAATACCGCCGAGGATCCCCAGGCAGGTTGGCGGGTGGTGGCCGAGGGGCGCGAGATGGAACCCCGGGTGACCCCGGCGCCTCACCCCCGGGGCACCACGGTGACGGTGCGCGACCTCTTCTTCAATACCCCGGCGCGGCGCAAGTTCCTGCGTACCGAGAAGACCGAATTCGGCCACGCCGAGGAGGCCTTCCGCCGCCTGGCGCTGTCCCGCTATGACATCGGCTGGAGCCTGCGCCATAACCAGAAGACCCTGCACCAGCTACGCCCCGCCGCGGACGTCGCCGGCCGCGAGCGGCGTATCGCCGCCCTGCTCGGCAAGGGGTTCCTGGAGAACGCCCTGGCCCTGGACCTGGAGGCCAACGGCCTGCGCCTGTGGGGCTGGGTGGGCCTGCCCACCTTCTCCCGGGCCCAGGCCGACCAGCAGTATTTCTTCGTCAACGGCCGGGTGGTCCGCGACCGCCTGGTGGCCCACGCCATTCGCCAGGCCTACCGGGACGTGCTCTTCCATGGGCGTCACCCGGTCTTCGTGCTCTACCTGGAGCTCGACCCCAGCGTGGTGGACGTCAATGTGCACCCCACCAAGCACGAGGTGCGCTTCCGGGATGGCCGCCTGGTCCACGATTTCCTCTTCTCCAGCCTGCATCGGGCCCTGGGCGAGGCGCGCCCCGGCCAGCAGGATGCCGAGGAAGCGCCGGAGGAGGGCGGTGAGGCGAGCGCCGAGGCGCCCGGCGTGGCCGAGGCGGCGCCGCGCTGGCAGCAGCAGCCCATGGCCCTGGGCAGTGGCGACGAGGGGCGCGAGCGCCACCCGGGCGCCGACAAGGTGCGCCAGTTCATGGCGGGCTATCGGGCGTTGCATCCCGATCACGAGGAGAGCCTGCTGACGCCCCAGCCGGCGCCCCCCGGCGGCGCGGCGGCGACCCTGGCCCGGGGGGAGTCGGGGCAGGTGAGCGTCGCCTCGGCCCCCCGCCCCATGGCGACGCCTGCCGAGCGGCCGAGCCTGCCGGAGGAAGACCCCACCCAGGCGCCGCCCCTGGGTTATGCCATCGCCCAGCTGCAGGGCGTCTATATTCTCGCCCAGGGGCGCCGCGGCCTGGTGGTGGTGGATATGCACGCCGCCCATGAACGCATCACCTACGAGCGCCTCAAGAGCCAGGTGCATGGCGGGGCCCTGGAGGCCCAGGCGCTGCTGGTGCCGGTGTCGCTGGCGGCCAGCGCCGCCGAGGTGGCCACCGCCGAGGCGGAGCGGGAGGCCTTCGCCCGCCTGGGGGTGGAGCTGGACGTGGCCGGCCCCGAGACCCTGCTGGTGCGCCAGGTGCCGACCCTGCTGGCGGAGGCCGACGTGGAACCGCTGATTCGCGACATGCTCGGCGACCTGGAACGCTACGGGCGTTCGGACCGCCTCGAGGCGCATATCAACGAGCTGCTGGCCACCATGGCCTGCCACGGCAGCGTGCGCGCCAACCGCAAGCTGTCGATCGCCGAGATGAATGCCCTGCTGCGGGACATGGAGCGCACCGAGCGCAGCGGCCAGTGCAATCACGGTCGCCCCACCTGGTTCGAGATGTCGATGCATGAGCTCGACAAGCGCTTTTTGAGGGGGCAGTGATGAACGACGACCGTCGGCCGCCGGCGATCCTGCTGATGGGCCCCACCGCCGCCGGCAAGACCGACCTGGCCATCGCCCTCCACGAGCGGCTGGACTGCGAGCTGATCAGCGTCGACTCGGCGCTGATCTATCGCGGCATGGATATCGGCACCGCCAAGCCTTCGGCGGCGGAGCTGGCCCGGGCCCCCCACCGCCTGGTGGATATCCGCGACCCCGCCGAGGCTTACAGCGCCGCCGAGTTCCGCGAGGATGCCCTGGCGGCGATGCATGAGATCACCGCCGCCGGCCGGGTGCCGCTGCTGGTGGGGGGCACCATGATGTACTACAAGCGCCTGCTGGAGGGCGTGGCGGAGATGCCGGCCGCCGACCCGGCGCTGCGTGCCGAGCTGGAGGCGGAGGCCGAGCGTCGCGGGCTCGTCGCCCTGCACGAGGAGCTGGCGCGGGTCGACCCCGTGCTCGCCGCCGAGCTGCACCCGCATAATCGCCAGCGCCTGCTTCGGGCCCTGGAGGTCTATCGGCTCAGCGGCCGGCCGCTCAGCGCCCTCTGGGCGGAGCAGCGCCGGGAAACCTTGCCCTGGCGCACGCTGTCGATAGGGGTGGCACCCGCCGAGCGGGCCGTCCTGCACGAGCGCATCGGGCGGCGCTTCGAAGCGATGCTGGCCGAGGGCTTCCTCGACGAGGTGGCGGCGCTCCAGGCGCGGGGGGACCTGCACCTGGATCTGCCCTCCATGCGCTGCGTGGGGTATCGCCAGGCGTGGGAGTACCTCGAGGGGCGCTATGACCGGGATACCCTGATCGCCAGAGGGACGGCGGCCACCCGCCAGCTCGCCAAGCGCCAGTTGACCTGGCTGCGGGGCTGGCCGGAGTTGCACTGGGTGGATAGCCAGCAAGCGGATGCCCTGGCGCGGGTCCTGAAACTCGTGCGCCGCTTTAGTAGTTAGCGTAAGATACGGTGTTCGGTTGGCCGCTTGCCGCGCCGTATGCTCGGGCCGCCCCTGGTCGGCGGTCCATATAACATGACATCAATGCCAAAAGAGACAGTTAGGGAGAGCAAAATGTCCAAAGGACAGTCCCTTCAAGACCCGTATCTGAACATCCTGCGCAAGGAGCGTATTCCGGTGTCCATCTTCCTGGTCAACGGTATCAAGCTGCAGGGTCAGATCGAGTCCTTCGACCAGTTCGTTATTCTGCTGCGTAACACCGTGAGCCAGATGGTTTACAAGCACGCCATCTCCACCGTGGTGCCGTCCCGCAATGTGCGCCTGCCGGCGCAGGATCCCGCGGCGGCGCAGGAATCTTGATCGCGAGGTAGTGATTGTTTTTTGAACGCCCCGACGCCGGTGAAACGGCGATCCTCGTCCATGTCGACTTCCAGGACGAACGCGAGCGCGAAGATCCGGGTGAATTCCTGGAGCTGGTGCGTTCCGCCGGCGCCGAGCCGGCTACCCTGCTCAGTGGTAGCCGGCATCGGCCCGATTCCCGCACCTTTATCGGCAGCGGCAAGCTCGAGGAGCTGCGCGAGCTGCTGGCGGTGCACCATGCCGAACTGGTGATCTTCAACCACGGCCTGAGCCCCTCCCAGGAGCGCAACCTGGAGCGGAGCCTCAAGTGCCGGGTGCTCGATCGTACCGGCCTGATTCTCGATATCTTCGCCCAGCGGGCGAGGACCCACGAAGGCAAGCTGCAGGTCGAGCTGGCCCAGCTGGAATACATGTCCACCCGCCTGGTGCGTGGCTGGACCCACCTGGAGCGCCAGAAGGGCGGTATCGGCCTGCGCGGCCCCGGTGAGACCCAGCTGGAGACCGACCGTCGCCTGCTGCGGGCCCGCATCAAGGCGATCCACAAGCGCCTCGACAAGGTGCGCAGTCAGCGCGACCAGAACCGCCGCGCCCGGGCTCGGGCCGAGATTCCCAGCGTCTCCCTGGTGGGCTACACCAACGCCGGCAAATCAACGCTCTTCAACGCGCTCACCGAGTCCGGCGTCTATGCCGCCGACCAGCTCTTCGCTACCCTCGACCCCACCCTGCGCCGTCTCGAGATCGACGACGTGGGCCCGGTGGTGCTGGCGGACACGGTGGGCTTTATCCGCCACCTGCCCCACAAGTTGGTGGAGGCCTTCCGGGCCACCCTCCAGGAGGCCGCCGAGGCGACCCTGCTGGTGCATGTGATCGATGCCGCCGACCCCGACCGGGAGCTCAACGTGGAGCAGGTCGAGGCGGTGCTCAAGGAGATCGGTGCCGACCAGATTCCTTGCCTGCGGGTGATGAACAAGATCGACCTGCTCGATAGCGCGCCACGCATCGAACGCGATGGCGAAGGGCGTCCCGAGGTGGTGTGGCTCTCGGCCCAGAGCGGCCAGGGGCTGGAGCTGCTGGGCGAGGCCCTCTCCGGCTGCCTGGCCGGTGACGTGGTGGACACCGAGCTCTCCCTGGCGCCGAGCCAGGGGCGCCTGCGGGCCGCCCTGCACGAGCTGGGTGCGGTGCGTCAGGAACACTTCGACGAGCAGGGCCGGACCCGGCTCGAGGTGCGCCTGCCACGGCGTGACTTTTTGCAGTTGATGGCGCGCCTCGGCGAGAATGCCGACGACTACTTGCCGCCGGCGCAGCGCGAGGCGCGGGCGGAGTGGGAGCTCTAGCATGACGGAGTTCCTCGGAATGATGGCGTTGCGCTACGCCGGGTGATCGTCGAGGCGAGGCCCGGTAGACGGATTCAAGGCGATTCAATGCATAGTGTGGAGACGACGTATGGCTTGGAATGAGCCTGGTGGTGGCAAACAGCATGACCCCTGGAGCGGGGGCGGCCGTCGCGGTGGCGGCGGTGGTGGAGGTAACGGGGGCAATCAGGGCCCGCCCGACCTCGACGAGGCGCTGAAGAAGTTCCAGGACAAGCTCAATGGCATGCTCGGTGGCCGCGGTGGCAAGGGCGGTGGCGGCAAAGGCGGCAAGGGGGGCGGCGGTCGCCGCAACACCTTCGCCCTGCCGGGTCTATTGATCATCGTCGCCCTGGCGATCTGGGCCGCCTCGGGCTTCTATCTGGTCGATCAGTCCGAACGGGGCGTGGTGCTGCGTTTCGGCAAGTTCCAGGAAGTGGTCAGCCCGGGCCTGCACTGGAACCCGCCGTTGATCGATGACGTGCGCATGGTCAACGTCACCCGGGTGCGCTCGCTGACCCAGACCCAGTCGATGCTGACCCGCGACGAGAACATCGTCGAGGTCGAGATCTCGGCCCAGTACCAGGTCGCCAACCCCCGCGACTTCGTGCTCAACGTGCGTAATCCGCAGCTCTCCATCGAGAATGCCCTCGACTCCGCGCTGCGCCACGTGGTCGGTGGCACCGAGATGATCGATATCCTCACCTCCGGTCGTGAGATCCTGGGTAGCTCCGTGGCCAGCCGCCTGCAGTCCTACCTGGACAGCTACGGCACCGGTATCCGTCTGCAGACCATCAACATCGAGTCGACCTCGGCACCGGGGCCGGTGATCGATGCCTTCGACGACGTGATTCGCGCCCGCGAGGATCGTCAGCGCACCATCAACGAGGGCATGGCCTACGCCAACGCGGTGATTCCCGCCGCCCAGGGTCAGGCCCAGCGCATCATCGAGCAGGGCCAGGGTTATCGCGAGTCGGTGGTGGCCGAGGCTCAGGGTCAGGCCAACCGCTTCCTGTCGATGCTGACCGAGTACCAGAACGCGCCGGAGATCATGCGTGAGCGTCTCTACCTGGATGCCATCAGCGAGGTGCTGAGCGGCACCGACAAGGTACTGATGGACGTCAGTGACAATGCGCCTCTGATGTACCTGCCGCTGGATCAGCTGCGTTCCGGCCAGAGCGGCCGTTCCCAGGACGGCAGCCAGTACGATGACGACCAGCGCCTCGATCCCCAGGTGCTGGACCGGTTGCGCAGCAGCCAGACCCAGACGGGTAACCAGAGCAGCAGCATTCGCAGGGAGGGCCGCTAAGTGATCAATAACCGTTCCTTGCTGATCGTCGGCGGCCTGGCCGCCGTCGCCTGGCTGGCCAGCAACAGCCTCTATATCGTCGATGAGACCGAGCGCGCCGTGAAGCTGCGCTTCGGTGAGGTGATCGAGGAAAACATCCAGCCGGGGCTGCACTTCAAGGTGCCCATCACCCAGACGGTGCGCAAGTTCGACACCCGGGTGCTGACCCTGGACACCGACACCAGCCGTTACCTGACCCTGGAGCAGAAGGCGGTGATCGTCGACTCCTTCGTCAAGTGGCAGGTGGTCAACCCGACCCGCTACTACGAGGCCACCGCCGGTGACGAGATGATGGCCGTGCGCCTGATTCAGCCGCGGGTCGACGAGAGCCTGCGTAACGAGTTCGGTCGCCTCGACCTGCAGCAGATCATCGCCGAGCGACGCGATGACCTGATGACTGGTCCGACCCGCGACCTGGACAGCCTGCTGCGGGAAGAGCTGGGCGTGGCGATCCGTGACGTGCGGGTCAAGCGGATCGACCTGCCGGAGGACGTCTCCGCGGCGGTCTTCGACCGCATGCGCTCCGAGCGTGAGCGGGAGGCCCGCGAGTGGCGCGCCCAGGGTCAGGAAGAGGCCGAGCGGATTCGCGCCAACGCCGACCGCCGTCGCCAGGTGCTGCTGGCCCAGGCCAACGAGCGGGCCGAGACCCTGCGCGGTGAAGGCGACGCCGAGGCCGCGGCCATCTTCTCTCAGGCTTACCAGCAGGATTCGGAGTTCTTCTCCTTCTACCGCAGCCTGAATGCCTACCGGGAGACCTTCAGCGGTGGCGGCAACATGATGGTGCTGGAACCCTCCAGCGACTTCTTCCGCTACCTCAACAGCCCCCGGCCGACCGGCAACTGAGGTCGGTCCCCGGCGATGCCAGGCGCGTCGCCGGGGTTTATCCCGGGGCCAAACGTGGTAGACTCCCGAAACCGGGCGTGGCCCGGTTTTTTTGTGGCCCAAGCACAGGTTTTCGGGCCCCGAATTCCTTACGAGGCCCGGCGTGGGGCCATGCCGGGCGGCTTTCCGGCCCTTCCATGGGACGGCGCGCGGTCGCGCCATGCCCGGGCCAACGAATACTGGCAGGACAGAACACATGACCATCGCTGACCGCTGGCTGCTTCCCGACGGCATGGACGAAGTGCTGCCGCCTCAGGCGGCACGGATGGAGGAGCTGCGCCGTGGGCTGCTCGACCTCTATCACCGCTGGGGCTATGACCAGGTGATGCCGCCGCCCGTGGAGTTTCTCGACTCCCTGCTCACTGGGACCGGCACCGACCTGGAACTCCAGACCTTCAAGCTCACCGACCAGTTGACCGGCCGCATGATGGGCGTCAGCGCCGACGTCACCCCCCAGGTGGCGCGCATGGATGCCCACTCCCTGCATCGTCAGGGGCCGGTGCGGCTCTGCTACTGCACCAATGTACTGCGCGCCACCGCCGACCAGCACCAGGGCGGCCGCAGTCCGGTGCAGGTCGGCCTGGAGCTGTTCGGTCATGCCGGCCTCGAAGCCGACCTGGAGGTCCTGCGCCTGGCGCTGGAGTCCCTCTCCGCCGCCGGCGCCGGCGAGATGCACCTGGCCCTGGGCCATATCGGCATCTACCGCAGCCTGGTGCAGGCCGCCGAGCTGGAGCCGGCCCAGGAGCGCGCCCTGTTCGAGGCCCTGGAGCTGAAGTCTCCCGGCGAGGTGGCGGCCCGGGTCGCCGAGAGCGTCGAGGATCCGGTCCTGGCCGAGATGTTCCTGGCGCTGGTCCACCTGCATGGGGGGCCCGAGGTGCTGGAGCAGGCCCGTGCCGCCTTCGCCGAGGCGCCGGCTCCGGTGGGAGCGGCCCTGGACCAGCTGCGTGAGCTGTGTGCCGGGGTGGCCGCCGACTACCCCCGGGTGACCCTCTATTTCGACCTGGCGGAGCTGCGCGGCTATCAGTACCACACCGGCATGATGTTCGCCGCCTATGTGCCCGGCTACGGCCAGGCGCTCGCCAAGGGCGGGCGCTATGATGATACCGGTCGGGTCTTCGGCCGGGCGCGCCCGGCCACCGGCTTCTCCATGGACCTCAAGCTGCTGGCGTCGCTGGCGGTGGAGGAGCCCCCCTGCGACGGGATCTGGGCGCCCGCCGAGGAGGAGGCGGCCCTGGCCGAGGTGGTGGCTCGGCTGCGTCAGGACGGCGAGCGGGTGATCCAGGCATTGCCCGGTCAGCGCACCGGCCCGGCCGAGCACCGCTGCAATCGCCGGCTGGTGCGCCTGGGCGAGGATTGGCAGGTCTCCCCCCTGGCCTGAAAGGGGAGCGGGGCGCCCCCGGGCGCCATTGGCGGATTCTTCGATCAAGAGACGAGAGCAATGGGCAAGAACGTAGTCGTACTGGGCACCCAATGGGGTGATGAAGGCAAGGGCAAGGTCGTCGACCTGCTGACCGAGTCGGCCAGCGCCGTGGTGCGCTTCCAGGGGGGCCATAATGCCGGCCATACCCTGGTCATCGACGGCGAGAAGACCGTCCTGCACCTGATTCCCTCCGGGATCCTGCGTGACGACAAGACCTGCGTCATCGGCAACGGCGTGGTGCTGTCGCCGGAGGCGCTGATCAAGGAGATCCGCGAGCTGGAGGCCAAGGGTGTGCCGGTGCGCGAGCGCCTGCGTCTGTCGCCCTCCTGCCCGCTGATCCTGCCCTACCATGTGCGCCTGGATCAGGCCCGCGAGAAGGCTCGCGGCGTGGCCAAGATCGGCACCACCGGCCGTGGTATCGGTCCGGCCTACGAGGACAAGGTGGCGCGCCGCGGCCTGCGCCTGGGCGACATGCTGCACCGCGAGCGCTTCGCCTCCAAGCTGGGCGAGGTGCTCGACTACCATAACTTCGTGCTGACCCAGTATCACGGCGAGGCACCGGTGGACTTCCAGCAGGTGCTGGACGAGGCCCTGGAGATGGCCGAGGAGCTGCGCCCCATGGTCTGCGATGCCGTGGGCCTGGTCCACGACTTCCGCAAGAAGGGCGAGAACATCCTCTTCGAGGGCGCCCAGGGCTCGCTGCTGGATATCGACCACGGCACCTACCCCTTCGTGACCAGCTCCAACACCACCGCGGGTGGTACCGCCACCGGCTCCGGCGTGGGTCCCCTCTACCTGGACTACGTGCTGGGCATCACCAAGGCCTACACCACTCGGGTCGGCTCCGGTCCCTTCCCCACCGAGCTGTTCGACGAGTTCGGTCGCCACCTGGCGGAAAAGGGCCACGAGTTCGGCGCCACCACCGGCCGCGCCCGTCGCTGCGGCTGGTTCGACGCGGTGGCCCTGCGTCACGCGGTGCAGATCAACTCCGTCTCCGGCCTCTGCCTGACCAAGCTCGACGTCCTCGATGGGCTGGAGAATATCCGCGTCTGCGTGGGCTATCGCAGCAAGGATGGCGACGTCCTGGATACCCCGGTGGATTCCGAGGGCTACGAGGCCATCGAGCCGCTCTACGAGGACCTGCCCGGCTGGAGCGAGTCGACCCTGGGCGCCAAGCGCCTGGAAGAGCTGCCCGAGAACGCCCGCGCCTATATCCGCTACCTGGAGAAGCAGGTGGGCACGCCCATCGATATCATCTCCACCGGCCCGGATCGCAACGAGACCATCGTGCTGCGTAACCCGTTCGAAGGGTAAGTGGGTCGAGGTATAAGAGGGCGCCCCCGGGCGCCCTTTTTCGTGGGCAGTTGATAGGCGTTGCCAATGAGAATAATTGGCGTTAATGATCCGAACGCCGTCGAACCGGCGTCGATCATGGCGTTTTGCGTCGCCCCTCTTCACAAGTCGATCCATACAGGACTAAAATGGTACCCAATTCGAGCGGGGCGCCTGTGAGGCGCCCGTCACGGGGGTAGGGACAACGGCATGATGAAGCTCTCCAGGCTGACCGATTACGCCGCGGTGGTGATGGCCCAGATCGCCCGTCAGCCGCAGCAGCCCCATGCGGCGGCGGAGCTGGCCGAGGCGGTGAAGCTGCCGCACCCCACCGTCAGCAAGACCCTGAAGATGCTGGTCAAGGCCGGGCTCCTGGAGTCCCAGCGCGGTGCCCAGGGCGGCTATCGTCTGGCGCGACCGGCCCACGAGATCACCGCCATCGACATCATCACCGCCATCGAGGGCCCCGTGGCCATGACCGAGTGCAGTCAGAGCGATGGCGACTGCGACCTGCTCGATACCTGCGGGGTCGCCGACAACTGGCAGCGGGTCTCGCTGGCGGTGCGCACCCTGCTCGACAGCGTGACCCTGGCCCACCTGGCCCAGACCGCGCCCATCAAATTACCGGTCCGGCTGCCCATCCAGAGCATCGATCTGGGCGCCACCGCCGACACCTGAATTGCCCAAAGGGCTCGAACGCAACCGCCCGGGAGGGGGAAAGACCATGGCTAGTGAGGAAATGGAACAGCTGGTCCGTCGCGACTACAAGCAGGGCTTCGTGACCGATATCGAGAGCGATACGGTGCCGCCCGGTCTCGACGAGGGCACCATCGCCTTTATCTCCCAGAAGAAGGGCGAGCCGCAGTGGATGCTCGAGTGGCGCCTCAAGGCCTACCACCAATGGCTGAAGATGACGCCGCCCTCCTGGGCGCACCTCGATTATCCGCCCATCGACTACCAGGCGATCTCCTACTATAGCGCCCCCAAGAAGCCCGAGGATCGCCCCCAGAGCCTCGACGAGGTCGACCCCAAGCTGCTCGAGACCTACGAGAAGCTGGGCATCCCCCTGCATGAGCGGGCGGCGCTGGCCGGGGTGGCGGTGGACGCGGTCTTCGACTCGGTGTCGGTGACCACCACCTTCAAGGAGAAGCTCGCCGAGGCCGGGGTGATCTTCTGCTCCATCTCCGAGGCGATCCGCGAGCATCCGGAACTGGTCAAGCAGTACCTGGGTACCGTGGTGCCCACCTCGGACAACTACTTCGCCGCGCTCAACTCCGCGGTCTTCACCGACGGCTCCTTCGTCTTCGTGCCGGAAGGCGTGACCTGCCCCATGGAGCTCTCCACCTACTTCCGTATCAACGCCGCCAACACCGGCCAGTTCGAGCGCACCCTGATCATCTGCGAGAGCCGCGCCCAGGTCTCCTACCTGGAGGGCTGCACCGCGCCCCAGCGCGACGAGAACCAGCTCCACGCCGCGGTGGTCGAGCTGGTGGCCCTGGAAGACGCCTATATCAAGTACTCCACGGTGCAGAACTGGTACCCCGGCGACGAAGATGGCAAGGGCGGCATCTACAACTTCGTCACCAAGCGCGGTGACTGCCGCGGCGACCGCTCGCGGATCAGCTGGACCCAGGTCGAGACCGGCTCCGCCATCACCTGGAAGTACCCCTCCTGCGTGCTGCGCGGCAAGGACAGCATCGGCGAGTTCTACTCCGTGGCGGTGACCAACGGCCGCCAGCAGGCCGACACCGGCACCAAGATGATCCACCTGGGCGAGGGCAGCCGCTCCAGCATCATCTCCAAGGGGATCTCCGCCGGCCACAGCAACCAGGCCTACCGGGGCCTGGTGAAGATCGGCCCGCGGGCCAAGGGGGCGCGCAACTTCACCCAGTGCGACTCCCTGCTGATCGGCGACCAGTGCGGTGCTCACACCTTCCCCTACCAGGAGATCGGCAACGCCACCGCCACCGTGGAGCACGAGGCCACCACCTCGAAGATCGGCGAGGACCAGCTCTTCTACTGCCAGAGCCGGGGCATCTCCGAGGAGGACGCGGTGAGCATGATCGTCAACGGCTTCTGCAAGGATGTCTTCCAGGAGCTGCCGATGGAGTTCGCGGTGGAGGCCGAGGCCCTGCTCAACGTCACCCTGGAAGGCGCTGTCGGTTAAGGCAACGGCTGCACGACGCCGGCCTCCTGTAGGAGCCCGCTTCAGCGGGCGAAAGGTTTCCTCCGCGAGGCCGGCCTGTGCCCCGAAACCATCGCTGATAACGCGCCTAGTCCGCCGTCAAGCCATATAACGTTTCCCCAGTCGCCGCGGCGGCTGGCCAGATCAAAAGGTAGTCACGATGCTCGAAGTCAAGGATCTCCACGTCACGGTCGAGGGCAAGCATATCCTCAAGGGCCTCAACCTCACCGTCGCGGCGGGCCAGGTGCACGCCATCATGGGCCCCAACGGCGCCGGCAAGTCGACCCTCTCGGCGGTGATCGCCGGCAAGGAGGGCTATGAGGTGACCCAGGGCAGCATCACCTTCGACGGCCAGGACGTGCTGGAGATGGAGATCGAGGAGCGCGCCAGGGCCGGCCTGCTGCTGGGCTTCCAGTACCCGGTGGAGATTCCCGGGGTGAAGAACATCTACCTGCTCAAGGCGGCCCTCAACGCCAAGCGCGAGGCCGAGGGACTGGGCGAGATCCCGGCGCCGGAATTCATGAAGCTGATCAAGGAGAAGATCGCCTTCATGAAGATGGACGCCAGCTTCCTGCAGCGCGCCGTCAACGAGGGCTTCTCCGGCGGCGAGAAGAAGCGCAACGAGATTTTGCAGATGCTGGTGCTGCAGCCCAAGCTGGCACTGCTCGACGAGATCGATTCCGGCCTCGACATCGATGCCATGAAGGTGGTGGCCGATGGCGTCAACTCCCTGCGCGCCGCGGATCGCGCCATCCTCATGGTCACCCACTACCAGCGCCTGCTCGACCATATCACCCCCGACGTGGTGCATGTGCTGGTGGATGGCCGCATCGTCAAGTCCGGCGATGCGGAGCTCGCCAAGGAGCTCGAGGCGCGGGGTTATGACTGGGTGCTGGAGGAGTCTGCGGCATGAGTGAGGTACAAGGCTTTCTCGACCGCCTGAGCGAGCGCGCCGCGACCCGCGGCGCCGAGCCCACCTGGATCGCCGCCCGGCGCCAGGCGGGGGCGGCACGCTTCGAGGCGCTGGGCTTCCCGGACCGCAAGGTGGAGGCCTGGAAATACACCGACGTGCGTGGCATCGCCCGGGGCGATTTCGCTCTGGCCGAGTCGGCGGAGTTCTCGCCGGCCAGCGCCGCGGCCCTGACCCTGCCTATCGCGGCCCACCGCCTGACCTTCGTCGACGGCCTCTTCGCCCCGGCCCTCTCCGACCTGGGCGAGCTGCCCGCCGGCGTCAGCGTCGAGCCCCTCTCGCAGGCCCTGGCGGCCAATCACGAAGCGGTGGGCGGTGCCCTGGGGCGCCTGGCCGGGGTCGACTTCTCGCCCTTCACGGCCCTCAATACCGCCTTCGCCGAGGAGGGGGCGGTGATTCGCCTGGCCCCCGGCGCGGTGGTGGAACGCCCCATCGTCCTGCAGTTTCTCTCCTCGGCCCGGTCGGCGCCGGTGATGAGCCATCCGCGGGTGCTGGTGGAGGCCGGGGCGCGCAGCCAGGCGACCCTGATCGAGCATCAGGTGGGGGAGGAGGGCGCCGCCAACTTCTCCAACCTGGTCAGCGAGCTGCTGCTGGAACGGGGCGCCATCCTCACCCATTACAAGCTCCAGGAGCTGCCCCAGGGCGATCACCACATCGCCAGCCTGCATGTGGATCAGGCCCGGGACAGCCGCTTCACCTCCTTCAACCTCAACCTGGGCGGGGCCCTGGCGCGCAACGATATCGTCACCGACCTCAATGGCCAGGGTGCCGAGGCCAACTTCTTCGGCCTCTTCTTCGGTCAGGGCCGCCAGGTGCTGGACACCCATACCCTGGCCAACCACAACGCCCCCCTGACCTTCTCCAATGAGAACTACAAGGGCATCCTCGACGACCGCGCCCGGGGCATCTTCAACGGCAAGGTCATCGTCAAGCGCGACAGCCAGAAGATCGAGGCCCACCAGAACAACGCCAACCTGCTGCTCTCCGACCGGGCCGAGATCGATACCAAGCCGGAGCTGGAGATCTACGCCGACGACGTCAAGTGCTCCCACGGCGCCACCACCGGTCAGCTCGATCAGGAGGCGATCTTCGCCCTGCGTGCGCGGGGCATCGACGAGGCCACCGCCCGGGGCCTGCTGACCCTGGCCTTCGCCGGCGAGGTGATGGAGCGGGTGGCCATCGACGCCGTGGCCGAGCGGGTCGAGCTGGCGGTGGCCGGCAAGCTGCCGGAGCGTTTCAACCTGGCCGGGCTGGTGGAAGCCGCCGTGGCCCTGCACGAGGAGTAAGCCATGAGCGATCTCGCCGTCTCCGCCGAGGCGACCGTGCTGGATGTGGCCCGGGTGCGCCGCGACTTCCCGATCCTCGACCGGGAAGTGCATGGCAAGCCGCTGATCTACCTGGATAACGCTGCTACCAGCCAGACGCCCATCCAGGTCATCGACTGCCTGGACGACTACTACCGTCGGCTCAATGCCAATATCCATCGCGGCCTGCATACCCTGGCCGACGAGGCCACCGCCGCCTTCGAGGGCAGCCGCGACAAGGTGCGCGACTTCCTGGGCGCCGCCGACCGCCGCGAGATCGTCTTTACCCGGGGCACCACCGAGGCCATCAATCTGGTGGCCAACGGCTGGGGCCGGGCGCACCTGAGCGCCGGCGACGAGGTGCTGGTGTCGCGCATGGAGCACCACTCCAATATCGTGCCCTGGCAGCTGCTGGCCGAGGAGCTCGGCATCGTTATCAAGGTGATTCCGGTGGACGAGCGTGGCGTGCTGGACCTCGCCGCCTATCGCGCCCTGTTCACCGAGCGCACCAAGCTGGTGGCGGTAAACCATGTCTCCAACGCCTTCGGCACCATCAATCCGGTGCGCGAGCTGGCCGAGGAGGCCCATCGCCATGGGGCCCTGATCCTGGTGGACGGGGCCCAGGCGACGCCGCACCAGGTGGTGGATGTCCAGGCCATCGGCGCCGATTTCTACGCCTTCTCCGGCCACAAGGTGTATGGCCCCACCGGCATCGGTGCCCTCTACGGGCGCCTCGAGCTGCTCGAGGCGATGCGCCCCTGGCAGGGGGGCGGCGAGATGATCGCCACCGTCTCCTTCGAGGCCGGTACCACCTATGCGCCGGTGCCCCACAAGTTCGAGGCCGGGACCCCGGCCATCGCCGAGGGCGTGGCCCTGGGCGCCGCCCTCGACTGGGTGACCGCCACCGGCCTCGAGGCCATCGGCGCCTGGGAAGACCAACTGCTGAGGCGTGCCACCGAAGGGGTGTCGCGGATCGATGGCCTGCGCCTGCTCGGCACCGCCCCGAACAAGGCCGGGGTGCTCTCCTTCGTGGTGGAGGGCGCCCACGCCCAGGATATCGGCCTGCTGATCGATCAGCTGGGGGTGGCGATTCGTACCGGACACCACTGTGCCCAGCCGCTGCTGGCCCAGTTCGGCGTCGATGCCACCTGTCGCGCCTCCTTCGCTGCCTACAACACCCTCGACGAGGTGGACGCCTTCGTGGCCGCCCTGGAGCGGGTGATCGGCATGGTGCGCTAAGCGAACGTCAAAGGAGCGGGAGATGTCGGCGATGGAACAACTGGAGGGCTTGCACAAGGGGCAGGAATTGCCGCTGCAGCGGGACGTGGCGGTGATCTCCATCCCCTTCGGCAAGACCATTACCCTGCCCGAGGACAGTGTCGTCTCGGTGATGCAGGCCAAGGGCAGTTCGGTAAGCGTGGCCCATGAGGGGCGCCTCTACCTGGTGGAGGGTGCCAACCTGGACGCCCTGGGCCTCGAGGCCCTGCCGCGGCCGACCCTGCCCGAGGACGCCACGGACGAGGAGATCGAGGCCTTCGTCTGGGAGCAGTTGCGCACCTGCTTCGACCCGGAGATCCCGGTCGATATCGTCGAACTGGGGCTGGTCTACGGCTGCCGTATCGAGCGCCTGATCAGCGGCGAGCGCATCGTCACCATTCGCATGACCCTGACCGCCCCGGGCTGCGGCATGGGCGACGTGATCGCCGCCGATGCCCGCAACAAGATCCTCGGTGCGCCGCAGATCAGCCAGGTGCATGTGGATATCGTCTTCGATCCGCCCTGGAGCCGTGAGATGATGAGCGACGAGGCCAAGCTGGAGCTTGGCATGTTCTAGGCTTTGCGCAGGGGCGGCCATGCGGCGCTGGATGATCACCATCCTCAGGAGAAGTCTGATAACGCTGGCGGGCGCAGGCCTGCTGGCGTTTTTGCTGCTCCTGGGGGCCAATGCCTGGGTGCTGGGCAAGACCCAGGCGCGTATCGAGCACGAGCTGCCGCTCTGTGCGGCGGCCCCGGTGGGCATCGTCTTCGGTACCTCCCACTGGACCCGCAGCGGTCGCCCCAATCCCCACTTCGAGGCGCGCATGAGCGCCGCCGCCCGCCTGGTGCGCCTGCAGCGGGTGGAACATCTGCTGCTCTCCGGCGATAACCGCACCCGCTTCTATAACGAGCCCCAGGCCATGTGGCAGAACCTCAACGCCCGTCATGTGCCCAGCGAGGCGATGACCCTGGACTTCGCCGGCTTCAGCACCTACGACACCCTGGCCCGGGCCCGGGACGTCTTCGGCGTCGAGCGGGCGCTGCTGGTCACCCAGGGCTGGCACCTGCCCCGGGCGCTGTTTATCGCCGATGCCCTGGGGCTCGAGGTGCAGGGCTGTGCCACCCCGGCGGAGCCGGTGGCGGGGCTCTGGCGCTTGCAGCTACGGGAGTGGCTGGCCCGGGCGCGGACCCTGGGGGATCTCTATGTGTGGGGACGCGAGCCGTATTTCCTGGGTCCCCTCGAGCCGCTGCCGGTCACGCCCCTGGGGCGGGAGACGGGCGAAGCGGCGGATGAAGAGGAGGGAGCCGCCCGCTAGTTTGCCTGGGTCCCCTGCCGGTCACGCCCCTGGGGCGGGAGGAGTCAGTCAGAATGAAGAAGGAAGAGCGAAGAAGAGGCGTTCAAACAGCAGGCCCGCCATGATCGGCGTGCCTGCGGCGTATGGGGCTGAGGTAGGCGTCGCCTAGCGGCGCTGCTTCTGCAGCCGGTAGAGCTCGCGGATCAGCGCACGGCAGCCCTTGAGGCAGCGCTCGATCACCGGCTCGATGGCATCCGGCAGGGGGTGGGTATAGAGGGTCGCCAGGGACTGCATCAGGCCCCGCTCCTGTTCCAGCAGCTCGTTGATCAGCACCTGACTGTCGTTGCCCACGAAGCTCTTCAGGCGACTCCAGAGCCACAGGTAGTCGTCCCGCTCCACGTCGGCGTCCCGGGGCAGGATGCGCAGGTACTTGCGAGCCATCTCGCGCAGCTCGTCCAGGTCCGTGCGGCGCTGCTCATAGTGGGGCTTGAGGGTATCGCGCAGGGTCGGGCGCAGGCGCTCGAGGTTGTCCTGGAAGTAGTCGAGACTATCGGCCAGCGCTTCCAGCACGCTGTCCATCGCCACCTGGCGATTATCGAGAAACATGAGCAGTCACCTCCTCCGGTGACGCAGATTGTGCGGGGGGAAACACTGTTTTTCTACCCCCCGAGGATAATATTTTACGCTTTATGCACCTTTGGTATCGGCCAGCCCGCTGCGGCCTTGAGGCGAGCTGACAAATTGCTACGTTTCGGCTCGCCTGTCGATCATCCCTTGGGCTTGGGCGGTGCCTTGCGGGCCGGTGCGGCATGCTTCTCGATATGTTCGATGATCAGGCCGGCGATGTCCTTGCCGGTGGCCGACTCGATGCCCTGCAGGCCGGGCGAGGAGTTGACCTCCATGATCACCGGCCCATGGTTGGAGCGTAGCAGGTCGACGCCGGCCACCCGCAGGCCCATGGCCTTGGCGGCGCGAATCGCCGTGGAGCGCTCCTCCGGGGTGATGCGAATCACGCTGGCGGTACCGCCCCGATGCAGGTTGGAGCGGAACTCGCCTTCGGCGGCCTGGCGCTTCATGGAGGCCACCACCTTGTCGCCGATGACCAGGCAACGGATATCGGCGCCCTTGGCCTCCTTGATGTACTCCTGAACCATGATATTGGTCTTCATGCCCATAAAGGCCTGGATCACCGACTCGGCGGCCTGGTTGGTCTCCGCCAGGACCACGCCGATGCCCTGGGTGCCTTCCAGCAGCTTGATCACCAGGGGGGCGCCCTTGACCATGGTGATCAGGTCGGGGATATCGTCCGGCGAGTGGGCGAAGCCGGTGATCGGCAGGCCCAGCCCCTTGCGGGAGAGCAGCTGCAGGGAGCGCAGCTTGTCCCGGGAGCGGGTGATGGCCACCGAATCATTGAGCACATAGGTGCCCATCATCTCGAACTGTCGCAGCACCGCACAGCCATAGAAGGTCACCGAGGCGCCGATGCGGGGGATCACCGCATCGAAGGGCTCGATCTCCTCCCCCTTGTAGTGAATCGAGGGGCGGTGCGAGGCGATGTTCATGTAGCAGCGCAGGGTGTCCACCACCCGGGCCGTGTGGCCGCGTTGTTCGGCCGCTTCCACCAGGCGGCGCGTGGAGTAGAGATTGCGGTTACGCGACAGCAGGGCGATATGCATCGAGGTTCTCCGTGCCCCTCAGGGCTCACCGTGGAGGAAAGTGGCATCCGGGGCGACCAGCAGGCCACGCATGGCGCGGCGTCCCAGCAGCATGGGGTGGCGCATATTGGCGCGATTGCTCAGGGTGAGCTGGACCGGATACTCCAGCTCACCGAGGCGCATGGGGGTGCGAATCACATAGCGCCACTCGGCCTGGCCATTGGAGCTGGTCACCTGGCGGCGGTCGTGGAGGTGCAGCTTGAACGGGTGCGCCGGGCTCGAGGGGCCGCCGGCCCGGGTGGTGAAGCTGACCCAGACATGGCCGTCCTCCTCGAAGGACTCGATGTCCTCGGCATGCAGCGAGGAGGTACGGGCCCCGGTGTCGATCTTGCAGCAGAAACTGAGCCCCAGCTCGGGCAGGGTGACGACTTCGCGGCGGCCGATCACCGCCTTGACCGCATAGGGTGGCGCTTTCATGCTCCTCTCCTCCAGGCCTTAATGGGGGGCGCGTCTGAGGCCGCCCAGGCGGGCGGCGATCGCCGATTCCGGTGGCGCCTGGCGCAGGGTCATCAGTACCGGCAGGCGCAGCCGGGGGATCAATGCCAGGTCCCGGGCCAGGGCGGTGAAATCGGCCTGGGGCGCCTCCGCCAGCCGGGTCAGGAAGCGTGGCAGGCGCTGGCCATCCTCCAGGGCTTCCCAGCCCCGGGCCGCCATGGCCGCCAGCAGGTCGGGGCCGCAGGCATTCGGATCCGCCAGCAGGGCGTCGTACCAGGCCGCCACCCGCGCCGCCGGCCCACGACTCTGGGCGCGGACGCAGGCACACAGGGTCTCCAGGTCGCCTTCGTCGGCCGCCCGCTCGCCGCGTCGGCGCAGGGCGTCGGCCAGGCGCTCGGCCATCGCCACATGCTCTAGACATTGGCACAGGGGGCGCAAGACCTCCACCGGCAGGCTATCCAGGCGGGCCGCCAGGCGCTCGGCCTGGTCGGCGTCATGGCGCACCGCGAAGTCCGCCAGGCCCTGCAGGCCCAGGGACTGCCAGTGCTCGGCCTGGTCGCCGCCCAGGTAGGCCTCGGCCAGCTCCAGGTGCTGGCTGGCGGGACGCTCCAGGTCATGGCTGGCCCGGGCATGCAGCAGCGCCTGGAAGGGCAGCGAGGGGGTGAAGGCCAGGGGGTTGTCGCGCATCAGGTGGTCGGCCTCGTCGCGGGCCTCGCCGAGGCGCCGCACGTTGCGTCCCAGGGTCTCCAGCAGGCGCTGGATAAAGGCGTCCCGGGGGGCCGGCGAGAGCAGGCCTTGCTCGTCCAGGGGCAGGGCCAGGAACCAGATCAGCGGCTCCGGGGCATCACCCAGGGTGAAGACGCAGGCCAGTCGCGCCTGGCCCTGCCAGGGTTCGGCCCAGGGCGCCTCCAGGGCCTCGAAGCGGGCCAGCTCCTCCATCGTCAGGGGAGTCACCCGGCGCCCCAGGTGGTAGAGGCGCACCTCGGCGCCGCTGCGCGCGAAGAAATCATGCAGGCTGTGAATCGGCGTCATCTCGGCTCCTCCCCCGTCTCGAGTCGCGCACTGTACCGCGGGCAGGGCGCCTTGTCAGCCGTGGTGTTGGAGGAAATGCCGGCCTCGCTTCCCGGTGGGGGTGATCAAGAAATAGTCACTTCTCCCCAGGCACCATGACGGCTCGGGATCGGCTCCTTGTCCAGGGGTTATCCACAGCCTGATTCAGGGCTTCTGTGGGTTTCTTGCGATGAAGAGGGCGGCATCCGGGGGCACCAGATATTTTTCTGCAGGTAATAACCTATTATAATTTTTATTCCTTAAAGTTATTTTATTCCCAGGAGAAACCCATGCTTCGCTCGCTCTCCCTCGCTACCCTGCTCGCCGCCGGCCTGGCCGTGACGGGCACGGCCGGCGCCGATACTCATGATGAGACACTCCGGGTCGGCATGTCCGGGGGCTATTTCCCCTTTACCTTCGTGCGCCAGGATGTCCTGCAGGGCTTCGAGGTGGACGTCATGGAGGCCGTGGGCGAGGTGCTCGAGGTGGAGGTGGATTTCGTCACCGCCAACTTCTCCGGCCTGTTCGGCATGCTGGAGTCCGGGCGCATCGATACCATTGCCAATCAGATCACCATCACCGCGGAACGCGAGGCCAAGTACCTGTTCACCGCCCCCTATGTCTACGACGGGGCCCAGGTGGTGACCCGTCGTGGCAACGACGAGGTCGACGGGGTCGAGGCCCTGCGCGGCAAGCGGGTGGCGGTCAACCTGGGCTCCAACTACGAACAGCTGTTGCGCGAGCTGCCCTATGCCGACGAGATCGATATCCGCACCTACGAGAGCAATATCGAGCAGGATACCGCCCTGGGCCGGGTCGATGCCTTCGTCATGGACCGGGTCAGTGCCAGCCAGGTGATCCAGGAGACGCCGCTGCCGCTGCAACTGGCCGGCCACCCCTTCTCCGAGATTCGCAACGCCCTGCCGTTCCGCGATGACGAGGCGGGGCGCGAGTGGCACGAGCGGGTCGACGCCGCCCTGGAGGCGCTGCGCGAGCAGGGGCGCCTGGCCGAGATCTCCGAGCGCTGGTTCGGCACCGACATCACCCGTCCCTGAGTGGAGGGCCCCATGGGCATTCTCGACGTCGGCTACATGGCCGATCTGCTGCCGATCCTGCTGCGCTACCTGCCCCTGACCCTGCAGATGGCGGCCCTCGGCATGGTATTGGCGCTGGTCCTGGCCTGTGCCCTGGCGGTGGTTCGGGTGCTGAGGATTCCGGGGCTGAACGGCGCGACCCTGCTGTTCATCTCCTTCTTTCGCGGCACGCCACTGCTGGTGCAGCTGTTCCTCTTCTACTATGGCCTGCCGCAGATCTTCGGCGCCCTGACCCAGATCAATGGCGTCACCGCGGCCATCATGGGCCTGACCCTGCACTTCGCCGCCTATATGGCGGAGTCGATCCGCGCCGCCATCGTCGGCGTCGATCGCAGCCAGACCGAGGCGGCCCTGGCCATCGGCATGACCCGCGGGCAGTTGATGCGGCGCATCGTGCTGCCCCAGGCGACCCGGGTGGCGGTGCCGACCCTGATGAACTACTTCATCGACATGATCAAGGCCACCTCCCTGGCCTTCACCCTGGGGGTGACCGAGCTGATGGGGGCGACCCAGAAGGAGGCGGCGGGCAGCTTCCTCTATTTCGAGGCCTTTATCACCGTGGCGCTGCTCTACTGGGGCATCGTCGAACTCCTGGCCTGGCTGCAGCGGCGGCTCGAGGCACGACTCAACGAGGCCTACCGGCGATGATTCGAGTACAGGGACTCACCAAGCGTTTCGGCGACAGCCTGGTGCTGGACGCCATCGACCTGGAGATCCAGCAGGGCGAGATCATCGTGGTGATCGGGCCCTCGGGCACCGGCAAGTCGACCCTGCTGCGCTGCCTCAACTTCCTGGAGCGCCCCGATGCGGGCTACCTGGAGGTGGGCCAGCTGCGCCTCGATACCCAGCGGGCCAGCCGCCGCGAGATCCTCGCCCTGCGCCGCTGCACCGCCTTCGTGTTCCAGAACTATGCACTGTTCGCCAACAAGACCGCCCTGGAGAACATCGCCGAGGGGCTGATCGTGGTCAACCGCTGGCCCAGGGCCAAGGCCCATGCCCGGGCCCGGGAGATCCTCGAGCGCATCGGCCTGGCGGACAAGGCCGATGCCTACCCCGCTTCCCTGTCCGGGGGGCAGCAGCAGCGGGTGGGGATCGGTCGCGCCATGGCCGCCCAGGCCGAGGTGATCCTCTTCGACGAGCCCACCTCGGCGCTGGACCCGGAGTGGGTGGAGGAGGTGCTGGGGCTGATGAAGCAGCTGGCCGCCGAACGCCAGACCATGCTGGTGGTCAGCCACGAGATGGGCTTCGCCCGCGAGGTGGCGGACCGGGTGATCTTCATGGAGGGCGGGCGAATCGTCGAGCAGGGACCCCCGGCGCAGCTGTTCAGCGAGCCCCGGGACCCGCGCACCCGGGAGTTTCTGCGCAAGGTGCTGGCCGCCCAGCAGGCCGCCGTGCCCTGACGCTTCCCTCGGCCATTCCCGCCGCCATCGCCAGGCACGGCGGGTCGCGGGATGGTCAGGGGGCGCCATGGCTGGGATAATAAGCGGATAGTCCAAGCGCGGAGTCATCATGACGGTTCATCAGGAGCTCGATCACGCCCTGGAACGCCTCGAGGCGACCCTCAAGGCCGCCGACCTGTGGGCGGCGAGACGCCCGCCCGCGGCGGCCTTCGACAGCCAGCAGCCCTTCTGCGTCGATACCATGGAGCTACCCCAGTGGCTGCGCTATGTGTTCATCGCCCGGCTCTCCGCGGTGGTCGAGGCCGAGGGGCGGCTGCCGGCCAATTGCGAGGTGGCGCCCGCCGCCGAGATCTACCTCAAGCAGACCGGCGTCAGGGCCAGCACGCTGCTGCTGGTGGTCAAGGCCATCGAGGAGGTCGACCGGGTGATCAACGAGGCCGACTGAATGCCTTACTATTTCGCCTACGGCAGCAACATGAATGCGGCTCGGGTAGCGGCGCGAATCGGGGAAACCCGGCGCGCCCTGGCCGGGGTGTTGCGGGATTACCGCCTGGCCTTCGACAAGGCCTCCCGGGTGCCGGGTATCGCCCACGCCAACGTGGTGGCGGCCCCCGGGGCCCGGGTGGAGGGGGCGCTGTTCGAGCTGATGGCGCCTGACCAGATCGAGGCCATGGATCCCTTCGAGGGCTATCCCCACGACTATGAGCGCCGGCGCCTCTCCATTCATACCCTGGAAGGTCCCCGCGACGCCTGGGTCTATCTGGCCGCCCCCGGCACCACCGCCGAGCGGCTGCGCCCGGCCCGCGAGTACCTCGATCATCTGCTGGCCGGCGAGGCCTTCCTCAGCCGTGACTACCATGCCGAGCTGGCGCGGGTGGAGGCGGTGGCCGACCTGGACGAGATGACCCTGGCGCAGTTGGGGTTATCGCGGCATAGCCCCCGGTAACCCCCATTGTTCCCCAACGACTCGGGCCCGCCAACATGGCGGGCCCGATGCGTTGGGGGCTGACTAGTAGCGGAAGCTGATGCCACCCATCACCACCCAGGGGTCGATGCTGACGGTGCCGATGGGGGTGCCATCGAGGCTCGCATCGGTGTCGATATCGATATACCAGGCCGCGGCGTTGAGCGCCCAGTGCTCGTCGATCAGCAGGTCCACCCCCAGCTGGCCGGCGGCGCCCCAGGAGCTCTCCAGGTTCAGGTCGCCCAGGGCGCTGGACTCGCTGGAGAAGCGGGTGTAGTTGATGCCGGCCCCCACATAGGGCTGGACGCGCCAGTCGGTACCGCCCAGCGGATAGTACTGCAGGGTCAGGGTCGGCGGCAGGTGCTTGGTGGAGGCCAGGTTCTGCCCATTGAGGTTGATGTCGTGCTCGAAGGGCAGGGCCGCGAGCAGCTCCACGCCCAGGTTGTCATGGAAGCGGTAACCCAGGGTGAAGGCGAAGCCGTTCTCGTCCTGCACATCGGCGGCGAAGGCGCCGCCTGCCAGGCTACCGTTATCGCTCTTGGGGGCCACCTTGGCGATCCCCAGTCGGGTAAAGAAGTCGCCGGCGCCATAGGCCAGGGCCTGGGTGCTGGTCATCAGGGTGGCGGCGGCCAGGCCGCCGGCGAGCAGGGAAACCAAAGGGGACTTGCGCATGCTGAGCTCCGTTATCGGTGAAAGCCTATGACGACAAGGCTACCCGGCCGGGCGACGGCGAATCTTGATCCAGAACAAGGCCGCCACCCGACGCAGTTGATCCAGCGCAAGTTTCCGAGCGATCAGGCCTCCTGGGGGCGTTGGCGGCGGCCCCGGGCGAGGCCCAGCAGGGTGCCGAGCAGTGCCGGTAGCAGCCAGCCGAAGCTGGTCGCGCCGAAGGGCAGGTGGCCCTGTAGCGTCTGGGCACCGTCTGCCAGGCCGGGCAGGTCGCTGATCACCAGGCCGTCCAGCAGGCTGGCGGCCAGAGTCAGGCTCAGGGCCCAGCCGAAGACCCGCGGGGCATCGGCGAGCCAGGGGCGAATCAGCGACAGCAGAATCAGCACGATGGCCGGCGGATAGAGGGCCACCAGCACCGGGATCGAGACCTGGATCAGGGTGTCCAGGCCCTGGTTGGCCACCAGGATGGCGAAGGCGCCCATGCCGACCACCAGCCAGCGATAGGAGAGCCGCGGCCAGAGGCGATGGAAGTACTCGCCACAGGCGGTCAGCAGGCCCACGGCGGTGGTCAGGCAGGCCAGGGTGATCACCGCCGCCAGCAGCACCGGGCCCCAGGGGCCGAAGAGCGCCGCCACATAGGTGGGGATCAGCTCGCCGCTGCCGGCCGCGGCGGCCACGTCGTGGCTGGTGGCCCCCATATAGGTCAGCGGCAAGTAGACGGCGGCCAGGCAGGCGGCGGCGATCAGGCCGGCACCCAGGGTGTAGCGGGCGACCAGGCGGGGATCCTCGACGCCACGGTCGCGAATGGCGGTGACGATCAGGATGCCGAAGACCAGGGAGGCCAGGGTGTCCATGGTCAGGTAGCCATTGCGGAAGCCCTCGGCGAAGGGAGTCGCCTGCCAGGCTCCCTGAGGCTCGCCAAGCGGTCCCTGGGGGGCGATCAGGGTGCCGAGGGCGATGACGCCCAGCAGCAGGATCAGCAGTGGCGTGATCCACTTGCCGATGATATCCATCAGGCGTCCCGGCATCAGTGCCAACAGGGTGGCCAGGCCGAAGAAGAGTAGCGAGTGCAGTGCCAGGCCGGTGTCCCCGGCGAGCGGAACGAAGGGGCGCATGCCCATCTCGAAGGCCACGGTCCCGGTGCGCGGCAGGGCGAAGAGGGGGCCGATGGCCAGGTAGATGCCCAGGCCGAAGAGCAGGGCGGCCAGGCGAGGCAGGGGCGCGGTCAGGGTCTCGAGACCGCCGCCGACCCGGGCCACGGCGAGGATGCCCAGCAGCGGCAGCCCCACGGCGGTGGCCAGGAAGCCCATAGCGGCGGGCCAGAAGGCGGTACCGGCACCGACGCCCACCTGGGGCGGGAAGATGATATTGCCGGCCCCGAGGAAGAGCGCGAAGGTCATGAACCCCAGCGCCAGCAGTTCGAGGCCGGAGAGGCGTGTTTTCACGGGAAGGGTACCTACTACGTGGAGAACGATCGACGTTCGGGTGACTTGGCGGTCGATATTATCCCGCAATAGGGAATGGCTAGCAAAAATTGCGACGGCCAGGGGGAAACGACAACGCCGGGCCCGAGGGCCCGGCGTGGGGATGCGCAGGGAGTGAGGTCTAGAAGCGCAGGGTAAAGCCCCCACCGATGGTCAGCGGGTCCAGGCGCGCCTTGCCGAGGTTCTCGCCCTCGTAGGAGACCCGGGTGCGCACGTCGGCGTAGTTGACCGACCCGTTGAGCAACAGGTTGTCGGTGATGGCCAGGTCGATGCCGGCCTGGCCCACGGCGCTGTAGGAGCGACGCATATCGACGCCTTCCGGCTCGCCGGAGAAGGTCGTGTAGTTGAGGCCGCCGCCGACATAGGGCTGAACCCGGGAGTCGAGGCCGCCCAGGGGGTAGTAGTTGGCCATCAGGTTGACGGGCAGGCGGCGGAAGCTGCCCTCGAAGCCTACCGGGCCACCGATCGCCACGTCATGCTTGACCCGTTGGCTGCCGGCGAGCTCGATGCCGAAGTTATCGTGGAAGAGGTAGCCCAGGCCGTAGGTGAAACCGCGGCCATCGCGGATATCCAGCCCGGTCTGGAAGTTGCCCGGATCGACCAGGTCGATGCTGGAGCGGGAGTCGGTCTTGGCGAAGCCGCCGCGCACGAAGACGTCGCCGGCGCTGTAGGCCAGGGCGGACTGGGCGGCGAGGGTCAGGGTAGCGGCGGTGACCGCGCTGGCGAGCCACTTGGCATTGCTCATCGGGGGTTCCTCCTTGAAGTTCGGCCGAGGTGGCCACGAGCATTGGGATGGCCCAAGGGTAAAGGGGAATCTCCGACGCCTCGAGACGTCGATGCCGACGTCACGGGTAAGAAAAAGCCGACGCCGCCCCGAGGGCGGCGTCGGCGAGCAAGGGCTCAGGCCAGGCTTAGAAGCGCAGGGTGATACCGCCGCCGATGGTCACCGGGTCGACCTTGGCGGTGCCCAGGCGTTCGCCGTCGGTGGTGCTGAGGCGAGTCTCCACGTCGGCGTAGTTGACGGAGCCATTGAGCAGCAGGTTGTCGGTGATGGCCAGGTCGACGCCGACTTGCCCCACGGCGCCATAGGAGCGACGGGCATCGAGGCCTTCGGGCTCGCCGGAGAAGCGCGTGTAGTTGAGGCCGGCCCCCACATAGGGCTGGACGCGGGAGTCCAGGCTACCCATGGGGTAGTAGTTGACCATCAGGTTGATGGGCATGCGATCGATGCTGCCGATGGCGTCACCACCCAGGGTCAGGTCATGCTCGAACTTCTCGCTGCCGCTCAGCTCCACCCCCAGGTTGCCATAGAACATATAGCCCAGGCCGTAGGTGAAGCCGCGCTCGTTGGCGATATCCAGGCGCTCTCCGGCCACGTCACCATTGTTGGAACGGGGCTCGCTCTGGGCGATGCCGCCGCGGACGTAGAAGTCGCCGGCTTCGAAGGCAAGGGCCGTCTGGCTGGCCAGCAGGCTGGCGCCGAGGAGGGTAGCGGTGACGAGGCGGGGCATCAGGGTCATGGGAGTCTCCTTACGTTTCGATCTCGAGCCATCAGGGGCTCATTCATTCTACAAGAGCAGTATAGAAAACACTGTTCTTTTCTGCAGCTAGAAAATCCCTATCGATGTCATAGAGTGTATTGCCGCGGTTTATCGAGGCCAATTTTCTAATTTGGCTTCATTCTGGTGAGTCGGCGTTGCTTTTGTGTATAAGTGTTGTATCGCAATATCGCTCGCCCTCCGGGCGGGATTCTTCTTTACTGGGGAAGAGCCCGGTCGAGGGCAAGGAGGTGAACATGAGGCATTCCATGGCGGCGCTGGGCGTCTCCGCTCTCTTGGCCATGGGGCTGCTCTGGCAGCCTCAGGTGATCGGCGCCCTGCCTTGGCCGTGGCGGCTGGCGATGGTAGCACTGGGGGCCTGGGCCCTTGGGATAGGCTTTATGGTCGGGGTCGGCCTGCGTCCGATCGGGGGCTGGGGACGGCGCCTGTTGGGAGAGCCGCTGTGCTGGCCCTTGCTCGGGAGCTTCACGGCGCTGTGGTTGCTGTTGGCGCTCTTCGCTTGAGGCAGGAACGGCATCGGGCCGCCCTGGGGCGGCCCGATGCCGTGGAGGCTTCGAGACGGTCGATCAGCCCTGCTTGATGGCGTCGAACTCGTCGGTGATCTCCTTGGAGGGCTCGGCAGTCGCCAGGCTCGCCACCACGATGGCGATATAGGCGAAGATGACGCCCGGGACGATCTCGTAGAGGTCGAAGAGGCCGCCGGAGAGCTCGGCCCAGACCACCACGGTCACGCCGCCGACGATGATGCCGGCCAGGGCGCCCCACTGGTTCATGCGCCGCCAGAACAGCGACATGATCAGGGCCGGGCCGAAGGCGGCACCGAAGCCAGCCCAGGCATAGGCGACCAGGTCGAGGACGGTGGCCTCCGGGTTCAGCGCCAGCAGATAGGCGAGGACGGCGATACCCACCACGGCGAAACGACCCACCCACACCAGTTCGTTCTGGGAGGCGTCCTTGCGGAACAGCGCCTTGTAGAAGTCATCGGTCAGCGCCGAGGAGGAGACCAGCAACTGGGAGTCGGCGGTGGACATGATGGCCGCCAGGATGGCCGCCAGCAGGATGCCGGCGATCACCGGATGGAAGATCAGGTTGACCATCACCATGAAGACGGTCTCGCCGTCGCCCAGTTCGCGGGAGACGAAGCCCACGCCCAGCAGGCCCACGGCGATCGAGCTGATCAGGGCGATCGCGGTCCAGCTCACGGCGATGGTACGGGCGGTGGGGATATCGTCTTCGCTGCGAATGGCGGCGAAGCGAGCCAGGATGTGCGGCTGGCCGAAATAGCCCAGGCCCCAGGCCAGGGAGCTGACGATGCCGATCACCGACAGGGTTTCGCCGGTGGAGGCGTCGCGGAACCAGGCCAGCATGTACTCGCTCTGCTCGGCCAGGGCGGCGCCGGCACCGCTGGTGCCTCCCAGGTCGGCGAAGGCGATGATCGGCACGATGGCCAGCGCCGCCGCCATCATCAGGCCCTGGATCAGGTCGGTCCAGGAGACCGCCAGGAAGCCGCCGATAAAGGTGTAGACGATGATGGTCAGGGTGCCCACGGTGACGGCGATGCGGTAGTCGAAACCGAACACGGTCTCGAACAGGCGCCCGCCGGCGACCAGGCCGGAGCTGGTGTAGAAGAGGAAGAACACCAGGATAAAGATCGCCGAGATCACCCGCAGCAGCTGACTCTTGTCGCGGAAGCGGTTGGCGAAGAAGTCCGGCAGGGTCAGAGAGTCGCTGGCCCGGAAGGAGTAGATGCGCAGCGGCTTGGCGACGATCAGCCAGTTGAGCCAGGTGCCGATCAGCAGGCCGATGGCGATCCAGCTGGCCGAGATGCCGCTGACATAGGCCGCCCCCGGCAGGCCCAGCAGCAACCAGCCCGACATGTCCGAGGCCCCGGCGGAGATCGCCGAGGTCCAGGGGCCCAGCGAGCGGCCCCCGAGGATATAGTCGGAGAGGTTGCTGGTGCGCTGGTAGGCGACGATGCCTATCCCCAGCATCGCCAGCAGGTAGACGGCGAAGGTAAAGCCGATGGTGAGATTGCTCTGAACCATGTCGAGATCCTTCTATGGGTTATTGTTGGTCGTGGTCACTCGTCCCCCAGGGCCAGCAGGGAGGCATTGCCGCCGAGGGCGGCGGTATTGATGGTCACCGTCTTCTCGGTGGCGAAGCGCAGCAGGTAGTGCGGGCCGCCGGCCTTGGGGCCGGTGCCGGAGAGTCCCTGGCCGCCAAAGGGCTGGACCCCGACCACGGCGCCGATGATATTACGGTTCACGTAGACGTTGCCTACACGGATTTTCTGCGCAATCGCCTCGGCGAAAGATTCGTTACGGCTGTGCACGCCGAAGGTCAGGCCATAGCCGCGGCCGTTGATCGATTCGATCACCCGGTCCAGCTCGCTGGCCTTGTAGCGCACGATATGCAGGATGGGGCCGAACTGCTCGCGCTCCAGGGCCTCGATGCCGTCGATCTGGAAGGCCGCCGGGGCGACGAAGGTGCCGTGGGCGGTATGCGCCGCCTCCAGCTGGGTCTCGGCCAACAGCCGGCCCTCGCCCTTGAGCTTGTCGATATGCGCCATCAGCCCCCGGCGGGCCTCCTCGTCGATCACCGGGCCCACGTCGGTGCCCAGGTCGCGGGGGTCGCCCACATGCAGCTCGGCCATGGCGCCCTCGAGGATCTCGATCACCCGATCGGCCACGTCGTCCTGCAGGTAGAGCACCCGTAGCGCCGAGCAGCGTTGCCCCGCGCTCTGGAAGGCGGACTGGATGACGTCGGCCACGACCTGCTCGGGCAGGGCGGTGGAGTCGACGATCATGGCGTTCATGCCGCCGGTCTCGGCGATCAGGGTCGGCAGGGGCGCGCCTTCCCGGGCCGCCAGGGCACGGTTGATGATCTGGGCGGTGTCGGTGCCGCCGGTGAAGACCACCCCGGTGATGCGCGGGTCGCCGCTGAGCACGCTGCCCACGGTGGGGCCGTCGCCGGGCAGCAGCTGGACCACGTCGCGGGGCATGCCGGCCTCGTGCAGCAGCTCGATGACCCGGTGGGCGACGATGGAGGTCTGCTCGGCGGGCTTGGCCAGTACGGTGTTGCCGGCCACGGCGGCGGCCACCACCTGGCCGCAGAAGATCGCCACCGGGAAGTTCCAGGGACTGATGGCGGCGAACACGCCCTTGCCGCCCAGCATCAGCTCGTTGGACTCGCCGGTGGGCCCGGGCAGGGCGGTGGGTGCGGCGAACAGCTCCTCGGCGCGCATGGCGTAGTAGCGGCAGAAGTCCACCGCCTCCTTGATCTCGTCGACGCCGTCGGTGAGCAGCTTGCCGCCCTCCCGGGAACAGAGCGTCATCAGCTCCGCCATATGCGCTTCCATCAGGTCACCCAGGCGGCGAATGATGGCGGCGCGCTCGGCCACCGGGGTGGCCTCCCAACGGGGGAAGGCGGCCCAGGCGGCATCCACGGCCTGAGCGGCCTGCTCCCGGGTGGTCCACTGCACGCTACCGACCCGCTGGTTGCGGTCATAGGGGCTGGTCACCTCATGGGTCTGGGCGGCATCGTCGGCCACCGTCACGGCCAGCAGCGGCTTGGCGCGATAGGTCTTGTCCATGAAGCCCGCCATCTTGTCCATGAGCGGCTGGTAGTGGCTGCGAATATTCAAGTTGACTCCCCGCGAGTTCTTGCGTTTCGGTCCATAGATGTCCCGCGGCAGCGGGATGCGATGATTGGCGTAGCGCTCGTGCTGGCTCAGGCTCTCCACCGGGTGCACGCAGAGCGACTCCACCGGCACCTTGGGGTCCACCAGCTGGTGGACGAAGGAGGAGTTGGCGCCGTTCTCCAGCAGGCGGCGCACCAGGTAGGGCAGCAGGTCCTTGTGGGCGCCCACCGGGGCATAGATCCGGCAGTAGGTGCCCTGGGGCGCGCGCTTCAGGGCGGCGTCATAGAGCGCCTCGCCCATGCCGTGCAGGCGCTGGAACTCCAGCTGGCGATCGGCGGCATTGGCCAGCTCGAGGATGGCGCTGATGGTGTGGGCGTTATGGGTGGCGAATTGCGGGAAGATGCGCCCCCGGGTGTTGTCCGACAGCAGATAGTTGGCGCATACCAGGTAGGCCACGTCGGTGCTGGCCTTGCGGGTGAAGACCGGGTAGCCATCCACGCCGAGCTGCTGGGACTCCTTGATCTCGCTGTCCCAGTAGGCGCCCTTGACCAGGCGTACCGGGATCTCGTCGCCCTGCCGGTCGGCCAGCCGGGTCAGGTATTGCAGGGTCGGCAGGGCGCGCTTGGAGTAGGCCTGCACCACCAGGCCGAAGTGGCCCCAGCCCTTGGCGGCATCGCTCTCGTAGACGGCGCGGAATACCTCCAGGGAGAGCTCCAGGCGATCCACCTCCTCGGCGTCGATGGTGATGGCCACATCGCGTGCCCGGGCCAGGGTCACCAGCTCGCGGACCGTGGCGGTCAATTCCTCGAGGATCTGGCTGCGGCGGCCGAACTCGTAGCGGGGATGCAGTGCCGAGAGCTTGATGGAGACCGAGGGGGCCGGGGTCTTGTCGCTGAGTGTCTGGCTGGTCTTGCCGACGCGCTCGATGGCGTGGGCGTAGTCATCGAAGTAGCGCTTGGCGTCCTTGCGGGTGCGGGCGGCCTCGCCGAGCATGTCGTAGGAGTAGGTGTAGCCCTTGTCGAACAGCGGCTTGGAGCGCTTCAGCGCCTCGTCGATATCGCGACCGAGGACGAACTGCTTGCCCATCACCTTCATCGCCTCGCGCATGGCGCGGCGGATCACCGGCTCGCCCATGCGGTTGACCAGCTTGTTGATGAAACCGCTGGGCTTGCCGTCCTTGGGCTTGTCCATGGTCACGACCCGACCGGTCATCAGCAGGCCCCAGGTGGAGGCATTGACCAGCCAGGAGTCGCTCTGACCCACGTAGGACTGCCAGTCCGCCGGGCCCAGCTTGTCCTCGATCAGGGCGTCGGCGGTCTCCTTGTCGGGAATGCGCAGCATGGCCTCGGCCAGGCACATCAGCATCAGTCCCTCATGGGTGTCCAGGCTGTACTGCTGCAGCAGCTCGTCGATGGTGTCGACGGCGGTGTCCATCTCGCGGACTTCCCGCACCAGTTCGGCGGTCTTGGCGGCGATGCGTTGGAAATCGGCCTCGTCGGCGGAGAGGAAGCTCACCAGTTCGCCGACGAAGCTGTCTTCGTCGACGATGTAGTGTTCGCTGATGCGCTGGAAGAGGGTGTCGAGGTCCTGTTGCCAGGTGGATGCGTCGAGCAGGGTCTTGGCTGTGAGCATGTCACTCTCCCGGAAGCCTTTTTTGGATGACCTGAATGTAGGGTGGGAGAGTGGTGAGCGTCTTGCCAATTTCTCGGACGGATTTGTCAAAAAGCCGGGGTCTGTGACGAAACGTCGCGAAATTTACGACTTTAGTCGAGTGGTGTCGAGGCGTTGTGGGGCGATTCGCCGCAACTGGCTCGGCGGATGCCCATAGCGGCGTCGGAAGGCGTGGGAGAGGGCGCTCTGGTTGGCGAAACCGGTCAGGGCGGCGACCTCGGAGAGCGGCAGGCGGCTCGAGACCAGCAGCCGGTGGGCCGCTTCCAGGCGCTTGCGCAGCAGATATTGATAGGGAGGCAGACCGGTCTGGTGGCGGAAGCGTTCGCTGAAATGCGCCTCGCTGAGGCAGGCCTCCTGGGCGAGGTCCGCCACCGTCAGGTGACTGGCCAGGTGGCGATCGATAAAGCGATCCAGGGTGGCCAGGTCCAGGGGGCGGCCGGGGTGGGGCCGTTCCTCGGGCAGCAGTCGAGAGTGCAGGCAGCCCAGCAGGGTGGCGGTGAGCAGGTCATCCTGAAGGCGGGGTACCGGGGCGCGGGCCTGCTCCAGCTCCAGGGTCACGAAGGCCAGGTAGCGGCGCAGGGGTTCGTCCAGGGCGAAGAAGCGCGGTGCATCGAAGAGCCGGGCCAGCTCATGGTAGTGGCCGGTGAGGGGCGCGGCATCTCCGGGCAGGTCGAGGATCAGCTGGCGGTTGTCGCCAATGCCCTCGTAGTAGTGCACATGGCTCGCCGGGACGATGCAGCCGGAAAGGGGCGCGATGGAGCCGCCCAGCCCCTCGATCTCGAATTCCGCGTGCCCGGTCAGCCCGATCACGATCTGGTGGTAATCGTGGTCATGGTGGCGGGTAGTATTGTCGAGGGGAATCAAGCGGATGGCACTGGACATGGCGCGACCTCGAGCCTCGGCGAACGGCGCATGCGGCCCATTGTATCAGTCTTTGGACGCTCGGGGTCTTACCGGGACTGCCGCCGCGCCAGATGGCGGGCCAGTTGCTCGCGGATTTCCGCGAGCTCCGCGCAGCCCGCCCGGTTGAACAGCTTGCCGCCCTGGGCGGCCTGCCAGGGACGGCCATGCTCGTCCATCAGGCGCTGGGCGCGACGGCGGATGCCCTCGAGAATCTCATCATGGCGGATCGGGTAATTGACGATGGTCTGCCACTCGGTCTCCTGCACCGTGCCCTCCAGGGCGCGATCGAAGAGCGCCAACAGGTCCTCGGCCTCGGTACGATAGCGTGGGGTGCGCGACAACAGCAGGATGGCCACCATGCCGCCGATAATCAGCAGGCAGACGGCGAAGACCAGCAGAAATAGTGCCATGGAGCCGCTCCTGGAGCTCGTGTCGCTGGGAGCGCAGGGGCCGGAAGCAGGTAAGGAAAACTGACACGAGGAGAGATTGGAGCGGGTGAAGGGAATCGAACCCTCGTCTTAAGCTTGGGAAGCTTCTGCTCTACCATTGAGCTACACCCGCAAGGCGGAATCGATAGTAAAAGCAAATGCTTAGGCTTGCAAGTCGCGAGGGGGCTTTCCGCGGCCTTTCCCGCTAAGTGATTGATCTATCATGCCTCCTCGTGGCGAGAACGACGAACGCCGCCGAGGGCGGCGGCGTTGGGCCGGAGGGGGATCCGGCTCAGGCGGTAAAGTGGGCCACGGGCCCCTCCTGGGGCGTCAGCAGGGGAAAACGCTGCGAAAGGCTGATCTGACCCTGGCGGGCCACGGCGACCTGCACGCCGCGTCCGCAGCAGCGGCACTGCACATAGGTATCGAGGCGCAGGCGCCGGGCGCTGAAGTCGCCGCCGATGCGTGACAGGCTGGGCGCCGTTTCCCGGGCCCCGCAGGCGCAGTCGATGACCCAGTGTTGCGTGTCGGTCCGATAGACATGAATCGCTGGCATGCTGAGCCTCCTGCAATGCGTGGTTCACTCTCCCTAGTACCCAGGATGGCAGGTGAGGCTCGGTATGGCTGTCAGCGTTTACCGACAGCGGGTGTCATATTTGGAAGAAAGGGCCCGCCGGAACAAGGTGTTACCTCGCATTAGGCGAGAGTGTTGAAAGCGCGGACAGAAAGTTTGCTTGGGGATGGAGAATTTTCGCCGGTCCGTGGTCACACTGAACGTGAGCACGATGAATTCAGTCGATGGCAGTCGCACTGAGTTTCCATTGGAGCTTGCGTTTCGATCCCTTTTGCCGCCCGTGCCTACGCCCGGGCGGCTTTTCTTTGCCTGAGACGCGGCGGGAACAGACGGCAAACGCCCCGGACGATGCCGGGGCGGGGAGAGGGGAACCGCAAGCGTCAGCGTTTGCGCATGCGCAGGATGGCGTTGAGGATATCGCGGCGGGTGACGATGCCCACCAGGCGTTCCTGTTCCACTACCGGGTAGACCTTGGGCTTGGTGCCCAGCATCTCCTGGGCCAGGTCGGTGATGCTCTTGTTGGGCGACACCGATAGCACCTCGTGGCGCATCAGCTCCTTGACCAGCGGTGGCTCGTCATTGAGGTAGGTGCTCTCCAGCAGTTTGCCCAGCACGTCCTGCTCGGAAATGAAGCCGATCAGGTGGTCGCGGTCGTCGACGACCGGCGCCCCGGGCAGGCGGTGGAGTGCCAGCCCCTCGACAAGGTTGGACACCGAGGCGTTACCGCGGACTCGGTAGCAGTCGCGGGACATGATCTCACGGACGGTGGTAGGCGCCTTGTTGGGCATGGCGGTTCTCCTTTGCTGCGGTCGCACCGGCCCGCTGGGCGGGCCGGCAGGTCGAGCGATGCCGTGGTCAGTCGCCGGGGCCACACTCCATGCAGCGTTCGACGATGCGTTCGCCGAGTTGGAGGTTGGCGTTGAGGTCGCGCAGTGCGGTGCGGACGCCCTCCTCGATCACCGGGTGATAGAAGGGCATGGCCAGCATCTGCGCCACCGTCAGCCGCTGCTGCAGGGCCCAGGCCAGCAGGTGGGCCAGGTGCTCGGCGCGAGGCCCGAAGATCTCGGCGCCGAGGAAGAGGCCGCTACCCTGCTCGGCATAGACCCGCAGCAGGCCGCGATTGACTCCCATGACCCGGGAACGGCCCTGATCCTCGAAGGAGACCTCTCCCGTGGCCAGGCAGTCGCAGCCGCCGTGGCGTCGCTCGAGTTCAGCATAGCCGAGGCCGACGGTGGCCATCTGTGGATCGCTAAACACTACGGCCAACGGTGCGCGGCGCTGGGCGGCGCGCAGCTCCGGGTAGCGGCCGGCGTTGTCGCCGGCGATGCGTCCCTCGTCGCTGGCTTCGTGCAGCAGCGGCAACTGCTGGTTGGCGTCCCCGGCGATAAAGACATGGCTGGGGCCGCCGTCGGCGTTGCGGCACTGCAGGGTGTGGGGGCTGAAGTCGGGGATGCCACGCTCGTCCAGGGCGAGACCGGCCGCCTCGAGGTCCAACTGGTCCACGTTGGGACGCCGTCCGGTAGCCGCCAGCAGGTAGTCGAAGCGCTCGGTCAATCGCTCGCCGCTGTGACGCTCGATAAAGGTGATCACCACCGCCTCGCCATCCCGCTCGATGGACTCCACCCTGGCGTCCGGGTCGACGTAGAACTCCCGGTTGAAGGTGCGGTCGGCGTAGTCGCGCAGCCGCTCGTCCTGCAGCGGGCCCAGGGCGCCGCCGACGCCGAACAGGCGGATGCGCACCCCCAGCCGATGCAGGGCCTGGCCCAGTTCCAGGCCGATCACCCCTGGGCCGAAGATGGCCACCGACTCGGGCAGGTCGTCCCACGCGAAGAGGTCATCGTTGACCACCAGGCGGTCGCCGGCGGCGTGGAAGAAGTCCGGGTAGCTGGGTCGCGAGCCGGTGGCGATCACGATGCGCCGGGCATGCACGCGGGTATGGTCATCCACGACCAGGGTGTGGGGGGCGACGAAGCGCGCATGGCCGCGCAGGCGATCGGTCTCGGGGATTCGCTCCACCGAGTCGACCACGAAGCCGACGAAGCGATCCCGCTCACGCTTGACCCGGTCCATGACGGCCTGGCCATCGATGCGCACTCGGCCCACCACCCGCACCCCGAAGAGATCGGTGTGCCGGGCCTGGTGGGCCGCCTCGGCGGCGGCGATAAGCAACTTGGAGGGCATGCAGCCGACCCGGGCACAGGTGGTGCCATAAGGACCGGACTCGATCATCACCACCTCGCCGCCATGTTGCTTGGCGGCCCGATAGGCCCCGAGGCCGGCGGTGCCGGCGCCGATAATGGCGACATCGACCTGGCGTTCTTGCATCATGCGTTCCTTCTTTCATTGAGAGGGGTGGCCCTGGAACCTCGGCGCGCGAGACCCTTCCAATCTAGTGAGTCGTCGGCGGGGGTGCCATGGCGCTGGTCGCAAGGAGTATCTCGGGCGAGTGGTGCTAGATAAAGTTGATTGGGTTGAATGATTTGATAGACGCTGACAATTGAGTGGCGCTATCCACTGCGAGGGGGAGGCGAGCCATCATGGATGCACGCGAATACCTGGCCAGGAAGGGGCTGGCGATCGGCAAGGACGAGGACAAGCCCAATACCCTGGAGGAGCTGGCCTGGTCCCGGGCGCGCCAGTCCGGGCAGCGCCCGCCACGGGCGGGCACGCCCCACGACTGGGAGGACTGGGCGCGCTATCACGACGAGCTGGCCGGCGAGGCCGAGCGGCTCGGCCAGAAGATCGACCCCGAGGCGCACCTGCACTACGAGGCCGAGGGCCATGCCGAGGCGCCGCTGATACGGCCCCGTGGCCGAGGCAAGACGGGGGCGAGCTAGGTTATGGTGTCAGAAAGCGTCACAGATGGCATGGAAGGCGTCGGCATCCAGAGAGGCGCCCCCCACCAGGGCGCCATCGATGGACTCCCGGGCGAAGAGGTCGCCGGCGTTTTCCGGGGTCACACTGCCACCATAGAGGAGGGTGACCCGCGCGGCGGTCTCGCCGGCGTGGTCGTGAAGTCGTTGCCGTAGCGTTCGGTGAACGGCCTCGGCCTGGTCGGGGCTCGCGGTCAGGCCGCTGCCGATGGCCCAGATCGGCTCGTAGGCGATCATCACTCTTGGCAGGTCCGCTGGAGCGATCGTCTCGAGCGTCGGCTTCACCTGTTCCAGAATGACCCGCTCGGCGTGGCCGGCGCGTCGCTGCTCCAGCGTCTCGCCGAGACACAGCACCGGCGTCAGGTCCTCCGCTAGGGCGCGAGCGACCTTGGCGGCGATCCGGGTATCATCATCGCCGGCACGTTGGCGACGCTCCGAGTGGCCTACCAGCACCAGTTGGCATCCACACTCGCGTAGCATGGCGGCACTGACCTCGCCGGTATAGGCCCCGGCATCCGCCTCGCTGAGATCCTGGGCCCCCAGGTTCAGGCCGCCTTCCGCCAAGGGCTGGTGGGCCATGGCGAGATAAGGGAAGGGCAGGCAGAGGGCGGCCGAGTGGCGGGGCGTGCCGTGGGCTTGCCAGCGTTCCAGCCAGCGCTCGAGCCGGGCCCTGCTGCCATTCAATTTCCAGTTCCCGATGACCCTGGGGCGACTCATGAAGTGGCCTCCCCGAGAGAGGTGGCTTGACCCTGGGACGCGGCCAGGTAGGCCTCGAGACGCTGACGCTCCGCCTCGCTGAGCCGCAGGCCCAGCTTGGTGCGGCGCCACAGGATGTCCTCGGCGCTGCGCGCCCACTCCTGCTCCACCAGGTAATCTACCTCGCGGCGGCTAAGCCCCGCCCCGAACTCCTCCCCCAGATCGGCCTCCTCCCGGCAGTCACGCAGGAACTCCAGACACAGGCTGCCGTAGCTGGTGGCGAAGCGTCGCGCCCGGGCTTCGCCCAGGAAGGGGTAATCCGCCAGCAGCCGTGTCACGAAGGCGGTTTGGCTGCCGATATCGCCGCCGGGCAGGGGGGCCTCGGCGGTCCAGGCCGGGCCCATGCCGGGCAGGTGCGGGGCCAGTTGGGTCAGGGCGGCCTCCGCCAGCTTGCGGTAGGTGGTGATCTTGCCGCCGAACACCGACAGCAGGGGCGCTCCCTCGGTGTCCAGGTCGAGGGTGTAGTCACGGGTCATGGCGGAGGGGTCGGTGGACTCGTCGTCGCACAGCGGGCGGACCCCCGAGTACGAGGAGACCACGTCGTCGCGGCTCAGCTGGGTGCGGAAGTGCTCGTTGACCACGGCGAGGATATAGCCGGTCTCCTCGTCGCTGATATGCACCTGGGCCGGGTCGCCCCGGTAGCGGCGGTCGGTGGTGCCGATCAGGCTGAAGTCCTGCTGGTAGGGCAGCACGAAGACGATGCGACCGTCCTGGTTCTGCAGGATATAAGCGCGCTCGTCGGCGTGGATCCGCGGCACGATCAGGTGGCTGCCCTGGATCATGCGAATGCCGTAGCGGGAACGTCGCGGCGTCCGCTCGCGAATGAACTCCTCCACCCAGGGGCCCGCCGCATTGACCAGTGCCTTGGCACGGCGAGTCAGGCGCTCGCCGCTCGCCATCTTCTCCAGGTCGAGTTCCCAGACGCCATCCACCTGACGGGCCGCAACGCAGCGGGTGCCGACCAGGACCTCGGCCCCCTGTTGCATGGCCTGGAGGGCATTGAGTACCACCAGGCGGGCATCGTCCACCCAGCAGTCGGAGTACTCGAAGCCCTGGGTGATCTCGGGTTTGAGAGGGCCCTGGCCCGCGAAGCGCAGGCGCCGGGAGCCGGGCAGGCTGTCGCGCTTGCCCAGGTGGTCATAGAGGAAGAGGCCGGTGCGGATCATCCAGGCCGGGCGCAGGTGGGGGCGGTGGGGCAGGATAAAGCGCAGCGGCCAGATGATATGGGGCGCCTTCTTGAGCAGCACCTCCCGCTCCTTGAGGGCCTCACGTACCAGGCGAAACTCGCGATGTTCCAGATAGCGCAGGCCGCCGTGAATCAGCTTGCTGCTGGCCGAGGAGGTGGCGCTGGCCAGGTCGTGTTGTTCGCACAGGGCGACCTTGAGGCCGCGGCCGGCGGCGTCGTTGGCGATGCCGGTGCCGTTGATGCCGCCGCCGATAACGAAGAGATCGAGAAGAGGAGGAGTCTGCGAGGCCATGGTGTGCTTCCGTTGTCGTTATGAATCCGAGAAAACGTCGGTGATTGAAAACGAAAATAGAAGAAGGGCGGTTGAACATCAAGCGTTCGCGGCGAGCCATTTCCCCGTCGGCGGCGGGCAGGGGCGATGGGAGATATTTAATCAATTGATTTTTAATGATTTTATCAAGGGGTCTTCGAGGTGAAGCGGGGCGGCGCTCGGCGAGGTTAGACGAATGTCGTATCCGCTGGGAGTGCGTTTTTGTTGTGTGTCGGCGCCTGGATGGCTAGATTCGTGATCGTAATCAAACATTGATGGTGGTTTGGGGTTCGGTTTCATTCGCCGTCGATGGTTGAGTGTCCTCTGTTGGAGTGCCGACCTCGCGGAATGCCTTGCGGCGGCTGGGGAGCGGTCGCGACATGACATGACATGACATGACAACGAAAACGATAACGGAGAGCGTGATGACTCCTTTTCTGGGTGAGCTAATCGGAACGATGATCCTGATCATCTTCGGCGGCGGGGTGGTTGCCGGGGTGGTTCTCAAGGGCTCCAAGGCGGAGGCCAGCGGCTGGATGGTGATTACCTTAGGCTGGGGGCTGGGGGTCGCCATGGCCATCTATGCGGTAGGCCAGTTCAGCGGCGCCCATATCAATCCGGTGGTCACGGTCAGTCTGGCCGCCATTGGGGAATTTCCCTGGCGCCTGGTGCCCGTCTATGTCATCGCTCAGTTGATCGGCGCCTTCGTGGGCGCCGTGGTGGTCTGGCTGCATTACTTTCCTCACTGGGAGGCCACCGAGGATGCCGATGCCAAGCTGGCGGTGTTCTGTACCGCGCCGGCCATTGCTCATACGCCGGCCAACCTGATCAGCGAAATCGTCGGTAGTTTCGTGCTGGTGCTGGGGGTGCTGGCCATCGGAGCCAACACCTTCAGCGAGGGCCTCAATCCGCTGATCATCGGCCTGCTGATCGTGGCCATCGGCCTTTCCCTGGGCGGGACCACCGGCTACGCCATCAATCCGGCCCGCGACCTGGGGCCGCGACTGGCCCATTGCCTGTTGCCGATTCCCGGCAAGGGCGGCAGCAACTGGAAATATGCCTGGGTCCCCGTGGTGGGGCCGCTACTGGGCGGCATCGCCGGCGCCCTCTTCTATCGGCATGTGTTTATCGAGAACAGCGGGCTGGCGGTGGGGGTGGCGCTGGGTGTCGTCGCCATCAGCCTGGTCACCGGGGTCCTGGGGGCCCTGAAACGCCCTTCCGCGGCGGATGCCTGAACCTTCCCGGACAGGTCCGCCCGTATGCCTCACAATGACAACAACCGTTGAGTCAGGAGTCTGAACGTCATGCACAAGCCCTATATTCTCGCCTTCGATCAAGGCACCACCAGCTGTCGTGCGATTCTCTTCGATCGCGATGCTCGCATCGTCGGGATCGCCCAGAAAGAGTTCACTCAGCACTACCCCACGCCGGGTTGGGTCGAGCACGATGCCATGGAGATCTGGGGCAGCCAGATGGGGGTCGCCCGGGAGGTGCTCGAGACCAACGGCATCAAGCCCTCCGAGGTGGCCGCCATCGGCATCACCAACCAGCGCGAGACCACCGTGGTCTGGGATCGTCACACCGGCCGGCCGATCTACAACGCCATCGTCTGGCAGGATCGCCGCACCGCGGAATTCTGCGATGAGCTCAAGGCCCAGGGGCTGGAGGCCTATATCCGTGACACCACCGGCCTGGTGGTCGATGCCTATTTCTCCGGCACCAAGGTGCGCTGGATCCTCGATAACGTGGAGGGGGCCAGGGAGCGGGCGGAGCGGGGCGACCTGCTGTTCGGCACCATGGACAGCTGGCTGGTGTGGAACCTGACCCGCGGCGAGCGCCACATCACCGACGTCAGCAACGCCTCCCGCACCCTGCTCTACAACATCCGTGGCCTGGAGTGGGATGGGCGCATGCTGGATGTGCTGGGCATTCCCTCCAGCATGCTGCCCGAGGTGCGCTCCTCCAGCGAGGTCTATGGCACCACCGGGGCCGAGATGTTCGGCGGCGCGCGGATTCCCATCGCCGGCATCGCCGGTGACCAGCAGGCGGCCCTGTTCGGTCAGGCCTGCTTCGAGCAGGGCATGGTCAAGAATACCTACGGTACCGGCTGTTTCCTGCTGATGAATACCGGCGAGACCCCGGTGCCGTCGAAGTCCGGGCTGCTGACCACCATCGCCTGGGGGATCGACGGTCGGGTTCAGTATGCCCTGGAGGGTTCCATCTTTATCGCCGGGGCCGCGGTGCAGTGGCTGCGAGACGAACTCAAGCTGATCGACTCCGCCGAGGACTCCGAATACTACGCCGGCAAGGTGGACGATGCCGGAGGCGTCTATGTGGTGCCGGCCTTCGCCGGCCTGGGGGCTCCCTACTGGGACATGTACGCTCGTGGCGCCATGTTCGGCCTGACCCGGGGCACCCGCAAGGAGCACATTACTCGGGCCACCCTCGATGCCCTGGCCTACCAGACCAAGGACGTGATCGATGCCATGCAGGCCGACTCGGGGATTACCCTCAAGTCGCTGCGGGTGGATGGGGGCGCGGTGGCCAACAATATCCTCATGCAGTTCCAGGCCGACATGCTGGAGGTGGACGTGGAGCGCCCGCGCCTCACCGAGACCACGGCGCTGGGTGCCGCCTACCTGGCGGGCATCGCCGTGGGTATCTGGACCCAGCAGGAGGTGGCCGCCAAGGGAGAGCTGGACCAGAGTTTCTCTCCGCAGATGGCGCCTGAGCTGCGTGACCGCAAGTACCGGGGCTGGAAGAAGGCGGTGAAGCGCACCATGGATTGGGCCCGTGAGGATGCCGAAGAGGCGGCCGCCGACTGAGCGGCCCCGACAGTCTCTCTCGTAGACCCTTGCCCCGACCCGTTCGGGGCTTTTTTGTCCGGTGACCCCGGCGCGAGTCGCGAGGCGATGGCACGCGTAGGAGGGTCGTGCCTGACTCATTCTTTCCGAAAATTAGTGTTGTAAATAGAACATCGTGCCTCTCACCCCAGCCACTGGCCTGGGGCGCCCGCGCTGGTGCCTCGCCTTATGCCCTGTCTGATATTTAAATGATTGAAAATCATTGGTTTTTCAATCTCCTATTCTTTCCTTCCGAGGACTTTCGGGAAGGGGGAGGTGATCGAAAAATCGTTGAGACTAAGGTCTAGTGTATTTAATCGCGCCTTCTATTGCCGTTCACCCAGAGCTGAACTAGTCTGGTTGTCGTAAACGAACATTTTGTTTTCGTTTGTGGGTCCTGAGGGCGCGCCTTGGCGGCACGTCTTCTCTCACTGAACACGAGTCGGTCACGGCCAACTGCCCGGCCGCCACCCAGCAAGAGGGCTTCGATCCCACCCTGAATTTCGCGACGAAGATCGACGACAACGACAACAACTCTCGAGCGAGCACACCATGTCACTGAAACTCGAATCCATTGACCATGTGGTCAATGGCAACACCCATATCGAGGGGGTTGATCTGGAGCTGGCCCCCGGCTCCTTCAATGTCCTGCTGGGGCGAACCCTGGCCGGCAAGACCACCCTGATGCGCCTGATGGCGGGTCTCGACCGCCCCACCCGTGGACGCATCCTGATGAACGGCGAGGACGTCACCGGCGTGTCGGTACGCCGCCGCAACGTCTCCATGGTCTATCAGCAGTTCATCAATTACCCCACCCTGACGGTGTTCGACAATATCGCCTCGCCGCTGCGCCTGGCCCGGGTGCCCAAGGCCGAGATCACCCGCCGTGTCCACGAGGTGGCGGAAATGCTGCACATCGCCCACCTGCTGACCCGCTACCCCCAGGAGCTCTCCGGGGGCCAGCAGCAGCGCACCGCCATGGGGCGGGCCCTGGTCAAGGATGCCGATCTGATCCTCTTCGACGAGCCCCTGGTCAACCTGGATTACAAGCTCCGCGAGGAGTTTCGCCAGGAGCTTCGGGAGCTGTTCAAGGCGCGCAACTGCATCGCCGTCTACGCCACCACCGAACCCAACGAGGCCCTGGCCCTGGGGGGCAAGACGGCGGTACTCCACGAGGGGCGCCTGCTGCAGTACGGGCGTACCGAAGACGTCTACCACCGACCGCGGGATCTGCTCACCGCCGAGATGTTCTCCGAGCCCCCCATCAATGTGGTGCCGGCGCTGGTCTCCGGCCGTGAGGTCACCTTCGATCGCAGCATGCACTTTGCCCTCAACGAGGACCTGGGATCCCTCGCTCCCGGGCAGTATCACTTCGGGGTGAGGCCCTCGCATATCGGCCTGGCGCCCCAGGCCGACGATGACCTGGAACTGGAGGTGCGGGTCGAACTGGCCGAGATCAGCGGCTCCGAGACCTTCCTGCACGTGGGCAACGAGCTCTTCTCCCTGGTCCTCCACCTGGCGGGGGTGCACGAGTTCTCGGTCGATCAGCCCCTCAAGGTCTATCTGCCGACCCACCGGGTCTATGCCTTCGACCGGGAGGGTGCCGTGGTGCATGTCCCGTCGCACCTGGGAGGGAAGTGAGATGGCGCAAATTACCCTCAATGCCCTGGCGCATAGCTACAGTCCCACCCCCTCTGGGCCCGAGGACTACGCCATTCGCCAGATGAGCCATGTGTGGCAGCAGGGCGGCGCCTATGCCCTGCTGGGGCCCTCCGGCTGCGGCAAGTCGACCCTGCTCAATATCATCTCGGGGCTGCTGGAGCCCTCGGATGGCGAGGTGATCTTCGATGATCGCATCGTCAATGCGCTGCCTCCGGAGGAGCGCAATATCGCCCAGGTTTTCCAGTTCCCGGTGATCTACGACACCATGACGGTGTTCGATAACCTGGCCTTCCCGCTGCGCAACATCAAGACGCCGGAGGCGCAGATCAAGGCCAAGGTGGAGGAGGTGGCCGATATCCTCGACCTGACTCCGTTGCTCAAGCGCAAGGCCAAGAACCTGACCGCCGACGAGAAGCAGAAGGTCTCCATGGGGCGCGGCCTGGTGCGTGACGACGTCTCTGCCATCCTCTTCGACGAACCGCTGACGGTGATCGATCCCCAGCTCAAGTGGAAGTTGCGCCGCAAGCTCAAGGAGATCCATCAGCGCTTCAATATCACCATGATCTACGTCACCCATGATCAGCTGGAGGCCTCCACCTTCGCCGACAAGATCGCGGTGATGTACGAGGGGCAGGTGGTGCAGTTCGGCACCCCCCGTGAGCTCTTCGAGACTCCGGCCCACACCTTCGTGGGCTATTTCATCGGCAGTCCCGGCATGAACTTCCTGGAGGTCTCCCTGACCCCCCAGGGGCTCGTCTTCGGGAACCTGCCCATCCCGGTGGCGCCGGCCCTGCTCGAGGCGGCTCGCCGCAGCGGTTCGAGCAATATCAAGCTGGGCATTCGTCCCGAATTCATCGAGGTGAGCGAGGTTCCCGGCGCGGACACCCTGGCGGTCGAGGTGGAGGACGTTCAGGACCTGGGGACCTACGCCATTCTCTCCTTCCGGCTCGGCCACGGCGCCTTCAAGGCGCGCCTCGGCGAGGGCGTCTCTCTGAAGGGGCCGCGGGCCCAGGTGCGGCTGCCCGCCGACGCCACGCATCTTTATATCGATGAATACCGGGTGGAGGTGGCCCAATGAACAAGGTACAGAACAACCGGGCCTGGTTCCTGATCCTGCCCATGCTGCTGCTGGTGGCCTTCTCCGCCATCATTCCCCTGATGACCGTGGTCAACTACTCGGTTCAGGACGTCTTCGACCCCAACACTCGTTTCTTTACCGGGACCGAGTGGTTCGTGGCGATGCTCAACGATCCGGCGCTGCAGAGCGCCTTGCTGCGGCAATTCGCCTTCTCCTTCACCATCCTGGCGATCCAGGTCCCCCTGGGCATCGGCATCGCCCTGCTGATGCCCAAGCAGGGGTGGCGGGCCTCCCTGGTACTGATCCTGGTGACCCTGCCGCTGCTGATTCCCTGGAACGTGGTGGGCAGCATCTGGCAGATCTTCACCCGTGGCGATATCGGCCTGATGGGCTGGGGGCTACGCGAGCTGGGCTACGGCTACAACATCACCCGTAACCCGGTGGATGCCTGGGCCACCATCATCCTGATGGACGTCTGGCACTGGACGCCGCTGATCGCGTTGCTCTGCTATAGCGGGCTGCGCTCGATTCCCGAGGCCTACTACCAGGCGGCACGCATCGACCGCGCCTCGCGCTGGGCAGTGTTCCGCTATATCCAGCTGCCCAAGCTCACCAATGTGCTGGTGATCGGTGTGCTGCTGCGCTTCATGCACTCCTTCATGATCTATGCCGAACCCTTCGTGCTCACCGGTGGCGGCCCGGGCAGTTCCACCACCTTCCTCAGCCAGTCCCTGGCGATCATGGCCATCGCCCAGTTCGATGTCGGGCCGTCGGCGGCCTTCTCGCTGATCTACTTCCTGATCATCCTGCTGGTCTGCTGGGTGTTCTACACCGCCATCATGAACCTGCAAAAAGACAAGCGCTGACCGGGGGCCACCATGAATCCGAGTACCGATACATTGACCACGCCCGACCGTCAGGCGGACCATCGCACCGATTCCGAGGCGCCCAAAGCGCAGGTGGCGACTCGCGCCGAGCGCCGCAACCCGGGCGCTTCGAAGGGGCGTTCCCGGCTGCTGCTGGGGCTTTACCTGCTGTTTATCCTGTTGCCGATCTATTGGTTGCTGAACATGTCGTTCCAGACCAATAGCGAGATCCTCGGCACCCTGTCGTTCTGGCCGCAGAACTTCACCTTCGATAACTACGCCAAGATCTTCACCGACCCTACCTGGTACATGGGGTACGTGAACTCCATCGGCTATGTGCTGATGAACATGCTGATCAGCATCGCGGTGGCACTGCCCGCCGCCTATGCCTTCAGCCGCTACCGTTTCATCGGTGACAAGCACCTCTTCTTCTGGTTGCTGACCAACCTGATGGCGCCGCCGGCGGTCTTCCTGTTGCCCTATTTCCAGCTCTACTACTCGGTGGGGCTCTTCGATACCCATGTCGCCGTGGCCCTGGCCCACTGCCTGTTCAACATTCCCCTGGCGGTATGGATCCTCGAAGGCTTCATGAGCAGCGTGCCCAAGGAGGTGGACGAGACCGCCTATATCGATGGCTACAGCTTCCCGGCCTTCTTCGTGAAGATCTTTATCCCGATGATCCGCTCCGGGATCGGCGTCACCCTGTTCTTCCTGTTCATGTTCTCCTGGGTGGAGCTGCTGCTGGCGCGGACCCTGACCGCCACCAATGCCCAGCCGATCGCTTCCATCATGACCCGCACCTCCACCGCCTCGGGCATCGACTGGGGCACCCTGGCCGCGGCCGGGGTGCTGACCATCATCCCCGGTATCGTGGTGGTCTACTTCGTGCGCAACCATATCGCCAAGGGCTTCGCCCTGGGCCGTACCTGAGGAGTCATGTCATGTCCTGGATGGTCTGGACCCTACCCACGGCGGTGTTCTTTTCCACCATCGCCGCCATGCTGGCCGGCATGACGGCCTGGGAAGTGATCTCGCCCTCGGTGGAGCGCAAGGGCTTCCTGCCGATTGCCACCACCCGCGGTGATCGCCTCTTTATTGGCCTGCTGTCCGCCGCCTATATCCATCTGGCGGTGATCGGATTCACTTCCCTGAGCATCTGGCTCGCCCTGGCCGTGTCCGTGGCCTGGCTGCTGATCCTGATGCGCTGGGGCTAGTCGAGGAGAAGAGCACGCAAGCGCAGCAATGCCCGCGGCAGGGACGCCGCCATCATCCCAAGGCCAGGATGGCTTCCATAAGCGAGAAGAGGTCAATATGAAGAACAACAGACTGGGCCTGGCGGTCGTCGCCTCCGGGCTATTGATCGCCTCGGGCGGGGCACACGCCATCGATGATCAGCGCCGGGCCGCCATCGAGCGCTGGGTGGACGAGGTCTTCCAGCACTCCACCCTGACCCGCGAGCAGCAGATCGCCGAGCTGGAGTGGTTTGCCCGGGCCGCCGAGCCGTTCCGCGGCATGAGCATCAATACCGTGGCGGAGGGGCTGGCGACCCACGAGTACGAGCGGGATGTCCTGGCCCGGGCCTTCGGCGAGATCACCGGCATCGAGGTGACCCACAACATCATCGGGGAGGGTGATGTGGTGGACAACATGCAGACCCAGATGCAGTCGGGGCGCAATATCTACGATGCCTATGTGAACGACTCCGATGCCATCGGTACCCATATTCGCTATGGCACCACCATCAACCTCTCCGAGGCGATGGCCAACGAGTGGGCCGATTTCACCCTGCCGAGCCTGGACCTGGATGACTTCATCGGCATCCAGTACACCACCGGTCCCGATGGTAGCCTCTATCAGCTGCCCACCCAGCAGTTCGCCAACCTCTACTGGTTCCGCCATGACTGGTTCCAGCGCGAGGACCTCCAGGACCAGTTCCGCGAGCGCTACGGCTATGAGCTGGGCGTGCCCACCAACTGGACCGCCTACGAGGATATCGCCGAGTTCTTCTCCGTGCATGTCCAGGAGATCGATGGCGTCCGGGTCTATGGCCATATGGACTATGGGCGGCGGGATCCCTCCCTGGGCTGGCGTTTCCACGACTCCTGGCTCTCCATGGCGGGCATGGGTAGCCCGGGAGTGCCCTTCGGCAACCCGGTGGATGACTGGGGCATCCGTGTCGATGACCAGAGTCGCCCGGTGGGCGCCAGCGTCAGCCGTGGCGGCGCCACCAACTCGCCGGCCTCGGTCTTCGCGGTGACCAAGATGGTCGACTGGTTGCGTGACTATGCGCCCCCCGAGGCCCAGGGCATGACCTTCGGCGAGGCGGGGCCGGTGCCGGCCCAGGGCAATATCGCCCAGCAGATCTTCTGGTACACCGCCTTTACCGCCGACATGACCGATCCGGGGCTGCCGGTGACCGATGACGAGGGCAACCCCCTGTGGCGCATGGCGCCCTCGCCGGTGGGGCCCTACTGGGAGGAGGGCATGAAGGTCGGCTATCAGGACGTGGGCTCCTGGACCTTCTTCGACTCCACCCCGGAGGATCGGCGCACCGCGGCCTGGCTCTTCGCCCAGTTCAGCGTGGCCAAGACGGTCTCCCTGGAGAAGCTGCTCCATGGCCTGACGCCGATTCGCCGCTCCGATATCTTCTCCGACACCCTGACCGAGATGGCGCCGCGGCTGGGCGGGCTGGTGGAGTTCTATCGCAGCCCCAACGAGTCCAACTGGACGCCCACCGGGACCAACGTGCCCGACTACCCGCGCATGGCGCCCCTGTGGTGGCAGAACCTGGCTCCGGCGGTCAGCGGCGAGGTGACGCCGCAGCAGGCGCTGGACAACCTGGCCGCGGGCCTCGACAACCTGATGGGGCGCCTGGCCCGGGCCAATGTCTTCGAGACCTATGCGCCGCTGCTCAATGACGAGCGCGATCCCGAGTTCTGGCTCAACGAGCCCGGCGCCCCCAAGCCGCGCCTGGAGAACGAGCGGCCGGCGGGGCAGACCGTGCCCTATGACCAGATGATGGAGGAGTGGATGGCCGCCGGCACTCGCTACTGAGCATCGGTTGCCAGCGTACGAGGCCCCGGGCAGCGCCTGCCCGGGGCCTCTTGGTGTTCAGCGCCGGTAGCGATAGCCGAGGTGCTCGTCCTTGCGGGGCCCCTGGATGCGCCAGGAGAGGTCGAAGCCGTCTTCCACCAGTGCCAGGTGGGCCCGGTAGCGATCCGCGCCGCACAAGTGCGCCTCGGCGCTGACCAGGGTCTCCGGTCCTTCGGCGATCAGGTCGAAGAGCCATACCGCCCGGTCGGCGCCGCGCCGCTCGTGGAAGAGGGCGATACGGGCGTCGCCGATTTCCCAGCGGTAGCAGTTGCCGAAGGGGACCGGCGTCGATCGCCCCTCGAGGAGAAAGGTACCGCTCTCGTGGAAGCGGATCGTCTTGCCTTGCGCCTCCTCGCACACCTCGACCCGGACCTCACCCCGGGCCCGGCCCGCCCAGCCACTGCGGGAGTCGGGGCCCGGGCGTGAGACGAAATCGAGTCGGCGGATACTGGTCAGGCGCTCGGCGAGGCGTATAATCGCGGTCAACTTTTCTTATCCTTGGGGTTTACCATGGGCTATCTGATCGGAATTACCGGCCTCTGGGCCTTCTCCTTCTCGCTGATCGGCGTCTACCTGGCCGGCCAGGTGGACAGCTACTTCGCGGTGCTGGTGCGCATTCTGCTGGCGGCGCTGCTGTTCCTGCCCTTCCTGAAGCCGCGCCGGCTACCGGGCGGCCAGAAGCTGGCGCTGATGGGCATCGGTGCCATCCAACTGGGGCTGATGTATATCTTCTTCTACCAGTCCTTCCTGCTGCTGTCGGTGCCGGAAGTGCTGCTCTTCACCATCTTCACGCCACTCTACGTGACCCTGCTCGATGATGCCCTGGCCCGTCGCTTCTCGCCATTCTACCTGGTCACCGCGGCCATCGCCGTCCTGGGGGCGGCGGTGATCCGCTACGACGGGGTGGACAGCGGTTTCTGGCTGGGTTTCCTGGTGGTGCAGGGGGCCAACCTCTGCTTCGCCTTCGGTCAGGTGGCCTACCGTCACCTGGCGCCGCGGCTGCCCGGGGATCTGCCCCAGCATAGCGCCTTCGGCTGGTTCTACCTGGGGGCCCTGGCCCTGGTGGTGCCCGCCTTCCTGCTCTTCGGCAACGCCGAGCGGCTGCCCTCCACGGCAGTGCACTGGGGCGTGCTGGCCTGGCTCGGGCTGGTGGCCTCGGGGCTCGGTTACTTCCTGTGGAACAAGGGGGCGACCCTGGTGGATGCCGGCGCCCTGGCGATCATGAACAATGCCCTGGTCCCGGCGGGGCTGCTGGTCAACCTGCTGATCTGGAACCGCGAGGCGGACCTGCCGCGGCTGGCCCTGGGCGGCGCCATCATCGTCGGCTCGCTGCTGGTCAACGAGTGGTGGGTGCGTCGCCGCGGCCTGCCGGCCCGGGCCTGAGCCCCAGGCCAGGTTTGCTCGGGTCTCTTCGGGGCCGCATAATGAGCGGCCCCGAAGGGAGACGCCGAGCCTATGACAGCCTTCAAGACCATCGGCCTGATCGGCCGCCTGGGCAGCGCCCAGGTCGTGGATACCCTCAAGCGCCTGATCCGCTTCCTCCATCAGGGGGGCTACCATGTGATCCTCGAGGATCGCACCGCCACCGTGCTGCTCGACCACGGCCAGCAGGAGGCCAGCCGCAGCCTGCTGGGCGAGATCTGCGACCTGGTGATCGTGGTGGGGGGCGACGGCAGCCTGCTGGGGGCGGCCCGCGCCTTCTGTCGCAGCGGCACCCCCGTGCTCGGCGTCAATCGCGGGCGCTTGGGGTTTCTCACCGATATCTCCCCGGACGACCTGGAGGAGAAGGTCGGGCAGGTGCTGGGCGGCGACTACGAGATCGAGGAACGCTTCCTGCTCGACGCCGAGGTCTATCGCAACGATGCCCCGGTGGGCGGCGCCGATGCCCTCAACGATGTCGTCGTGCACCCCGGCAAGGCGGTGCGCATGATCGAATTCGAGCTGTTCATCGATGGCCAGTTCGTCTATAGCCAGCGCAGCGATGGCTTGATCATCGCCACCCCCACCGGCTCCACCGCCTATGCCCTCTCCGGGGGGGGGCCCATCGTTCACCCGCGCATCGATGCCATCACCCTGGTGCCGATGTTCCCGCATACCCTCTCCAGTCGCCCCATCGTCATCGATGCTGCCTCGGAGATCCGCATTCATATCGGCGAGACCAACGAGGCCTATCCCCACGTCAGCTGCGATGGCCAGACCCGGGTGGTCTCCAAGCCCGACGATGTCCTCTATGTGCGGCGCAAGCCCCAGCGGCTGAAACTGGTGCATCCGCCGGGCCATAATTTCTACGAGGTGTGCCGCAACAAGCTCGGCTGGGGCAGCCGTCTAGGGAGCTGACATGAATCGCGTCGAAGGCTATGACCTGATCGGTGACGTCCACGGCTGTGGCGCCACCCTGGGGGCCCTGCTCGAGAAGCTGGGGTATCACCAGCGCGGCGGTGTCTACCGCCATCCGCGACGCAAGGCGATCTTCCTCGGCGACCTGATCGACCGGGGACCGCGAATTCGCCTGGCGGTCACTATCGCCCGGCGCATGGTGGAGGAGGGCGAGGCGCTGATCGTGATGGGCAATCACGAGTACAACGCCCTGGCCTACTGCCACCCGGATGGCGATGGCCAGGGGTGGCTGCGGCCCCACAGCCCCCGACATAACCGCATCATCAAGGAGACCCTGGAGCAATACCACGACCACCCGGCGGAGTGGGACGACACCCTGGCCTGGTTCATGCAAATTCCGCTGGTGCTCGATCTCGAGGGGCTGCGGGTGGTGCATGCCTGCTGGGATCACGCCCTGGTGGCCGCGCTCAAGGCCCGGCTGCCCGAGGCGCGCATGGATGACGCCTTCCTCCGCGAGTCGGTGCATCCCGGGACCGAGGCCTTTCGCATCCTCGATCGCCTGACCCGGGGCAGCCACCTGCGGCTGCCGGAGAACATCAGCATCCACTCCGGGGATGGCTTTACCCGCCAGAGTTTCCGCACCCACTTCTGGGCCCACCACCCGCGCACCTATGGCGACGTGGTCTTCCAGCCCGACAACCTGCCCGGCGACTTGGAGTGGCGCCCCCTGAGTCGCGGCGAGCGGGAGAGTCTCAGCTACTACGGTCCCGAGGAGCCGCCGCTGTTTATTGGCCACTACTGGTGCGAGGGCATCCCGGCCCTGCCGACCCACAATATCGCCTGCCTCGACTACAGCGCGGTGAAGTTCGGTCGCCTGGTGGCCTACCGCTGGAGCGGCGAGGCGCGACTCAATGCCGACCACTTCGTCTGGGTAGAAGTGCCCCGGGACGAGCAGGCCCGGCCGCGGCCCTGGGAGATCGACTGCGATTGATACAAAGGGTTACAAAATTCCCGGGAACGGCACTGAACCAAGTCGTCAGCCGACCATCTCAGTAGGTGTTCCCTTGAATGATCCCTTGCTCTTGTCCGGCGGCCCCCTCCGCCGGACTTTTTCTTTGTGCCTTGGAGCTGAAAGAGTGGGCCGCGGCGGCCCGCTGATCCTGGATCCGGTCGGACTTTTTCTTTTGCGGTTGTCAAAAATGGCCGCGGCGGCCCGCTGATTCCGGTTCCGGCCGGACTTTTTAGGTTCTTCGTACTCTGATGTGAACACCATTGTGGGAGCGCGGATTCCGCGCGATATCGCCCGAAGGGCGATCCTGGTAAGCCCCAAGGCGCCTGGCGGCGCCAATCGCTCGGAATCCGAGCTCCCACAGAAACCACGGTGGTGGCTTGGGGGTGACATAGGGCCTTGCCTAAGCCGCCAATGGTAAACTAGCCGGGAACCCTTCGAGGACCGCTGCCCCATGTACAAGGTGTTGACCCTGCCCCGCGATGTGGATACCCGCCCCCTGCGTCAGGCCCTCTGGGCCCACCGCATCGGTCATCGCTTCACCGAGGACGAGGAGGGCTACATCCTGTGGCTGGCCGACCCGGAGCAGCATCAGCAGCTACTGCAGCTCATCGAGCGTTGGCAGCGCGGCGAGCCGCTGATGCCACAGGGGGCAGCGCGGCGCAGCGCCCCCCAATCCCCCGCCTGGTTGACGCCCTTCCGCCTGGCGCCGGTCACCGCCAGCCTGCTGGCGGCCTGCCTGGCGGTCTTCGGCCTGATGGCGCTATTCGGCGATCTGGTGATTGCCTGGCTTGCCATCGTGCCCCTGGCGGTGGCCCGCGGCAGCCTGGTGGTGGGCGATATGAGCGACGTGCTCTTCGGACAGCCCTGGCGGCTGTTTACCCCGGCGCTGCTGCACTTCGGCTGGATGCACCTGATCTTCAATATGCTCTGGCTCTGGTATTTCGGGCGCCAGATCGAGGCGCTGCATGGGCGTGGCCGCATGCTGCTGATCGTGGCCCTGAGTGGTGTGGGGGCCAACCTGGCCCAGTACGCCACCGGCACGGTGCTCTTCGGCGGCATGTCCGGGGTCGACTTCGCCCTGCTCGGCTATGTGTGGCTGATGTCGCGGCGGGCCCCCCAGAGCGGCTTCTTCGTGCCCCAGATGCTGGTGGTCTTCATGCTCGGCTGGATGGTCTTCACCATGACCGACATGGCCGCGGCGGTGGGCTTCGGCAACGTGGCCAACGAGGCCCACCTGGGCGGGCTGGTCGTGGGCCTGGCCCTGGGCTGGTATTATTCGGGCCGCGCCCGCCAATCCTGAGGAGTGACCATGAGCGAGATGACCTTCGAGAAGATGATTCGCCAGATGACCCCGGCGATCTATGCCAGCCTCAAGCAGGCGGTGGAGCTGCGCAAGTGGCCCGACGGGCGTCGCCTCAGCGAGGCGCAACTGGAGCTCTGCCTGGAGGCGGTGCTCAAGTACGAGGTGGAACACGGCGTCCCGGAATCGGCGCGGGTCGGATACCTGGAGCGCACCAGCTGCGGTTCCCAGCAGAGTGGCGAGGACGAGATCAAGTGGGTGAACTGAGTACACTGGCCAGCGGCTGCCTGAGCAAGATGGCCATCGAGCCGGGGCAGGGGAGCGAGCCGGCCCGCTATGCGCTGCGCGCCGGCGACTGGCGCATCGACCTCAATGAGCGCCTCGGCCGCCCGCTGCGGCTGACCTGGAGCGGCGCCATCGCCTGCACCCACTGCGGCCGGGCCACCCGGAAGAGTTTCGCCCAGGGCTACTGCTACCCCTGTTTCAAGAAGCTCGCCCAGTGCGATACCTGCATCGTCAAGCCGGAGACCTGTCACTTCTTCGCCGGCACCTGTCGCGAGCCGGAGTGGGCCGAACGTCACTGCTTCCAGCCCCATGTGGTCTACCTGGCCAACTCCTCGGGACTCAAGGTGGGCATTACCCGGGGCACCCAGGTGCCGACCCGCTGGCTCGACCAGGGCGCCATCCAGGCCTTGCCGATCCTCGAGGTGGCGACCCGCCAGCAGTCGGGCCTGGTGGAGACCCTGTTCAAGGAAGAGGTGGCCGATCGCACCAACTGGCGGGCCATGCTCAAGGGGGAGGTGGCGCCGCTGGATCTCGTCGAGGAACGGGATCGGCTGCTGGCGCGGCTGGATAGCGGCCTGGCGGCGCTGCGCGAGCGCTTCGGTGCCGAGGCCATTCGCGTTGTCGATGCCGCCCCGGTCAGCCTCGACTATCCGGTCGTGGAGTACCCCCGCAAGATCGTCTCCCACAACTTCGACAAGCAGCCGGTGGTGGAGGGCACCCTGATGGGGCTCAAGGGGCAGTACCTGATCCTCGACAGCGGGGTGATCAACCTGCGCAAGTTTACCGGCTACGAGGTCACGCTCGAGGCGGCCTGACGTCACCAGCAAACGGCAAGACACGACATCGCCCAGGCCTTGGCCTGGGCGATGTCGTTGGTGCGAGAGGCGAGGGCTCAGGCCCGGGAGCTGACCCGGCTGTCACGCTGGCGGGCCTGGCCATCGGGGCCATAAAGCGGCGTGCCGGCGGCCTCGCGCAGGAAATCGAGCATCTGCTGATTCTGGCGCATGCGCTCGAGAATCAGCTCGCCATTGGTGGCGTTGAGTTCGCGAACCCGCTCGGCCAGGGCCATCAGGGCCTGCCAGGCGTCCAGGCAGTCGGCATCGAAGGCGGCCTGGCGAGCGCCTTCGCGACCCTCGGCGTAGCCCAGCCTGGCCTGGGCCTGGCGGCGCTGGCGCTCCAGGGTATCGAGCTCTTGAAACAGGCGCTGCTTGGTCTCGGCCAGGCGGGCGAGTTCGTCGCCATCCACCCGGGCCCTGGCCAGGGCGCTGGTCTCCTCGCGCAGGGTCTCGAGCAGGGCGTCGAGGCGCCGCTGCTGGCGCGCGAGGTGCGTGGCCAGGCCCATCAGAGCTCTCCGAGGCTCTTGATCAGACCATCGGCGATGCGCTCGGCGCGCACTTCCAGCCGCCCTTCGCTGATCGCCTGGCGAATCTCGTTGACCCTCAGGCTATCGATGTCCTGACTGGCGTCCTGGGCCTTCTGGCTCAGGTGCGCCACCGCCGCCGGGGTGCTCGGGGGCTGCCCCGCCGCGCCCTTGGCGGTCGCCTTCTCCTGGCGGTGGGTCTCCGCCTGAGTGGGTCGCTGGGGGGGATGAGAATTGTCGATCTTCACGCCTAATGCCTCTCGCCGGGGGTGCTTACCCCTATTATCGGCGCTCGCGCCGCTGACTTTAACCCCGTGACCAAGAAAATCGCCGGCTTCTCGGTGGGGCGCTCAGAACGTCACGGCCAGGCGCCCGGGGCCGATCACCTCGGCTTCGATGATCTCGCGGCCGCTCAGACGCACCCGCACCCGCTCGCCGCGCCCGCCCTCGTCCAGGGCCTCGCCCTCGCGGCTGACCCGGAAGCCCTGGCCCCGGGCCTCGACCACCACCCGCTGGCGGCGCTCCACCAGCGGCTCGGCACGCAGCATCGACGCCAGCAAGGGGCGACCCTCGTTTATCGGGCGGGTCAGTTGCAGGCCCAGGGCCGTCTCGATCTCCGTCACCGCCTGGTGGGGCAGGCGGCTCAGGTCGCCGCGCTCCAGGCGCAGGTCATCCGGGCCCAGGCGTTCCCCCGGGCGCAGTTGGCGCGCCGCCACCGGGTAGTCGCCGAAGAGCGTCAGCTGGGCCTGGAGATACCGCACCTGGCGGCCGTCCTCGCCGCAACGCACCCCCACCGAGACCCGCCCCGGGGACAGCGCCCGCTGGCCCGGGATAAAGGGGGTCGGCGACTCGCAGGCGGGGAACTGCGCCGTCGGGGGGTGGACCTCGATCATCACTTCGTCGCCGAGGGCCCGGCTCTGGTCATAGAGGAAGGCATGCACCGCCTCGAGCAGGGGCGCGTCGTCGCTCTCGGCCGCGACCGAGAGAGGCAGCAGCAGGACCAGGGCGAGGAGCAGCAGGCGTGGCAGCAGTGACATGGTGAGTCGCCGGGGAGAAGTGTGGCCTTCGATTCTATGCCCACCGGCGGCGCCGAAGCAGTCGAAATGACCGCGAATTGCGCGGCTGTTCATGCCTTTGGCCTGACAGGGGGATGGCTATCCTTCACCCTCGTCTTTTTCTATCGGCCACGGGGACGTGCCCATGATCGATCAGCTGTCCGAGTCGCTGCGCTTCCATCAGGAGGCCCTGAGCCTGCGCAACCAGCGCCACGAGGTGTTGGCCAGCAATATCGCCAACGCCGATACGCCCAACTACAAGGCGCGTGACTTCGATTTCGCCAGCGAGCTGTCCCGGGTGATGAGCCAGGGGCGGGCCGCCGGGGCCGGCCTGGGCCTGGCCACCACCTCGGCGCGGCATCTGCCCGGCCAGGGGCCGGCTTCCGGGCTCAACGACCTGCTCTATCGGGTGCCGGACCAGCCGAGCCTGGACGGCAATACCGTCGACATGGACCGCGAGCGCACCCAGTTCGCCGACAATGCCGTGCGTTATCAGGCCGCCCTGACCCTGATCAATAGCCGCATCCAGGGCCTCAAGAACGCCATGCAACCCGAGTGATCGTCTCGCGGCTAAAGGAGCAGCCATATGTCGATGTTTTCCGTTTTCGATATCTCTGGGTCGGCCATGAGCGCCCAGTCCCAGCGCATGAACGTTACCGCCAGCAACCTGGCCAATGCCGATAGCGTGGCCGGCCCCGATGGTGAGGCCTATCGGGCCAAGCAGGTGATGTTCGAGACCCAGGCCCAGGGGCGTCACGGCGTCGGCGGGGTGCGGGTCACCCAGGTGGTGGAGGACCCCGGCCCCATGCGGCTGGAGTACCGTCCCGAGCACCCCCTGGCCGATGAGCAGGGCTATGTGACGATGCCCAACGTGGAGCCGGTGCACGAGATGGTCAACATGATCTCCGCCTCGCGCTCCTACCAGGCCAACGTTGAGGTGATGAACACCAGCAAGCAGTTGATGCTCAAGACCCTGACCCTGGGAGAGGGCTAAGCCATGACTTCACCGATCGGTAATAACGTCCTCGGCAGCATCAACGGCGGCGGCAACGCCAACCTGGGGCCGCGCCAGTCCCAGGAGCTACGCGAAAGCTTCATGACCCTGCTGATCACCCAGCTGCAGAACCAGGATCCGCTCAATCCCATGGAGAACGCGGAGATGACCTCGCAGCTGGCGCAGATCAATACCGTCAGCGGCATCGAGCAGCTCAACGAGACCCTCGATGGCATCACCTCCCAGATCGAGGCGGGCCAGAGCCTGCAGGCCAGCGCCCTGATCGGTCAGGGGGTGCTGGTGCCCGGCGATCGGGTGCTGCTGGACCAGGATGAGGACGGCAATGCCTTTACCACCCCCTTCGGCGTGGAGCTGGCGCGCCCCGCGGAGAATGTGCGGGTGACCATCGTCAATGGCGATGGCCAGGTGATCAATCGCTACGACCTGGGCCCGGTGAGTGCCGGGGTCGACTCCTTCAGTTGGGATGGCAAGACCAGCGAGGGGGAGACCGCCGCCCCCGGGGCCTACCGGGTGCGGATCGAGGCCACCCAGGGCGATGACGCCGTCGCCGTGACCGCCCTCAACTTCGCCATGGTGGGCGGGGTGATCCCCGGGGCCAATGGCGGGGTGAAGCTCGACCTGGGTGCGGTCTATGGCCAGGTGGGCCTCGAGGACATCAAGCAGATCCTGTAACGCGACTGACCCATAACGACGCCCGGCAGGGGCGCGACAACAAGCATTTTTCACTTACGCAGAGGAAGTCAGAATGAGCTTTTCCCAGGCACTGAGTGGCTTGAACTCCGCCGCCTCCAAGTTGGGCGTGGTGGGCAACAATATCGCCAACTCCCAGACCGTCGGCTTCAAGGGCTCCGGCGTGCAGTTCGCCGATGTCTATGCCGGCTCCGTGGGCCTTGGCACCCGGGTCAGCGCGGTACTGCAGAACTTCTCCGAGGGCAACCTGGAGACCACCAACCGCAACCTGGACCTGGCCATCGCCGGCCAGGGGTTCTACCGCTTTCAGCAGCCCAGCGGCGAGGTGATCTACTCCCGCAACGGTCAGCTCTCCATGAACGCCGATGGCGACCTGGTCAATGCCCAGGGCGCCAAGATCATGGGCTATGGCCTGGAAGATGCCAACGACCCCTTCTCCGCGGTGGCCGCCGGCGGCGAACCGGTGGCCATCAATGTGCCTTCCGACGATATGCCGGCCCAGGCCACCGAAAACCTGAATCTCAAGCTCAACCTGGATGCCGGTGAGCCGGTAATCGCAGCGGCTTTCGATGCGGATGACTCCACCACCTATAACTATTCCACCTCCGCCAGCGTCTTCGACTCCCAGGGCAATGCCCGCAACCTGACGCTGTTCTATACCAAGACCGGAGCCAATACCTGGGAAGTCAATGCCCGTCTTAGTGGTGGCCCTGCTGGAGCCGGTGAGCATTTCGACAGTATTGGGGACCTGACCTTCGATGCCAATGGTGTGTTGAATGGCTATACCTCGGAGAACCTCACCTTCCCCCTGGCGGGAGAGGGGTTCGCGGATCTGACATTCGATTTCGATATGACCGGCACCACCCAGTTCGCCAATACCTCCACGGTCAATGATCTGACTCAGGATGGCTATACCTCCGGGACCCTGGTGGGCATCACGATCGAGAGCAATGGCACCGTGATGCGCAACTACTCCAACGAGAAGTCGCTGGCCGCCGGTCAGATCGTCCTGGCCAGCTTCCGCAACCCGGAGGGCCTGAAGCCGGAGGGCGATAATGGCTGGGTGGCCACCGAGGCGTCGGGGGCGGAGCTGCGCGGGGTTCCCGGAACCGGCCTGCTGGGCACCGTCGAGTCCGGGGCCATCGAGACCTCCAACGTGGACATGGCCCGGGAGCTGGTGGAAATGATCGTCACCCAGCGGGCCTACCAGGCCAACTCCCAGACCATCAAGACCCAGGATGAGGTCCTGCAGACCGCCATCAACCTGCGCTGATGGGAGCCTGAACCATGGATCGTATCCTCTATACCGCCATGAGCGGCGCCAAGCAGAGCATGGACCAGCAGGCGGTGGTCAGCCACAACCTGGCCAATACCGCCACCAGCGGTTTCCGGGCCCAGCTGCACGCCATGCGGGCGGTGCCGGTACAGGGCGACGGGCTCTTGCCCACCCGTGCCTCGGTGGCTGCCACCACCCCGGGGGCCGACTTCTCGCCGGGGCCCATCAGCACGACGGGGCGTGAGCTGGACGTGGCCATCGATGGGCAGGGCTGGCTGGCGGTGCAGGCCCCGGACGGCACCGAGGCCTATACCCGCCGCGGCGATATCCAGGTCGATGGCGACGGCGTGCTGCGGGTCGCCGGTCACCCGGTGATCGGCGATGGTGGCCCCATGGTGGTGCCGCTCGGCGCGCGACTCTCCATGGGGGCCGACGGCACCGTCAGCGCTATCGGCGAGGGGCAGCAGGCGGATGCGCTGATGGACGTGGGGCGCCTCAAGCTGGTCAACCCCGGCGAGGCGGGCCTGGTGCGCGGCGATGATGGCCTGTTTCGCGCGCCCGCCGGGGCACTGCCCCAGGACGAGGACGTGCGCCTGGTCAGCGGCAGCCTGGAAGGCAGCAACGTCAGCGCCATCGAGGCGATGGTGTCGATGATCGACGTGGCGCGGCGTTACGAGATGCAGATGAAGGTGATCAGCACCGCCGACGAGAATGCCCAGCGGGCTAATAACTTGCTCTCCCTGCAGGGCTAATCGGACTCAAAGGACGACAGCACGATGATTTCTTCACTGTGGACGGCCAAGACCGGCCTGGAGTCACAGCAGGTCCAGATGGACGTGATCTCCAACAACCTGGCCAACGTCGGCACCAACGGCTTCAAGCGCTCCCGGGCGGTCTTCGAGGACCTGCTCTACCAGAACCTGCGCCAACCCGGGGCCAACAACGATATCCAGAACCGCCTGCCCTCCGGCATGCAGGTGGGGACCGGGGTACGCCCGGTGGCTACCGAGCGCCTGCACTCCCAGGGCGGCCTGGAAGCCACCGAGAACTCTCGGGACCTGGCCATCAACGGCAACGGCTTCTTCCAGGTACTGATGCCCGACGGCACCACCGGCTACACCCGGGATGGCAGCTTCCAGCTCGACCAGAACGGTCAGATGGTCACCGCCAACGGCTACCCCCTGGAGCCGGGAGTGATCATTCCGCCCAATGCCCTGTCGATCTCCATCGGCGAGGATGGCACCGTCAGCGTGACCACGCCGAACGGCCAGAGCGAGCAGATCAGCCAGCTGCAGCTCGCCACCTTCGTCAACCCCACCGGCCTGGAGAGCATCGGCGGTAACCTCTATCGGGAGACCACCGCTTCGGGGCCGGCCAACGTCAACATGCCGGGGATGGACGGGGTCGGCACCCTCTATCAGGGCTATGTGGAGACCTCCAACGTCAATGTGGTGGAGGAGATGGTCAACATGATCCAGACCCAGCGGGCCTATGAGATCAACAGCAAGGCGGTGCAGACCAGCGACGAGATGCTGGCCCGCCTGGCGCAACTCTAGGGGCATTGACGTGATGGGAGGGGTGATGCGACATGCCGGCCTGATGCTGTTGGCCCTGGCCATGCTGGTGCTGGCCGGCTGTGCCCAGATTCCCCGCGCCTCGGTGGTGGGGGAGCAGGAGCAGATCGCGATTCCGGACCGCCCGGCGCCGCTGGCCAACGGTTCCATCTACCAGGCGCATCGGGGCCACCAGCCGCTGTTCGAGGATCGCCGGCCGCGCATGGTCGGGGATATCCTCACCATCGTCCTGGACGAGGAGGTCAGCGCCAGCAAGAACTCCCAGTCCAACGCCAACCGCAACGGCTCGGCGAGCCTTAACCTGGCGGAGTTGCCCGATGCCCTGGAGCGGCTCGCCGAGTACGGCTTCGACCTCTCCGGGACCAATGCCTTCCAGGGCGGTGGCGGTTCCCAGGCCAATAACTCCTTTACCGGCACCATCACGGTCTCGGTGCTGGAGGTGATGAACAACGGCAACCTGCGGGTGCGCGGCGAGAAGCAGATCGCCATCAACCAGGGCACCGAGTTCATCCGCTTCTCCGGGGTGGTCAATCCGCGCACCATCACCGCCCAGAACAGCGTGCCTTCCACCCAGGTGGCCGATGCCCGCATCGAGTACGTGGGCGATGGCTATATCAACGAGGCCCAGCACATGGGCTGGTTGCAGCGCTTCTTCCTGAACATTTCGCCTTTCTGACGAGCCGCCCGCATGATGATTCCGACCCGACCGACCCCGCGACTCGCCATCCACCTGCTGACCCTGGCCCTGCTGTGGCTGCTGGCCCTGCCGGCCCAGGCGGAGCGCATCCGCGAGCTGGCCAACTTCGCCGGCGTGCGTGACAACGTCCTGGTGGGGTATGGCCTGGTGGTGGGCCTGGACGGCACCGGCGATCAGACCATGCAGGCGCCCTTCACCGGGCAGAGCCTCACCAACATGCTTTCCCAGCTCGGTGTCACGGTGCCGCCGGGCACCAATATGCAGCTGCGTAACGTGGCGGCGGTGATGGTCACCGCCGACCTGCCGCCCTTCTCGCGGCCGGGGCAGCGCCTCGATGTGGTGGTCTCCTCGGTGGGTAACGCCCGCAGCCTGCGCGGCGGGACCCTGCTGATGACGCCCCTCAAGGGCGCCGATGGCGATACCTATGCCATCGCCCAGGGCAACCTGCTGGTGGGCGGCGTCGGCGCCCAGGCGGGGGGCAGCTCGGTGCAGGTCAATCACCAGGCCAGCGGGCGGATCGCCGGCGGCGCCATGGTGGAGCGGGAGGTCCCCCTCAACCTGGGCGCCAACGGCGGCCTGCTGGAGCTGGAGCTCAAGCAGGCCGACTTCGGCACCGCCCAGCGGGTGGTCGCGGCCATCAACCAGGAGTTCGGGCGCGTCGTCGCCGCGGCCCGGGACGGGCGGGTCATCGCCCTGGATGGCCCCCTGGATGCCAATGCCCGGGTCGGCTTCATGGCCCGGGTAGAGAACCTGAGGGTCACGCCCACCGAGGCGCCGGCGCGGGTGGTGGTCAACTCGCGCACCGGCTCGGTGGTCCTCAACGGCGCGGTGCGCCTGCATCGCGCCGCCGTGGCCCATGGCAACCTCTCGATCACCATCGATACCCAGTTCCAGGTCAGCCAGCCGGCGCCCTTCGGCGAGGGCACCACCGTGGTGGTGCCGGATACCGAGATTCGCATCCAGGAGCAGGATGCCTACCTGCGGGTGGTGGAGGGGGCCGATCTCACCGAGGTGGTCAACGCCCTCAACGCCCTGGGTGCCACGCCCCAGGACCTGATGTCGATCCTCGAGGCGCTCAAGGCCGCCGGTTCCCTGCGCGCCGAACTGGAGATCCTCTGATGAGTGTCAACGACCTCTCCGGTCAGTTCGCCCTGGACGTCCAGGGAGTCCAGCGCCTGCGCCATACCGCCCGCCAGGATGAGCGGGCCGGTCTCGAGGGGGCCGCCCAGCAGTTCGAGGCGCTGTTTATGCAGCGCATGCTCAAGAGCATGCGCGAGGCCATTCCCGAGGGCGGACTGCTCAACAGCCAGCAGACCCGCTTCTATACCGAGCTCTACGATCAGCAGCTGGCCCAGCACTTGACCAGTCGGGGCGGTGGCCTGGGCCTGGCCGAACAGCTGGTCAGCCAGCTGCAGGGGCAACTGGGGCCGGTCGCGCCCTCGACCGAGGTGGATGAGCTGATCGCGGGCATTCCCCGGGGCACACCGCGCCCCCTGACACCGACCGGTGAGGCATCGGGGCAGGCTCCTGCCGACTTTATGCAGGCGCTGGATGCCCAGCGCGCCGCCGTCGAGGAGGCGCGCGAGGCGAATCACGCCGACTTGCCGGCCACCGATGCCGCCCAGGCCGACGATCGCCAGCGTCCCGGGCATGTGCAGGCCTTCGTCGAGCGGTTGGCCGAGCCGGCCCGGCGGGCCAGTGAGGCCACCGGGGTGCCCGCCGAGCTGATCCTCGCCCAGGCGGCCCTGGAGACCGGCTGGGGCCGGCGCGGCATTCCCGCTCGGGACGGTGGCGAGAGCCATAACCTCTTCGGTATCAAGGCCGGTCGCCATTGGCGAGGCGAGACCACCGAGATCGTCACCCATGAATATATCGATGGCCGGCGTACCCGCATCAGCGACAGCTTCCGGGTCTATGACTCCTATGCCGAGGCCTTTACCGACTATGCGCGGCTGATCGGCACCAACCCCCGCTATGCCGAAGTGACACGGGCCGGCGATGCCGCCCAGGCCGCCCGGGCCCTGCAGGCCGGGGGCTATGCCACCGACCCGCAGTACGCCAACAAGCTGATCGCGGTGATGGATAGCCTGGGGCCACTATCCGAGGGGGCCCAGCTGGCCAGCCGCTAAGCTTCTTCCGGCCCCCGACTTTCTGGCCGCTGTCACCTCAAGTTCTGGCGGCCGCCGCCGATAAAAGCATCAACGTCTTCAAGGGAATCGACGCATGAGCCTGTTTTCCATCGGCGTCAGCGGCCTGAATGCCGCCCAGAACGCCCTCGCCACCACCGGCAACAACATCACCAATGTCTATACCCCGGGTTACAACCGGGAACTGACGATCCTCAGCGAGGGGCGTGCCGACAGCGGTGGGGTCCGGGTGCAGGACATCCAGCGTCAGTTCAACCAGTACGTGGCCGGGCAGCTCAATGCCGCCACCAGCAAGTCCTCGGCGCTCAATACCTACCAGGGGCAGATCAGCCAGATCGATAACCTGCTGGCGGATCGCGAGGCGGGCCTGGCGCCGCTGATGCAGAACTTCTTCTCCTCCCTGGAGGACCTGGCCGGGGCGCCTTCCGACCCGGCGGCCCGCCAGGGGGTGATCGGCACGGCGGATACTTTGAGTGCCCAGTTCCGCTCCTTCGACGGCTACCTCGAGGACATGCAGCGGGGCGTCAATGGCCTGATCGGCGACGAGATCACCCAGATCAATAACGCCACCGAGGAGCTGGCCTACCTCAACCGCGAGATCGCCCTGGCCCGGGCGCGCAGCGGCGAGGCCCCCAACAGCCTGCTCAACCAGCGCGACCACCTGATTCACCAGATCAGCGAGCGCATGGACGTGCGCCTCACTATCCAGGACGGCAAGAGCTATAACCTCAGCCTGCCCAATGGCCAGCCGCTGGTGGCCGGCACCCAGGCCTTCAAGCTGGAGGCGGTGGCCTCTCTCGAGGATCCCCAGCGCACCATCGTGGGCTACCGGGACGGCGCCAATAACCTGGTACGCCTGGGGGAGGACGTGATTCAGGGCGGCACCCTGGGGGGCATCATGACCTTCCGATCCGAATCGCTGGATCGGGTCCAGAATCAGCTCGGTCAGATGGCGGTCTCCCTGGCCGAGGCCTTCAATGCCCAGCATCGTCAGGGGATCGACCTGAATGGCGATGCCGGTGGGGACCTGTTCGGCATCGGTCAGCCGCTGGCCTATCGCCATGACGCCAACGCCAGCGACGCCTCCCTAGAGGTGGCCTTCGGTACCTACAACGACCCGGTGGGTGGCCCGGGTGACCTCACCAACCTGGCCGCCACCGGCTATGACGTGACCTTCGACGGCACCGACTACGTGGTCACCCGCCAGGATAACGGCGCGACCCTGGATCCCGCCGATATCGACCTGACCGGGGGCGTGCTCTCCTTCGGCGGCCTGGAGATCACCATTCAGAACGGTCCGCCCGATGCCGGTGATCGCTTCAATGTCCAGCCCCTCAAGCGCGCCGCCGGGGGCATGGAGAACCAGATTCGCGATACCAGCAAGATCGCCGCCGGCGAAGAGGACTTCAGTGGCGATAACCGCAACGCCCTGGCCCTCCAGTCCCTCCAGGACAAGCAGGTGGTGGGGGGCTCGGCGACCCTGAGCCAGGCCTATGGCTCCCTGGTCAGCGACGTGGGCAATCGGAGCAATATCGTCCAGGTGAATGCCTCGGCCCAGCAGGGCCTGACCGACCAGCTCAAGGGGGTGCAGCAGTCCGAGTCCGGGGTCAACCTGGACGAGGAGTTTGCCAACCTGATGCGTTACCAGCAGTACTACATGGCCAACGCCAAGGTGATCGAGACCGGCACCACGGTGATCGACACCCTGCTGAACCTGCGCAACTAACAAGGAGCGTTTATCGTGCGTATCAGTACCGTCACTATGTTCGAGATGAACGTGGCCAGCATGAACCGTCAGCAGGGCGACTTCCTGAAGGTGGGCCAGCAGATCGCCAGCGGCAAGCGGGTGGTCAACCCCTCCGACGACCCCCAGGCGGCGTCCCGGGCGGTGGGGGTCTCCCAGTCCAAGGCGGTGACCCAGCAGTATGCCGATGCGCGGGTCAGTGCCCGTAACTCCCTGGCCCAGAGCGAGAGCATTCTCAACAGCGTCAACGACGGCATCACCCGGGCCAAGACCCTGCTGCTGCAGGCCTCCAGCGATACCCTGAGCGACGTGGACCGCAACTCCGTGGCCAGCGAGCTCAAGGGGCTCTATGAGTCGCTGCTGGGCCAGGCCAATAGCACCGACGGCAACGGCCGCTACCTGTTCGGCGGCTATCGGGACAACGCCCCGCCCTTCGCCAAGGACGCCGGTGGCCAGGTCCAGTACGAGGGCGATACCCGTAACCGCGAGCAGCGCATCGATAGCTCCCGGCTGATGCCGGTCACCGACAGCGGCGCCGATATCTTCCAGAGCGTGCATGCCAGTGCCGGCCTGCTGGTCAAGGCGGAAGGCGGCAACGATGGCAATGTCACCTTCGGCTCGCCATTGACCACCGACCTCTCCGATGCCGATTATGGCACTCCGCAGGCCATCGAGTTTGCGGTGGATGCAGTAACAGGAGACATCACCTATTCGACGGACGGTGGAACCAGCTTCGCGGCCTATAACCCCGAAGGCACCCGTATCGAAGTGGCCGGGATGGCGGTGGAGCTCAAGGGCACCCCCGCCGATGGCGACGAGTTGACCCTGGGGCGCGCCACCGAGATGGAGCCGGACCTCTTCCGCACCTTGGAGAACGCCATCGCGCTCCTCGAGGAACCCGCCGATACCCCGGCCAAGAAGGCCGCCCTGCGCAATACCCTCAATACCAGCCTGCGCGAACTGGATAATGCCCAGGACAATGTCCTGACGGTGCGCGCCTCGGTAGGGGCCCGGCTCAACGAGCTGGACGTGGTGGACAGCGTGGCCGGCAATCGCATGCTCAACTACGAGCAGACCCTCTCCGACCTGGTCGACCTCGACTACGTGGAGGCCGCCGCCGAGTACAGCCTGCGCCAGGTGGGGCTGATGGCGGCCCAGAAGGCCTTCGTCGATATCCAGGGCATGTCGCTCTTCGACCGCATGTAAGGCACAGCCCAAGACAACACGGCCGCCGATCGGGCGGCCGTGTTGCGTCTGGGGCGTCGTGAGGGAATCAGGCCAGCGGCGCCAGGGCCTCGATCAGCTGGTGCATGACGCCGATCCCTTGGCTGAACAGCCGCGACAGGAAGCGCCCCAGGTCGGTCATCAGCACCATCAGCAGGAAGAGCCCCACCGTCAGCGAGGTGGGGAAGCCGATATTGAAGACGGTGAGCTGGGGCGCCGAGCGGTTGAGGATGCCCAGCGACAGGCTGATGATCAGCAGCGAGCCCATCACCGGCAGCGCCAGCAGCATCCCCGAGGTCATGATGGTGCCGCCGTAGCGCACCAGCATCTCGAAGGCCCCGGCATTCAGTCCCTCCAGCCCGATGGGCAGCACAGTGAAGCTGCGCACCAGGGTCTCCATCACCATCAGGTGGCCGTCGAAGGCGAGGAACATCAGCAGGGTGATCATGTAGAGCACCCGCGAGAGCACCATGGTGTTGGTGCCGCTCGAGGGGTCGAAGAAGGTGGCGAAGGCCAGGCCCATGGAGAGGCCGATGAATTCCCCGGTGGCCTGCACCACCGCCAGGGTCACCTGCATCACCAGGCCGATGGCGATACCGATGATCAACTGCTCCACCATGATGCCGAGGCTCGCCCAGGAGACCAGTGGCACCTGGGGCAGGGGCGGTAGCAGGGGCGCCGCGGCCACCGTCACCAGCACGCCCAGGGCGACCTTCACCTGGTTGGGCACGCTGGAGTGGCCCCACAGGGGAGCGGCCAGCAGGAAGCCGGTGATGCGCATGAAGGGCCACAGGAAGGCGATCAACCAGCCCTGCAGCTGGGCGAAGGTGACCTCGACCATCTAGGAGATCATCGTCGGGATATTGGTAAACAGCTCGCGGGTGAAGTCGGTGATGCGCTTGAGCAGCCAGGGCCCGGAGATCACCAGCACCGCGAAGACCCCGAGGATCTTGGGAATGAAGGAGAGGGTCATCTCGTTGATCTGGGTGGCGGCCTGGAAGAGGCTGACCAGCAGGCCGGTACTCAGGGCGGTGAGCAGCAACGGGGCCGCCAGCCACAGGGTCACCTGCATGCCCTGGTAGGCCAGGCTCATCACCATCTCGGGGGTCATGGGTGCGCTCCTTGCCCGCGCTCATGCTCGGGGCTAGATATAGAAACTCTCCGCCAGGGAGCCGATGATCAGCTGCCAGCCATCCACCAGCACGAACAGCATCAGCTTGAAGGGCAGCGAGATGGTGGCCGGTGGCACCATCATCATGCCCAGCGACATCAGGACGCTGGCGACCACCAGGTCGATGATCAGGAAAGGGATAAAGATGGTGAAGCCGATCTGGAAGGCGGTCTTCAGCTCGCTGGTCACGAAGGCCGGCACCAGCACCTGCAGGGGCACGTCCTCGGGCCCCTGGAAGGGGCCCGCCCCGGCCAGGTTGGCGAACAGCGCCAGGTCCGGCTCCCGGGTTTGGCCGAGCATGAACTCCCGGAAGGGCTCGGCGCCGATGGCCAGGAAGTCATCGAAGTTGATGTCACCGGCGCTCAGCGGCGCCCAGGCCTGCTCATAGACCTGGGCGAAGACCGGCGACATCACGAAGAAGGTCAGGAACAGCGCCAGGCCCAGCAGGATCTGGTTGGGGGGCGTGGACTGGGTGCCCATGGCGGTACGCAGCAGGCTCAGCACGATGATGATGCGGGTGAAACAGGTCATCATCAGCAGCAGGGCCGGCAGGAAGGCCATGCTGCTGAGCAGCAGCAGGGTCTGCAGGGAGAGTGACCACTGCTGGCCGCCATCCTCCATGGGGCGGCTGGTGATGCCCGGCAGCTCCTGGGCCAGGCCCAGGCTGGGCCAACTGGCCAGCAGGGCCACGCCGAGCAGCAGCAGGAGACGCGAGTGGCTCACCGTGACTTCCCTCTCAACAGCTCGCGACCATTGTGCTTGAGCGCCGCGGCGAAGCGTTCGCCGAAGCCGGACTCGCCGTCGTGGGTCGTGCCGAGCCCCTGGGCCAGGGCCTCGCTGGCCGTGGTCTCCCGGGCGGGCAGCTGATGCAGCGGGGTGATGCGCCCGCCGCCGACCCCCAGCACCAGCCAGGTGTCGTCCACCTCGACCACCACCACCCGCTCCTTGGGTCCCAGGGCGGTGCTGGCGACGACCCTGAGGTTCAGGGCCTGGGCATGGCGGTTCGGACCCAGTCGGGTCAGCAGGTAGCGGGAGAGGAAGATCAGCCCCAGCACCAGGGCCAGGGCGGCGGCGGTCTTGCCCAGGGTGGCCAGCCCCACCAGGGCTTCGCCGCCGGCCAGGCCGGTGTCGCTCACGCTGCTCATCGGTTCAGCTTCTGGACCCGCTCGGAGGGGGTGATGATCTCGGTGATGCGGATGCCGTACTTGTCATCCACCACCACCACCTCGCCCTGGGCGATCAGGTAGCCATTGATCAGGATATCCATGGGCTCGCCGGCCAGGCCATCCAGCTCGATCACCGAACCCTGGGCCAGCTCCAGCAGCTGCTTGATGGTGATGCGGGTGCGCCCCAGCTCCACGGTCAGCTTGACCGGGATATCCATGATCATCTCCAGGTCCCGCGGCGTGCCGGCGGGGCTTCCCCCCTCCAGGGGACGGAACACCTGTTCGCCGGCGGCCTGGGCCTGGCCGCCTTCGCTGGCCTCCTGTTCGGCCAGGGCATCGGCCCAGGGATCGGCCTCGTCGGCGCTCCCCGCGTCAGTTCCCTCGGCGGCCTGCTGCTCGGCCATCGCCTCGGCCCAGGGATCGGCCTCGTCGGCCGTGCTCTTGCCCTCGGCGGCCTCCTGCTCCGCCATGGCATCGGCCCAGGCGTCCTCGGTGGGTTTCTGATCGTCGGGCTTGTTGGGATCAGTCATGCTTGGCTTCCTTGGCTTTCGACACGGCACCCTTGACGAAGTCGCTCTTGGTGGGCACGTGCTGGGAGAGGTGGTCGATCATGCGTTTGACGCGCAGGGCGCGCTGGCCATTCTGGCTGCCGTAGTCGCACTCCATTACCGGGACGCCGTCCACATGGGCGGTGACCGTATTGGGGAGTTCCAGGGGCAGGACATCCCCCACCTGCAGCGACAGCACCTCGCCGATGCTCGAGGGCAGGGTGGTGAACTCGGCCACCAGGTCCACCTCGGACTGGCGCAGTTCGCCGGCCATGCGCTGGGTCCACTGCTTGTGGTCGCCGCCCTCCTGGGAGTCGCTCATGGGGTTGGCCAGCAGATCCCGCAGCGGCTCGATCATCGAGAAGGGCATGCAGATCTGGAAATCGCTGGCCAGGTTGCCCACCTCCAGATGGAAGTTGGTGTTGACCACGATCTCGTTGGGCGAGTTGGTGATGTTGGCGAACTTGGCCTGCATCTCCGAGCGCAGGAAGCTGATCTCCAGGGGGTAGACCGACTTCCAGGCCTCCTGGTAGCTGTCCAGGGCAAGGTTGAGGATGCGCCGGATGATGCGTTGTTCGGTATGGGTGAACTCGCGCCCCTCGGACTTGGTGACGAAGCGCCCGTCGCCGCCGAAGAGGTTGTCCACCACCATGAACACCAGGGTGGGGGGGAAGACCACCAGGGCCGAGCCGCGCAGCGGCTTCATGCCGATCAGGTTGATGTTGGTGGGTACCGGCACATTGCGCGAGAAGTCGCTGTAGCTCTGGTAGCGTACCGCCCCCACGGTGATATCGGCGCTGCGTCGCATCAGGTTGAACAGCCCCATGCGGAACTGGCGGGCGAAGCGCTCATTGATGATATCCAGCGCCTGCAGCCGCTCGCGAATCACCCGATGCTGGGTGGCCGGGTCATAGGGACGCACGCGGGGCGAGTCCCCGTCGTTATCCCCGGGGCCGTCCTCCTCGCCGCTGACCCCCTTGAGGAGGGCGTCGATTTCTTCCTGCGAGAGCAGATCGTCTTGAGACATGGTGCGGATGCGCCTGTGGGTTATTGCACGATGAACTCGGTGAAGAGCACCTCTTCCACCGCCAGGGTCGGCTGCGGCCGGGTCAGGGGCTCGTCGAAGAGGGTCAGTACCTGCTGGGCCAGGGCCTGTCGCCCGCCGGGAGCCTTGAGGTCTTCGTCGAGCTGCTCGGAGAAGAGCAGCAGCAAGCGGCTGCGCACCAGCGGCAGATGCTCCTGGATGATCTCCTGGGTCACCTCGTCGCCGACCTTGAGGGTCAGGCCCACATAGAGCAGACGGTCGCTGTAGCGGTTGCTCTGCAGGTTGACGGTGAAAGGATCGACCCGCACGAAGATCGGTGTCGGGCTCTGTACCTGAGCCTCCTGGGGGCCACTGGCCTGGGCCTCGCCGCGTTGATCCAGCAAGAGATAGACATTTACCGCCGCCACCGCCGCCACCAGGATCACCAGCAGGGCGATCAGGAAGGCCGTCTTGCGTGAGCCGCCGGCCTTTGCCGCCGCGTTTGCCATGGTCACTCCTCGTCTACAGTTGGGCCGAGTATGCCGCAGCCGACTCGTGCCCGATGATTCGAACAGGGCGGGGGAAGCGCCCTATCTCCAGGGTTTGTGGGGCTTGTCTCAGGCGAAGAGGTCCACACCGCCGCGCAGGCTGGCGGCCAGGCTCGCCTGCTGACGCGCCTCGAGGGGGGCCATCGCCGGGCCCTCGTCATCGCCCTGTGCCTCGCCTCCGGCCTGGCCGGTGCCATTGCCGCGGGCCAGGAAGCCGCCGGCCTGGTCGCCGCGCTGCTCGCCCACCGAGGCCTCACCGAGCTGGATTCCCTGCTCGGCCAGGGCCTCGCGCAGTTGCGGCAGGGCCTGCTCCACCGCCTGGCGCACCGGGGCATGGGCGGAGAGGAACTGGGCCTGGGCCCCCTGATCGCCCAGCTTGAGGCTGACCGACAAGGGGCCCAGCTCGGCGGGGTTGAGGTGCAGTTCGACCTGGCCGCCACGCTGGCCAAGGCTCACCAGTTGCTGCCCCAGCTGCTGCTCCCAGGCCTGGCTGGCCAGGGGCGCGGTCAGGCTGGCCTGGCCGCTGGCCGGCATGGCCGGAGCCCCGGTAGCCATAGCCCCGGTGGCCAGGGGCCCGGTGGCCAGAGCCCCGCTGCCCGGGGCGAGCAGGGCCTCGCCGCCCATCGCGCGAGCCCCGCTGGGGTCCAGGGTCGGGGGCTCGCTGAACAGGCCCTGGGCGACCGGTGGGGGGAGGGGCGCTTGCGGCGGGGTCAGTCCCGGGCGCTCGCCACCGGGGGCCCTTCCTTGCGCCGACACCAGGCGGTCCAGTGATTCAGCCGCTAGCCCCTGGGTCGGCTGAAGGGTGGCTCGCTCGAGCGCCCCCGACAGCGGCTGAAGCCCGCCGCGGCGTCCGGCCTGGGCGGCCATCTCGGTGACCAGGGCAGGGTGGGCCCTGGCGGCCTCGCCGACGGCCGGGGCGGTCGGTTCGGGGCCGGCCACCAGGGCCAGCCGCGCGGCGATCTCCGCCAGTCGGGGATCGCTGAAGACGACCTCGGCCTGTCGATCCGGTCGCGCGGCTTCCGAGGCGGGGAGGCGCTCGGCCGGCAGGGGCGTCGGTGCGGTCATGGCCGGCATGGCCTTATCGATCAGCGTCGCTACTGTCTCGCCGCCCTCCTCGTTGCCCGTCTCGGTGAGGGCCGCGAGCTCGGCCGCCAGGGCCTCGAGGGTCTCGTGAGAGGCGGGCAGGCCCTCGGCCTGCTGGCCCAGTTGGGCCAGCAACGCCTCGGCAGGCGCCTCCCCCTGGGCGTCGCGCAGCAAGGCGGCGAAGTCGAGTGCCGCGGGATCGAGGGGGCCGGCGTCACCGCGGGGAGCGTTGCCGGAGCGGCCGGCGGCCAGTGACAGTAGGCTGGCGATATCCATCAGTGGCCTCCATGGAGGGGGTGGTGGGTCTGGCGACGCAACAGGGCTTGCTGGGTCAGCTCATCGCTGTGGCGCAGTTCCTGGCGCTGGATCACCCGCTGGGCCTGCTCGGCGCGGCGACTGGCCAGGGTGTCGTAGGAGGAGAGCTTGCGCTGTTCGCCCTGCCATTGCTGCTGGCTGCGCGTCACCTGCTGGCGCTGTTGGGCCAGGGTCTGCTGGGCGCGATTCATGGCCTCGTCAAGCGAACGCAGGAAGTGCTGGTAGTTGTGCATCGACGCCGGATCGATGCCCTCCTGCATGGCACGTTGCAGGCGCTCGGCATACTCCTGGCGATAGCGCTTCAGGGTCTCCACCTGGGCGACGCCCTGCTGCTCGCCCTGGCGGGCCTGGGCCAGCCCCAGGGCGGCCTTGTCGCGGCCTTCCCGGGCCAGGTCGATCAGGGTATCCAGGGGACCTTGTTGACTCATGACTTACCTCCGATTAGCTGGGCCAGGGCCTCCTGGGTGGGGGCGATGGCGGCGCTCTCGTCGATGCGCTGCTGCAGGAAGCGCTCCAGGTGGGGGTAGAGCTGCACCGCCTGATCCAGCTGGGGATCGTGGCCGGGGGTATAGGCCCCCACGCTGATCAGGTCCTGGTTGCGGCGGTAGCGGGAGAAAAGCTGCTTGAACTGTTGCGCCCGGGCCTGCTGGTCCCGGTCGACGATGGCGGTCATGGCGCGACTGATCGAGGCCTCGATATCGATGGCCGGGTAGTGGCCGGCCTCCGCCAGGGAGCGGGAGAGCACGATATGGCCGTCGAGGATGGCCCGCGCCGAATCGGCGATGGGGTCCTGCTGATCGTCGCCCTCGGTGAGCACCGTATAGAAGGCGGTGATGGAGCCACCGCCGCGCTGGGCATTGCCGGCCCGCTCCACCAGGCTCGGCAGCTTGGCGAACACCGAGGGCGGATAGCCCTTGGTGGCCGGGGGCTCGCCGATGGCCAGGGCGATCTCGCGCTGGGCCATGGCGTAGCGGGTCAGCGAGTCCATGATCAGCAGCACGTCGCGGCCCTGGTCGCGGAAGCCCTCCGCCAGGCGGGTGGCGTAGGCCGCCCCCTGCAGACGCTGCAGCGGCGAGGTATCGGCGGGCGCCGCCACCACCACGGCGCGGCGACGCCCTTCCGGGCCGAGGATATTGTCGATGAAGTCCTGGACCTCGCGGCCCCGCTCGCCGATCAGCCCCACCACGATGACGTCGGCGCGGGTGAAGCGCGCCATCATGCCCAGCAGCACCGACTTGCCGACCCCGGAGCCGGCGAAGAGTCCCATGCGCTGGCCGCGGCCGACGCTGAGCAGGGCGTTGATGGCGCGAATGCCCACGTCGATCTGCTCCTCGATGGGGGCCCGGGAGAGCGGGTTGAGGGGCGGGGTGGCCAGGGGCGCATGGGGCACCTCGGTCAGCGCCTCGCCGCCATCCAGGGGGCGGCCATTGCCATCCACCACCCGGCCCAGCAGCGACTCGCCCAGGGGGAAACGGCGGGCGCTCTGGGCGCCATCGCCCAGGGGCAGCACCCGGGCCCCGGGCGTCAGGCCGCTGATCGCCTCCAGCGGCATCAGGAACAGCTTGTCGCCGGCGAAGCCCACCACTTCCGCCTCGGCGATGCCTTCGGCCAGCTCGATGCGGCAGGCGCTGCCCAGAGGTACCTTGAGGCCCACCGCCTCCAGCACCATGCCGGTGGCGCGGGTGATGCGTCCGCTGACCCGGTAGTGGGGCAGGGTCTCCACGCCGCGGCGCACCCGGCCCAGGGCCTGGCACCAGTGCTGCTGATGGGGATTGGCGATGGCCTCGGGCATGGCGCTAGTCTCCCTGCCTTGGAGCCGCGCGCTGGCGCAGACGCTCGGTGACCGCCTCCCAGCGCCGTTCCCAGGTGGCGTCCAGCTCGCCGCTGGCGCTGGTCACACGGCAGCCGCCGCGGCTGAGCTCGTCATCCGGCTGCAGCTTCCAGCCCAGGGCGCTCAACTCGTCGCCCAGCACCGGGGTCACCAGGGCCAGGTCGTCCGGGTGCAGCCACAGGCGGGTGCCGCCATTGAGCGGCGGTTCCACGTGCAGCAGCTCGCGGACCAGGGTGAGAATTTGCTCCGGGCGGGCGGCAAGCGCCTCGCCGGCCAGCTGGCGGCCGGTGGCCAGGGCCAGGGCCACCAGCTCCTCGGCCACCTGGTCATCGAGGCCGTCCAGGGCTTCGCGGAAGCCGGCGGCCAGTTCGCGCAGCGGCGTCAGGGTCTCGGCGAGGCGCTTGTCCAGCTCCGCCTCGGCGGCGGCGCGGCCCTCGGCCAGCCCCTGGGCATGGCCTTCTTCCTGGCCGCTGGCCAGGCCCGCCCGGTAGCCCTCCTCGCGGGCCGCCTGGCGTACCTGCTCGCGCAGCCGGGCGAGCTCCTCGTCGCGACGGCGGGCGGCCTGGCGCTGGGCCTCGCGGCGCCGGCGCTCGCGTTCGGCGGGGCCGGGCCCGGCGGCGTCGCTGCCCAGTTCTTCCATCCGCCAGCGGCGCCAGCGGTCGTCGAAGGCGTCGCGGGGGGACTCAGACATAGGTGTCGTCTCCGCCGCTCAGCACGATCTCGCCGCTGTCGGCCAGGCGCCGCACCACCTGGAGGATCGCCTTCTGCTCGGTTTCCACCTGGGAGAGGCGGATGGGGCCGCGGGCCTCCATGTCCTCGCGCAGCAGCTGGGCGGCGCGCTGGGACATGTTGCGGGTGAACTTGTCGACCAGCTCGGCGGCGGAGCCCTTGAGGGCCACCACCAGGGAGTTGGTGTCGATCTCCTTGAGCAGCAGCTGGATGGAGCGGTCGTCCAGGTCGAGCAGGTTCTCGAAGACGAACATCTCGTCGAGAATCTTCTGGGCCAGGTCTTCGCTGTGGGCGCGAATGGTCTCTACCGCCACCTCCTCCTGACTGGTGTTCATCAGGTTGAGGATCTCGGCGGCGGTCTTCACGCCGCCCATCTTGCTGCGCTTGAGGTTCTGGCCGTCGAGCATGCTTCCCAGCACCTCGGTGAGCTCCTGCAGGGCCGCCGGCTGCACGCCGCTGAAGGTGGCGATACGCAGCACCACGTCGTTGCGCAGCTTGTCGTCGAACAGCTCCAGCACGTCGGCGGCCTGGTGGCGTTCCAGGTGCACCAGGATGGTGGCGATGATCTGCGGGTGCTCCTCGCGGATCAGCTCGGCCACCACCGAGGGCTCCATCAGGTTGAGGGAGTCGATGCCGGAATTGGTGTTGTGGGCCTCGAGGATGTCCTCGATCAGGCTGGAGGCGCGCTCGCCGCCCAGCGCCTTGGTCAGCACCGAGCGGATATAGTCGCTGGAGTTGATATTGAGCGCCGAGAGCTCCTCGCTGTCGCGGAAGAAGTGCTCGAGCACCCGGCGCATGTCCTGGTGGGAGACCTGGTTGAGGCGAGCCATCTCCTGGCTCACCTCCTGGATCTCCTGGGGCCCCATGAACTTCAACACCTCGGCGGCGCTGTCCTCGTCCAGGGCCAGCAGCAGGATGGCGCTGCGGCGCACCCCGCTCATCTCGCTGCTCGTGGCGTTACTCATCGTCGTTCACCCAGCTGCTGAGGATCATCGCCACCAGGCGCGGATCCTCCTGTGCCAGTTCACGCAGATCGTTGAGATTCTGCTCGTAGGCGCCGGCCTTGCGGCGGCGCTTCTGTTCGCGACCCTCGCGCCCCGTCGCCTCGCTGTCGCCGCCCTCCTGGGTGGCACCGCCGGACTCGGCACCCTCGTCGTCATCGCCGACGCTGGCCAGCAGCTTGCCGGCGGCACCGGCGGGCACGGCGATGGGGGCCGGGGCCTCGGTATAGCGGCGGATCAGCGGGCGCAGCACCAGCCAGTAGAGGAGCAGGGCGGCCAGCAGCACCAGCAGGTAGCGGGCGATGCCGAAGACCAGTCCCTGCAGCTCCGGGTCTTGCCACCAGGCGATGTCCCGCAGACCATCGTCGGTGGGCTCGAAGGGGCTGTTGACCACCTCCAGGGCGTCGCCGCGGGCCGGCGAGAAGCCCATGGCCTGGCGGGTCAGGCGCTGGATCTGCTCCAGCTCCGCGTCGCCGAGGGGCACCAGGATCGGCTCGCCCTCGTCGTCGACGCCGTCCCGGTAGTTGACCACCACCGCCACCGAGAGCCGTTCCACCCGGCCGCGCTGATGCTGGATATGGGCGACGTTGCGGTCCACCTCGTAGTTGATGACGTTATCGTGGCGCAGGCGGCTGGGGGGCTGGGGCGGCTCGGCCTCGTCGTCGGCCGCGTCCTCGTCGACCGGCTCGGCATTGATGGGGGAGGGGGCGATACCCGGGGGCGTGTTGCTCAGGGCCCCGGGGACGCCCTGGGCCAGGTCATCGCCGCCCCGGTAGTCGGCGCTGTTCTGCAGGCTGCGCACCGCGGCCCGCTGCGGGTCCTGGTTGGGCCCGTAGCGCTCCTCGGTCTCCTCGCGACGGGTGAAGTCCACGTCGGCGGTGACCTGGGCGCGGATATTGCGACGCCCCAGCACCGGCACCAGGATGTTCTCGATGCGCCGCTGGTAGGCCCGTTCGATCTCCTGCACATAGTCGAGCTGGGTGCCGTCCAGGTCGCGGCCCATGCCGCTGGGCTGGGAGAGCAGGCGACCGCCCTGATCGATCACGGTGACGTCCTCGGCGGCCAGCTCCGGCACGCTGCTGGAGACCATATGCACGATGGCGCTGACCTGGCCGTCGCCCAGGGTGCGGCCGCCGTGCAGGGTCAGGATCACCGAGGCCTTGGCCGGCTCCCGTTCGCGCACGAACACCGACTGCTTGGCCATGGCCAGGTGTACCCGGGCTCGCGAGACCGGGCCCAGGGACTCGATGGAGCGGGAGAGCTCGCCCTCCAGGCTGCGCTGGAAGTTGATCTGTTCGGCGAACTGGCTGATGCCGAAGGCCTGGCCATCCATCAGCTCGAAGCCGACATTGCCGCCCTGGGGCAGGCCCTGCTCGGCCAGTTGCAGGCGCAGGGTATGCACCTGGTCGCCGGGCACCATCAGCGCCTGGCCCCCCTCGCTGAGGCGGTAGGGCACGCCGCGGCTGTCCAGCTCGTTGATGATGCGGCCGCCATCGGCCTCATTCAGGTTGCTGTAGAGGACGCGATAGTCGGGGCTACGGGCCCACAGCAGCAGGGCGATGATGATCGCCACCACGGCGGCGCCGACCAGCAGCAGCGGCACCAGGGGGTTGCCGCGCAACTGATCGAGCAGGCGCTGTTGTAACGGGCCCTGGGGCGCGTCGCCGCGGGCGGCGGTCCCGTCGCTCATGCGTGCCTCCCGGCGTCAGCGTGGGTGCTCGGTGACCTGGCGGTGATGACCGTGGTGTCGGGCAGATGGGCATGGGGCATGGTGATATCCATTCATCGCGGTTTGCCGTCCCGTCGACCGGGCGGAACTGTGATGGACGCCATTATCGGCGCGGCTGGCCAGCCCAAAGGTGGGAATAGTCGGGTTTTTCAGGCGCATTTGCTGGCTTGGTGGCCGGGGCAAGGCTGCTAGCCTCCTCTCAGCGTGTCACAGGAGCCGATATCTCATGTCCACCCCCGCCATTCATGCCGCCCTGCAGCAGATGCAGAGCCTCTCTGCCCAGGCCGCCAATACCACCGCGCCGCAGGCCGCCGCCGGCCAGGGGGGCTTCGCCGCCGAGCTGGCCAACTCCATCCAGCGCATCAACCGCCTGCAGCAGAGCGCCAACGCCAAGGCCTCCGCCTTCCAGGCCGGTGACCCCAACGTGGCGCTCAATGACGTCATGGTGGATATGCAGAAGGCCAGCGTGGCCTTCCAGATGGGCCTGCAGGTGCGCAACCGCCTGGTCAGCGCCTACCGGGACGTGATGAATATGCAGGTGTAAGGCAGTGTCGTCAGGTCCCTCGGGCCCTAGGCCTGCAGGTCGATCAGCCGGCCGCGCATCTCGTCCAGGCGCTCGGCGATCCGGAGCAGCTCCTCGGAGGGAATCTGGCGAATGACGTCGCCGCTTTGCTGATCCACCACCCGGGTGATGGTGCGGTTGCCGACGTCGGCCAGCTCGAACTCCACGCCATAGTTGCGCATCACCTCGTTGATGCGCTGCAGCGGCTCGACCAGCTCCGCCTCCTCGGGGGGCGCCGCCTGGCTGAGCTGGCCACCGGCGGTGGGCAGGTTGGCCAGCAGGGTCTCGACGCGCTGACGCGGGGTCAGGTCGTTGAGGGGGGAACTGGGGGCATGGGCACTGACATCCGCTATCGGGTGACTCATGGAAGGATCCCTTGCGTGAATGATTGGAAGTCTTGTTTTTCTTATCTACGTCCATCGGCCAGGGTGGCGGGAACTTTAGCCCTGCCTCGTGGCATCGAGTCGAGAGTCTGACTATGAACCCTTCCACCCTGATTGGAATCGTCGCCAGCCTGCTGATGCTGGCCAGCGTGGTGCTGTGGAGTGCCGACAGTACCGCCGCCTTTCTCAACCTGCCGGGGCTGGCCATCGTCATCACCGGCACCCTGGCGGCCACCTTCATCAGCTACCCCTTGCGCGAGGTGGTGCGGGTGGTGCGCCTGGTCGGCCTGGTGTTTCGTCGCGAGAATCGCCACGAGCAGGAAGATATCGCCGAGCTGGTGGCCCTGGCCCGGCTGTGGTTCAAGGGCGATGTGCGGGCGGTGGAGAAGCGCCTGGAGCAGACCCCCAATCCCTTCCTGCGCACCGGGGTGCAGCTGGTGATCGACCACACTCCCGACGAGGAGATTCACGACCTGCTGCGCTGGCGCATCGCCCGGCTCAAGGCGCGGGAGCGGGCCGAGGCGCAGATCTTTCGCACCATGGCCCTCTATGCGCCGGCCTTCGGCATGATCGGCACCCTGGTGGGGCTGGTGAACATGCTGGGCGTGATCGAGAGCGGCCAGCTCACGGTGATCGGCGAGCGCATGGCGGTGGCCCTGTTGACCACCTTCTACGGCATCGTGCTGGCCAACCTGGTGTTCAAGCCCATCGCCGTCAAGCTGGAGCGGCGCACCGAGCAGCGGCTGATCGCCATGAACATGATCCTCGAGGGCATCTCGCTGATGTCGCGGCGCCGCCTGCCCTCGGTGATCGAGGAGAGCCTCAAGTCCTTTATCGCCCATCATCATGATGAGCTGCGTGATGGCCAGGGGCAGGAGGAGGGTGCGCCGGGCCGCTGGCGGCTGCCGCGACGTCGTGGCGGCAGCGATGCCGCCGGGAAGAAGGGCGAGGCCCCCCATGCCGGCTAGTCATCGCGACCGCCATCGCCACGATAGCCTCTTCGAGGAGCTCGAGCCCGACGAGGGGCAGGCGGGCTGGATGCTCAGCTACATCGATATGATGACCCTGCTGGTGGCGCTCTTCGCGCTGCTGCTCTCCCTGGCCGCGGTCTTTCGTGGCCCCGCCGAGGCCAGCCCCGGTGCGTCAGACGCGCCGCGAGCCGAGCTGTCGTTCTTCGCCCTGGCGGCGGCGCTGGAGGTGGCGGCGGGTCCGCGGGTACCGGCCTCGCCGGGCCCCCGCGGGCGGGATCCCCTCGACCTGCCGCAGCCCATCGACTGGGCGCCGCCGCGCCCCGCCGCGCCGGCGCCGACCCTGGCGGTGCGGCGGGTGCCCTTTGCTTCCCCCGCGTCTCGGCCTGCCCCGCTACCCGAGCTGCCGGAGATCGCCCTGCACGACCGGCTGGATCCCGAGGCCTGGGACGACCTCACCCTGGTGGTCACCGAGCGGCCGCCGAGCAATGCCCATCGCCTCGACCCCGAGGCCCTGGCCGGCGCCGAGCGTCTTCAGGAGGAAGTGAGTGCTCGCCTCGACGAGGCCCGCGAGCTGCCCAGCCTGGAAGGCGTGGAGATCTCGCCGGTGGCGGAAGGCCTCAACCTGCGCATCCAGGACCGGCTGCTCTTCGATAGCGCCACCGCCGAGCTGAGTGAGGCCGGTCGCGAGCTGATCGAGCGCCTGGTGGCGATCATCCAGCGCCATGAGGGCACCGTCTCGGTGGAGGGGCACTCCGACGACCGGCCCATCTTCACCGACCGTTTCCCCTCCAACTGGGAACTCTCCTCGGCCCGGGCCATCGTCATCCTGCGCCAGCTGGAGCGTGCCGGCGTCGACGCCTCGCGGCTGCGCGCCATCGGCTACGGCGAGACCCGCCCCCTGGCCGATAATGACAGCCCCGAAGGCCGCGCCGCCAACCGTCGGGTGGAAGTGATCGTTCACTTATAATTCCATCCCTGCCTTCCTTGATCCATATCAACGCCTCGCGACCGCGACTCGCTTACCTTCGTTATTTCGAATGCATCCTCGATCCAGGGGAGCCCCTGTCCGGGAAGTCTTGCCCGCTGATACGCGGTATCCGCCTCAAGCGAGCGATCTGCGCTTAGGATGGGGTCGACGAATCGGGCCCGAGACAATAACAAGAAGGGAGTTCATCAGTGATGCAGGAGACTGTTCCGGGGTTGGCATCTGCGTCGGTCGGTCGGCCGGAGCCGCTCGATACCAGCGGTATCGATTGCCGCCTGCTGGCCATTGCCATCGAGCAGAGCCCGGTGGCCACTGCCATTACCGATGCCGAGGGGCGCTTCGAGTTCGTCAATCGGCGCTTTATCGAGGTGACCGGCTATCGCCGCGACGAGCTGCTGGGCCAGACCCCGGCGTTGATCAAGTCGGGGCATACGCCGCTGGCGGTCTACCAGTCGCTGTGGCGCACCCTCGAGGCCGGCGAGGTGTGGCGCGGCGAGCTGCTCAATCGAAAGAAGGGTGGCGAACTCTACTGGGAAGCGGAGATCATCACTCCGGTGCGCGACGAGTCGAGCGGTGCGGTGCGTTACGTGGTGGTCAAGGAGGACATCACCCAGCGCAAGCGCCACGAGAGTGAGCTGCGCTTGCTGGCCACCGCCTTCGAGACCGGCCAGGCGACCCTGATCACCGACGCCGAGATGCGCATCGAGCGGGTCAATGCGGCCTTCAGCGCCATCACCGGTTACCGGGCCGAGGAGGTGGTGGGCAAGACGCCACGGATCTTCAAGTCGGGGCGCCACGACGAGGCCTTCTATGCGGCCCTGTGGGAGGCGGTCCTGACCACCGGCCACTGGCAGGGCGAGATCTGGAATCGCAACAAGGCCGGGGAGGTCTATCCGCTCTGGCAGTCGATCACCGCGGTGACCGACGACCACGGCGAGATCCGCAACTTCGTGGCGGTGTTCCATAACATCAGCGAGCGCAAGCGCATGGAGCGCGAGCTGGCCCGCCAGGCGACCCGGGATCACCTGACCGGGGCCCTGAACCGTCGCGGCTTCGATGCGGCCCTGCGGGAGTCACTGGCCGAGGCGGAGTGCCTGGGGCGTCCCCTGTCGCTGCTGCTCTTCGATATCGACCACTTCAAGGCGGTCAACGACCGCCACGGCCACGACCGCGGTGACGACATCCTCCGCGCCCTGGCCCGACGGGTGCAGGACTGCCTGCGTGCCGGTGACCGGCTGGCGCGCTGGGGCGGCGAGGAGTTTACCCTGCTGCTGCCGGGCACCGAGCTTGCGGGGGCCCGGAGCATCGCCGAGCGGTTGCGCCGGGCGGTGGCCGACGCACCGATCGAGGGGCTCTCGGTGACCATCAGCCTGGGAGTGGCCAGCCAGCGTCCCGGCGAGTCGGCCCAGGCCCTGCTGCAGCGGGCCGATGGGGCCCTCTATCAGGCCAAGGGGCAGGGGCGCAACCGGGTGATGGTCGATGGCCAAGACGGGTGTATTAGTGTTGAATTCTAATATAACAAGCACAAGATGACCGGCTAAGGAGCCCGAGTATGTGTTCTTCTCAAGGGCTGGTGCCGGAACGAAACGCGCCCCGGCCAGCGGCGCCGGACGAGTTGCCGGGCACCCGGGGGCGAAGCGCGATGCCCCAGGTCGAGCAGGCGTTCTTCGATGCCAGCGAGGCGATGCTGATTACCGATGCCGGGCAGCGCATCCTGGCGGTGAATCCGGCGCTGGAGCTCCTGGTGGGCCTGGATGCGGCGAGCCTGCTGGGGCGTTCGCCGGACTGTTTCGTGGCCCCCCGGCAGGGGGCCTCCCAGTGCCTGGCCGACTGGCAACTGCTGCTGCAGCAGGAGCAGGGGCGCCTGGAAATGCTCCTCCACGATGCCCAGGGTCGCGACCGTCCCACCCTGTTCTCCTTCCGCCGGGTCCGCCACCCCAGCGGCACCACTTCCCACCATGTGGTGACCCTCACCGCCCTGGACCGCTCCCTGGCCGGCCCGGGGCCGCGGGCCAGTCGCGAGGCCTACTTCGACGCCCTGACCGGCTTGCCCAACCTCAAGCTGCTGACCCAACTGCTGCAGGATGCCATGGTGCATGCTCAGGGCGCCGGCGAGACCCTGGCGGTCTGTTCCCTGGATATCGACCACTTCAAGCGCATCAACGACCAGTTGGGCGAGCTGGCCGGCGACCGCCTGCTGGCCAGCTTCGCTCGCCGGGTCAGCCACCTGCTGGCCGGCGACGAGGTGCTGGCCCGGGTCGGCGGTGACGAATTCGTGCTGCTGCTGCACCGGGAGCCGGACGAGGCCTTCCTGGAGCGACTCTTGACGGCGATTCGCCAGCCGATTCGCCTCGACGGCCAGACGCTGCGGCTCTCCGCCAGCATCGGCGTGACCCTCTACCCCGATGATGAGCAGGAGGGTGACGTCCTGCTGCGCCACGCCACCCAGGCCATGTACCGGGCCAAGCAGCGTGGCCGCAATACCTACCACCGCTTCGATCCCGGTCACGACCGTCAGCTGCAGGTGCGCCAGGCCCAGCGCGACCGCTTCGCCCGGGCCATCGACAACGACGAGTTGCGCCTCTACTACCAGCCCCAGGTGGACATGCTCGGCGGTGAGGTGGTGGGCCTGGAGGCCCTGGTGCGCTGGCAGCACCCCGAGCGCGGCCTGCTGGCCCCCGGGGAGTTCCTGCCGGTGGTGGAGGGAACCCCCCTGGCCGCGGCCCTGGGCGAGTGGGTGATCCACCGTGCCCTGCGGCAGCTGAGCGACTGGCAAGAGGCCGGCATCACCCTGCCGATCAGCGTCAATATCAGCCCGGTGCACCTGCTCCAGCCCGACTTCGTGGCACGGCTCGAGGCCTTGCTGGCGACCCACCCCCAGGTGCCGCCCGGCTCGATCAAGCTCGAGGTGCTGGAGAGCGCCGCCCTGCACGACATGCAGGCGGCCCTGGAGGCCATCCACCGCTGCAAGTCGCTGGGCATCGCCGTTGCCATCGACGACTTCGGCACCGGCTTCTCGTCGTTGACCTACCTGCGTCAGCTGCCGGTGGACCTGATCAAGATCGACCAGAGCTTCGTGCGCGACATGCTGGTGGACGCCAACGACATGGCCATCGTCGAGAGCGTCATCTACATGGCCAAGCGCTTCGGTCGCCCCATGCTCGCCGAAGGGGTGGAGACCCTGGCGCACGCCCGCGCCCTGGTGGCGCTGGGTTGCCACCAGGCCCAGGGCTACGGCATCGCCCGCCCCATGCCGCCGGAGCAGCTCCCCGCCTGGCTGGTCACCTGGCCGGAACGTTCCGAGTGGCAGGGGCTAGGTTGAGCCGACCGGCTACCCGGTTTGCCAAATAATTCTTCGGATCATTCAAGTTCGTGCTCACACCGCCGAGGGCATAGGGAGCAGGGCGCTTCACCCGCGCGACACTCATCGACCAAAGGCAGCAGCGCATGGCCAGCATCTCTTCCCTCGGCATCGGTTCCGGCCTCGATCTCAACGGCCTCCTCGATCAGCTCAACGAGGCCGAGCGGGGCAAGCTCGAGCCCATCGAGGCGCAGATCCAGTCCCAGCAGGTAAAGATCTCCGCCTACGGTGAGCTGCAGGGGGCCCTGTCGGGCTTCCAGGGTAGCGTCGAGGCGCTCAACGATCCCGCCCTCTATCAGAGCCTCTCCGCCAATGTCAGCGGCGAGGCGGTGGCGGCCGCCGCCGGCGCCGAGGCGAGCCCGGGGCGTTACGTCATCGAGGTGGATCACCTGGCCAGCGCCGGCAGCCTGGCCACCCAGCGGGTCGATGCTCTCGATACCGTGCTCACCGAATCCGATGCCGACCTGAACCTCGACTTCCAGGATGGCGAGCTCGACACCGCGGTAAGTATCGCCGCCGGCAGCACCCTCGAAGACGTCCGCGACGCCATCAACGCCGACCCCGAGGCGGCGGTGACTGCCTCCATCGTCAACGACGGCGAGGGGTATCGGCTGGCGCTGATGTCGGAGCAGACCGGTGAGCAGGCCGCCATCATTGCCACCGACTTCGCCGCCATGGCCGCCGATGCCACCCTGAGCGATGCCACCATCACCCAGGACGGCCAGGACGCCAGCTTCGCGGTCAACGGCATCGCCATCACCAGCCCCGACAACCAGGTGGACGACGCCATCCAGGGGGTGACCCTCGACCTCCAGCAGGCGGGCAGTGGCACCGTGGTGGTGGAGCGGGATACCCGGGCCGTGCGCGAGGCGGTGCAGGGTTTCGTGGAGGGCTATAACACCCTCAAGGGCACCATCGGCCAGCTCACCGCCTTCGATGCGGAAAGCGGCCAGGCCGGCGAACTGCTGGGCGACAGCGCCGTGCGCACCATCGAATCACGGCTGCGCGGAGTCCTCTCCGGCGGCGTGGAGGGCGGCGGCGAGCTGGCCATGCTTAGCGACATCGGCATCTCGCTGGAGCTCGACGGCACCCTCTCCCTGGATGCCGACCGCCTGGATGAGGTGATCGCCACTGATCAGGACGCCCTGGGGGCCTTCTTCGCCGGCGACGAGACGAACGGCGGCATGGCTGGGCAGCTCACCACCACCCTGGATCAGTTGCTGGGCAGTAACGGCGCCCTGGAGGGGTCCATCAGCGGCGCTGAGAGCAGCATCGAGCGCCTGGGCGAGCGCTACCTGCGCATGGAGCAGAGCATCGACCAGACCCTGGAGCGCTACCGGGTCCAGTTCGGCCAGCTCGACGGCATGATCGCCCAGATGAACCAGACCAGCGACTACCTCACCCAGCAGTTCGCCGCCATGGACGCCCAGCTCGGCCGCGACTGATCGACCCTCGGCCCATCACTCGGCATAGCCGAGTTCCCACGAGGCCATCGCTAAGCCACAGGTGTTGTGGGAGTCCGGCGATCCGGCGTCCCGGTTCTTCCGAGCGATTGGCGCCGCCAGGCGCCCCGGTATCGAAACATGGCCTAAAGCCTGAACTCCTGGGAAGGGGGAGAGGCCCCTTCCAGTTCGGATACCACGGCGCCTAGCGTCTCGCTCAGCTCTCGGCAGAGGAAGTCGGTAAACTTGGCCCTGAGCAGGGTGCGTTCGAGCGTATCGGCAGGCAGGAAGCGTGTCATTTCGTGCCTGAAGGCATCGCCGCCGATGATCTCGGGCAGCCTGTCGATCATGGCCGTCGCCTTGCCGAGATAATCCTCGACACGATAGTCCCTCAGTTTCTGCGTTACCAAACCGATGTTCGGGGTAGCCCCCTGCTGCTTGAGCCACTGCAGGTCCCAGATGTCGCGGTGTCGCACGTACTTTTGCGTATTGACCAGGGAGACCAGTTTGTCGGCCAGTATCTCGTCGAGGCTTTCGCAGAGAACCAGCAGATCACTGTAGCCATCCGGCAGGAAAGGGTAATGCACCTGCAGGTTTCTGGCTTGGCGGGTATGGGCCGGAATATTGGCGATTTCCAGCTTGATGCGCTGCTTGGGAAGGTCGGGACGGCTGGGCGAGGTCACTACGGCCACCTGCCACTTATCGACCTTGACCTCCGCATAGGCCGGCTCATGGCGCAGGACTCTGGGAGGCTTGACGGTCACCTCGAGGCGGTAACGTCGGCTGACATAGGTTTCGATGCATGCCTTGATCGCGGCCACCCTGTCGCTCTGGAAGTCCCGCCCTCCGGCGAAGTCCAGATCCTCACTGAAACGTGATGCGCCGTAGCATAGCCGGAGCGAGGTTCCGCCCTGGAAGGTCAGGTCGTCGAGCAAGCCCTCGCGGTCGAGGGCGAAGAGGATATCGAAGTGGAGCAGCTCCTTCTCGATCACCGGGCGCATGGCCTGCCTGCCCGGCTCGGCCATGGCGCGGGCCACCAGTGTTTCGAAGTCGGCGGGATCAATCATTGGCGAGTGCCTCGCTATCGACGAGATGGGTATTGCGGCCCACACGCTTCAGGTCGGCCCAGGCCGCCGCGGGAGTCGCCAGGCGCAGGGGGCGTCCTACGTCGCGTGCCCGTTCCAGCACCTTGGAAACCGGGCGGCTGGTGTGAGTGAACTCGATGGTGCCGTAGGGCGTGCGGTAGGTGCCCTTGCGCCCGGTGGTCATGATGGTGAGGCGGTCGACGGGAATCTGCGAGATAACGCCATACTCCGACAGGGCCGACTCCAGGCTGACGTAGCTGTATTCCCCTCGGCGCATGGCACAAGCGATGCGCTCGAGAAGATAGGGGGCGTCGGTTCTGGCCAGGGCGTAGCGGTAAATGCCCCGGGAAACGGCCTCCAGCAGCCCCTGTCGGCGTAGCCGGTTGATGCCTTCCTGCAGTGTCTTGGGGCTATCTTCGGGGAAGAGCTTCGCCAGGTCGCGCCGGGTAAACAGGCTGCGTCCTTCCTGGCGATCCCAGGCATCGAAGCGGTGCCGAGCGGTCTGATAATCCATAAGCATACACAAAGACTATGTACAGATAGTTTAAGTGTCTAGTTGAAGGGTCGCAAGCGGGTCGCTGACCTCTCGGGATGTTCTGCACCTGCTCTGCCTCGGTTGAACCACCCGGTTTTCTTCAAGAGCGCTGATTCGGCCGGTCCGACGCCTCGGCGATGGGCGCCGCCAGGCGCCCCGAGTGTCCCCTTGGCCCTCGAAAATCGCCCTAAAGTTCTCCGCCGCTCCGCCGATAACCCCCTTACGGACCCGCGATGGGGACTCAAGGAGCGGTAACTCATGGCAACAATTTCATCACTCGGCATCGGCTCGGGACTGGACCTCAACGGCCTGCTGGATCAGCTGCGCGATGCCGAGCGCGGCAAGCTGGAACCCATCAAGCGTCAGCAGGCGCAGCAGCAGGCGAAGATCTCCGCCTATGGCCAGCTGCAGTCGGCGCTGACCACCTTCCAGGACAGCGTGGCCAAGCTCAACGACGCCTCGCTTTTCCAGAGCCTCTCCACCAACGTGCGCGGTGATGCCTTTACCGCCACCGCCAGCAAGACCGCTCAGCCCGGCACTTTCCAGGTGGAAGTGAGCCAGCTGGCCAGCGCCGGCACCCTGGCCACCCAGCGGGTCAGCGAGGCGGACAGCCCCCTGGTGGAGGCCGATACCACCCTGGAGCTGACCTTCGCCGGCCTGGATGACCAGGAGCCGCCGCAGAACATCAAGGTCGAGGTCGAAATCGCCGCCGGCAGCAGCCTCGAGGAGATCCGCGATGCCATCAACGCCCAGGATAAGGCCGGCGTCACGGCCTCCATCGTCAACGATGGCAGCGGCTACCGCCTGGCGCTGAGCTCCACCGAGACCGGTGCCGACGCCTCCATCGCCAGCACCAACTTCCACGATATCCTGAGTGCCGATGCCAAGGACGATGTGGCCAGCTTCGCCGATAACCAGGTGATTACCCAGGCCGGCGACGATGCCCTGATCAAGGTCAATGGCATCGATATCGTCAGCAGCAGCAACCGGGTGGAGGGCGCCATCCAGGGCGTGACGCTCAACCTGGAGGAGACCACCGCCGAGGGCCAGACCCAGACCCTGCGTGTGGAGCAGGACACCCTCAAGGTGCGCGAGGCGGTCAGCGGCTTCGTCAAGGCCTTCAACGACCTCAAGGGCACCATCGGCAAGCTGACCGCCTACAATGGCGACAGCGGCGCCGCCGGCGAGCTGATCGGCGACAATGCCGTGCGCACCATCGAGTCGCGGCTGCGTGGCGTGCTGGGTGGTGGTGTGGGGGAGGGCGAGCTGCGCATGCTCAGCGAAGTGGGCATCACCCTGCAGCGCGACGGCACCCTCAAGCTGGATGACGACAAGCTGGGCGAACTGGTCACCGAGAACATGGCCGGCCTGGGCGAGTTCTTCGCCGGCGCCGACAAGGCCGGGGGGCTGGCGGGGCAGATGGACAAGACCCTGGGCCAGCTGCTGGACAGCAACGGCATCGTCAAGCGCTCCATCGAAGGCGCCGAAGGTCGCGCCGAAAGCCTGGTCGAACGCCATGCCCGCATGGAGCAGAGCATCAACCGCACCATCGACCGCTACCGGGTGCAATTCGGCCAGCTCGACGCCATGATCGCCCAGATGAACCAGACCAGTCAGTACCTCACCCAGCAGTTCGACGCCCTCGACGCCCAACTGGGCCGCAGGAAGTAACCAACGCCAGTCCGGAGCCAGCTCCCCACCTGGGGAGCTGGTTTTAGCTGCGTCCGATATATTAGCGCCGTCAGGCGCCTTAGATCCCCCCCCAGTATCACCGTGGGAGCTAGCTTTAGCTGCGGTCCGACGTCTCGGCGATTGGCGCCGCCAGGCGCCTCGGGTTTTCCTGTCCCATCACTCGGCATAGCCGAATTCCCACGACATCACCGCTAAGTCACAGGTTTTGTGGGAGTCCGGATTCCGGACGATTGGCGCCGCCAGGCGCCCCGACGATCCTCCCTGGCCGCTTGGCCGCTTGGCCGCTTGGCCGCTTGGCCGCTTGGCCGCTTGGCCGCTTGGCCGCTTGGCCGCTTGGCC